>NZ_JAJCYB010000033.1 GCF_029263155.1 Pseudonocardia sp.
ACCAGCCGTGTGAACTGTCCGGGTACGGCCCCATCCCCGCGCACCTGGCCCGCGACATCGCCACCGACGCCGTCTGGCGGCGCCTGCTCGTCGACCCCGCCTCCGGAACCCTGCTCGACTACGGGCGCACCGTGTACCGACCCCCCGCCGGGCTCGCCGACTTCGTCCGCGGCCGCGACGTCACCTGCCGCACCCCGGGGTGCCGCCGCGCCGCGGCGACCTGCGAACTCGACCACGTCACCCCATGGAACACCGGCGGGGTCACCGACGAGGCCAACCTGTGCACCGCATGCACCACCCACCATCACATGAAAGAACATCCCGGCTGGCAGGTCGTCCTCCACGACGACCGCCGCGTCGAGTGGATCACCCCGACCGGGCACCGGTACTGGACCCAGCCCCACGACTACCGGGAGTAGGCCCAGCGGGGACACAGGGGACTGCCACTCGACGGCTACCGACCCACCACCACTTGGGCCATGACGCGAACACGCTCGCGGCCCTACCCTGCAGCATGCTCGGAATCCGGGGTGTCGTCGGTGTGCTGGTCGCGGTCGTCCTCAGCGGGTGCGGTGCCACCCCCACCACCGGTGACGCCGTCCCGACCACCGCCCCGACCACCGCGGCCACGGCGAGCGATCCCGGATCCGGCGGCGAGATCCGGGACGTGCGGGGGTTCACCGGGGTCGACCTCGCGTCGGTCGGCGAACTGCGCATCGACCAGACGGGCACCGAGTCGCTCTCCATCCAGGCCGACGCCGACGTGCTCCCGCTGCTCACGAGCGAGGTGTCCGACGGCGTGCTGGTGCTCGGGGTCGTGCCGGGGTCCGAGATCGTCGACAGCGGACCGATCGTCTACACGCTGACGGTCGCCACCCTGGACTCGATCACCGTCTCCGGCGCGGGCGACGCCACCGCCGCCAACGTGGCAACCGACCGGCTGACCGTCGAGCTCAGCGGGGCCGGCGACGTGACTGCGTCCGGCGCCGCCGACGCCCAGTCGGTCACGATCAGCGGCACCGGCAAGTACGACGGAGAGGACCTGCAGAGCGCCACCGCCGAGGTCGACGTCAACGGGGCGGGCAGCGCCGTCGTGCGCGTCAGCGACCGCCTCGACGCGGCCGTCGGCGGGGTGGGCTCGGTCGAATACATCGGCGACCCGCAGGTCACCGAGGATGTGAGCGGGGTCGGGTCGATCCAGCAACGCTGACCGCTGGTTCCCGCAGCGGCCTACTGCACCGGCCCAGCTGCGGGTGCGCTCATCCCGCGGGCGCCACCGCCCCTTCGAACGCCCCGAGATCGACCTCACCCTCGGGCCGCGCCGTCCCGAGCAGGTCCGCCTGCGGGACGCGGTCGGACGACCCGGCGTCGATGCCGGCCGAACCCTCGACCAGCCGGAAGTCATCGTTCTCGGCATCGACGAACACCACGTCACCCTCGACCGCGTCGGCCCCGAACGGTGCGCTGCCGAACAGGTTGTGGCCGGCGTCGAAGACGTCCATGTCGCCGTCGCTGTCGTCGTCGTTCCCGACGACGATGTTGTTGCGCAGCACGTTCGTGCCCTCGAACGAGTGGTCCTGCGGGTCGATGGCGTCACCGCGGTTGCCCACGATCGTGTTGTTGATGATCGACACGTCCTCGAACGTGCCCTCGGACTCCACGAAGAAGCTGATCCCTCCGTCGTTCCCGCTGATGACGTTGTTGTAGATGTCGATCGCGTAGGTGCGCCGGGTCTCCGAGAGATCCTCGATCCCGAGGGAGATGCCGGCCTTGGTCTCCCCCGTCGCGTCCAGCACCAGGTTGTTGTAGACCTCGATGTTGTTGGCGCCGTCGATGTAGATGTTGGGCCCGCGGTTGGCCCGCGTCGTGTTGTCGTGGATGCTGCCGTTGCGGGCCTCGTACTTCGCGTCGATGCCCTCCTCGCCGTTGTCCTCCACGATGCTCCAGGCGATCTCGAACCCGTCGGTGCCGGAGAAGGTGACGGCCTCGTTACGCCCTTCGAGGCCCCGGGAGTTCGTCCCGCGGACCTCCGAGTGGAACACCTGGACATCGGAACCGTCGACGAACACGGCGCCACCGTCCTCGGTGCCGTCGATCCCGACGTCCTGCAGTACGATGTGGCTCGACCCGGTCGCGTAGAGACCGTAGCCGGACGAGTCGCGGATCGTGATGCCGACGAACCGGATCCACTGCCGGTCAGCGAGCTCCACCAGCCCCTGGTCGTCGGCTTCGCCGGTCAGGACGACCTCGGCACCGGGTGCCGCGTGGTAGGTGACGTAGGCACCCGGGGCACCGTCGGCGGGGATGTCCAGCGATTCCTCGTAGGTGCCGGCGGAGATCACCACCGTGTCGCCGGGCCCCGCCTCGCGGGCGGCGTCACCGATGGTGCTGAAGGCGCCCGAACCGTCCTGGGCGACGGTGAGCTGCCGCCCGGTGGACGGCTCGATCCCAGTGATCGGGCGGCGTCCGCGCTCCTGCGCCGCTCCCGCGGCCGGCCCCAGCGAGTCGTCGCCGCCGGTGGGGACTCCACCCGGCAGCGTCGCCACCCGGATCGCCGCCACGACGGCGACGACCGCGACGACCGCGACCACGAGCAGCAGCCGCCGGCGGCGGGCCGGTGGGTCCGGCGGCGGAGCGGACCCGTTCTGGTCGACGTCCTGCGCGGGAGCCTGCGGTGCCGCCGGATATGCCTGCTGCGGCAGTGTCGGCGGGTCCTGGTACGGGCTCGACGGCCCGCCGTGGGGGTCGTACTGCTGCCGGGTGGGGTCCCCGGGGTTCGGCGGGCTGTTCGGATGCATCGCGCGGGCGTCCTTCTGGTGCACGGCGAGGCCGGCACCGCACTTCGACGGCGACCCGCCGCACCAGGCACCGCCACGTCCGGGATGAGGTCACGAGGAACGGGCTCGTGCACGAGGATAGTGGTCGGGTCCCGGCGCCGATCAGCCGTGGGTGCAGGGACTCGTCGCCGACGTGCACCGTGGCACCCACCGCGAGCCGGCTTCCCCTGCGTGTCGTGAGCGCGGGTGATCAGCCCGTGGCGTGGGGGAGCTTGAACGGAGCGGTGATCCCACCGTCGACCGGCAGCGCCACACCGGTCACGTAGCGGGCCTCGTCGGAGGTGAGCCAGACCAGCGCATTGCTGATGTCGACCGGGTCGACCCACGAGATGGGCAGGGCGTGCATGGCCTTCATCGCGGCGGCGGCCATGGCCGCGTCGGTGTCGGGTGCTCCGCCGGTGAACAGGCTGTGGATCGCCGGGTTCTGGATCATGTCGGTGTCGACGTGCGTGGGGTGCACGGAGTTGACCCGGATGCTGTGCGGAGCGAGCTCCACGGCGAGGACCTTCATCAACCCGACCAGGCCGTGCTTGGCGGCACAGTAGTGGGCCAGGGTCGGGAACCCCATCAACCCGGCGACCGAGCTGGTGAGCACGATCGACCGCCGCGACCGCCCTCGACGATCGCGGGTGCGGCGGCGCGCACCGTCTTCCACGCGCCGGTGAGGTTGATGTCGATCATCTCCTGCCAGGTGGTCTCGTCCATCTCCAGCGCGGGGGCGTAGCCGGCGATGCCCGCGTTGGCCACGACGATGTCGATCCGGCCGAGCTCGGCGACGGCGCCGTCGACCGCGGCCTGGAGGGCGGCGAGGTCGCGGACGTCGGCCCGGACGGCGAGAGCGCGGCGGTCGAGCTCCTCGACCAGCGTGACCGTCTGCTCGAGGTCCGCGGGGTCGGCGGTCGCGTACGGGGCCGACGCGACCGGCGCGCAGATGTCGACGAGGACGACGTCGGCGCCCTCCTCGGCCAGCCGGACGGCGTGCGAGCGGCCCTGCCCGCGCGCCCCACCGGTGATCAGCGCGACCTTCCCGGCCAGGCGGCCGCCTGCCGGGGCGCTCACGGCAGGACCCGGTCGATCTCGGGGGCGAGCAGTTCCGCGGCCCGCGCGGCGGTGATGACGTCGGCCGGGTCCGGCTCGATGATCTCGCGCGATGCCGTGTCCTCATAGACGTGCTCGCCGATGAGGCGGCAACGATCGTCGTAGGGCCAGACGAAGGCCAGGGTCCGGCGCAGGAGGAACATCTCGCTCGGGTCCTCGCCGGCGCGGATGTCGGTGAAGGCGCTCTCGCCGAGCATCGGCGCGGGGACGAACGCGTTGAACACGACCTCGCCGGAGAAGCCGTGGTCGGCGACGGCGATGTCCTGCTCGGCCACCCACATGACGATCGCGTTCGCGGCCATCAGCGACTCGTAGAAGCCGACGACCTGCTCCATCCCGTCGAGGACGATGGTCTGGCCGCCCTCGTGCAGTCGGTAGTGCGGGTGCTCGACGGTCATGTCGGGGGCGAGCAGTTCCTTGTAGCGCCCGGCGACCTCGAGCAGGCCGTGCATCCGGTAGTTCTTCAGGATCGCGCGATGGCGCGGGTTCTCGACGGTCTCGAGCTCGCGCTCCAGCCCGGCGAACATCGTCACGAACTCGTTGTCGTAGCGGCCCATGGTGGTGACTCCTCGTCAGTGGTGGGACGCCGTCGAGGCTCCTGCCCCTACCAGGGCGTGTCCATGACACTTGACGTCGGCGGTATGAACCATGTGGTTATCTGCCCAGCTCAGTCGGTCACGATGACCATGACGTGCGACACTGCACGGAGGAGGAAGTCGCCGTGGACCTCAACCTGCACCTGGTGCGCTACCTCGTGGCGGTCGTCGACGCGGGGCACTTCGGTCGTGCCGCGGCGCGCCTCTACGTCAGCGGGCCCGCGCTCAGCAAACAGATCCGCACCCTCGAACGCACGCTCGGCGTCGAGCTGCTCGACCGCAGCGCGCACCCGATCGTCCCCACCGAGGCGGGCCGCAGCTTCCTCTCGAAGCCCGCCCTGCCCTGGCCGCCGCCGACCGGGCCGTAGCGGCGGTCGAGGCCTACCGTCGCACCGTCGCCGAGGTCCTCCGGCTGGGGTTCATGACCGCCGCGACCGGCACCCACACCCGGCAGATCCTCGACATGGTGCAACGCGACTTCCCCGCCGCGTCGGTGCAGCTCGTCCAGCTACCCTGGCCCGAGCAGGTCACCGCCGTCCGCGCCGGGAGCGTCGACGCGTCGCTCGTCCGACCGCCCTTCGCCGACATGGACGAACTCCAGCTCGACGTGCTCCGCTACGAACCGCGCGTCGTCGCGCTGCCGTCCGGCCACCGGCTGGCCAGCCGCGCGGTCGTCGAGCTGGCCGATCTCGACGGCGAGGCCCACGTCACCGACGACGAGGCCGACGAGGAGTGGGTGCGGTGGTGGGCCTGCGACCCTCGTCCCAGCGGCGTCCCGGTGACCTACGGGCCCGTCGTCCACACCATGGACGAACTCCTCGAGGTCGTCGCCGCGAGCAGGGCCATCGCCATCACCGGCAGCTCGGTCGTCGACAGCTTCCGCCACCCGGAGGTCGTCTTCGTCCCGATCGCCGACGCCGAGCCCTGTCCGATCTCGCTCTGCACCAGGATCGGCGACCGGTCGTCACTGGTGACAGCGCTTCGTCGAGCCGTGCAGCGCATCCGTGATGTCGGCACCGCGCGCACTACCAGCGACGATGCCGCGGCCGTGGGTTGACGTGGTCCGCGGCGTACAGCTCGTCGACGACAGCCCGGTCAGCCCGGTTCCAGATCTCGTCGAGCCGCCGATGGACGAGCTTCCTGCTGTCCTCGGTGCTCATGCCGATCCTCCTGATGATCGATGCCGGTGGGCGGCCGAGCGAGGCTGCACGGCAAGCACAGTGACTCGACGGCGAGCATCGTCGACTCGGTAGATGATGCGATAGGTACCTCGCCGGGCACTGTGCCGATCGTCCGGGGGTGGGCGCAGCCGCTTCCCGACCCGATGTGGACCGTCCAGCAGTGGCCCTACAACTGGCTCGTACGCGGCGAATGCCACGCTTTCAGGGAGATGCTCAGCGAGCTGGCGACGAGGGCTCGGCGAGATCGTCAGGGCGTAGCGGCCACCGGTCACGCCGACGTTTCGTGTTACGCGGACGTCTTCGGCCGGCGTGGGACGGCGAGGTCAGGCGACGTCCAGCCAGGCGCGCAGCGCCTGCCGGATGACATCGCTGGCACTGGTGTGCTCCGAGTCAGCCCGAGAGGCGAGCGCGGCACGCAGTTCGGGGTCGAGCCGAACCGGGACGACGTCAGCCGGGCCGGAGCCCAAGGGCGGGCGTCCACCACGCCGCCGCAGTGCGGCTGGGCCGTACCCGGCGTCGGCCTGATCCGCCGACCGCTGCACCAGCTCGTCGGTGACCGGCACGCCACCCGAGGTGCGATGTTCGTTCTCGTGACTACTCATCGTGGGCTCGTTCGGTGTCATGGGAGGAGGTCCTGGTACTTGGGTCGCCTTCTGCGTCCTTCTCGGCGACGCCGTGCTTGCGCGCCGACCGGCGCACCTCCACACGGCTAAATCGTAATACGAAACCTCGGGCGAGGGAACCGGCCGGAACCCCGACGCCGTCGGCCGGGCTCACGCCACGCTTGGTAAGAACCGCAAACTCAAGCCGTGGGCGCGGCAGGGTTCGAACCTGCGACCGCTCGGGTGTAAACCGAGTGCTCTCCCGCTGAGCTACGCGCCCGGTGTGCGCCGGCACCCTACGGCGTCGGCGCCGCAACTCACACCGCCGCGAGTGCCTTCTTCCACGCGTCCTGGTCGCGGGCCTCGCCGGGGCCGTTGACCTCGGCGAAGCGCACCACACCGGAGCGGTCGACGAGGAAGGTGCCGCGCAGGGCGAAGCCGGCGGCGTCGTTGAACACGCCGTAGTCGCGGGCGACCGCGCCGTGCGGCCAGAAGTCGGCGAGCAGCGGGAACGCGTAGCCCTCCGCGTCCGACCACGCCTTGAGCGCGAACGGGTGATCCACGGAGACGGCGAGGATCTGCACGTCGTCGTTCTGGAAGCTGGCCAGGTCCTCGCGGACCGCGCTCAGCTCGCCGGTGCAGATGCCGGAGAAGGCGAACGGGTAGAACACCACGAGGACGCTGCGCTCGCCGCGGAACGACGAGAGCGTGACCGGCTGCTTGTTCTGGTCGTCGAGGGTGAAGTCAGGGGCCTGGGTACCGACCTCGGGGGCCATGGATGTGCTCCTCGTGCTGGGGTCCGCCGAGCGTAGTACGTGGCTGTGGCTACCGCGGCGCCGCCGTGGCCAGGCCGTTCTCGCGACAGGCTTCGGCGAGCCGGCCGTCGTAGGTGAGCATCAGGTCCGCGTCCAGCAGCAATGCCGACGCCACCGAGGCCGACCCGACCCGACCCGCTCGTCCACGGCCGGTGGGGGCGGACCGTCGAGGCCCAGGTAGCGGTCGACCGCGGCGCGCAGGATCTCCTGCTGGGAACCGCAGCGGTACCGGATCGGTACCACGGCTACCGGCGGGACTTGGCCGCCTTCGGCGCCACCAGGCGGGCCCCGGCCCACTGGTCGCTGACGCTGACGTTGGAGGTCTGCGACAGCCCCGCGGTGGGGGCCGCCTCGGCGATCTCGCTGGGCTCGACGTGCCCCGGGGTGCCGGTCTTGGGGGTGAGGACCCAGATGACACCGCTCTCCGCGAGGGGACCGTGGGCGTCGACGAGCGCGTCCACGAGATCCCCGTCGCCCTCCCGCCACCACATCAGGACGAGGTCGACGACGTCGACGGCATCCTCGTCCAGCAACTCGTCCCCGGCCCTCTCCTCGACCGCGTCGCGCACCGCCTCGTCGACGTCGGTGTCCCACCCGAGTTCCTGGACGACCATGCCCGGCTCCACGCCGAGCTTGCCCGCGATGTCGGGTGTCCGTCCGACATCATCCGCGGCGACCACGCCTGTGTACCCCACTCTCCTGTGCCATCTCCGGTGTCCGCATCCGGATGCGAAATCCGAACACGTGACTCGTCTGCGCGCAACCACGCGTTACGAGATCGTGCGTCGAAGGGCACGATAGGGGATGACCCCGCAATACAGTCAGCCCAGGGAGATCCCTTGACCGGCCAGACCACCGACGGAACGCCGCAGAGTTCGCCCGCCCCGCGGCGCGTCCACGTCATCCGCGACGGCCTCGCCGCGCACCTGCCCGACATCGATCCGGAGGAGACGGCCGAGTGGCTGGACTCGTTCGACGCGATGCTCGACGCCGGCGGGCAGCAGCGGGCCCGGTACCTGATGCTGCGGATGCTGCAGCGGGCCCGGGAGCGCCACGTCGGCGTCCCGTCGCTGACCAGCACCGACTACGTCAACACGATCCCCACCGACCGCGAGCCGTGGTTCCCCGGCGACGAGGACGCGGAGCGACAGTTCCGCCGCTGGATCCGCTGGAACGCGGCGATGACGGTGCACCGCGCGCAGCGGCCCGGCATCGGCGTGGGCGGACACATCTCGTCGTACGCCTCCTCGGCGACGCTCTACGAGGTGGGCTTCAACCACTTCTTCCGCGGCAAGGACCACCCGGGCGGGGGTGACCAGGTCTACATCCAGGGCCACGCCTCCCCCGGCATCTACGCCCGCGCGTACCTGGAGGGGCGGCTGTCCGCCGACCGCCTCGACGGTTTCCGCCAGGAGCTCTCCCACGGCGGTCCCGGCCACGGGCTCCCGTCCTACCCGCACCCGCGGCTCATGCCGGACTTCTGGGAGTTCCCCACCGTCTCGATGGGGCTCGGCCCGATGAACGCGATCATGCAGGCGCGGTTCAACCGCTACCTCGGCGACCGCGGCTTCGGCGACACCGCCGACCAGCACGTGTGGGCGTTCCTCGGCGACGGCGAGATGGACGAGCCGGAGTCGCGCGGCCTGCTGCAGATCGCGGCCACCGAGGGGCTGGACAACCTCACGTTCGTCGTGAACTGCAACCTGCAGCGCCTCGACGGCCCGGTCCGGGGCAACGGCAAGATCATCCAGGAGCTGGAGGCGTTCTTCCGCGGCGCGGGCTGGAACGTCATCAAGGTCGTCTGGGGCCGGGAGTGGGACTCCCTGCTGCACGCCGACCGCGACGGCGCCCTGATCAACCTGATGAACACCACCCCGGACGGGGACTACCAGACCTACAAGGCCAACGACGGCGCGTACGTCCGCGACCACTTCTTCGGCCGTGACCCGCGCACGAAGGCGCTGGTGGAGCCGCTGTCGGACGCCGACATCTGGAACCTCAAGCGCGGCGGCCACGACTACCGCAAGGTGCACGCGGCCTACGCGGCGGCGCTGGAGCACAACGGCCAGCCCACCGTCGTCCTGGCGAAGACGATCAAGGGCTACGGCCTGGGCTCGCACTTCGCCGGCCGCAACGCCACGCACCAGATGAAGAAGCTCTCGCTCGACGACCTCAAGGAGTTCCGCGACTCCCAGCGCATCCCGATCAGCGACGCGGAGCTGGAGCGCGACCCCTATCTCCCGCCGTACTACCACCCGGGCGAGGACGACGACGCCCTGCAGTACATGAGGGAGCGTCGCCGCGCGCTCGGCGGGCCGCTGCCCTCGCGGCGGGTCAGGTCGAAGCCGCTGGTGCTGCCCGGCGACGACGTCTACGAGGTCGTCCGGAAGGGATCGGGCAAGCAGGAGGTCGCCACGACGATGGCCTTCGTGCGGTTGCTGCGCGAGCTGGTCAAGGACCCGGAACTGGGCAACCGGATCGTGCCGATCGTCCCCGACGAGGCCCGCACGTTCGGGATGGACTCGATGTTCCCGAAGGAGAAGATCTACAACCCGAACGGCCAGCAGTACACCTCGGTCGACGCCGAGCTGATGCTGGCCTACCGGGAGTCCGAGAGCGGGCAGATCCTGCACGAGGGGATCAACGAGGCCGGGTCGGTGGGCTCGTTCACCGCCGCGGGCACGTCGTACGCCACGCACGCCCAGCCGATGATCCCGGTGTACGTCTTCTACTCGATGTTCGGCTTCCAGCGCACCGGCGACTCGATCTGGGCCGCCGCCGACCAGATGGCCCGCGGCTTCCTCGTCGGCGCCACGGCGGGGCGCACCACGCTCACCGGGGAGGGCCTGCAGCACAACGACGGCCACTCGCTGCTGCTGGCCGCCACCAACCCTGCGGTCCTGTCCTACGACCCGGCGTTCTCCTACGAGGTGGCGCACATCGTCAAGGACGGCCTCCGGCGGATGTACGGGGAAGGGACCGACACCCTGACCGGGGAGAACGTCATCTACTACCTGACGGTCTACAACGAGCCCTACGTCCAGCCCAGGGAGCCCGAGGACCTCGACGTCGACGGGCTGCTGCGCGGTATCTACCGCTACCTGGAGTCCCCGCGGGCCGACGGGCCCCAGGTCCGGCTGATCGCCTCCGGTGTCGGCATGACCTGGGCGCTGGCCGCCCGCGACCTGCTGGCCGAGCAGTGGGGCGTCGGCGCGGAGGTGTGGTCGGTGACGAGCTGGGGCGAGCTGCGCCGCGACGGCGTCGAGTGCGAGCAGCACAACCTCGTGCAGCCCGACGGGGAGCGCCGCAGGCCCTACGTCACGTCCGCGCTGGGCGGTGACGCGCCCGTGGTCGCGGTCTCGGACTGGATGCGCGCGGTGCCCGACCTGATCCGCCAGTGGGTACCCGCGCCGTACACGACACTGGGCACCGACGGTTTCGGGCTGTCCGACACCCGGCCCGCCGTCCGCCGGCACTTCAACATCGACGCCGAGAGCATCGCGGTGGCGGCGCTGGAGAGCCTGGCGAACCGCGGGGAGATCGACCGCGGCGTGGTGGCCGAGGCGGCCGCGAAGTACCGGATCGACGACCCCCAGGCGGCCGGTCCGCAGACCAGCGACGGCGGCGTCGCCTGAGCAGATCGGCGGCGGGGCCCGCGAGGGGGGTCCCGCCGTCGGCGCGCCGACGGTGTGCATGCGCCGAAAAGTCCTGGTCGTTGGGTCTCGGCACGGCGGCTCGTTCGCGATACGCTCCGCCCGACGCCGACCTCCTCGACGGAGATCGGGGTCCCGACCCGGACGCGGACTCATAGCGCCGGGCGGCGCGATGCCGGGGGCGAGTGCCCCGGCACCAGGTACGAGGAGAGCAAGAATGGCAGAGGGCACCGTCAAGTGGTTCAACAGCGAGAAGGGCTACGGCTTCCTCGCTCCTGACGGTGGTGGCGCGGACGTGTTCGTGCACTACTCGGCAATCCAGACCAACGGCTACAAGAGCCTCGACGAGGGCCAGCGCGTGTCGTTCGACATCGAGCAGGGCCAGAAGGGGCCGCAGGCAACCGGCGTCCAACCACTCGCCTGAGTCCCGGCCGGCGACCGCCGGCCCACACCGCGTCGGGCGGCCCGAGCCGGTCTCGGGAGCCGTCCGGCGCGACACCCGGGGAACAGCTCTCGGATCGCCTCTGCGGTGCGCGACGTCGCACGGCCGAGGAGCACGACACCGCCGGCCCGGGGCGGCATCTCGTTGCGTCACGTCGCCCCGAGTCGTGTGCGCCGTGGCAGCGCCTCGGCCCGTGCGGGCGGTAGCGTTCCGCGCGTGAGCCCGGTGTCCACCGCGACCGTGCGCCGCCTGCAGCAGGCCTCGGGCGAGCTGGCCGCCGACTGCCTGGCCGCGATGCAGGTCCGGCTCGACTGGTTCGCGCGGCTCCCCGCCGAGCAGCGGGCCGGGGTCCTGCTGGTGACCCAGACCGGGGTGGCCAACTTCGTCGCCTGGCTCACCCGCCCCGGCGAGACGATCCGGCTCACCGCCGAGGCGTTCCGGATCGCGCCGCGCGACCTGGCCCGTCGGCTGTCGCTGCGCCAGACCGTCGACCTGGTCCGGGTCGCCACCGACGTGTTCGAGGACCACCTCCCCCCGCTCGCGGCCGACGACGCCGAGCGGGGCCTGCTCGTCGAGGCGATCCTGCGGTTCGGCCGGGAGATCGCCTTCGCCGCGGCCACCGTGTACGCGGGCGCCGCGGAGACCCGTGGCGCATGGGACGCCCGGCTGGAGGCCCTCGTCGTCGACGCGGTGGTACGCGGCGAGGCCGACGACGCGATGGTGTCCCGGGCCGCGGCGCTGGGCTTCGACCCGGCCGCCGCGGTGCGCGTCGTGGCCGGCAGCCCCGTCACCGACTCCCCCGAGGAGCTGCTCGGGGAGCTGCGCAGGCACGCGGCGCGCTCGGGCCGGTCGGTGCTCGTCGGCGTGCAGGGCAACCGACTGATCGTGCTGCTGTCCGAACCGGACGGCGGGGTCCGGGACCGGGGCGGGCTGGGCAGGCTCGTCGACGGGTTCGGGCCGGGCCCGGTGGTCGTCGGGCCGGTCGCGCCCGACCTCGCCTCGGCACACACCAGCGCGCGCGAGGCGCTGGCGGGGCTGCGGGCCGCGCCGGGGCGCCCCCGCGCGCCCCGCCCGGTCGCCGCCGACGACCTCCTGCCCGAGCGGGCGCTGTGCGGGGACGCGGCCGCGCACCGCACCCTGGTCGAGGACGTCGTCGACCCGCTGGAACGGGCGGGTGGCCCGCTGCTGTCGACCCTCACCGCCTACCTGGAGGGCGGGGGTGCGCTGGAGTCCTGCGCGCGCGAGCTGTTCGTCCACCCGAACACGGTGCGCTACCGGCTACGCCGGGTGAGCGAGCTCACCGGCCTGGCCCCGACCGTGCCCCGCGACGCCCTGGTGTTGCGCACGGCGCTCATAGCGGCCAGGTTGGACCCCGATGGCCTGCGGAATCCCTACAACGAACGGCCGGTGTGACGTGGCATACTCGGACGGCGTACGGCTCGACCTTGGAGGTTTCCTCCATATCGATGCGTCAGAGTTCGTGCGTCCCGGCATCCCGTCGACGCACCCGGTCCGTGTTGTGTGGGCGCTGTGATCGCGCTGCTCGCTCCCGGACAGGGATCCCAGACCCCCGGCATGCTCGTCGAGTGGCTGGAGGACCCCGACGCCGCGAAACAGCTCGCGGTGTGGTCCGACGTCGCCGGCCTCGACCTGGTCCGGCTCGGCACGACCGCCACCGCCGACGAGATCGTCGACACCGCGGTGACACAGCCGCTCGTCGTCGCCGCCGCGCTGCTCGCCGCGGGTCGCCTCGACCTGCCGCCCGCGGTGCCGGTCGCCGGTCACTCCGTCGGCGAGCTCGCCGCGGCGGCCGTCGCCGGGGTCCTGTCCCCCGACGCCGCGGTGGCGCTGGCCGCCGTCCGCGGCCGCGAGATGGCCGCGGCGTGCGCGCTGGAGGAGACCGGGATGGCCGCCGTGCTGGGCGGTGACCCCGACGCCGTCCTGGCCCGGCTCGCCGAGCTCGGGCTCGACCCGGCGAACATCAACGGCGCGGGCCAGATCGTGGCCGCCGGGCCGGTCGCCGCGCTGGCCGAGCTGGAGGCCGCCCCGCCGGAGCGGGCGCGGGTGAAGCGGCTGCCCGTCGCGGGGGCCTTCCACACCCGGTTCATGGCCCCGGCCCAGGACGCGCTGCGCGAGCACGCCGGCGGCATCGACACCGCCGACCCGGTCCGTCCGCTGCTGTCCAACGCCGACGGGGCGGTCGTCACCGACGGGGCGGACGCGCTGCGCCGGCTGGTCGACCAGGTCACCCGGCCCGTACGGTGGGACGCCTGCATGGATACGTTGCGCGCGCTCGGCGTCACCGCCACGACCGAGCTGCCGCCGGCCGGGGCACTCACCGGGCTGGTGAAGCGGGCGCTGAAGGGCACCACCACGCTCGCGCTGAAGACCCCCGGGGATCTCGGCACGGCCCACGAGCTGATCGGAGCATCGTCGTGACCCACCCAGGACCGGCGACGGCACTGCGCCTCGCGCCCGCCGTCGCCGGTGCCCGCATCCTCGGCCTCGGCAGCGCGCAGCCCGAGCACGTCGTCACCAACGACGAGCTCGCGCGCACGATCGAGACCAACGACCAGTGGATCCGCGAACGGGTCGGCATCCAGAGCCGCCGCGTCGCCGCCGAGGACGCGCTGCTCGTCGACCTCGCCGCCGACGCCGGCACGCGCGCGGTCAAGGACTCCGGGCTCGACCCCGCCGAGATCGGTGCGGTGATCGTGGCGACCTGCACCATGCCCAACGCCATCCCCAACGCCGCCGCCCAGACCGCGGAGCGCATCGGCATCCACGCGCCCGCCGCGTTCGACGTCAACGCCGCCTGCGCCGGGTTCTGTTACGGCCTCGGCGCCGCGGCCGACATGGTGCGCGGCGGCAGCGCGGGCAACGTGCTCGTGATCGGGGCCGAGAAGCTGTCGGACTGGCTGGACTGGACCGACCGCTCCACCGCGATCATCTTCGCCGACGGCGCGGGCGCGATGGTGCTCGGCGCGGCGGCCGACGAGGCGTCCGTGGGTGTCGGGCCGGTGGCCTGGGGCAGCGCGGGGGACATGGCGCAGACCATCCGCATCGAGGAGGCCAACCGGTCACGCCTCGGCGGCGCGCTGCACCAGGAGGGCCAGGCGGTGTTCCGCTGGGCCACCACACAGATCGCGCCCGTCGCGCTGCGCGCCATCGAGCTGGCCGGGCTCACCCCCGCCGACATCGACGTGTTCGTGCCGCACCAGGCCAACCTGCGCATCGTGGAGGCCGTGGCCAAGAAGCTGCGCAAGCACGGCGCCCGTGACGACATGCGCGTGGCCGACGACATCGTGCACTCGGGCAACACCTCCTCGGCGTCGATCCCGCTCGCCCTGGACCACATGCGCGCCGACGGCCGCCTCCGATCCGGCGACACGGTGCTGCTCGTAGGCTTCGGTGCGGGCCTGTCCTACGCCGGCCAGGTCGTCCGGTTCCCCTAGCTCCGCAGGGTCCCCGGCCATCCCAGGATTTTCCACCACCAGAAGGAGTTCCACCGTGGCAGACAACACCGAGATCCTCGCCGGGCTGGCCGAGATCGTGGAGGAGGTCGCCGGCATCGACACGGCCGAGGTCAGCACCGAGAAGTCCTTCGTCGACGACCTCGACATCGACTCGCTCTCGATGGTCGAGATCGCCGTGCAGGCCGAGGACAAGTTCGGCGTCAAGATCCCGGACGACCAGCTGGCCGAGCTGAAGACGGTCGGTGACGCGGTGGACTACATCGCGAAGAACCAGTGACGGCCCCTTCCCCGTCCACGATCGAGGTCGTCGTCACCGGGCTGGGGGCGACCACCCCGCTCGGCGGCGACGTCACCTCCACCTGGGACGCACTGCTCGCCGGACGCTCCGGTGTGCGGCGCATCGACGACGACGAGCACGAGTGGGTCACCCGGCACGACCTGCCGGTGAAGATCGCCTCGCCGCTGGCCGTGTCCCCGACCGAGGTCATCCCGCGGGTGCAGGCCCGGCGGCTGGACCGCTGCGAGCAGGTGGCGCTGGTCGCGGCCAAGGAGGCCTGGGCGCACGCCGGCACTCCGGAGGTGGAGCCCGAGCGGCTCGCCGTCGTCATCGGCACCGGGATCGGCGGCGCGGTCACCCTGCTCGACCAGGACGACCTGCTGGAGGGCCCCGGCCTGCGCAAGGTCTCCCCGCTCACCGTCCCGATGCTCATGCCCAACGGCCCGGCCGCCTGGGTCGGGCTCGAGCTGGGCGCCAGGGGCGGGGTGCACGCGCCGGTGTCGGCGTGCGCATCCGGCGCGGAGGCGCTGGCGTGGGCGATGCGCCTGCTGCAGGCCGGCGAGGTCGACGTCGTGGTCGCCGGTGGGGCGGAGGCCTGCATCACCGGCATCACGGTGGCCGGGTTCGTGCAGGCCCGCACGCTGAGCCAGCGCAACGACGACCCGGCCGCGGCGTCGCGCCCCTTCGACGTCGCCCGCGACGGCTTCGTGCTCGGCGAGGGCGCCGGGATCATGGTGCTGGAACGCGCCGAGTTCGCCGCCGCCCGCGGCGCCACGGTCCACGGGAAGCTGGCGGGCTACGGCATCACCTCCGACGCCTACCACATCACCGGTCCCGATCCCGAGGGCACGGGGCAGGCACGCGCGATCACGAGGTCGATCGAGCACGCCGGGGTGTCCGCGGCCGACGTCGGCCACGTCAACTGCCACGCCACGTCCACGGTGGCGGGCGACGTGGGCGAGACCCGCGCCGTCCGCAAGGCGCTGGGCGATCACCCGGTGCTCACGGCGCCGAAGTCGGCGCTGGGGCACCTGGTCGGCGCGGCGGGCGCGGTGGAGGGCATCATCACGCTGCTCTCGATCGCCCAGGGCATCATCCCGGCCACGCTGAACCTCGACGAGCTCGACCCGGGTGTCGAGCTGGACGTGGTCGCCGGGGAGCCGCGCAAGGTCGACATCACCGCCGCGGTGAACGACTCGTTCGGCTTCGGCGGGCACAACGTCGCGATCACGTTCGTGAGGTGACCGGTCGGGGGCTCGGCGCGCCTCAGCAGGCCTCGGCGCGCGAGCTCCCGGCCCCGGTCAGCTCGATGAGCGGCGGCACGCCACTCATCGGCAGCGAGCTGTGCCAGCAGATCCGGCGGGCCGGCACGTCCTGCGGCGCGTCGGTGATGGCCTGGGTGCTGACGAACCGGACGCGGACCAGCACCCGGGCCCCCTCGAGATCGTCGATGCGGTCGATGCGGATGGTTCCGTCCCGGGTGCTCCCGTAGGCGTCGAGCCAGGCCTCCTGGTCCAGGGACCCGCTGCGCGCGGGAACGACCGTGGCCGCCCACGCCTGGTAGTCCTTGCGGTTGATCGCGTCGTAGTGGAGCTGCAGCTGGCTGCGCACGAGCTCGTGGGCGGGGTGGGTGAGGGCGTCGGCGGACAGCAGCACCGTCGTGTCGCCGACCCCGGCCGCCGGGACCGGCGGCGCCGCCCTCAGCGGGGGTACGGCCGACACGGACCTCCCGGCCGCGAACCAGGCGACGCCCAGCCCGCCCGCCAGCACGACGGCGAGCAGCGCGGCGATCGCCGTCCCGCGTGCGCTCACAGCTGTCCCCACTCCTCCCGATCGCGGTCGAGTCTGCCGCACCCGGCCGACGGTGGTCGCCGCCACCCGCGGTTCCGTTGCGATCATCACCCGTCGGCGGCCGGGAGCCCGGGCTCCGGCGGGTGCGGGAGGGCCGGCGGGCCGGACGTCCCGCCGGTGCACCTACCCGACCTGGTGCAGCCAGGTGATCGGCGCGCCGTCACCGGCGTGGCGGAACGGCTCCAGCGCCTCGTCCCACGCGGTGCCGAGCAGGTCGTGCATCCGGGACGGCAGCTGCGCCGGCGTCGAGCTCGCGAGGATCGTCCGCAGCTGGTCCTCGCCGATCACGATGTCACCGTTGGCGCTGGCGCGGCCGCTCCACAGGCCCAGCGTGGGCACGTGGCAGTAGCGCACCCCGTCGACGCCCGGCGTCGGCTCCTCGGTGACCTCGAAGCGCAGCATCGACCACGCCCGCAGCGCTCCGGCGATCGCGCCACCGCTGCCGGCCGGACCGCTCCAGGTGCACTCGGCGCGCAGCTGACCCTGGACGGCCGCCTGGGTGCTCCAGTGCAGGGAGACCTTGGTCCCGAGCACGCCGGAGATCGCCCACTCGACATGCGGGCACACCGCTGTCGGCGACGAGTGGACGAAGACCACGCCGCGTGCATTCACTGCAGACCTCCAACGTCGACGAGGATCGTCTTCCCCTACGTCCTCGCGTCGTGGCGCCTGCTACCGGGAGTTCACCGAAGTTGCGTGTGATCAGTCTGCCCGCTCCCCGGGCCCGGAGCCAACACCGGGCGGTCGGCCGGGCGTGTCGCGTTCAGCCCGTCGGGACCGGCGCACCGTCGAGGTAGGTGTTGTCCGTCGCCGCGGCGGCCGGGGCCAGCCGCATCGGGGCCCGGCCCGCGTCCCGGGCGAAGCGGTTCTCCACGACCTCCACGGCGTCGGCCGCGCCGACGGACTGCAGCACGGTGTAGTCACCGCCGCCGAGCACGTTCCTCCGCACCACGACCGGGCCGGGCGGCCCGTCCCCCGGCGCGATGCTGACGGCGCTGCGGTGCCGCTCGCCCATGCGCACGGTCGTCCCCTCGACCACCACGTCGGGAGCGAGCACCGCCACCCCGTCGACGTCCTCGCCCGGCTCGAAGCGCGAGAGCACGCTCGCCCGCAGCCTGCTCCCGGCGCCCGCGTGGGCGCCGTCGCCGCTGACGCCGACGATCTCGACACGCTCGGCCGTCCAGCCCGCCCCGCCGATCGCGGCCTCGTCGAACCGGCCGGTGAGCGTGGTGTCCTCGATGCGGACCGACCCGGCCGCCGTGGTGAGCACGCCGTACGCGCCGGTGCCGTCCCCGGTGATCCGGCTGCGCCGCACCACCACGCCGGGGGCGTCGACCACGACGCCGCCGCGCAGGTCCATGCCGTCGAGCACGGTGCCCGGCACGCGCACGGTGAGCGGGCCGGACGGGCACAGCCGCAGCGCGGGCGGCAGGCCGACGCTGCCGAGCTCGGGCACGACGTACGGCCCGGCCGCCGCGCAGGTCGAGGACGCGGCCGGGGCCAACGCCACGGTCGGGTCGGCGACCGGGGGGGACACCACGACGTCGGTGGCGACGACGACACCGGAGATCCCGAGGCAGCAGGCGGCCAACACCAGCCCCACGCGTCCCATGCCCACCGACATGGGCGGGAGCGTACGGCTGTCCGGAGCGACGAGCGCGAACGGGACCTACCGAGAGTGAATTGTTATCACGTTGTGTAGTGAGCTACGCCGCCCTGCGACGCGACCGTCACCGCACCGCGTTCCACGAGCACGTCCAGGTGAGCCGCGGTCTCCAGGATCGCGAGCATCGAGTTGAACGGGTCCAGCTCGGGCAGCCGCCGCTCGTGACGCGTCCAGGTCAGTGCCTCGGCCACCGCGAAGGCGGAGTGCCGGCCCTCGCGGACCGCGGCGAGCGTCGCGTCCAGGCGGGCGCCGTGGTGCTCCAGCAGCGCGTCGACCCGCTCGTGCACCCGCATCCCGACCGGACCGTGCGCGGGCAGCAGGTCGGCGTCCGGGCGGGAGCGCACCAGCTGCAGCGACGCCAGGAAGGCACCCAGCGGGTTGGCCGTGGGCGCGGGCTCGAAACCGATCGACGGGGTGATCCGGGGGAGCACGTGGTCCCCGGCGAACAGCAGGCCGGCCGCGTCGTCGGCGAAGACCAGGTGGCCGCGGGTGTGGCCGGGGGTCTCGACGGCGGTGAGCCGACGGTCCGGCCCGACCGCGATCTCCTCGCCGTCGGTGATCCAGTCGTCGGGCGCCGCCCACACCGACGGGTCGCCCGGCTCGGGCCGCAGCTTCGCGAGCGTCTCGACGAGCACGTGCGCACCGGCGCGCAGCAGGCGCGAACGCTGGGCCTGGAACGCGTCGTGCTCGTCCACGCGGTTGACCTCGTCGAGACCCGGCTTCTCCCCCAGCCCCAGCGCCACCCGGCCGCCGAACTCCCGGCGCAGGGCGACGGCCTGCGTGTAGTGGTCCCGGTGCACGTGGGTGACCAGGAACCGCCGGACATCGCCCAGCCCCGCCCCCAGCTCGTCCAGGGCCGCGGCCAGCAGCTCCCGGGACTGGGCCAGCGCCCAGCCGGAGTCGATCAGCGTCCAGCCTTCGGCGTCGGGCATGGCGTAGACGTTCACGGCCCGCAGGCCGTCCATCGGGAGCGGGAGCGGGATGCGGTAGACGTCGGCGGCGCAGCGGAACACGCCGGTCTGCGTCCAGTCGCCGGACGGGTCGTCGTCGAGGATCACCGGCCGACCCTATGTCGTGCGCGTCGACCCGTGGGGACGAGGCGTCACCCGCCCGTGCTCTCGCTCGCGGCCACGCAGTGTGCCGATCGACCGTGCGGGCCCGGCATGTCACCTGTTGGTGCGGGTCTCCGTACCCCGAAGGGGGAGCCGGATTCCACTACTGTCCGCCGAAGACGCTGATCGGGCGGGTGACGGAGAGGCTGGACACGATGGCTGCAGAGGTGCCGGAGGTGATCGGCGCGCCGTTCCTGACCGTGGCCGAGGTGGCCGAGCGGATGCGCGTGTCGAAGATGACCGTCTACCGGCTCGTCCACAGCGGGGAGCTGCCCGCGGTGCGGTTCGGGCGCTCGTTCCGGGTGCAGCGCGCAGCGGTGGAGGAGCTGATCCGCGCGGCACGCTACGAGGCGGGCTGACGCCCGACACGCGGCCGACACGGGCGGCTGCGACGATCGCGCCGTGCCCCGTCGCCAGGTATCCGCATTCATCGAGCTGGACGTCACCGAGCCCGCACTGCTCGCGTTCCAGGTCGCCGTCGCCACGCGCCCGGCGCAGGAGGCGCTGTCGATCACCCGCGACGGGGCCGCGGTGCCGTGGCGGGCGGTGACCGCACCACACGGTGGACGGCTGCACGTGCTCGACGCGCAGGTCGGGCGCACGGTGCTGGAGTACTCGGCCACCGTCGAGGGAGCCGTGGAGGTGCCCGTCGACTCCGAGTTCGACCGCCTCGCCTACCGCCGTCCCAGCCGCTACTGCCCCTCGGACCGCCTGCTCTCCCCCGCCGCCGCGGAGTTCGAGGGCATCGACGACACCGGCGAGCTGGTCACCGCCGTGCGCGACTGGGTGGCGCGGCGGCTGCTCTACATCGGGGGCTCGTCGGGACCCACCGACGACGCCGTCGACACGCTGCTGCTCGGCGAGGGGGTGTGCCGCGACTACGCGCACCTGGTCATCGCGTTGCTGCGCGCCCGCGACGTCCCGGCCCGGCTCGCGGCCGTGTACGCGCCGGGGCTGGACCCGATGGACTTCCACGCCGTCGTCGAGGCGTGGGTGGACGGGTCGTGGCGGGTCGTGGACGCCACGGGGCTCGCGCCGCGGCCGTCGATGCTGCGGATCGGCACCGGGCGCGACGCCGCCGACACCGCGTTCCTGTCCGTTTACCACGGCACGGCCGACCTGCTCACGGTCGGCGTGCTCGCCGTCGTCGACGAGCTGCCGAACGACGACGGGACCGCGGTGGTCGCGCTGCGCTGAACGCGCCTCGGAGCCACGACGCTGCCAGGGGCCATCCCCGACAGCGCCGCGGCTCCGGACTGCGCGTCAGCTGCAGCCGCTGGTGCTGCCGCAGCCCTCGCACAGGTAGCAGCTCCCGGCGGGGCGCATCTTCGTGCCGCAGGTCATGCACAGCGGCGCGTCCGCGGCCTTGCCCAGCCGCAGCTCGAGCAGCTCGGTGGAGCTGCCGACCTCCACCGGCGCCTTCGACACCCCGGCCGGGGCAGCGGCGGCAGGCGGTTCGGTCTCGACGCCCTGCCGCAGGCCCTCGACGTCGACCGTCTCGCCGTACTGGTCGGCCACCTGCGCCGTGCGCTCGTCGGCGGAGAAGATGCCGAGCTGGGCGCGCTTGTCGTAGGGCAGGTGATCCAGCGCCAGGCGGCGGAACAGGTAGTCCAGCACGCTGGTGGCGATGCGGACGTCGGGGTCGTCGGTCATGCCGGCCGGCTCGAAGCGCAGGTTGGAGAACTTCGAGACGTAGAACTCCAGCGGGATGCCGTACTGCAGGCCCACCGAGATGGACATCGAGAACGCGTCCATCACCCCCGAGAGCGTGGAGCCCTGCTTGCCGAGCTTGACGAAGATCTCACCCAGGCCGTCGTCGGGGTAGGACCCCGCGGTGAGGTAGCCCTCCGCGCCGCCGACGGTGAACGACACGGTCTCGCTGGGGCGCTTCTTGGGCAGGCGGCGCCGTATCGGCCGCTGCTCGACGACCACCTCCTTCTCCCCGCCGCCCGAGGACTTCGCCGCCTTGCCCGCGGAGAGCGGCTGCCCGACCTTGCAGTTGTCGCGGTAGATCGCCAGTGCCTTGAGACCGAGTTTCCAGCCGTCCAGGTAGACCCGCTCGACGTCGGCGACGCTGGCCGACTCCGGCATGTTCACGGTCTTGGAGATCGCCCCGGACAGGAACGGCTGGACCGCGGCCATCATCCGGACGTGGCCCATCGCGGGGATGACCCGCTCACCCATCGCGCAGTCGAACACCTCGTAGTGCTCGGGGTGCAGCGCGGGGGCGTCGACGACGTGGCCGTGCTCGGCCACGTAGGAGACGATCGCCTCGGCCTGCTCGGGCTGGTAGCCCAGCTTCGCCAGGGCCCGTGGCACCGTCTGGTTGACGATCTGCATCGACCCGCCGCCGACCAGCTTCTTGAACTTGACCAGCGCCAGGTCGGGCTCGATGCCGGTGGTGTCGCAGTCCATCATCAGGCCGATGGTGCCGGTGGGGGCGAGCACCGAGGCCTGCGCGTTGCGCCAGCCGTTGCGTTCGCCGATCGCCAGGCCGTCCTTCCATGCGATCGTCGCCAGCTCGTGGACCCCGGTGCTCGCCGGGAACGTGCGCACGTCGTCGTTGGCGGCGGCGTGCTTGCGCATGACGCGCTGGTGGGCGCTCGCGTTGCGGGCGTAGCCCTCGTACGGGCCGACGACGCCGGCCAGCTCCGCGGAGCGCTTGTAGGACGCGCCGGTCATCAGCGAGGTGATCGCCGCGGCCAGCGAGCGGCCGCCCTCGGAGTCGTACGCGTGCCCGGTGGCCATCAGCAGGGCGCCGAGGTTGGCGTAGCCGATGCCGAGCTGGCGGAACGCGCGGGTGGTCTCGCCGATCGGGTCGGTCGGGAAGTCGGCGAAGCAGATGGAGATGTCCATCGCCGTGATGATCAGCTCGACCGAGCGCTGGAACCGGACGCCGTCGAACTGGCCGTCGTCACCCAGGAAGGTCAGCAGGTTGAGGCTGGCGAGGTTGCAGCTGGAGTTGTCCAGGTGCATGTACTCCGAGCACGGGTTGGACGCGGTGATCCGGCCCGACTCCGGGGTGGTGTGCCAGTCGTTGATCGTGCCGTCGTACTGGATGCCGGGGTCGGCACAGGCCCACGCGGCCTCGGCGATACCGCGGAACAGCTTCCGCGCGTCGACGGACTCGATGACCTCACCGGTCATCCGCGCACGCAGCCCGAACTCGGTGCCCCCCTCGACCGCGCGCATGAACTCGTCGGTGACGCGGACGGAGTTGTTCGCGTTCTGGTACTGCACGGAGGTGATGTCGGAGCCGCCGAGGTCCATGTCGAACCCGGCGTCGCGCAGCACCCGGACCTTGGCCTCCTCCTTGGCCTTGGTCTCGACGAACTCCTCGATGTCGGGGTGGTCGACGTCGAGGACGACCATCTTCGCCGCGCGCCGGGTGGCGCCACCGGACTTGATCGTGCCCGCGGACGCGTCGGCGCCGCGCATGAACGACACCGGGCCCGATGCGGTGCCGCCGGAGGACAGCAGCTCCTTGGAGCTGCGGATCCGCGACAGGTTCAGGCCCGCCCCGGAGCCGCCCTTGAAGATCAGCCCCTCCTCGCGGTACCAGTTGAGGATCGACTCCATCGTGTCGTCGACGGCGAGGATGAAGCAGTTGTGGATCCGCAGACCGTCGGCGAGGAACTCGCCGGACTCGGTCTGGATGTCGAAGACCTCCTGCGCTCCGAGCGGCTCGACGCGGGCGACCTGGACCCGCTTGACGTCACGGGCCGGGCGACCCGGGATGGCGAACGAGGCCTCCAGCTTGGCCTCCTTCACCGGGTCGATGAAGCCGATCTCGTCGGCGAAGATGCGCCGGTCGCCGGCGTTCTGGATCCGGATGCCCCACAGGTCGTGTCGGTCGTCCCGCTTGTCGACCTTCTTGGCGACCCGGGCGAAGATCCCGAATCGGCCGAGGAGCGACTGGACCCCGCGGATCAACTGCTCGCCGATCATGTCCATCCCGACGAGCGTGGAGCGCTCGCGCGCCGACACGTACCCCTCGGCCTGGAAGAGACTTCGCAGGTAGCAGGCGACGACGGGCAGCGGCGCGGTGAACAGCTGCGGCGGCACGACCATGTCGGCGCCACGAGCCCGCAGACCCCAGCGCTCGACGAAGGCACCGAGTTCCTGGCCGTACAGGCGGGTGCGCCTGCAGTCCAGTGACCGGTCGCGGGTCTCGACGCGGCGCTCGTGCCGGTGCACCTGCGGGAACAGCGTGTCGAGTGCGCCGGTGACCCACTCCAGCTCCGCCGGGGTGACCGTCATTGCCTCGATCGTGAGTGACCGGTTGGTGCCGATCACGTACTGCCCGACGAACCCGTCGGACTGCAGCCAACCGGCGAGCGAGGCCTCCGCGATCTGGGCCACCTCGATCACCGACTCCCCGTAGGAACGGGTGCGGTGCCACTCGAGCGTGTCACCGGCAGCCAGCGAGCCTGCCTCCACCCACCGGCCGGTGCCCGCACCGGTGCTCTTCCACACCACGTGGTCCGGGGTCACGTCGAGGGTGTGCCCGGCCCTCGTGTGCAGTCGCAGGACGTCGCGGACCCCGTTGGCCTTGGTGGCGACGACGGAGGTCAGGCCGTGGGCGTCGAAGACCTTCGTGCCGACGGCCCCGCGCGCGACCAGCTCGCCGATCGGCACCAGGCCGGCGGGTGTGCTGACCAGGGAGTCGTAGGGCAGACATGCGGACACCTGCTGCGGCGAGCTGGTGCCGACGTTGAACCAGACCGGGGAGTTGAAGCTGAACACCTGGTGCAGCAGCATCCAGGTGAGCTCGTGGGCGAACACCTCGGCGTCGGCGTCGGTGGCGAAGTAGCCGTTCTCGACCCCGGCGCGGTGGTAGACCCCGACCACGCGGTCGATGAGCTGGCGCAGGCTGGACTCGCGCTGCGGTGATCCGACGGCGCCACGGAAGTACTTGCTGGTGACGATGTTGGTGGCGTTGACCGACCACGACGACGGGAACTCCACCCCGCGCTGCTCGAAGTTGACCGTGCCGTCGCGCCAGTTGGTCATGACGACGTCGCGGCGCTCCCAGGTGACCTCGTCGTAGGGGTGCACACCGGCGGTGGTGTGGATGCGCTCGACGGTGAGGCCCGCGGAACGGCCGGCCTTCGCCGCGGTCCGCGGGGCGGTCGCCTTCTTCCCTCGTCCGGACGTGGTACCGACGGTCTCGGTCATGACAGTTCCCTCTCCTGCGTGCGCGGCGGGCTGGGTGCGGATGCGCGGGAGCCCCCGCCGGCACGGCTGTGCGTGGTGTTGACGTGCGTCCTTCGACTTGTCTGCTGCGAATCGCGTCCGGAGTGCGGCAGTGCACCGGCCGTGGGATCAGGGCGGGGTGGTACGGAGTTCGGCGATCTCCTTCTCGAAGTCCTCGATGGAGGAGAACGATCGGTAGACGCTGGCGAAACGGAGGTAGGCGACCTCGTCGAGCTCGCGGAGCGGTCCGAGGATGGCCAGACCCACCTCGTGGCTGGGGATCTCGGCCGTGCCGCCCGCGCGGACCGCCTCCTCGACGCGGTGGGCGAGCTGCGCGAGCGCGTCCTCGTCGACGGGACGTCCCTGGCAGGCGCGGCGGACACCGCGGACGACCTTGTCGCGGCTGAACGGTTCGGTGACGCCGCTGCGCTTGACGACGGCGAGGACCGCCTCCTCCACGGTGGTGAACCGCCGGCCGCACGACGCGCAGGAACGCCTGCGGCGCGTGGCCTGACCGTCGTCGACCTCGCGGGAGTCGATGACGCGGCAGTCCGAGTGCCGGCAGAACGGGCAGCGCACCGCGTGCCACCTCCCGTCGACGCGAGCCACCGATACCACCACCGGTGGACGAACGACACCCATGTAACCACAACATGTAGGGGTGGCGGAAGCGGAGGTGCCTACCGATGCCGATGTGTCGTCCGTTCGGGAACGACACCGGAGCGGCCCTGCGCGCCGGGCGCGGACCGTCAGCGCGAGCCGACCCCTGCCACCTGCCCGGACGGCACGGGCACCGCTGTGAGGGACGACCCGGTGACCGCTCCGGACGCGCCCGGGGCGCGCGCCGCGGCCGCGACGTCGGCCAGCAGCCCGAGCAGCACCACGGTCACCGCCGCGAGCAGCGCCATGCCGATCGTCGCCGCCACCTGCCTGCGCCGCAGGATGTGGGCGGGCAGCACCGGCACCGGACGCAGCGCCCGCGCGGCCGAGCCGCCCCGGACCGACCGGCCGCGGAACGAGCCGCCGCGCAGGAACGGGTCGCGCAGCAACGGTTCGCCGCCCCGGGCCCGCCCGCCCGCGCCCGACCGGACGACCGCCGCCCGGACCGCCGTGCACGTGGGCACAGCCGGCCGACCGGCGGACACGGCGCCGCGCGGCCGCACGGGACGCGGGCCCGGTGCCCGGGACGCACGACGGGGCGAGGCCTGCACCGGGCCCCGCTCGCGTCGCGCCCGCTCACTCGACTCGCGCCCGCCCGGCACCGGCTCGCGCAGGGCGGTGTCACCCCCGCGCGGGCCCTGCGGGAATCCGGGCTCCCGACCGCCCACACCCTTGTCGTGCATCTCCTGCACCCCTTCCGTCGAATCCGCACCGGTCACCCTGTTCGAACATGAACGCATGTTCGAACGAACGCATGTGCGATGTGTACCACCCGCCACCGACAGAATCGAGATTTCGGGGCGTGTCGTTCGAACATGTGTTTGGCGGGTAGTCGAATCGGGACTACGGTCGTGTCCGAGCGGTGGCCACAAGCACCGCAGGCACCCACAGCAGTGAGGAACCGCCGCAGTGACGAGCCGCGGCAGCGACCGACCCACGACAGTGACCGACCCACCGCAGCGACACCGCGGTATCGACGAGGAGGCGCGAGAGACGATGGCACGGGACACGCCCGGCCGGTCAGGCGACGGCAGCGAGGGGACCGACGATGCGGCGGTGGTCGGCACAGCTCCCGGGGCCACGACCCGGGTGAGCACGTTCCCCGATCCCGCCCGCCCACCCGTCGGCCTCACGCCGAGGCAGCGCAAGGTGCTGGAGGTGATCCGCGACTGGGTGGAGCGCCACGGCTACCCGCCCAGCGTCCGCGAGATCGGCGACGCGGTCGGCCTCACCTCCACCTCGTCGGTGCACCACCAGCTCCGCTCCCTGGAGCGCAAGGGCTACCTGCGCCGCGATCCCAACCGCACCCGGGCCGTCGACGTCCGCGGCCCCGACGACCACCCGGCCGCCGCCGAGACCCACGACACGGGCGACGAGGTCGACCAGCGCCCCGCCCCGGCCTACGTGCCGCTGCTGGGCACGATCGCCGCCGGTGGACCGATCCTGGCCGAGCAGGCGGTGGAGAGCGTGTTCCCGCTGCCGCGCGAGATCGTCGGGGAGGGCACCCTGTTCCTGCTCAAGGTGCGGGGCGACTCGATGGTCGAGGCGGCCATCACCGACGGCGACTGGGTGGTCGTGCGCCAGCAGCCGGTCGCCGAGAACGGTGAGATCGTCGCGGCGATGATCGACGGCGAGGCCACGGTCAAGACCTTCAGCCGCCGGGGCGGAGGCGTGTGGCTCATGCCGGCCAACGCCGCCTACGAACCCATCCCCGGCGACGACGCCACCATACTGGGCCGGGTCGTCACGGTGCTGCGCCGGCTCTGAGCGGCTGCCCCCGGCCACGGCCACGGCCGCGCGCCGTGGCCGGGCACGGGCGTGTACCGCGGCCGGGCGCGGGCGTGGGCCGGTACGGGTACGGGTAGGGCGTGGGTCGTGGCCGGGCAGAGGTCGTGGCCGAGCACAGGTCGTGGCCGAGCACAGGAATGATCGTCGGTTGGGAACGCGGAGCCGTGACCGGCACGCCCCGCGGTTCCGGGGCGTCGATCACCTCGCCGTGCGCGCCCAAGATCAGCGGTTGGGAACCCCCGGCCGTGGCCCGCACGCCTCGCGGTTCCCCAGCGCCGTTCATCCCGCCCACCGCCCACACATGATCAACGCTTCGGAACGCGCAACCGCCCCTGTCCCCGTCCGGCGTTCCCGAACGTCGATCATGTGAGGCGACGTCCCGATCCCGACCCGGCACCCGGCACCGGCACCGCTCCCTGCCCTGCCCTGTTCACGAGGGCCGCACCGGCCGCCCCACCGGGTGTCAGCCGCGCCGCCGCCCGCGCAGGGCCATAGCCGCCCCCAGCGACACCAGCGCCCCCACCGCCACGCCGCCGCCGAGCAGTGCGGGCAGCCCTACCGGCGGACCGTCGTCCACGACCGGAAGCGCCGCGGGCGGCACCGGCGCCGGGGGTGCGGACGGCGCGACCGCGGCCTTTTCCACCGCTGCCGGCACGGCGCGCAGCTCCCCCGGCGCGCCACCGCGGGTCTCCGACGCCGAGAGCAGCGTGCCGTCCGCATCGAACGCGACGGCCTCGCCCTGGGGCTCGCCGGGCAGCGGCACCTGCACGGGGGTGCCGGTCAGTGCGGCCGCGAGGTCCCCGTCGGACACCGGGTAGAGCCATGCGTCGGTGTAGCTGCGCAGAGCCACCACCTGCCCGTCCGCCGACGCGCCCGCCCCGGTGACGGTCCGTGAGCCGAGCCCGCCGATCGGCCCCCCCTCGGTGTCGGACACCGGCAGCACCACCTCGGCCACCCGTTCGAGCGGCGTCGGGCCCTCCCCCTGCGGTGGTGCGGCGGTCCGGTAGACCCCGGCCCGCCCCCCGATCTCCTTCGTGATCACGAACGGCACGCCGGCCCGGTCGACGAGCAGCGCCTCGGCGTCGTGCGGGCCGTCGGGGTAGGTGAGCCGGTGCAACCGGGGCTCCCCGCGCGGGGGCACGACGATGACGGCGACGGTGTCGCGGGAGCGGTCGTTGTCGCCGGTGTCGGCCACCCACATCGCCCCGTCCGGGCCGAGCGCGAGGTCCTCGGCGTCGTAGGGGTCGATGTCCGCGGTGCGGGTGTCGGCGATCTCGCAGTCGGCACCGAGGCGGTGGATCTCGACCCGGCGCCCGCCGTCGGCCGTCGCCCACACCGCGCCGTCGGTGACGACCATGCCCGACAGCTCGGCGAGCCGATCGTCGGTGACGGTGCAGAGCACCGCGGGCGCGGCCGGCACCGGGATCGCCAGCAGTGCGGCGACGAGCAGCCGGATCAGCGGGTCTCCCCGCCGGCGACCAGCAGGAACGGTCGGACGACCGTGGCGAGTTCGGCCCCGACGCGCGCGTGCAGCCGCGTGCCGTCGGGCGTGTGCTCCTCGGCGAGGACCTCGCCCTCGGCGTGGATGCGCGCCACCAGGGACCCGTCGACGTAGGGCACGAGCAGCTCCACCTCGGCCTCGGGCCGCGGCAGCAGCTCGGCGATCCTCGCGGCGAGCTTGTCCATGCCGTCACCACGCTGCGCCGACACGAACACCGCGTCGGGCAGCAGGTGGCGCAGCCGGGCCAGCGCCAGGTCCCCCGCCGCGTCGGTCTTGTTGACGACGAGCAGCTCGCGCGGCATCGGCCCCTGCTGCTTCTCCCCGATCTCGACCAGCACCTCGCGCACGGCCGCGATCTGGTCCTCGGGCATCGCGTCGGAGGCGTCGACGACGTGCACGAGCAGGTCGGCGCCCGCGGTCTCCTCCAGGGTGGACCGGAACGCCTCCACGAGCTGGTGGGGCAGGTGGCGCACGAAGCCGACGGTGTCGGTGAGCGTGTAGGCGCGCCCGTCCGCGGTGGAGGCGCGCCGCGTGGTCGGGTCGAGCGTGGCGAACAGCGCGTCCTCGACGAGCACACCCGCGCCGGTGAGCGCGTTGAGCAGGCTCGACTTGCCGGCGTTGGTGTAGCCGACGATCGCGACGGCCGGGGTCTCGTTGCGCCGCCGCGAGCCGCGCTGGGTCTCGCGGATCTGCTTCATCGCGCCGATCTCGCGGCGCAGCTTGGACATGCGGTTGCGGATCCGGCGGCGGTCCAGCTCGATCTTGGTCTCGCCGGGCCCGCGACCACCGATGCCGACGCCGCCCGCCGCGCGCCCGCCGACCTGCCGCGACAGCGCCTCGCCCCAGCCCCGCAGCCGCGGGAGCAGGTAGGACAGCTGGGCCAGCTCGACCTGCGCCTTGCCGTCCCGGGATCGGGCGTGCTGGGCGAAGATGTCGAGGATCAGCGCGGTGCGGTCGACGACCTTCACCTTGAGCTTGTCCTCCAGCTGGCGCAGCTGGCCGGGCGAGAGCTCGCCGTCGCAGATCACGGTGTCCGCACCGGTGGACTGCACGACCTCGCGCAGCTCGGCGACCTTGCCCGAGCCGATGTAGGTGGCCGGGTCGGCGCTCGGGCGGCGCTGGATCAGGCCGTCGAGCACCTCGGAACCGGCGGTCACCGCGAGGCGCGCGAGCTCCTCCATGGAGTTGCGGGCCTGCTCGGAGGTGCCGGAGGTCCAGACGCCCACGAGCACCACCCGTTCGAGGCGGAGCCTGCGGTACTCGACCTCGGTGACGTCGGTGAGCTCGGTGGACAACCCGGCGACGCGGCGGAGCGAGGAACGCTCCTCGAGCTCGTAGTCACCGGTGGTGAGGATGGGTTCGGTCATCGTGGTAGGCATGCTCCCACGTCAACGCGTGGGATGTCCGTTCTGTTTCCAGTCAGGCGAGCGCGGCCCACCAGTCGCCCGCGATCTCGCCGTGGGCGACGAGCACCGCGGGTCCGTGCAGCACCGTGGTGTCGTGCCCGACGGTGACCCGCAGCCGGCCCCCGGGGGTGTGCACGCCGACGGTTCCCGTGTCGCGCCCGGCGTGGCGCAGGGCGGCGACCACGGCGGCCACCGTGCCGGTGCCGCAGGAACGGGTCTCCCCGACGCCGCGCTCGTGCACCCGCATCGACACCTCGGCACCGTCCCCGACCGGCGAGACGAACTCGACGTTGACCCCGTGCGGGAACAGCGCGGGGTCGTGGCCGGGGGGCCGGGTGAGGTCGAGATGGTCGATGTCCGTGTCGGTGACGCAGGCCAGGTGCGGGTTGCCGACGTCGACGGCGATGCCGGGGAACGCCTCCCCGTCGACGCTGGCCGTGCTCGCCTCGCCGACGGCGGCGGGCCCCATGTCGACGGAGATCTCCGCGCCGTCGACGCGGACGGTGCGCACGCCGCCGCGGGTGCCCAGCGCCAGCTCACCCGCGCCGAACCAGCCGCGGTGGGCCAGGTAGCGGGCGTAGACGCGCACGCCGTTGCCGCACATCTCGGCGAGGCTGCCGTCGGCGTTGCGGTAGTCCATGAACCACTCGACACCGGTCTCGGGGGCCGGCCCGTCGGTCAGCGCGGCCCAGCGCACGACGCGCAGCACGCCGTCGGCCCCGAGACCCCGGCGGCGGTCGCACAGCGCGGCGACCCGCCCGGACGTGAGGTCGAGGGCGCCGTCGGGGTCGGGGAGCAGCACGAAGTCGTTCTCGGTGCCGTGTCCCTTGCTGAACTGCACGTTCAGGAGGATACGGCGGCCAGCGCGCGCCCGGTGAGGTCGGGTTCGGCCGCGTCGAGCCAGTGCACGCGGGAGTCGCGGCGGAACCAGGAGCGCTGGCGGCGGACGAAGCGGCGGGTGGCCCGGACGGTGTCCACGGCCGCCGCGCACAGGTCCCCGTCCAGCGCGGCGAGCACCTGCTGGTAGCCCAGCGCCCGCGACGCGGTGAGCCCGTCGCGCAGGCCGGGGAGCAGCGCGCGCGTCTCCGCGACGAGCCCGTCGGCGAACATCCGGGCGACACGCCGCGCCACGCGGGCGTCGAGGTCGTCGGTGGGGCGGTCGACACCCAGCAGCACCGCGTCGTAGCGGGGCACGGCGCCCGCCGGCAGTCGCGCCGGGAAGGGGCGCCCGGTCAGCGCGATCACCTCCAGCGCGCGCACGATCCGCCGCCCGTTGCTCGGCAGCACGACGGCTGCGGCGGCCGGGTCGACGGCGGCGAGGCGCGCGTGGAGGGTGCCCGGGCCGTGCTCGGCCAGCTCGGCCTCCAGCTCCGCACGCAGGGCCGGGTCGGTGCCCGGGAACTCCAGTTCGTCGATCACGGCCTGGACGTAGAGACCCGACCCGCCGACCAGCACCGGCGTGCGTCCCGCCGCGCGCAGCGCCTCGATCGCGGCACGCGCGGCACGCTGGTAGGCCGCCACCGACGCCGTCTCGGTGACGTCGAGGACGTCGAGCAGGTGGTGGCGCACCGCGGCACGCTCGGCCGGCGTCGGCTTCGCGGTGCCGACGTCGAGACCGCGGTAGAGCGCCATCGCGTCGGCGTTGACGATCTCGCCGCCGAGCCGCCGCGCCAGCGCGAGGCCCAGCGCCGACTTCCCCGCCGCCGTCGGGCCGAGCACCACGACCAGCCGGGGCCCCTCCCGCGAGTCGGGGTCTGCGTGCGCGCGAGTCGGGGTCTGCGTGCGCGCGAGTCGGGGCCTGCGTGCGCCCGTCACGCGAGCCGCGTCCAGACCGCCACGTGGTAGCCGACTCCGAGCGGGGCCGCGGAGTAGAGCAGCTCCCCCGTCCACGACGCGCCGGCCGTGGCCCCCGCGAGCACCTGCCACGGCGCGCGGCCCGCGACCCACAGCTCCGCGGCCAGCCCCGGGTCGAGCGCGGCGAGCCCGGCGGGGTCGGCGGCGGCCAGGGCGCGGGCGACGGCCTCGTCGAACGGGCCCGCGCGCTCGTCGAGGTGTCCGGGGGCCTTCGCGGTGTGCGTGGCCGCCCCGTCGCCGACGACGAGCAGGCCGGTGGCGCCCAGCAGCGAGCCGCCGAGGGCCGCGCACTCGGCGGGTGGCAGGTCGGGCGGCACGAGCTCGCCCCGGATCCGCGCCGCGCCGTCGGCGGCCCATGCGGCGATCAGCAGCGGCAGCGGGAGGTCGGGATCGATCGGTGCCGTCGACGCCGGGTCCAGGCCGACGACGAGATCGACCCCGAATCCCGCGAACGTGCCGCGGGTGTCCGGACCGACCGTCCGCCTGCCGCCCTCGTCGGCACCCACCGCGACCCAGTCGGGGGTGGCGGCGGCCAGCCGTGCCGCCGCGGAACGGCATGCAGTCCGCAGCGCGGCCGTCTCCGCGGCGGCGCCGGTGGCCAGCTCGGGCACCAGCAGCGGCGGCTGGGGCAGCACGGCGACCATCGACAGCACGGGACCGGATGCTAGCCGCGGCGCCGGCGGCGGCGCCCGCCGTGCTCAGGACGCGGATGTCCGCGCCGCCGGTGTGCGATGGCACATCTCGTCGATCGGGAGCGGCCGCTGGCTGCGCAACCGCCACGAGCGGTTCCGCCGCCCGTCGGGAGCTGTTTGAATCGCCGCACGGCCGCCGGTCACCTCGATCGGCGTCGGCCGCTGTGCACGGCCCCGCCTCCGGGCGGGGCGCCCGCCGTCCGCGGCGGGCCGGACTACAGGAGGAACGGTGTCGGAGCAGCCCACGACGGAGGAGCAGAACACGACGGTGGGGACCGGCACGACGCCGCCGCCGGACGGGCCCGGAGCGGGCGCGCCCGGCGTGACCGCCGGGTCGCCCGGCGAGCACCTGGACACCACCTCCCCCGACGGCGCGGCGGCCCTCGACGGCGCGGTCGACGCCGCCGCAGAGGCCGCACGGCCCGCCGACACCGCCGCGGAGGCGGCGCCGTCGACCCCGGACGGGCCCGCCACGCCCGAGACACCCGCGGCCGAGACACCCGCGACCGAGACACCCGCGACCGAGACACCCGCAGCCCAGACCGGCGAGCCTCCCGCCGCCGGGGACGGTCCGGCAGCGCCCGTCGCGACCGGGCCCGCCGCCGCGCGACCCGGCCCTCCCCGACCCGGCCCTCCCCGACCCGGCCCGCCACCTGCCGGCCGGCGACCGGACGCCCCGCGCCGCCCCCGGGAGACCGCGCCGTCCGGCGTCGCTGTCCCGGTCGCACAGCCGTCGCCGGTGGCCTCGGCGAGCGCCGCACCGGAGCGCTGGGGTCGCGTCGACGACGAGGGAACCATCTACCTGCGCACGGCCGACGGGGAGCGGGTCGTGGGGTCCTGGCAGGCCGGTGCACCGGAGGAGGGGCTGGCCCACTTCGCCCGCCGCTTCGACGACGTGCTCACCGAGGTCGAGCTGCTCGCGGCCCGGCTCACGGCCGGTGGCGGTGACCCCAAGCAGGCCCTCAGCGCGGCCCGCGGGGTCCGCGCCGGGCTGGACGAGGCGTCGTTCGTCGGTGACGTCGCGGGCCTCGCCACGCGCCTGGACGACGTGATCGGGCTGGCCGAGCGGGCCGTCGCCGAGGCCCGGGCCGCCCGCGACGCGCAGCGGGCCGCCGCCGTGGCCCGCAAGGAGGAGCTGGTCGCCGAGGCCGAGACGCTCGCCGCAGAGGCCACCCACTGGAAGCAGGCCGGTGACCGGTTCACCGTGATCCTCGACGAGTGGCGCACCATCCGCGGTATCGACCGCAAGGCCGACGAGCTGCTGTGGAAGCGGTTCTCCAAGGCGCGCGAGGCGTTCAACCGCCGCCGCGGGTCGCACTTCGCCGACCTCGACCGGCAGCGCAGCTCCGCCCGCGCCCGCAAGGAGGAGCTGGTCGTCGAGGCCGAGAAGCTGGCCGGGTCGGAGGACTGGGGACCGACCGCCGCCCGGTTCCGGGACCTGATGGTCGAGTGGAAGGCCGCGGGCCGCGCACAGAAGGACACCGACGACGCCCTCTGGCAGCGCTTCCGCACCGCCCAGGACGCGTTCTTCGCGCGCCGCTCCGCGACCTTCGCCGAGCGGGACGCCGAGTTCGTCGCGAACGCCGAGGCGAAGAAGGCCCTGCTCGCCGAGGCCGAGCGGATCGACACCGCCGACCCGGCGGCGGCGCGCAACGCTCTGCGCGCGCTGCAGGAGCGCTGGGAGGAGATCGGCAAGGTGCCGCGCGACGACATCCGGCCGCTGGAGGCTCGCCTGCGGGCGGTCGAGGAGAGGGTGCGCGAGGCGAGCGACCGGCAGTGGCGGCGCACCGACCCGGAGGCCGAGGCCCGGGTGGCCCAGTTCCGGGACCGGGTGGCGCAGTTCGAGGCCCAGGCGCAGAAGGCCGAGGCCGCGGGCGACACGCGCCGCGCGGAGCAGGCCGCGAGCCAGGCCGCGCAGTGGCGGGAGTGGCTGGCCACTGCCGAGCAGGCCGTCCGGCAGCGCTGACCGACGCCGGGCCGCGTCGTGCGCGCCGGCCCGCGGCGCCCACCGGTCCGCCTCGTGCCCACCGATCCGACTCGTGCGCGCCAGCCCGCACGCGCGTGCCGACCCGTCTCGCGCGCGCCGGCCGCGCGGGTCCGCGTCGGGCGGCGCGGCGCCGAGCCGGGTTCTGGGTGCCGCCGGCGGCGCACGGAACCGGTGCGGGACGGCGACATCCGGACCCGGGTGTCGTCAGCGCCCGTGCCGTGATCACCGCCCGGGAACGGGCCGGCGTGTGGATCGCGGGGTGATCGTCGTTCCGGAAGCCGGGGCCGCCGATACGACGCCTCCCGGTTCCAAGGCGTCGATCACGGGGCGTCCCGGCACGCGGCCGGGACCGACCGCCCGGGCCCGGCAGCTGGGCGGTCGACCCGCCGGCGGGTTCGGCGGCAGGCGGTCCACCCGCGGGCGGCGCCGGTGGTTCAGGGCCCGGCGGTACAGCGGCCGGCGGTACAGCGGCCGGCGGTACGGCGGCAAGCGGTACAGCGACCGGCGGTGCGGCGACCGGCGGTCCCCCGGTCGGGCCGTCAGCGGCGCAGGGCGATGCGCACCCAGGACGCCGCCAGCACGACCACGGTGAGCAGGGCCAGCACCAGTCCGAAGCCCGGGCCGTCGCCACCGTCGAGCACGACGGTCTGGCGCGACCAGATGGCCCACACGCCGTCGACGACGGAGAACCCGCACCCCACCGCGCAGACCCAGGCCAGGGCCCACCACCGGGTGGACAGGGCGAGCGCGGAGCCCACCACCCCGAACCCGAGCGCGGTGAACGCGAACAGCCGCGGCAGCAGCCCGAGCGTGGGCTCGAGGCCGGCGAGGACCTCCCAGCCGCGCGTGGCGCCGACCCACGGCATGGCCAGCGTGGCCAGCAGCACCAGCACCCCGATCGACACGGTCACGGCGGTCGCACCGGGGTCGGTGCGCCGCTCCATCTGCGCCGCGATGCCGGCCAGCTCGGCGTCCACCGGATCGGGACGATCGTTCACGTCTGCTCCTCTGTCGACACCGGCGCCGTCGGGCCCGTTCACGAGCAGCCTCCCCCGACCGGGGCCGGGGCGCCGAACGAGGGCAGCCCCAGCCCGGTCGTGGGCCGCACCGGCGTGTCGTGCAGGTCACCCGCGCGCGTACGGCGGTGCGACAGCACCGGCCCGTCGGCGACGAGGTGGTGCGGCGCGCCGTAGCCGATCGCGACCTCCACGACGTCGCCCGGCCGGATCCGCGCGTCGCCGGGGGCGAAGTGCACCAGCCGCCCGTCGCGCGCGCGGCCCGAGAGCCGGTGGGTGGCACTGTCCTTCTTGCCCTCCCCCGCCGCCACGAGCAGCTCGACGACGCGGCCCTCCAGCGCGCGGTTCGCCGCCCAGGAGATCTCCTCCTGGAGCGCGACGAGCCGCATGTACCGCTCCTGGACGACGGCCTTGGGCACCTGGTCCGGGAGCGAGGCGGCGGGCGTGCCGGGTCGCGGGGAGTACTGGAACGTGAACGCCGAGGCGAACCGGGCGGCCGCGACGACGTCGAGCGTGGCCCGGAAGTCCTCCTCGGTCTCGCCGGGGAAGCCGACGATGATGTCGGTGGTGATCGCGGCGTCCGGCAGGGACGCGCGCACCTCGTCGATGATCGAGAGGTAGCGCGACGAGCGGTAGGACCGGCGCATCCGGCGCAGCACGTCGTCGGAGCCGGACTGCAGGGGCATGTGCAGCTGCGGGCACACGTTCGGCGTCTCGGCCATGGCGGCGATGACGTCGGAGGTGAAGTCGCGGGGGTGCGGCGAGGTGAAGCGGACCCGTTCGAGGCCGGGCACCTCGCCGCAGGAGCGCAGCAGCTTGGCGAACGCACCGCGGTCGCCGAACTCCACACCGTAGGAGTTGACGTTCTGGCCGAGCAGGGTCACCTCCAGCACGCCCTCGGCGGCCAGCGCCTGCACCTCGGAGAGGATCTCGCCGGGGCGACGGTCCTTCTCGGTACCGCGCAGCGACGGGACGATGCAGAACGTGCAGGTGTTGTTGCAGCCCACGGAGATCGACACCCAGCCGGCGTAGGCGGACTCGCGCCGCGCCGGCAGCGTGGACGGGAACACCTCCAACGACTCGGCGATCTCCACCTGGGCCTGCGCGTTGTGCCGCGCGCGCTCCAGCAGCACCGGTAGCGCGTGGACGTTGTGCGTGCCGAACACGACGTCCACCCACGGTGCGCGGCGCACGATCTCGGCGCGGTCCTTCTGGGCGAGGCAGCCACCGACGGCGATCTGCATTCCCGGGTGGGCTTCCTTGACCGGGCGCAGGTGCCCGAGGTTGCCGTAGAGCCGGCCCGCGGCGTTCTCGCGCACGGCACACGTGTTGATCACGACGACGTCGGCGTCGCCCGACACCGCCCGGGTGTACCCCGAGGACTCCAGCAGCCCGGCCATCCGCTCGGAGTCGTGCACGTTCATCTGGCACCCGTAGGTGCGGACGGTGTAGCTGCGGCTCATTGGTAGTCAGGGGCGCAGGGACCGCGTAGCGGTCCTGTTTCCCCATCCCCCTTTCAATCCGTACGTGCGGTTTTCCCGCATACGGCTTACCGACGATCTTCTGGACATGGTTACGCCGCCCTCGGGTATCGGATGG
>NZ_JAJCYB010000034.1 GCF_029263155.1 Pseudonocardia sp.
GGGCGCCACTGATCAAATCGGCAGGTCAAGGGGCCGGTGACAGCGGCCCGAGACAAGCCACTCCGAGGACATACTGACCAGCCGACCTGCGGTTTCGCCGCCCGCCTGATGCAATTCCTGAGAGTTGATGTAGATCAGCACAGTGCCGAGGGTGACACCCAACTGCTGCTCCGCCGTACCGACGTGGGCGAGATCGAGCCGGACCGGGACGAGTCCGGCGGCGCGGACGGTCAAGTTCGTGACGACCGACGAGCTGGTGATCATCCGCGTTTGCGCGGTCGGGCTCGCCTGCTCGACGGTGCGGCTGCGGTCGATACGTGCGGGCATGGTGGGCCTCCCGGCGTCAATGGGCCTGTCGGCCCGTCCCTTGGGGTGGCGGGGCGCTGTGTTCCCCGCCGCCGTAAGGCGTCCCAACACGGCCTGCGAGGCTCGCGCTCAAGGGCGGCCGAAGGCCGTCACGAAGTGACGCGAGCGCAGCGAGCGCCCTTGAACGTGAGTCAGGCCGTGTTAAGCCACAGGGCCGACAGGCCCCCGCCGAAGGCGGTCGATCAGCACTTTCCTGGCCGTGCGGCCTTGAGCACGAAGCCATCCGGGGTCCCGTCCGGCGGCCCGCGGCGATACCGCACCCGGGCGCCCACTGGTCGGCGGTCCGGCATCCTCTCGCTGTCGTGATTCAGGACGCGGAACTGGGCATGATCTGAGGTTCGCGGAGCCGTGGTTGACCGGGCTTCCGCGGTGCTCGGGATGATGGATGGGCCCTGTGTCGAGATGGCGTCGGCTGCGCCCACGGGCACGGGGTGGTTCAGGTGGAAAGCGCGGTGAGGACACCCCGGTTGAACAGGCGTTCAACATGCTCGCGCACCTCCGCCGGAACCGGGCCTCCGGTCACAAGCAGCCCGCATTCCAGGTTGTGACCCAGCGCAGCACCGGTGATGTTGGCACTGCCGACCAGCGCGATGTCGGAGTCGATCACCAGGATCTTTGCGTGCAAGGAAGCTCCGGCCGGCCGCTCCTCTCGCGGCCAATGCAGCCGGATCGCGTCGATGCCGGGAAAGGCAGTGCCTGCGCCGGTGAACCGCGGATTATCCGTCGCTCGTTCGACGAGCAACGTGATCGTGACGGCGCGGGCGGCTGCCCGCCGCAGCGCGGCGGCGACGGTCGGCTCCGTGTGGACGGCATAGCCGACGAGCAGCACGTTAGTAACGGCGCGGTCGATCAGGTCCACGACTACGGCCGAGGTCAACCTGCCAGCAGCCGCGCCGCTGTCCGGGCCGGTCCACACCACGTCGATCCGGCCCGTCGCGGCGCGCGGTTCCAGGTGGCCGAGGAGCGCACCGGCGAGGAACTGCCGGTCGGCGTCGGAGAGTCGTTGATCGACGACGCGGCGGTAGGCGGCCCGCACGGCGGCACCTGCCGCGGCAGCGGCGACCTGGCGGAGTGCCCCCGGACCGGAACGGAGGGCCTCGGCCAGACGGCGCACGTCCCGGGCCGGGAGGTCACGGCCCAGGACCGCGGCGAGGTCGATCAGCGGGGTCACGGCAAGAACGCGAGCCCGTCTCCGGTGAGGTCGACGAGCACAGCCCGGTCGAGCCACCGGTTGTTGGCTTCGCAGCTGGTCTCCGATGCGAACAGGCACGCGTGGCAGGACGCGGCGTGCAGCGTCTCCGATGGGTCCTGCGGCACGTGCTCGGCGCACAAGGGATCCGAGGAGCACCGCCGCGCGTCGTCGAACGCTTGGTCCAGCAGCCGGGTCAGGTGTTGGGGTTCGCCGAGTGCGACGAGCCCGCCGAGCGTTCCCTCGCTGTCACTGGCCGCGGTGGACAGCAGGATGCCGCTGGCCGGGTCGGCTGGTGTGCCGACGTAGAGCCTTTCCCGGATGCTGGACGAACCGTAGCCGCACTCCAGGGCGACCTGTCGGATCAGCAGGTGGCTCAACGTATGCAGCAGGAGGTAGCGGGCCACCGGAAACGCCTGGTCGACGGGCCGGGCGCGGTTCGTCGACCACCGCGCGAAGGCATGTCGCAGTGCGGCAATGCGGGGGTGGTCGGTGACGGCGTCGGACCAGTCGCGGACCCGCTGTTCGGGCAGCTCGAGGAAGATCCCTTCCCCGCGCTGCTCGAACGCCGGCACCCACGTCGGTGCGGCCCGGCTCAGGCTCAGCCGGTTGCGGGGCGCGAGCTCGCGTCGGTCCGGGGCCGACAGCCGGGTGAACCCGAGCAGGGCCTGCACCTCGCGTAGGCGGCTGACCAGCACGACCTGCTCGATCAGGTGCTCGTACCCGGTGGGCCCGACTGTGGGGACGGCACGAAAGTCGTCGTCCTCGCGATCGGTGGTCGGGTGCGACAGCAGGCGCCACTCCGCCGCCAGCAGGTCCGAGTCGACCTCCTCGGCGTCGGGCCCGCCCTGGGCGCGGACCTTCTCGACGACGGCCCAGATCTCCTCGCCGGGGACGGTGCGCAGCCCGCGCAGCACGTCCATCCCGTCAATGACCGTCTGCACGACCGTCGCGTTGGGCAACTGCCCGAGGAGCTCCCAGTGCGCTCCCACGATGTCGGCGGTGGTCTGCCCCTGCGGAAGGTGCAGCGCGCTGGCGGTGACGCCGAACCACAGGTTGGACGCCCCCAACACCATCAGCTTGAGCGGCCGTCCGCAGGTCTCGAACCGCTGCAGGTGCGGATGGCGTCCGCGACACGCCGGGAGGTTCTCCCAGCCGTCACGGCCTGCGGCGTCGGCGACGTTGCGGGAGGCCTGGCATTCCAGGCAGCGCACGTTGACCCGCGGGCCCAGGGTGCTTGCGCTGTCGCGCATCGTCAGCTTGGGGCCGGGGCAGGGCTGCTCCCGGCCGTGGTGCACGAAGTCGACATAGGGAAAGTCGTCGACATGCCCGGCCTCGCAGGCCACTAGGAACCGGGCGGGAAGGCAGGCACGTTTGCGCACGTCGCGGACCTGGGTCTGCTGCTGGCAGGTCGCGTGCACCCACTTGGCGAGGTCGGGGCGCCGGCCGCTGCGATGGACGAGCTCGAACTGACCGGGCGGGTCGAGCGGGCCGAGTCGGAAGCAGCGCGGGCAGCGCAGCCACCGAGGGAACGGGGAAACTGGAACCCCGGTGCGGGTCCACGGGTCATCGGAGTCCTGCGGGTCCCACGGTGCCGTACGCAGCGCCTTCACCTGCGGCCCCAGCGCCTGGCGCACCTTCTCCAGCAACCGCGGCTCGTCAACCACTTCGGCGCGTTCGAGCCCCCAGGTGTCGGTGCCGCGAACGACGACGCTCATCCCCGGCAGGTCGACGACCGAACCGACGCCGCCGGTCGTGACCAAGTGGCTGGGGCGGGCGCCCCCGATTCGCGAGGGCTGGCCCTTGACAGACGTCGTGCGCGGTACAGCGGTCATGAGGGCGACTCCGGACGGCGATCGTAGGTCCAAGGCGGGGCGTCGTCGGCGCTGAAGTCGCGGCGGTCCAGCTGCAGGAGGACCTCGGGTTCGACCTCACGCAGGCTCATCGGCACTGTCCAGCGTTCCCAGGTGCCCTCGTCGGCCTTCTTCAGTAGCCCCGTGACGTCGGCCGCTCGCTCGTAGCCGAGCAGCCCGGTGGGGAGATGGGACCGCAGGTGGTGCCACTCGTCGAGGCGGTGCTGCACCTGCTTGCGTACCCGCTCCGCCTGCGCCGGGTCGTGGGTGACCCGTTCTGCGCGGTCCGAGAACAGCTCGAGGAGTGCGGCCGCCGCCCCGCCGCCCAGTGGGACCGCCCCGGCGGCCGTGTTCGGCTGCGCCGAGGTCTCCCGCTGCCGGACTGCCGCGGTCAGCACACCGCTGAGCCCCCGGTCGAGGGCGCGGTCGCTGAACGGCGTGGTGGTCAGGCCCTCGACCCGCATCCCGAAGGTCGCGTGGTCGTAGGCGAAGCTCTCGTAGTGGGCGAGGTCGCGCGGCCGGCTCCACTGGTAGAGCGTGATCACCAGGCCCGGGCGTTCCCGGTCGCGGCCGACGCGGGAAGTGGCCTGAATGTACTCCGCGGTGCTCTTGGGCTGCCCTGTGACGAGCATCAGACCCAGCCGTTGCACGTCGACGCCGACCTGCAGCATCGAGGTGGCCAGCAGGACGTCGAGGGCCGGCGCGCGGTCGGCCATCTCCGCACGGATCCGCTCCCGGTCGGGACCGCGGAGAGCCTGCAACGCGGCGCTCGTGTCGAACCGCGTGTCGAAGCGCCGTTCGAGGTCGGCGAGCGTGGTGGCGATCCGGCTGCTCGGCATCCGGCTGGTGAGCTCGCTGATCATCGGCCGCCTGCGACGGGTACCGACCGAGAGCGAGCTGAGCCGCTCGGCGATGTCGTCCTCCACGAGCCGGCGCATACCGGCGAGCTCACGGGTGGAGGTGAAGTAGTCGACCAGGGTCATATAGGGGTCGGCCAGGTCGCCGTGTCGGTCGTAGAGGTGCTGCGCGTGTTCGAGGACGGCCGCGGCTACCCGGATCTCGATGGCCTTGAACCGCTCGCCGGTGGCGCAGATCCCGCGGTAGCGCCGGCTCGGCGTCGCGGGCGAGGGCCGTTCGACGGTGGAAAAGAACGTCTCTCCGGCGTCGAGGACCTGCGGCGGGAAGATGGCCAGGCCGCGGGCGAAGACCTGCTCGACCTGGTCGCGGGCTCGGCGCACGGTGGCGGTGGAGGCGACCAGCACCGGACGGACCGTCCGGCCCTGCTCCTCCCGGGAGCACAGGCTGTCGATCGCGGTCTCGTAGAGCCCGACCATGGATCCCAGGGCGTCGGCGATGAGGTGCAGCTCGTCCTGGATGATCAGGTCCGGCGGCCGCAGCCGCATCGCCGGCTGCGGGGTGGTGCGGGGAAGTGCGCCGCTGCGCTGGTGGGTGCCGGTGCACCACGGGGTGTCGGACACCATCCAGCCGTGTCGGGAACAGCGCTGGTCGACCGCGCCGAACAGGGTGCCCGTGGCGGCCTTCCACGGCAGCTGGGCGAACTTGTCGACGGTGCCGATGATCAGCGACGGGGTGTGCCGGTAGATCTCCTCGTCGGTGACGAGCACCGGCAGCCCCTCGTCGGGCGATCGGCGCCGGGTGAACACGCAGTCGCCCTCCGGGTCACTGCAGTACAGCAGCACCCGGCGGCGCTTGTCGTCGGCGACGAGATCCCGGCCCGCCGACAGCCGCGCTCCGCACCACGGGCACGCCGCGAGCTGAAGCGGGCCACCGAGCGAGTCGTCGGTGCCCCGGGTGTCCTCGATGCTGCGGCGGGCCTCGTCAAAGCTGTTGGGAGTGACCGAGCTGCCCACCCAGAGCCCGACCCGGAACGGGGTGGTGCCCCAGCGCCCGTCACCCGACGCGGTGCGTTCGCGCCGCAGCTCCTCGCAGGCGCAGATCAGCGCGGTCGCCCGCTGGAACTGCTGAGCGGTCAGCAGGCGCAGCGTATAGCGCATCAGCACCGCGACGCCGTCGCTGCCGTCCCGGGCCTGCGGCCCGTCCCCGACCACGCCCTGCAACCGGCGCAACGCGAGGGTGAACGCGGTGAGACCGAGGTAGGCCTCGGTCTTGCCGCCGCCGGTGGGGAAGAACAGCAGCTGCGCCTGGCCCTCGGCGTCGCGGTGGGCGTCAGGGTGGGCCGGGTCGGTGAGCCCGGGCAGGCACAGCAGCACGAACGCCAGCTGGAACGGCCGCCAGCTGCGCTGCTGGGGGACGTCGAGCCGACGGAGCAGCTCGTCGAGACCGGCCGCCGGATCGGCGAGCCGACGCCGGGTGACCTCGCTGCGGACGCGCTGCAGCGCCATGGCCTGGTTGGCGAAGCGGAAGGCCTCGCGGGCCAGTGCGTCGCGGCCTAGCAGCTCGACGGCGCGGTCGAGCCGATCGGCGAGGTCGGCTGCGGTGTCGAGCGCGAGCTCGCCGGCCGGTGCGTACCGGGTGATCTCGGGTTCGTCGAGCCGTCGGCGCTGGTCGGTCAGCCAGCGCCGGTAGCCCACGGCGAGCGGACGCAGGGCCCGGACCAGGTCGTCGCGCGCGAGTTCGGGGCTGCCGAGGCGGGCCATGTCGAGGATCAGCCCCGGCATCGCGGCGGTCGAGCCGGCGACGGTGAGCGGCACGTCCGCGGCCGGGAAGGACGTGGTGCGCAGCCGCCATGCACGGTCCTCGCTGTCGCGGACGTCGGCGTCGACCGCGCACTGCCGTCCGTGGGCGTACTCCCGGTGGCGCCGGTAGAGCAGGGCGAGGTGCAGCCGCTCGCTGTCATGGGCTGCCGGGACGGCGCTGAGCTCGGGGTCGTTGTGCCCGACGAACACGGCCGCGGCACCATCGAGAGCGGTGACGGTAAGGCCGGTCTGATAGGTGCGGTGCAGGTCCGGGTTGCCGTCGCGATGGCCCTGATCGTTGACCAGGGCCAGATCGACGACCCGGACACCGTCGCGCACGCGGGCGGTGACGCGCAGGACGACCCCGTCCTGGTCGGCGTCGACCACGCGCGGCACGGGATCGGGATCGAGCAGGTCGATCTCCACGGCGCCACCGGCCGGGGTGCGGCGCCACACGGTCCGCGGCCGGCCTTGCTCGGTGACCTGGGTGTCGGACTTCGCCGGCGCGTACCGCCCCCAGGAGGCGGTGACGTGCACCCGGTGCACGTCGAGCGGCACCCGGAAAGAGAGCCCGAGCGCGGAGGCGGCCATGGTGCCCGTGCGGGTGACGGAGGTGGTCTCCAAGTCGTCGCCCTGCACCTCCGCGGCGGCGGTGACCTCCCGGTCGGCGAGATCGGGGTCGTCCCGGCCGTCGGCGTGGGCCTCCACCGGCGGGTCGCTGGGTCGTGTGCGGGGTACGAGCCGCCCCACCAGGTACCGCTCCGCAGGCGGCACGCCCGGTGGCAGCTCTTCGGTCGCCCCGTCGCGCGGACCGAGCAGATCGCGTTCGAGGAGATCCTCCAGCGCGGCGCGGACCCCGAAGGAGGTGGTGACGGTCTCGGTGCTCATCGCCGTCGCACCTTACGGGCCGGCCCCGACAGTCCCGAGCTCACCGGATCCCTTCTCCGCGCAGTGGGGTGTCGCGGTCGTCTCCACCTCATGGGACCAGCACCGCTTCGAGGTCGGTCACGATCGTCCGCCACTCCTCGACGGCGACGTCGGTCAGGTCCAGCGAGTTCAGCCGCCCGTGCAGCACGTCCGAGGTTCGGCTGTAGACATGGCTCCCCAGCCCGGCCAGCCGGTGCACCCGCGGTTGCTCGGTGGGGTCGACGAGACCGACCAGGAACAACAGCAGTACCCGCACTCCGGTCGCCCGCGGCCGACGGTCCGGGGTGCACACGCGCACGTATGCCTCCACCGCGGTGTGTTCGAGGCGGATCCGCAGGTCGAGCACCTCCAAACGGCGGCTGGTCGCGTCGGTGGTCACGGCAGCCCGAGGAGGGTCCGGCAGGCCCGCCGCGCGTCGTCGATTTCGGCTGCCGACGGCCCGGGAGCCTTGGCCTTCCCGTGTGCCGCCTGGTTCCAGCCGCTGAGATGGCCGGAGACGATCGCCTCTGCGGCGAGCACCCGCGGGTGCGCCGGGTGCAGCGTCAGAGCGGCGTCGATCCGGTCCTTGGTCGTACCCACCTTGTCGAGGGCGGCCAGGTCGGTGTGCGGGTCGCGAGGGATGCCGACGGCCTCCTGCAGGACGAAGTGGCGCAGGGCGTCGTCGAGCGCCATCCGGCACAGTCCGCGGACGAGGACCGTGGGCGGGGTAGTCGTCGGCCCCGGCCTCGGGGCGCGGGCGAGGGTTGCGGCCGCGTCGTCGAGCAGTACCGCCCACATCGGCGGGCTCGGCTCCTCACGGACTGCTCCGGTCAGGTGGTCGCGGTGCACGCTGCGAGCCGTGTGATGCGGCGAGCGGACGAGGAGGTGCTCGCGCAGACGTTCGTCGTGGGTGAGCACCACGACCCGGCGGTCGGCGGCCAGGGTGTGGATGAGCTGGGCGAGCCGGTCGACGCGGATCTGGTCGAAGGCGTGTACCGGGTCGTCGAGGATGAGGAACCCGAACGGGCCACCGTGCGCGACGGCCAGCAAGGGAGCGAGCAGCAGGGCATTGCGATGGCCGGCGCTGAGCAGGGAGAGCTGCACCGGCTGACCGGTGGCGTCGACGACCTGGACGTCGGCCTTCGTGCCTTGCACCGAGAGGCCGGTGATGTGCAGGCCGACGTCGTCGAGCAGTGCCCGGACTGAGGAGTCGGTCAGCGTCCGCAGGTTGCGAGTGCGCTCGGCGCGCAGGTCGTTCTGCAGGGTGCGGACGCAGTCGGCGGCGGACTTCCAGGCCGCGGCCGCGATCGCCTCGTCGCGGACCTCCCACCACACGCCGAGGAACGGTTCGACGGCGGCGCGGCGGGCGCGGCGCCACTGCCGCTCGCGATCGGTGTGCGCGGCGAGCTCGGTGACCGTCGTGTGCCAGGCGGCCGAGGTCAGGCGGTCGTGAGCGGCGCGGACGGCGGCGCGCACCGCGGGCGTGGCGCGGCGGCCGTCCTCGTCGAGCCGGTGTCGGAGATCCACCCCGGCCGCCAGGACGGGTGCCGCCGCGTCGCGGATCACCGCCGTGCACCAGTCGTGTGTGATCACCTCCTCGATCGAGGTGAGGTCGTCGTCGAGCGCCGCCCGCAGCGCGGCGAGCCGGCGCACGAACGTGGCCGCCTGCTCCGCGGTGGCCGGGGCGGTGCCGATGGTCGCGGCGAGGGCGGCGGCCCAGTCCGTGCCGACCCGCAGGCAGACCGGGCAGGCGTCGCCCGTGTCGTCGAGGTGCTGGGCGGCGCGGTGCAGGTCGGCGAGCGGCGCGGCCAGCCGCGCGGTGACCGAGTTGGGAGCGGGGGCGGCCTCGGCCGTCTCGAGGTCGACCAGCGCGGCCAGGGCCTGGGTCGCGGCGGCGTGCAGCCGGTCGTAATGGGCGGCGGTGATCTCCGGGGCGGCGACGCCAGTCTCGGTGAGGCCGGCTGTGGTGAGCCACGCGTTGGGGTCGTCGGCGACATCAGGCCAGTCGATCGCGGTCGGCGTCGCGTCGGGGTGCGCGCGGTCGACCTGGTCGGTCTGCTGCTCGGCCGTGCTGCGCGCCTGCCCCCACCGCTCCCGGGCCTGTGCCGCCGCGCTCCCGGCGGCGTCGACCCCGGCCTTGAGCTCGTCGAAGCAGCCACCGAAGGCGAGCAGGGGCTCGAGGAACTCCTGCAGGTTCTGCGCGAGCTGCACCTGGCGCTCGACGGCGGCGTAGCCGAACACCGGCCGGTGCCCGGCCAGCGCGGAACGCCACGAGGTCGTGGCCAGGTCCAGGTCGGTCGTGGTGCCGTCGGCGGCGGCGTGCCGGGCGGTCTGGCCGGTGACGCTGCCGTCCGGGCCGATCCGCACGTCTAGGGTCAGGGTCTCCTCGCCCGCGAGGAGCGTGACCTCGACATGGGCCTCGGCTGCGTCGCGGCCGCAGTGCTCGCGATCCCACAGTGGGGCCTTGCCGCCCCGGCCGGTGCTGGTGGGCGCGCGGGGTTCGCCGTGCAGCGCGGTCTCGATCGCGTCGGCGATGCTGGACTTGCCCGACCCATTGCGGCCGATCAGCACCGTCACGCCTGGAACGGGGTCCAGGTCGACGGTGAGCGGCGCCCCGACACCCTGGTAGCCGTCGACCCGGACGCGCAACAGCGTCCACGTGCGCCCGCTGACGAGGTCACCCGCGGTCTCCCGGCCGCCGGCGAGGGCCCGCGCGACCTCCAGGAGGCGGTCCCAGCCGGACCGGCTCGCGTCCGACGTGGCGCGGGAGCGTTTCGTCTCGGCCAGCTCGACGAGATCCTCGAAGGTAAGCAGCCGCAGCGGCTCGGGGGCCGGCGGCAGGGCCCCGGTCACGGCGTGTACCCCGCGCGCCGGTGGTTCTCGGCCAGCAGTAGGTCGAGTAGCGCGAAGCGGGCGGCCGGGCTCACTGTCCACCGCGTTCCGATCTTGGTGCGGTGGTGGCCGATCTCCGGGTCGAGGTCCCAGCCGTGGGCGGCGAGGACGGCGTGGTCGATCTCGGCGTGCAGCTCACGCAGCGCCACCACGGCGGGGTCGCGGTCGGCGGGGTCGTGGACGTGGTTGTAGGTCGTGGTGAGGCCCCAGCCGCGGCCGAGCATCAGCTCCCGGCGCTCGGTGTCCAGCCGCTGCCCGAGCCGCTCCAGGTCGAGGTTCCAGTCCGGGCGGGGGAGGGTGCTGAACACGTCGGATGGTGAGTAGTTGATGTCTCGCCGCGTCGTCGACGTGTAGCGAACCACCCACGTGCTGTGAACGTTCGACGACAGCACGGCGAGGTCGGCGAAGGTGTCGAGGGCGAACACCGCGCACTTGTGCGCGAACACCGGCCCGGTCGGCACCCGCACCGGCAGCACGGCACTGCTTAGCAGCGAGATCGCAAGGACATGATCCAGCTTCCCGATCAACCGGTACAATTCCGGGCGGCTCCTGGTGAACAACCACCAGTTGTCCCGGGTCCGGACCTCCTTGAGTTTGGCCCGCTTCGGCTTTACCAGCCGCTCCGCGATCGCGAAGGCGTCGGGGTACTGCTCCGCCCTCTCCCGCGACCAGTCCCGAAAGTTGATGACCCAACGGCTAGCCGAGCAGTCCGGACGCTGATTGAGGTCTTTGCCGATCACGTACGGAGCGAGCACCTCGGCGTTCCGCGGGTCCTTGTCGATCAAGGCCTGGGCCTGCTCCTGAGTCATGGCGAAGCCCTGCCCGAGGATATTGGAGCCTTGGAAGGCGAGACCGTCGTTCTCCGGCAGCGGCTGCGGCCGGCCGCGGACCTGCCCGACCGGCTCTAGATCGGCTCCGATCTCCGGTACTTCCTCCCCGTCCAGCCAGCGCAGCCCAGCCGCGGACACTGGGCCACGGCTGGCCCACACGTCCACGATCTCCAAGTTGGCGCTGTCGGTGGGCCACGGATGGCTCGAACGGCCGCGCCGAATCTCCGAGCCGCGGCTCACCACCTGAGCGAGGCCGACCGTGAGCGTCTTCCCCTGCACCAGCGTGTTCACCGCGATGTAGCCGAGTTGCCCACGGGTGGAAAGCAGCCGCTCAGCGCGCAGGACGAACCGCGCAGCCAGGTCGGCGCTGCCCTTCACATCGCGCCCGTCCCAGCGCTGCAACCAGTTCAGGTAGTCGGCGCCGAGTCCCTCGCTGAGCTTCTGGCCACCGGAGAACGGCGGGTTGCCGACGATCGCGTCGAAGCCTCGGTCGGCGGCGTCGGCGAACACCTCGGGGAACACCAGCGGCCAGTGCAGCGGTGCGCGGGGCACAACCCCGGCCGGTCGCCCGTCCTGCACCGAGGAGATCTGGTCGGTCAGGGCGGTGGCGTAGTCGGGCGCGGCGTTGCCGACCGTGATGGACAGCGCGGTGAACTTCGCGTCCACGGCCTTCTTCGCCTTCATCCCGGCAGCGGCCAGGCCCACGCCGGTGACGGCGTCGGCGACCGCCGTGAGCTGCGCGGTCTGCTCCCGGGCCTGCTGCAGAAGGCCTGCCTTGACCGCCACGTCGCGGCCGGTCACCACCGGGTGGGCGGTGATCCGCCGTCGGAGGTCGGCGGCGTGGGCCAGGGCGTCGGTCCAGCCGTCGGCGTAGGACAGTTCGGCCGGGCCCCCGTCGGGGTGGGCGTGCAGGGTGGTGAGCTGCTCGACGCTCGCCAGGCCGAGCAGGCTGTCGCCCGCGACGAGGCGGTCGTCGAGGAACCCGAACGGTCGCTCGCGGTCCATCGTGACCAGCCACAGCGACAGCTTCGCCATCTCCACCGCGAGCGGGTTGACGTCAACGCCGTAGAGGCAGTGCTCGGCGACCAGCCGGCGGGCGTCCAGCGCCACCTGCTCCACCTCGGCGTCGGCGGCCAGCCGGGCCTGTGCGCGGTGTCGCACGGCCAGTACCGCCGCCGGGCGGCCCTCGGCCTCCCACGCCTCCACCAGCCGGTCGGCCAGGTAGCGGCACGCGGCGACGAGGAATGCGCCCGACCCCATCGCGATGTCGGCCACCCGCAGGTCGAGCAGCTCGCTGGACGGGCGGATGACCCAGGCGGAGCGGTCGGCCGTCTCCAGCGGGCCCGGCCGGTACACCAGCGGCTCCAGGGTGTTGCCGGCGACGTCCTCGGCCAGCGCGCGCGGCGTGTAGTGGGTGCCGGTGCTGGCCCGCCGCGTGCTGGGGGCGACGAACCGGCGCCCCGGCAGCGTCACCGCCGGCCGGCCGAGCTCGTCCCAGCGCAGCGCCACGGCGTACGGGGCGATCCGCTCGGCCAGCGCCGGATTGCCGGTGGCCCGCAGCAGTGCCGCGCGCCGCTCGGCCTGCAGCGGGCTCTCGAACAGGCGCTCCAGTGCCGCCGCTGACCAGCTCGACCGGGCCGCCACCCACTCGGCCATCGACGGGCCCTCCGGCGCGCCGAGCCGCTCCGTCAGCTCGTCGATGGTGATCTCGGCGGGCTGCTTCACCTTCGGCCACGCGGACGGCCGGGCCAGCGAGAGCGTCGTGACGGTGGCGGTGCGCACCTCCAGCTCGAGGAGGCCCTCGTAGACGTACCCGATCTGCTCGACGTCGAGAGTGCGGAAGGTGAGGCGGCGCCGCTCGCCGTCGATCACGACCTCTTGCACGGCGCGCAGCAGCCGCAGCACGGTGCGGTCGTCCACGGCCGGGGGCCGGACGGTCGTCGCCTCGCCCGCGCGGCGCCCCTCCAGCCACGGGAACCGGTCGGGGTCGAACAGGTTCCCGCCGTACGCGGGCAGCCGCAGGTCCTCATGGGCCACACCACCGTGCACCGCGCGCCCCACCGCCAGCAGCCGGTGCCACGCGCCGGTCCGGCGCTCCAGGATCTGCGGCTCGGTCACCGCGAGCTGGTCACCGAGCCGCCCCACGCTGTAGGCGGCCACGTACACGTCGTCGTCGCTGGGCAGCAGGCGGCGTTCCTCGGCGAAGAGCAGGAACACCAACCGCATCATGAAGGTGACGACGCCGTCGTACAGCTCGTCGTCGGACACCCCGTCCAGGATCCCGCTCTCGGCGTCGAGGCGGTCCAGGGTGCCGATCAGCAGTTCGACGGCGTCGCGGACCTGTCGGCCCAGGGTCACCGTGACGACCTCCTGCGCGCCGAGGCTTTCGACGAACAGGGCGGGCAAGGTGTCGGTCGGGGCCACCGCGAGGAAGCGGGCCCGGGTCAGCAGCGCCACAAACGCCGCGAACGACTCCGGTTCCTCCCCCCACAGGCTCGCGTCGAACACCGCTGCACCGGTTGTGCCGCCCAGCGGCGCCCACACCAGCGCCCACCAGCGTCCGTCGGTGACCAGCCCGACCGGCACGTCCCGGGCGCGCAGGAGCACCGCGAGCCGCTCCACGGGGCTCGCGGTCCATCCCTGGCGGGTGGTGCGGGCCAGCGGGTGCGCACCCCAGTCGGTCACCATGCCGAGCAGCCGCCACGGCCCGCCGGTTCCGTCGCCCGTGTCGCCAGGGTCGTTGCCGTCCTCGCTGTCGGGGTCCTCGTCGTCCGGGTCGGTCTCGTCGTCCGGCTCGGCCGGGTCGTCGTGCCGCTCGGCGTAGAACCCCAGGTCGGGGCGGAGCAGCAGCCCGTGCTCGGCGACCGGTTCGGCCAGCGCCGCAGGCAGTTCGGTGTCGAGCCTCAGATGACCCGCCCAGTCCAGGGCGCGGTGCAGCACGGCGCGCACCGCGGCGTGCCGCGACGCCCCGCCCGAGGAGAGGGCGTCGGTGGTCGCCGCCCGCACGTCGGCCCGGACCGGGCCGGGCACGTCCGGCAGCCCGTTGGGGAACACCCGCTCCACCACCGGCAGGGTCAGGAACGGTCCGGAGGTCTGCACCAGCTCCAGCCACGCGTGCCGGCGCCGCGCAGCCTCGCCCGCGCTGTAGCGGCGCTTGCGCCGGCCCGCCATCACCCCACCTCCGGTTCGGCCAGCACCACGGCGAACGGGAACACCAGCTCGCGGACCTGCCCATAGCGGGCATCGAGCCGATCGAGTTCCTGCTGACGGTTCTCCTCCAGCGCGTCGAGCCGGTCCTGCCAGGACTGCCGGTCGCGCTCGAACTGCACCACCTCCCGGCGGTCGAGGTCGTCGAGGGTGAGCTGTACCGCGCCGGACGCGGCCAGCGCGGCGGTGAGCGTGGCGTGCAGCTGGTCGAACACCGCTGCGGTGTGCGTGCGTGCCCGCTCATGCTGACGCGCCAGGTCCGCCGTGCGCGTCTCCTTCTGCGCGGTGGCCCGCAGCGCCAGGTCCTCCACCAGCCGCGGGGTGAGCTCGGCCCACTGCGCGACCAACCGCTCACGGGTCGCGGCCGCCGCCGGGCGGCAGGCCGCCGGCTCCAGCGCGGCCTCAACCGCTCCGCGCAGCGCGCGGTAGGCCCGCTGCTCCAGGTCCAGCCGCTTGCTGCGGCCCGCCGCGGGCAGCTCGCGGCCAGCCAGCACGATCTCCTCATGCAGGCGCCCGCCGTCGGCTCCCACGATCACCAGCCGGGCCATCACGACCACGACCGGCCCGCGCAGCGCCAGCTCCGGCGGGGCGGCGAAGCGGACGGCGCTGACCCGGTGCAGGTCGGTCCGCCCACCCCACACCGCGCTGCGCAACAGCCGGGTCGCCTGGTCCACCAGCGGGTGCCCGAGATGGCCGAGCACGACGTCGTCGCGGCCACGGGCCACGGCCGGGTCGAACGTCAGCGGCCGCAACTCCCCGGACAGGGGGTCCGCGAGCCCGATCAGCGTGTTCTCCCACCCGGCCCGCAGGTCCGGCGGGGTGATCTCGCCCGGCGCGCCGGCGACCAGCGGTGGCTGCTGGGCGAGCGCCAGCGCGGTGTCGACCACTCGTCGGATGTTGGCCGGGGCGACGTGCAACCGCTCCACAGAGGTGTCGAGCTGGGCGCGCAGTCGCTGCGCCTGGGCCCGCAGGTCCTGCTCGGCGCGCAGCACCGAGGTGGACACCTTCGGGTTGACGGTGAGCGGGTCCACCAGCACCGGGCGGCCCAGCATTCGCGCCTCCACCGCTCCGGCGAGCACCGGGTTGACGCTGCCCAGGTCGCGGCGCTCGGCGGCGACCTTGCGGGCCACCCGAGACAGGAACTCCAGGTCGCCGTCGTAGGAGTCCGGTTGCGCCGACTGCCACCCCGCCCCGACGAAGTGCACGACGTCAACCTCGGTGCGCTGCCCGTAGCGGTCCACACGGCCGATGCGCTGTTCGAGCCGGTTCGGGTTGAACGGGATGTCGTAGTGGATCACCGTGTGGCAGTGGCGCTGCAGGTCGATCCCCTCGCTGGCCGCGTCGGTGGCCAGCAGGATCCGCAGCGGATCGCGGTCCGGCGCGGCCTGAAAGGCGTCCTTAAGGTGGTCGCGCCGAACCGGGTCCATCCCGCCGTGCAGCAGCCCCAGGCGGTCGCCGCCGAGGCCGCGCGCGGCGAGTACACCGGCCAGCCACACCTGGGTGTCGCGGTACTCGGTGAACACGATCACCCGGGTGGAGCTGCCGGGCGGGCTCAGCCGCAGCAGCTCCGCGACCAGCGCGTCGGCCTTGCTGTCCGCCGGCTCCGCATGCCGCTCGGCCCAGGCCGCGAGCTGGTCGAGCAGCGCCGCCTGCGCGGGGTCCGCCACGCCGGTGAGCGTGGCCGCGCGCCGCAAGACGTCCTGCTCGGCCTCCTCCGGATCGGGCTCATCGCCGTAGTCGTCGAGCAGCCAGTCGGGCACCGAGTCGTCGAGAAGGGGTAGTGCGGGCCGGTCGGCGCCCAAGACAGTGGCCCGGTGGGCGGTCAGGGTCCGCGCGAAGGCCGCGGGGGAGGAGAACAGGCGCTTCTTCAGCAGCAGGGTGATCAGGTCGCCGGCGCGGACGGCCGCGGCGCCGGGGGTGCCGCGGCGGGCGGCGGTGTAGGCCGCCAGCAGCGCGTGCCCGGCGCGCTCGTCGTCGGAGTAGGCGACCTCGACGTGGCGGGGGACGCGACCAGGGAACCGACTGGCGCCGTCGGGCAGCAGCAGTTCGTCCTTCAACCGGCGCACCATCACCTGCCCGACGACGCCCGGGTCCGGCTCGACCCCGCGGGCGAATCGCAGCGGGTCGAGCATCTCCAGCAGGGCCTGCCAGGACTCTGCGTAGCCGTTGTGCGGGGTGGCGGATAAGAAGACCCGGTGCTGGCTGTGCTCGCCCAGTCGGCGGACCGCCTGCGTCTGCTGGCTGTCCAGCGCGTAGCGCCGGCCGCTTGCCGGAGCCGCTGGGGCGCAGTGATGCGCTTCGTCGACGACAAGGACGTCCACGAAGCCGGGGTGCTGGTTGTCCGGGGTGAGCACCTCGTCAAGCAGCCGCTGGACGCGGGGGGTGCGCAACCACGGCAGGCTGACGATGACGCGGGGGAACACCGCGAAGGGGTTAGCCTCCAGGCCGTGGCTGCGCCGCAGCGCCTTGAGAGCGGCCGCGTCGAGGACGGTGAACCGCAGCCCGAACTTCTCCAGCAGCTCGTCGCGCCACTTGCCGGTCAGCGGGGCCGGGCACACCACGACCACCCGTCGCGCGCGGTTCCGCAGCAGCATCTCTTGGATGACCAGCCCGGCCTCGATGGTCTTGCCTAGGCCGACGTCGTCGGCGACCAGCAGGTTGACCCGCGGCATGCTCAGCGCCTTCGCTACCGGTTCGAGCTGGTACTCCTCGATCGTGATGCCGGCCCGGAATGGGGCCTGCAACGTCGTGTCGTCGGCGCTGGCGACCGTGCCCCAGCGCACGGCGTCGAGGAAGGCGCCGAGGACGCGCGGGTCGTCCCAGCCATCGGCCGTGACGTCTGGGAGGCGCGTCTCCGGCAGGACTTCCCGGCCGGGCTCGATCTCCCAGACCACGGTTAGCTCGTCGCCAAGGTCTTCGTCGCTGACGCTCGTGAGCGACACCATTGTGCGGCCAGGCACGTCGGCGGCGAGCTCGTCGCGGGGTTGGGTACTGACCCGGCGTCCGCTCACCACCCACTGCTGGCCACGCACCCGGACCAGCTCCCCGATCTCCGGCGCGTCGATCACCGAGCTCCCCCTCGACATTCGCGGAGCGTAGCGAGACCTGTTCCGGCAGCGACCCTTGCCTCACCCGGTCGAGAAGGTTCCCCTCCGCTGAGCACCGGCCAGCAGCGTCTACGTGCGTCGTCCGAGACGAACTCGGTCTCGGGACGGGGAGCACACCCGGCGAGCCGACGAGCCGCAGTATGTGAGCACCTGCCTGCAAGGCTCAGTGATCTTGCGAGAGTCGAGCAAGTGACGATGGCGATCGGTGCACGCCGACTGGCGGCGGCAACATCACCGAAAGCGCGGCAGGCGACGCGACTCTCGCGCGCAGGCGTGACACACGGCGTCGGGCATGGCGCACTCTTCATCCGTGGGAAGCCCGTCCGGCACCGCATAGCAACGTGGCAGCATCGCCAGTACGGTTTCCACCAGTAGATGCGCGTGGCTCGGCGTGATCGCCACGGAGTTGCCCGGCGTGATTGACACGCCGTCGAACTCGTCGTAGGACTGGCGCGCCAACCGCTGCAGCAACTGCGCGAGGTGTGCGGCTGCGCCCTGGGCGTCGGCGTCGGAGCTCTCAGACGGCATGACGGCACGCTACCGTCGGTTCGCGTGGCTGGCCTTCGCCGCGAAACACGTCGCTGGCCGTGTAGTTGCTGGTGGGCCATCCAAACCTAAAGACAGGTTCGGACCCTGCCGGAGCGCGCACTTTACGGACTCACCCTTTGCGCCAACGAGCCGACGGCCCCTCATCGCGGAAGGACGACCATCATCGATCTCAACGCCCCCCTGGTGCTCCACCACGGGACCACTCTCCACGCGGCACGTCGTATCGTCGACGTTGGCTGGCAAGCCTTGGACGTGCCGGCACTCATTGACCGCCTCGCGCATACCCACGGGGTCGACAACGCCGCAGTTCGCGAGGTACTGACCCGGCGGGGCCGATTCGTGGTCGTCTCTGGCGATCGCGGAGGTAATGCCTCCTTCGCTCCCAACGCCGCGAAGGTTGCGCATAGCTGGGCACAACGTGCGCCGGAAGCCGAGTGGGAAGTCTTGTGGGCGGTCTATCATCTGTTGCACTCGAGCTCGGGCACCGAGGAGTGGGGCTGGGACTCGGACATGGCCGGGCGTACGTGGGTGTGGGATCAGATGCGTCATGAGCCCCTGGCGATCCTCAGCTATGTAACGACCTACTCCGAACTAGCCGCGCACGGTGCCCGCCATGGCTCTGGCCGGATGGAGCTCGGGCCGCCCGAGCACGTGCTCCCCGCATGGAACATGCTCACGGAGATTAGTTTCGACCTGCCGTTCCGACCCGACCCAACCCGCATCATTATGACGCCAGTTCCGCGACACCTGCCGAGAGAGATATACGCGTGCAAGCTTGGTCTCGCCGTCGAAGAGTTCGATCGTCGCGCCGAGCGAGGTGATTTTGGGGAACCGGCATCACACGGCCTAGACCTAGATCAGACACTGTTCGTCCCGACTCCCTGGTGGGACTCCGCAACGGCTCCGCTGAGCATATAGGCGGACGTTAGTGCCGCACGAAGGCCGCCTCCCATCTATAGTCGAGCTCGGCCCCGGTTCTTCATGAGTCGAAGTGTCGACGGCCGAATAGACGAAACTCAATTATCCTCGCGAAGTGGAATTACCGAGTTCTCGAACCCCAGGCAATTGAGCACTTTCGAGGTGAGACCACTACGACCGTCGGACGCTCACCGCAACCGCCGATGGCGAGGGGGCGTGTCGAGTTCCGGGTCATGACTGCTCATCGGCGACGGTTGTCGGGGATTGGGTTCACACTTCGGGGATGGATCCTGCATTAGGCCCGCTGATCGACGCCGTGGAGTCGGGCAGCCTTGACCTCGTCAATGCTGCCCTGCTTAGAGGCGGTGCGGTGCCGCCGCCCGCGGTGCACCTGCTGCACAAGCACCTGCGGCAGCCCTACGTCGGCAGTGTGGCCGCTCGGCCGTTCCGACGTGGTGCGGACGCCGCGGCTGCGGTGACCGCGCTCGGACTGCTCCCGTCGGTCGTTCTCGCGACCCGGGTGGTCGTCGTCTGGGAGTACTCCGATCTGTGCGCGGCCCTCGACCTCCCGGGCGGGCCGTTCCCGCTCGGGCTCGTGGTCCTGGATGCGGACCTGGTGGACCACGTCGTCCGCTGGCACCCCTTTCAGCTCCGCGGCGATCCCGTCCGGCCGAAGTGGGGGCCGGTGGTGCGCCATCCGGGCGCGCAGCTGCCGGCGCCCGTCGCCGAGTTGCTGGCGCTGTGGCGCGAACTGCGCCGCCAGGACATCGCCGAGACGCGGGCGGAGCTGGAAGGGGCCGGGTTTGCCGTCACGTGGGCGGCGGATCTGGCTGCGAGCACGGCGACGGAACAGCGGGACCTCACTCGTCGCGACTGAGCACGGGGATGTCGTCCACGACTCCGTCGGCGTCGCCCTCATGGCCGGCTCCGGTGGACCAGTCGGTGAGTTCGGCCCGTCGAGCGGACTCGGTCGCGTCTCGCGCAGCCGCGTCGGACGCCTCCCGTGCGGCGTCGGCCGCCTCGCGCTGCGCGATCTCCGCCAGCGACAGCTGCGCGCGATGGACGGCGACCGTCGTCTCGTCCACGGGCCTGACCCGGCGCCGCTGAGCAGGGTCGGCGGTCTCCGTCGGATCCATGGTGCTGACATCCCGCACATCCGGAAATTCGGTCTCGACGCGATCGCGTTCGGGTGGCCTCGTCGGGCTGAGCTGCTCGTCGTCCCACCGCTCGTCGACGTCGGATTCGGTGACGGGTTGTTCGCGCTCCCGATCCGCCTGCTCGGCGCGGTGCAGAGCGAGCCATTCCGGGCCCGTCGTCCGGTCCGCCGGGTGGTCTGGGTCGACGCCACGGGCCTTCAGCTCGACGCCGGACCGCTCGGCGAGGTCTCGGGTGACCGCGGTGTGGGTGAACCACCGGGCGCGGGCCTCGTCCGCGACCTCGAGCTGCGTGATCTGCTCGGCCAGTCGCGCGGCCTCGGCACGAGTTCCTTCGGCGTCGGCACGGAGCCGGGCCGCGTCGGCAGGGGCGGTGTCGGGGGCATCGGCACGGGCGGTCCACACCGTCGCATCGGTCGTGGCGCGGCTGTGGGCCTGGTGGGCGGCGGCGAGCTCGTCGTCGACCCAGCGCGGCGCCCAGGTCAGTTCGCGCTCGTACGCACGGACTCGGGCGCGCAGGGCGCCGTCGGACAGGTTCGCCTCCTCGGCTCCGGCGTCGACGAGGGCCAGGGCCTCGTGCGCGGCCCGGAACATCACCGCGTGCTCGACGCGGCCCTTGCCGGGGGCGTTGCCGAGCGGGTCGTGCTCGTCGGTGTGGTCGACGAGTTCGCGGTAGGCCGCGGCCCAGCCGGCACGCTGCTCCCAGTCCTGGCGGGCGACGACCTGCTCCGGGTCCGGGACGGGCCCGAGGGCATCGATCGCCCAGGCGGGCGCCTGCTCCGCGGTAAGCGCGCCGAGTTCGTACCGGCGGGTGTCGGCTGCGTCGGCGAGCTGGTGCAGCCGGGCGGCGCGCTTCTCGTCGGCGGGGAGCGCGTCGGCGGCGTCGCGGAGGTGGTGCGGGATCAGGTCGGCCGCGCCCCCGCTGAGGTGCGGGGTGAGCTGGCCGTTCAGGGCGTGGGTGATGCGGTGGTGGATGACCTGGGCCGGGGAGTCGGCGCCCATCAGGCTGCGGGACTCGATTGCCTCCGTCAGCACCTGCTCGGCGTCGTGGCCGGCAAGCTCAGCAGTGCGGAGTAGCCGCTCCAACGAGCCGAAGGCGTCGTCGGCGGCCAGAAGGCCGCGCTCGTGCGGCGTGAGGTGCCCTACGGCGGCGAGCCGGTCGAGCGTCGAGGCGGTGCGACCGGCGTTTACCTCGCGAATGAGGTCGGCCATCCGGTCGACCTGGGTCATCACCGAACGGGCCTCGGTCTCCGCGTGGGCCTGCTCGGCCTGTGCGGAGCGGTCCTCACGCAGGTTGGCGAGACCGTCGGCGAGCACGGCCTCCGGGGTGCGCTCGGCGACGTCGAACGTCTCACCGGTCTCGGCGTCGGGCGCGCGGTGGCGGGTCACGGCGTAGATCGTGTTTCGCTCGCGGCCGCGGGTCGCCGGGACGTAGAGGCCGGCGGCGTCCGTGCCGGGGCCGATCACGGAGTGGCTGGTGTCGACGTTGCGGCCCTGCGCGGCGTCCTTGGTGCTGGCGTAGCCCAGGCTGACGTGATCGCGGACGTAGGTGCCGGGCAGCTGCATCGGCGCGCCGAGGATCTCTCCCCAGGCGTTGCGCTCGCCGTCCTCGGCGGCGCGGTCGACGGGTGCGACGGTCAGCCCGCCGTCGGGGCGGGTGGCGAGCACCCGGTAGGTCCGCCGGGTGATCGGGGCGGCCGTGTTGCCCTCGAACCCGCGCAGGTGCCAGGCGAGCGCGCGAGCCTGCACGAGGTCGCCGACCCCGGCGACCGTGCCGCGCCAGTCGGCGAGCGCCGGCCCTTCGCCGAGCGGGACGCCGTCCTCCTCCACCCGGCCCAGCCGGACCAGCTCGGAGCGCAGACCGGCCGCGACCCGCGCGGCGGTCGCGTTCGTGCCGACCATCAGTAGCGACTCACGTCCGTTGAGCGTGTCGGCCAGCCACGCCCGCGACGCGGCCGCCTCGGCCTGCTCGGCAGTGCCGCCGTCGATGAGCCGGCCGCGCTTGGCGTACTCGGCGAGCACGTCGGGGTCGCCGTCGCGCAGCCGCAGCGACGCCGGGCCCTCCCAGGTGTTGTCGAACCGGCGGACCTCGGAGAGCTGGTAGGTGATGCCGTGCTCGCCGATGTCGGCGAGTGCACCGCCAGGACCGATCGCAGTCAGCTGGCGTGGGTCGCCAACGAGCAGGAGCTTCGCCCCGGCCGACTGGCAGCGGGCGTGGACCGCGACGAGATCACCGGTCTCCGCGGTACCGGCCTCGTCGACGACCACCAGGTCGCCACGGCGGAGCCGCCACGCCTCGTCGTCGCCGGTCGGGCCGGTGGCGTGCTGGCCAGGTCGGGTGCGGTCGATGCGGTTCTGCGTCGCGAGCCACGCGCGCACGTTCTTCGTCGCCAGACCTTCACCGGCGAGCACCTCGGCCGCGTTCTGGTACGGCGCGAGCCCGAACACGCGTCGGGGCAGCTCGACGTCGGGATCGCCCTCCGGGTCGGTCCAGGTGCCGGCGATCGCGCCGACGACGAATGATTTGCCGGTGCCCGCCGCGGCGGTCAGGACCTCGACCTGCGCACCGGAGGTCAGCACGCCGCGCAGCGCGGCCTCCTGGTCCGGGCCCAGGCGGGTGCCGGACTCGGCGAACCGCCCGCACACCTCGTCGACCCGCTCTTCGGTGAGCCGGTGGGCCCCGCGCTGCACGGCGGCCGCGATCAGCGATCGCTCCGCTGCGAGCTGGCCGGGCGTGGAGTAGCGGACCGACCCGTGCCGGGCGTACGCCGACTCGCCGTTCGCGAGCCGCAGCTCGTCGGGCAGCGCGTCGGCGTCCTCGACCGGCGTCAGGCGCTGGGCGAGGTCGAGCGCGGCGTCCGTCAACCCCATCAGCAGCGGCTCCACGTCCTCGGGCGCGACGCCCAGGTGACCGGGAAGCGCGTTGGAGACGGCCTGGACCATGTCCGAGCGCGAGTAGTGCGCGCGGGTCGCGCTGATGTCGGCGACCGCGCGCTCGATGACGTCGCGCGGGGAGAACTCGGCGTCCTCGCCCGGGTCCTGGGCGCGGGCGACCAGCTGCTCGGCCAGCGAGGTGAGCCCGCCGGTCACCCGGCCGCGGGCCATCTCCTCCCACCGGGTGAACTGCTCCTCCCGCGTCTCCCCGTCATGGGACTTGGCCTTGCGGGTCACGAGCGTCGCCTGCTCGTGGATCACGACCTTCTCGTACGGCGACGGCTCGCGGCCCTGTGCGGCGGTGAACTGGCGGATCAGCTCGGCGGCCTTCGGGCCGATCTGCGCGCGCCGCGACGAGTAGAGGTCCATCAGGTCGCGGTCGACGCCGACGACCTCGCGCGCCTTCCCGTCGGGCCGGGTCTCGGTCCGCACGCCGAGCGACTGCGCGAGGTGCGCCTCCATGACGCGCTCGGCGATCGCGCCGGCGGCGGCCTTGTGCTCGTCGATCGCGCGCCCGTCGACGCCGCGCCAGACGCCGTCAGCGCACAGGACGCGGTTGAGGATCGCGTTGTGGATGTGCCACTGCGGGTCCCGCTCGCGGGAGTCGTGCTGGAAGAACTGGGCGACGACGAACTCGTGGGCGTCGATCCAGCGCCCGGCCCCGCCCCCGTGGTGGCCCACCCGGGAGTAGCCGGCGTGCTCCTGCAGATAGGCGAGCCCGGCGCGGACGCCGGCCATCATCGCGTCCTCGACGGCCTGGGCGTGGGTGTCCCACGCCTGCGCCGCGACGACGTCGCCGCGCAGCCGCGCGTCGTTGGCCGCACGCTCGAACGCCAGACCGGTGACGGTCACCGACTTCGGCGCGGAGAACGTGACGTCGATGAACGACACGGCCTGCCGGGCCGAGCGCCCGGCCTGGGCCCGCAGCGCCGCGCGCTCCTCGGGGCCGGCGTCCGGGCGGGCGTCGAGCAGGGAGGCGTAGATCTGCTCCGCGGTGCGGTACTTGCGGTGACCGGCGGCGAGGGCCTCCGCCTCGTCCCAGGTGGTGCGGTCGTGCGCGGCAGGGTCACGCGGGTCGAGCAGGCGCGTGTAGATGGCCTCCATCAGGTCGGCGTCGACCTCTCCGGCCAACCCGAGTGTCTCGGCTCCCTTGCCCCACCAGAGCCCCGGAGGCTCGCCCGCGGCGACGGCGCCGGTGTAGTAGCCCTCGCGGGCCTTCGCGACCTCGTCGGTGAGGTAGCGGACGGAGTGCCCGCGGTGGACGCTCAACACGACGAGCTCCCGCCGTGCACGTCGTCGTCGGCGTACCAGCGCACGAGGACGTCGTGCTGAGCCGCGCGCGCCGCGACGGGGTCCGGGCCGAGCATGGCAGCGATCGCCGCGCGGGCCCGACGGACCGAGTCGGCGAACTCCGGGCCGTCCGCCGGATCGAGCAGGGCCCGACCCGGATCCGGGCTGTCGTCGTCGCGGCGGCAGGCCTCGACGGAGCGCAGCGCAGCCAGGCGATGGAACCGCTCGCTCTCGACCATCCGCTCGACCCAGGCCGCGTACTCGGCCACGGGGTCGGGATTCTCCGGATCTTCGGCCGCGAGGATCTCGGGGCTGCTCGCGCGGGCCAACCCGAGGTCGCGCTGGGCGATGGCGAGGAAGATCGCGGCGTAGCGCTCGGCCGGATGCCGGGCGTCGTGCAGGTGCTTTCCGGTGGTGGTCAAGGCGTGCTCCTCAGCGCCGAGTCGATCATGAACGGCGGGTTCCGAGCGGGCCCGCCAGGGCCCGCGACGGGCACCACGGGATCGTGATGCGTGGGTGTGGGTCTTGCTCTTGCTCGCGTAGGTACGGGTCTTCTCTCGGTCGTCGTCCTGCGGACTGGTGTTCTCGGAGTGGTGCGTCGTCATCGGCTTCGGCGTCGTCGGGATCGGATCGGGACGTGGTTGGCTCGGAGGAGTCGGAGGACGGTGTTCGGGCTGGTGTCGAGCAGTGCGGCTATTCCGGCGGAGCTGGCTCCGCCTCGGTAGAGCCGGGCGACGCGTTCGGCGTCGAGCGGTTCGACGGTCGAGCGGCGGTGGCAGGAGCGACAGCGCGGGCGGTAGCGGGCCAGGTCGAGGCTGTAGCGGTAGCCGCGCGACGGGTCGGTGCGCTCGTCGGGATCGGCGCCGTCGTAGGACCACAGGTAGGCCGTGCGCGGGCACTCGGCGCAGGCCCGGCCGGCGGCCGGGCCGCGCGTGGCCGTGAGCCTGCGACGGAGGGCGAAGTAGCTCGGTGCCCCCGCCGTGTCGCGGATCGGGTCGTCGGGCCGGACGGCGCCGCGACGGGCACGGCGCCAGTGCGGCCGGCACCAGCCGCGCGCGTGGTGCGGTCGACCGCACCCGGGCACGACGCAGCCGGTCATCTGCTCCCCCGGTGCTGCGTGTACTCGGCCTGCTCGGCCTCGGCGAGGACGTCCTCCGTCGGCACGGGACCGGCAGTGCGCATGGCGACCCAGTGGGTAGCCACGACGAGGTGATGGTCAGCGAGCGGCGGCGGGACCGGCTCCACGACGTCGGCCTGGCGTCCGTTGCGGTCGGCGTGCCGCGACAACGAGCACTTGCCGAGCAGCCCGTTCAGGCGGCGCTCGACGCCGGGGCGCTGCCGGTCGTGCCACTCCCCGACGCGCATCCATGAGCCCTTCTCGGGGTGGTAGGCCTCGGCGTGCGCCCAGCGCAGCCACCACAGCTCCTCGATCGCCTCGGGGTGCCACAGCCAGCAGGAAGACAGCTGCGCGCGGGTGTAGCGGACGTAGACGCGACCCACCCAGTCCGCCAGGTCGGCCGCGTCCTTCACGGCCTGCACGGTGTCGTTGGCGAGCAGCCAGGACCGGACGTCCGCCGCCTTCGGCTCCTCGGCGCGTTCGGCCCGGCCGAGGAGCGCACGCAGCGCGGCGACGTCCGATGCGAGCTGCAGCAGGTTGGTGTCCACCGTGTCGATCCGGCGCAGCGCGCGCGAGACCGAGCGCCCGAGCGCGGCGACGGTGGGGTCGGGCTGCGGCCCGGTGGTGTCGGTGGTCATGGCGTTCCCCTCCTGGGATCACCGGGCGCCAGGCGCGGGCCGGGTGGTACGTACCGCTGGCTGGCGGGTGGCAGCCGCCATCCGGCGCCGCGACGTCGTTGCGGCTCGGCCGGCCGGGTAGCGCGGGAGGCGCCGGCGGCGGGTCATCGCTCGATCCCCCGCGTGAGGTCGTCGCCCGCGGAGTCCTCGTCGGCGCGCCGGTCGTCGAGATACTGGGCATCTGCACGTGGCCGGTCCTCCGGACAGCGCACGACCACCGGTGGCATCTCGTCGGCGCCGCGCCCGGACGACTCGATCGCCGTCAGGTCGTACTCGTCGAGGCCCCACAGGTGGGCGGGCACTCCCACCCGGTCGGAGGTGTCGTCGAGGTAGTCACGGACCAGGGCGCGGGACTCGTCGAGGGAGCGGCCGGGCCCGGTGAGCCGCCGGGCGGCCTCCTCGGCGGACATCGGCGACGACGCGGTCTCGTGCGGTGCGGGCCGGATGCGGTTGAGCAGCGCGTGCTTGTCGGCCAGGAACGCCGCCCGCTGGTCCGGGTCGACCTCCCGCCCCCGGGCGGACAGCTCCCGCAGGCGGGCGGTCAGCTCGGCGATCTCCCGCACCGTGGGTGGGATGGTCATCGCGCGTCCCCCCATGGATCGTCCGGCTCGTCGCAGGGAAGCTGCGGGAACGGGATCACTTCGGCCTCGTGCGGCTTGCGGTACTGGTCGACCACCTGCCCCGGCACGACGGTCGGGCTCTGGTACTCGATCGGTCTGCCGCGCCCGGTGACGCGCACCCGTAGCGCCGTCCAGCGCGCGGCGCACCATCCGACGAGGGCGCGACGGCGGGCCCCGAACCACGTCCGGGCAGGCTGGGTGCGGCGGGCGATGACGGCGACGGCGCGGGTGACCTGCCGGCGCCGCCAGGCCCGAGCCCGGACGGTGAGCGCGTCGGGATGATGGACGGCGTGCACGTCGGCCCGGCGCCAGGCCTGCTCGACACGGCCGATGACCGGCGGCATGTCCCGGCGGAACACCACCACCCGCCCCGCCGGGAGGTTCGCCAGCTGCGCGGGCGAGAGCACCGGGACCCGCCGCGTAGTGCGGGACGCCAACCGCCCGTGCAGGTCCGTCGTCGTGGTCGGCTCGTCCCGCTCCCCAGCCAGCGTCGACCAGTAGTTGAGGTCGTCCCGGTCGGCGGTCCCTCCGAACAGTTCCCGGGCTCCGGAGTTGTTGAGCGTGACGGCGGACTTGGCCACCCCGTAGCAGTCCACCAGCTGCGCCCGGCTCTGGAAGCAGGCCACGATCGAGATGCCGCGCCCGCCCATGTCGGCCGACCACTTGTCGAGAGGGATGGGGCAGATCAGTGCCGCCTCGTCGAGACGCAGCGACAGCGGCGGGTCGAGCCGGCCGCCGGGCTGACGGTCGGCAAGGCGGCGGGCCTGCCGGGCGATGTAACCGGTGAGGGCGCAGACCAGCGGCGCGACCTGGGCCTCCTCACCGCCGAGCATGTAGACCGTCGCCTTCGCAGCAAGAAGGGCGGCGACGTCGAACGGCTGCCCGCCCTCGGCGATCGGCCGGGCCGCCTCCTTGGCCGGGCCGTGGGTGAGCCAGCCGATCGCGGGGGCGATGGTCGACGTGATCGACGTGCGGGTGCGCTCGTTCGTCCCGATGAACTGCCGGACGGCCGCCTCGAACGCCGGCTCCGGGCTGCGGTTGCGCAGGAGCAGCAGGATGCGCTGCGCGTGGTCGTCCAGCTCGGACAGCCATGTGCCGACGTCGGCCATCGTGTGCCCGCCGAGCGCGGCCGCGTGCATGAGCGCGGCGAGGTTGCGGCGGCCCTGGTCGTCCCAGAACTCGCGGTCCGGCCCCCCGCCGCGGTTCGCGGCGGCGAGCATGTCCGCGGCCCGCTCGTTCGCGGCCACGGGGTCGCCGCAGTCGGTGAGCGGGTCGAACGTGATCGTCGACGGCAGCCCGGCGAGCCCGACGGGGTTGAACACGAACACCGGCCCGACCTGGGCCCGCAGGGCAGCGGTCTGGTTGAGCAGGTCGGTGCGTGTACTGGTGACGAGTACGGCACCGGGAGCGTCGATGATCCGCCCGGCCAGCCACTGCGACTTGCCCACGCGCGGCCCGCCGAACGCGAGGACGACGTCCTCGATCGACGCCCACACCTTCAACCCGGCGACCCGACACAGTTCGACGCCCACCGCGACGGCGGGAAGCCGGACCAGCTGCACGAGCCGCGCCCAGCGCGAGGTCGCGCGCAGCGACGGCCGGACCTGCGGGGTCCGACGGCGCATGGCCAGCGCCGACCCCGCGCGGACGATGTCGCCCGTCGAGGCGACGCCGGCCTTGCGCCGGCTGCTGCTGCCCCAGCGGGTGACCGTGGCCATCGTGCGGCCGTGCCGCATCCACAACCACCCGGCCAGTGCCACTGACAGTGCGCCGACGAGCAGCGGGTGGGAGGTGCGGATCAGGGCCCACGCGGGCATGGCCGCGAGCACGCTGGCTCCGACGGCGACCACGAGGGCGCCCCGGCGGTGGGAGATCGCGGCGATCGTGGCCAGGACCACGAACAGCGTGAGGAGGGAGGTATTCATGACGACGTCCTTCCGGAGCCGTTGACGGCGAGGACCGGTGGCTCGGTACGGGTGCGGTCGAGCAGTTGCCGGGCCTCGTACTCGCTGATGCCCAGCTCCCGGGCGAGCCGTCGGCGGCCCGCACCGGCGGCGATCAGTTCCCCGACCCGTTCGGGGGGCCGGGCGGAGTCGTCCGGTTCGGGGACGTGCACGTCGTCGACGCGGCCGACCAGCACCGCGAGGTGCACGACGGCCCCGAGCACGGCCGGGGCGACGGCGGAGACGATCACGACTACCCACCACGCCGGGGCGAGCGCGAACGCGGCCAGGCCGTGCCCGAGCGCGTTCGCGGCCACCGACAGCGTCAGCAGGGCGAGCGCGAGCGACCGGGCGAAGGTGCGGGCCGAGCGCCCGGTCCGTCCGCCCAGCCACACCAGTGAGCCCGCGGCGGCGCCCGCGTCGACCACGACCGGGAGGAGCCAGGCCAGCTGCCGGGAGAACCCGCACACCAGGGCCAGGTCCCGGAGGGCGGCAAACGACAGCACCGCGGCCGCGCCCGCGACGACCGCGAGCAGGCCGTAGAGCACGGCGCGCGCGGTCATCGGTCGGCTCCGACCGCGTGGGCGACCGCCGTGGCGACCGCGCGGGCGTTGCCCGGACCCATCGCCCGGAACCGGAACCGGTCCGTGCCCAGGGTGATCGCCAGGTCGAGCACCGCGAGTTCCGTTGTCGACGCGGTGTCGAAGGCGCCGTTGTCGAACGCGGTGCGGGCAGCCCGGAAGTCGATCCACCATCCGCCGTCGGGGCTGTGGTGCACGCACGCCCGCAGGAAGTCCGCACGCCGTGGCCATACCTCGTGCGCGAGCAGCAGCCAGACCGCGGCCTGCACGTGGGCGTCGTGGCCGTCGATCCACCGGTGCAGCCCGGCGACCACGGTGCCGCTGATCGGGCGTACCCGCGCGTTCATCGGGACACCTCGCCCTCGGCGGCCGGTCCGTCGTCGACGCCGATGTGGCTGATGGCGTTCCAGTAGCGATCGGCGGACCAGATCACCGAGCCCAGTGCGTCGGCGACGGCCTCCATCTCGACGGCGGCCGCGGTGAGCCGCTCGTGCGGGTCGACCTCGCCGGAGTCGTCGTAGACCCCGCGCTGCTCGCCGTAGCGCTGCACCTGCCGGTCCAGCAGACGGGCCAGGTCCTGCAGCGCGCGCAGGGTGGCGACCATGTCCCCGCCCAGCGCATAGAAGTCGCTGTGGTCCGCCGACGCGTCGAGCTGGTGGCGGACAACCGTCACCCACGCCTCGGCGCCGGCCTCGGCCAGCTGGACCGCTCGCGGGCGGTCGTCGTGCTCGTCGGGGGTGTTCATCTAGGCTCGGTTCCCTTCCGCTCGTGTCCCTGCCTGGGGTGCTGTGTGGGAGATCTGGAGGGGAGCCCGGTGGCCGCCGCGGCTCCCCTCCGTCATGTGCCGTCGCCGCGTTCCGGACGTGGCGCTGCGGGCCCATCGCTGGGCGGTGCGCAGGCTGACCTCGAACTTCCCGGCCACGTCCTGCACATCCATGCCCGCGGCGAGCGCGGCCCGACCGGCGCGCGCGATCTCGGCACGTGTCCCGCCCGCGGGGCGTTCCGGCGTGCGTCGGCGGCGTCGCGCGTCGCGGCGTCGGGCCTGCTCCCGGCGGCGCTCGTCCTGGGTCATCCCACCGGCGATCCCGTCCGGAAGGTGTCTGATGGCCCAGGTGAGGCACTCGGCCCGCACCGGGCAACCGGCGCACACCGCCTTGGCGGCGCTCACCTGCCGCTCTGCCTCGCGACCACGGATCGCGGTCGGGAAGAAGACCTTTTTCTGGACTATCGGCGGGCATGGCTGTGCTGTGTTCGGAATTCTCATCGCTACTTCCTTGAATTGATGTGTGGGAGGCCGAGGCTGGTGGGTGTGTTGCGAGTTCTGCGATCGAGGGTGACGAGCTTGCTTTCTGCG
>NZ_JAJCYB010000035.1 GCF_029263155.1 Pseudonocardia sp.
CCCGCGCGCGCCGGCGGCGCGGGTGCGCCCCCCCCCGGGCGCCGGCCCCCCCCGCCCCCCCCCGGGGGCCCCCCCGGGCCAGGTGTTCGTCAACACCTACGGTGCCGCGGGCGGCGTCGAGCTGCCCTTCGGCGGCTGGAAGCGCTCGGGCTACGGCCGCGAGAAGGGCGTCGAGGGCCTGCTCGGCTACACCCAGACCAAGACCGTCGTCGTGGGGATCTCGTGATGCTGCCCCTCGACGGGATCACGGTCGTCTCCTGCGAGCAGGCCGTCGCCGCGCCGATGGCCACGCGCCACCTCGCCGACCTCGGCGCCCGGGTCATCAAGATCGAACGCCCCGGGACCGGTGACTTCGCGCGCGACTACGACGAGACGGTGCAGGGCATGTCGAGCCACTTCGTGTGGCTCAACCGCTCCAAGGAGAGCGTCGCGCTCGACCTCAAGGCGCCCGGGGCGGTGGAGTCGGTCCTGCGGCTGCTGGAGCGCGCCGACGTCTTCGTGCAGAACTTCGCCCCCGGGGCGGCCGAGCGGCTCGGCCTCGGCACCGAGGCGCTGCGGGCCCGCTTCCCCCGGCTGGTCACGTGCTCCATCTCCGGCTACGGGTCCTCGGGGCCCTACCGCGACGCCAAGGCCTACGACCTGCTCATCCAGTCCGAGACGGGCCTGGTCGCGGTCACCGGTACCGAGGACGAGGCCGCGAAGAGCGGCATCCCCGCGGCGGACATCGGCGCCGGCATGTACGCGTTCTCCGGGATCCTCGCCGCGCTCTACGAGCGGGAACGCACCGGCGAGGGCACCGACGTCGAGGTCAGCCTGTTCGACGCGCTCGTCGAATGGATGGGCTACCCGCTCTACTACGCCGGCTACGGCGGGACGGCGCCCGCGCGCACCGGGACCCATCACGCCGCGATCGCGCCGTACGGCACGTTCGTCGCGGGCGACGGGACCGAGGTGGTCCTCGCGATCCAGAACGAACGCGAGTGGGCGCGGTTCTGCGAGCGGGTCCTGCTGCGTGCGGACCTCGCGGCCGACGCCCGCTTCTCCACCGGTGCGCGGCGGGTGGCGCACCGGCCCGACCTGCACGCGGAGATCGCGAAGGTCCTCGACGGCCTCACCGGCGAGGAGGTCACCCGACGTCTGGAGGACGCGGACGTCGCGTACGCCCGGCGCCGCGGCCTCCAGGAGGTGCTCGACCACCCGCAGCTCGCGGCCCGCGACCGCTGGAGGACGGTCGACTCACCCGTCGGCCCGCTCCGCGCGGTGCTGCCCCCGATCTCCTTCGCGGGCCGCACGGCCCGCATGGACCGTGTCCCCGCCCTGGGCGAGCACACCGACGTGGTGCTCGCCCGACTCGACCGGGATGGGCCGGAACCATGAGCGGAACCCGAACCCGTGGCCCGGGCGCGGCTCCCACGGCGGGCATGCGCCGGGGTGGCCGTTGACCGACCGGGGTGCGGCTATGGTGGCGGCACGAGCCCGCAGATCATGGCCCGGGCACCGCTGATGGTTGGGGGTTCGGTCGATGCGCGCGGGTCTCCCGACCAAACGCGACCAGATCGTCGACGAGCTGCGCCGACAGATCCTCGCCGGTGACCTCCCGCGGGGGGCTCGGATGCCCCAGGACGAGCTCGCCCGCGAGTTCGGGGCGAGCATCACCCCGGTCCGGGAGGCCCTGCGCCTGCTGGAGGCCGAGGGCCTGGTCGTCGCGGAGCCGCACCGCGGGGTGCGGGTGGCCGGCGTCGACGTCGACCAGGTGACCGCCACCTACGTCGTCCGGCGCCTCACCGAGACCTACGCCATGCGGCGGGCGACACTACGCCTGTCCCGCCGCGACCTGACCCGGGCGCGCGGGCTGCTGGAAACCGGCGCCGCCGCCGCCGATCCGGCCGCCGCTCGCGACCGCAACCGCGAGTTCCACTTCCTGCTCTACGAGCGGTGCGGCATGCCCGGACTCGTCGAGCGGATCGCGACGATGTGGCAGGCGTTCCCGTGGGACCTGATGCTGCACTCCGAGGCCCGTTCCGCCGCCTCGCACCGCGAGCACCTCGCCATGGTGGAGGCGCTGGAGGTCGGCGACCCGAATGCCGTCGCCGCCGCCACCGAGCAGCACCTGCGCAACGGCTTCGCCGCGATCCTGCTCCAGCTCAGCGGCCGTGAGGGGCCGGACCCGTTCGACGTCGACGTCGACTGAACCCGCAACTGGCGGTCCGACCGACGAAGGGAACGCCGAGTGAGTGCACGTTTCGCCGAGCTCGACTGGAGCGACTCCCCGCTGGGGGCGATCAGTCTGCGGAGGCGACGGGAGCCGTCGCTCGGGATCGACGTCTACGAGGCGAAGCTCGGCGACGAGTTCCTCATGTCGAGCCTGTTCACCGTGGCCGAGGTCGAGCTCGCCCGCCTCGGCCTCGCGGCGACGTCGGGCGGCGACCTCGACGTCGTCGTCGGGGGGTTGGGCCTGGGCTACACCGCACAGGCGACCCTGCAGGATCCGGCCGTCCGCTCCGTGGTGGTCGTCGAGGCGCTCGGCGAGGTGGTCGGGTGGCACGAGCGCGCGCTGCTCCCCGACACCGCGGGCCTGGCGGCGGATCCGCGGGTCCGGCTGCAGTGCGGCGACTTCTTCGCCATGTCGGATTCCGGCCCCGGATTCGATCCGGACCGGCCCGGACGGCGGTTCGACGTGGTGCTGCTCGACATCGACCACACGCCGCAGCATGTCCTGCATCCCAGCCACGCGGCCTTCTACAGTGCCCGGGGGCTGCGTCGCCTCACCCACCACCTGCACCCGGGCGGTGTCTTCGCGCTGTGGTCCGACGCTCCCCCCGACCCAGGGTTCGAGGAGCTGCTCGCGGAGGTGTTCGGCCGGTGCGAGTCCCACGTCGTGACGTTCGCCAACCCGCTGACCCGGGGGACCTCGGCCAACACCGTGTACGTCGCGAGGTGACGGGGGATCGGCCCCGGCCGCCCGTCGTGACGACCTGGTCGCGCCCGTCGCAGGCGGTCGGGCTGTTCGTGCGGGGCCGCACCGCGCGCACGGCGGCGCCGGTGGCCCTGGTGGTCGGCACGATCCTGTCGGCGGTGAACCAGGGTGACGTGCTGCTCGCCGGCGCCGGCCCCGGCACCTGGGTCCGGGTCGCGGTCAACTACCTGGTGCCGTTCTGCGTCGCGAGCCTCGGGTTCCTCTCGGCCCGCCGGGTGCCGGCGGACGGCGCGACCGAGCGGGACCCGGTACCGAACCGTTCCGGTGACGATCCCGGACGCCGGGGGTGCGGGCAGGACCCGGGTGGCAACCTGTACCCGCCCGCTCCCCGGAGGAAGGACAGCCCCGTGCCCCACCGACCGCACACCGTGGCCTTCGACGTCGTCGAGACCCTCATCTCGCTCGAGCCGCTGCACGACCGTTTCGTCGACGTCGGCCTGCCCGGCCCGGCGTGGCAACGCTGGTTCGACCGGATGCTGCGCGACGGTATGGCGCTGACGCTGGCGGGGGACTACGCGCCGTTCCCCGAGGTGGCGGCGTCGGCGCTACGGGTGATCGGTGGTGGCCGGCTCTCCGACGACGACGTCGCCCACGTGCTCGACGGCTTCGCGACGCTGCCCGCCCAACCCGACGCCGAGCAGGCGATGCAGGTGCTCACCGAGGCCGGGATCTCGGTGACGTGCCTGACCAACGGGGCCCGGGAGTCCACCGAGGCGTTCCTCGGCCGCAGCGGCCTGGACCGCTTCGTCGACCAGGTGATCAGCGTCGCCGAGGTGCGGATGTGGAAGCCGCCGCGCGCGGTCTACGACCACGCGCTGGCCCGAATCGGCCGCCCGGCGGCGGACGTGGCGCTGGTGGCGGTGCACGCCTTCGACTGCCACGGGGCCCACGCGGCCGGGCTGACCACCGGGTGGGCCGCGCGGCTGGAGCGGCACTACGCGGAGATCTTCACCCGGGCCGACGTGATCGGTGACGATCTGGTGGACGTGGCCAGGGCTCTTGCGGCCCTGCCGGCCCCGGCCTGACCGAGCAGCGCCCGACACGACGCAGCGGTGCCCGGCGCGGCGGTCGTGGCCGAACTGGTGGGATGGCCGGGTGGACTACCCCTTGCTGGTCGGGAAGGACTATCCGGCGTCGTCGCGGTTCGAGCCGGCGAACCTGCTGCGGGAGGCCCGCCGGCAGCGGGGCCTTCCCGAGGTGCGGGTCCCGGAGGTGTGCCTGCTCGACCCGGACGGTGACATCGTCCGGTTCCTGTCCGGAACCGGCCGCGGGCGCCGGCACCCGGGTTGGGCCTGCTACCACACCGACATGTGGACGGCCGATCTCGACGGGGTCGCGCTCGGGGTGGTCGGGATGGCGGTCGGCGCGCCGTTCGCGGTGCTGGTCGCGGAGCAGTTGGCCGTGTCCGGCGCGGAGCTGGTCGTGAGCATCACCTCCGCGGGACAGCTCGCCCCGCTGCCGCGCACGCCGTGCTTCGTGCTGATCGAGCGGGCCCTGCGCGACGAGGGCACCAGCGCGCACTACCTGCCTCCCGCCCGCTGGGGGCGGCTCGACGACCGGCTGCGCGCCCGCCTGGAGGGCGCGTTCGGGGAGCTGGGCGAGCCGGTCCTGGCCGGGGCGTCGTGGACGACCGACGCCCCGTACCGGGAGACCGCGACGGCCATCGACGCGGCGCAGGCCGCGGGCGTCGTGTGCGTGGAGATGGAGGCCGCGGCGCTCTACGCCTACGCGCAGGCCCGTGACCGTCGGGTGGTCTGCCTCGCCCACATCACCAACACGATGGCGACCGACGGTGACGACTTCGAGAAGGGCCGCGACAACGGCGCACCCGATGCCCTCGCGGTCGCCCGGGCGGTCGCGCTCGCCCTGCGGTGATCGCTCAGCCGGACGCGGTGGCGACCGGGAGCCCGGCCAGGCGCCATTCGAGCATGCCCTGTTCCAGGCGCAGGGCGCGGCGGCCGTGCCCGGTGAGCAGCCGGACGGCATCGTGGGCGAACACGCAGTACGCCCCCCGGCAGTAGGCGACCACGTCGACGTCGGCGGGGAGCTCGGCGATCCGGTCGGCGAGCTCGTCGATCGGGATGGACCGGGCTCCCGGGATGTGTCCGGCGAGGTACTCCGTGGTGGGGCGCACGTCGAGCACCACGACCTCGCCCGCGCGGGCGCGGCGGAGCAACTCCGCCCGCCCGAGCTCCTCGTCCGCGTCCTGTCCGAGATAGCGGGTGCGGGCGGCGGTGACGTCGGGCAGGTGCGTGTCGGCGACGTCGCGCACGTGCGCGTACAGCGCGGCGACGTCGTCGCCCGCCAGCCGGTACCGGATCGTCGTGCCGGACCGGCTGGTGGCGACGAGACCGGCGCGCTTGAGCGTCTGCAGGTGGGCCGAGGTGGTCGTGACCCCGAGCCCGGCGGTGGCGGCGAGATCGGCGACGCCGCGCGGGCCCTGGGCCAGCAGGTCGAGCAGTTCCAGGCGCTTCCCGCTGGCGAGTGCCCTGCCGACCCGGGCCAGGTGCTCGAACAGCTCAGCCTTGGTGCGTGCGTCCCCCATGGGCATCCTCCAACATTCTGTGGAATACGCTAGCAGGAGTCATCCCCCGGCCGTCGTGACCACCTCCCGGGCCGAGGGGGCGACCAGCCACCGGTCGCCGATCTCGACGGTCGGCGCGGTCGCGTCCCCGCCCGCCCCGGCGCGGACCGCGTCCGCCGCGCCGGGGGCACGCCCGATGTCGACCTGGGCGAACGACACCCCGCGCCGGCGCAGGCCGCGGACCAGCCGGGCGCAGCGACCGCACCCGTCGCGCGTGTAGACCGTGGCCAGGGGCGCCGTGGTGGCCGGGCGCCCGGCGAGGTGGTCGACCACGAACCGGGCGTCGGCCCCGACGCCCCCGACCAGGTGCGAGGTGATCGAGGACTGGTGCGGCATGCCGACGACGTACAGGCCGGGGGCGCCGGTCACACCGCGGTGGTGGATCAGCCCACCCGCGTCGTCGCGCACCGGGAGCCGCACGAACCGGTGGTCGGGCCGGAACCCGGTGCACCAGACCACCCCCGCCACGCGCAGCGTGCGGCCGTCGGCGAGCAGGGGCAGTCCGTCGCGGGTGCCGGCCACCCGCGGCACCCGCCGGACCCCGGCCGCCTCCAGATCGCCGGGCCGGATGCGCCCCAGGGGCTCCGCCCCGCCGCGCAGCCCCCGCCGCGCCAGCGTCGAACCGGGCCGGCCCAGCCCGCGCATGAGCGGGTAGGTCCAGGTCCCCAGCGGCGGGACGTGGCCGACGTCGCGTCCGGCCAGGTACACCTGCCGATCCGGGGACGCGAGGTCGACCGCGATCTCGGCACCGGAGTTGCCGGCCCCGACGACCAGGACCGGACCGGTCGGCAGCTGCTCGGGCCGCCGGTACTGGCCCGAGTGCACCTGCAGCACGGCCGGATCGATGTCGGCGGCGAGATCGGGGACGTGGTGGCGACCGTGTGCGCCGGTGGCGACCACGACGTCGCGTGCCTGCCACGCCCGGCCGTCGGTCGCGACCACCCGCAGGTCGGCACCCGCGCGGTCGACGGCGACGACGACGGTGGACAGCTCGACGGGGAGCGCGAAGCGACGGGCGTAGGCGGCGAGGTAGTCGGCCATCGCGTCCTTGGTCGGCGACTCGCGCCGGTCGGCGGGGAAGGGCATGCCCGGCAGGTGGCTGAACCCGGCCGGGGTGAACAGTCGCAGCGAGTCCCACCGCCGCCGCCAGCTCCCCCCGATCTCGGAGTCCGCGTCCAGCACGACGAACGCGCGGCCGCACCGGCGCAGGTGGAAGCCGACGGCCAGCCCGGCCTGGCCCCCGCCGATCACGACGGTGTCGACGTCCTGCGGGTCGGTCATGACACCGGCCTGCGGGCGGCGAGTCGCTCCACGATCCCACCGGCGAACCGCTCCCGCTGCTGCACCAGCAGACCCTGCGCCAGTACCTCCTCCGCCGGGCGCCGGCGGAAGTGCTCACCCATCAGCGGGACCGAGGCCACCTCGGCCAGGCGCTGCACGGCCCGCACCGGCGCCGCCGTCGCGGCCACGTGGTCGGCGAGCAGCAACAGCCCGCCGGGGCGCAGCACCCGTACCATCTCCGCGATCGCCCGGCGGGGGTCGGGGATCCCGCAGAGCGAGAACGTGCACACCACGGAGTCGAACGACGCCTCGGGCAGGTCGAGGGCCTCGGCGTCCCCCACCCGCAGGTCGGCGTCGCGCCCGAGCTCGGCGGCCCGCCGCCGGGCCAGCTCGACCATGGCCGGGCTCAGGTCCACCCCCAGCAGGGACACCCCGGCCGGGTAGTGGCCGAGGTTGAGGCCGGTGCCGACGGCGACCTCCAGCACCGCGCCCTCGGCCTTCCCGCACACCCACGACCGGCTGTCCCGGAACAGCACCCGGTCCAGGAACCGCATCGACGCGTCGGTCTTCGGCGCCGCCCGGTCCCAGTACCGCGCCCACCGCTCCCGCTCCGCACCCGTCGGCATGTCCGGCACCCCCTGACTCGATGTTTACTTCAGCATATACATGCTGGCGCCTACACTGGGCGGATGATCGCGAGCGGGGGGACCGGTCCGGCCCGGTCCGCGGCCTCCGCGCCGCGGCTCCCGCGCGCCGCTCGCCGCGAGCAGATCCTGGCCGCGGCTACCGAGGCGTTCGCCCGTGGCGGGTTCGCCGGGACCGGTCTGGAGGCCATCGCCACCGAGGCCGGTGTGACCCGGGTGATCCTCTACCGGCACTTCGACTCCAAGGCCGACCTCTACCGGGCCGTTCTCGCGCGGGCGCGGGACAACCTCGGCGCCGCCGTCGGACCGCCCGGCTACACCGGGCAGATCGTCGACGCCCTGCTCGCCGGCGCGGCCCGCGACCCCGCCGGGTTCCGGTTGCTGTTCCAGCACGCGGCCCGGGAGCCGGAGTTCCGCGCCGAGGCCGACCGCCACCGGGAGGAGATGTACGCCGCCGCCCATCAGCAGCTCGCCCCGATGATCCCGGACCCGGGCTGGCTCCGCTGGGCCGCGCACCTCACCCCGGCCGCCACGATCACCGCGATCGCGGCCTGGCTGGACGCGGGGCAGCCGGAACCGGACCGAGCCGCGGAGCGCATCCGGCACGCCCTGGTCGGGATCGTCGACGCCGCACGTCGCGGGCCCGGTCGAACCGGGTAGCCGGGCGAGGTGCTCAGATGCCGATGCGGTCGGCCAGCGTCGTCCGGCCGGGTCCGGGCCGGTCCCCGGCGACGCCCGCGCCCGGCCATCGCCGTGAACGGCGCCTCGGCAGGCCGCGACGACCGGGCCCTGCGGTCGCTCCCGCGCCGACGTCGCTAGCCTGCGCACCCAGCCACACCGACCGCGGAAGTGCCGCTTGTCCACGTTGCGCCGCGTCCTGGTCCTCGGGGCGCTCACCGTCATCGCCGTGCTGCTGGCCGGGCTGTCGCTGCTCGATCCCTTCCACCTGCGCCACGCGTCCTGGTTCACCGCGGGCACCGTGCTGCTGGCGATCGTGCTCGCCACGGCCACCCTGACCGTCGCGGTCACGATCTATGTCGCCCGGGTGCTGGTCCTGATGCTCGGGGGCACCCTGGCACTGGGCTGGGCTGTGATCGCCTGGCTGTCCATCGGCCTGGACGAGGAGGGCCGGTCGGTGTCGGAGGTGGTGTCCGGCGGGCAGCGCCTGGTGGTTCTCGAGGGCCTCGAGCGCTTCTCCCCGGACCCGGTGACCTGGGTCGTGCTGCGGGCCGGGAACGGGCCCTTCGAGCAGGAGGCACCCGTCTGGCAGGGGCTGCCCGAGGGCGGCGGGCCCGACACGGTGGCCTTCCGCGGCTCCGACGAGCTGGAGATCCGCAGCGGCACCTGCGTGCTGGTGTCGCGGGTGGAGCCGGTGACGCTGCGCGTGGACCCCGTCCACCGGGCCTCCGCCGCCTGCTGAGCCCAGCGGCTCCCGGGTCGCCTGGAGCGGTCGTGGCGAGGGGAACCGTCCGGGTCACGTCCGGGGCTCGGCCGTACGGGCGTATCCGGCGCGGCCCGGCGCGGGTCGGGGGTGCTCCGGTGTCGGCACGGGCTTACATTGTGGGGATGCCTCAGTCCGGTCCGGCGCAGTCGACGAATCTCGACGAGCAGCTGTGCTTCGCGCTGTACGCCGCGTCTCGGGCCATGATCAGCAGCTACCGTCCCCGGCTCGACGCACTCGGACTCACCTATCCCCAGTACCTGGTGATGCTGGTCCTGTGGGAGCGCGAGGAGGCCACCGTCACCTCGATCGGTGCGGCGCTGCAGCTGGAGACCGGCACGCTGTCGCCGCTGCTCAAGCGCCTGGAGTCGGCGGGGTTCGTCGCGCGGCGGCGTCAGGAGGTCGACGAGCGCTCGGTGCTGGTGTCGCTCACCCCGGCGGGTCGGGCGCTGCGCGAGCGGGTGCCCGCGGTGCAGCGCCAGGTGGTCGAGGCCACCGGCATGTCCGGCGCGGAGATCGCCGAGCTGCGCGAGGCCCTGCACCTGCTGACGGTGCGGCTGCGGGCCGCCACGAACCATGAAAGTTCAACTTTCATCGCGTAGGATGGTCCTCGTGGCGGACGACGGGAAGTGGCTCACCGACGAGCAGCTCGACGCGTGGCTCTCCTACGTCGCGGCGTCCGCGTTGCTCGAGGCCGCCCTCGACCGCCAGCTCCAGCGCGACTCCGGGCTCCCCCACGCCTACTACCAGATCCTGGCGATGCTCTCCGACGTGCCCGGTCGCACGCTGCGGATGAGCGACCTGGCCGCCGCCACGCAGAGTTCGCAGAGCAGGCTGTCGCACGCCGTCGCCCGGCTGGAGCGCAACGGCTGGATCCGGCGCATCCCGTGTCCGGACGACCGGCGCAGCACCCTGGCCCGGCTCACCGACGCCGGGTTCGCGGTGCTCGCCGCGGCGGCGCCCGGGCACGTCGACGCCGTCCGCAGGCACCTGTTCGCAAGGCTCACCGCCGAGCAGGTCGGCCAGCTGCGGGAGATCAGCCGCGCGGTCCTCTCCGGGCTGGCGAGCTCGGGTGACCTGCCCGGTGCCTGTCCGGGGAGTCCGTCACCGCTGGCCGGGTGAGGCCCCATGGCAGAGTTGGCGCCATGGGAACACTGGTGCTGCTCCGCCACGGCCAGAGCACGTGGAACGCGCTGAACCTGTTCACCGGATGGGTGGACGTGCCGCTGTCGGAGACCGGGGAGCAGGAGGCCCGCCGCGGCGGCGAGCTGCTCCGCGACGCCGGGCTGCTGCCCGACGTGCTGCACACGTCACTGATGCGCCGGGCCATCTCCACCGCGAACCTGGCCCTCGACGCGTGCGACCGGCACTGGATCCCGGTGACGCGCGACTGGCGGCTCAACGAGCGTCACTACGGCGCGCTGCAGGGCAAGGACAAGAAGCAGACGCTCGCGGAGTACGGCGAGGAGCAGTTCATGGCGTGGCGCCGCTCCTACGACACCCCGCCGCCGCCCATCGAGGACGGCACCGAGTTCGCGCAGGACACCGACCCCCGCTACGCCGACCTCGGCCCCGACCTCCCCCGCACCGAGTGCCTCGCCGACGTGGTGAAGCGGTTCCTGCCGTACTGGGAGTCCGCGGTCGTCCCCGACCTGCGGGCCGGCAAGGTCGTGCTGCTCGCCGCGCACGGCAACTCGCTGCGCGCGCTCGTCAAGCACCTCGACGGCATCTCCGACTCCGACATCGCCGGGCTCAACATCCCCACCGGCATCCCGCTGCGCTACGACCTCGACGAGTCGATGCGCCCGACCGTGCCCGGCGGGCTGTACCTCGACCCGGACGCGGCGGCGGCCGCCGCCGCGGCGGTGGCGGCCCAGGGCCGCTGATCCGGGGACCTGTCCGCCGGTCACCTGGCCACCCGGTCCCCGCCCGGTCGCCGGGTGGCCGTGCCGCCACGGGAAGGTGCTCGCCGCACCGGTGAACGGGGCGTGAACGGGCGCGGAAATGTCGCTGTCCACGGCGTCACCGCCGTCACGCCGGGGCCTCATGACTGGCCCTGCACGGCCCCGGCCTGCCTACGATGCGGCCCGTGACCGCGCTGCTGTGCGTGCTGATCGCGGCCGCTGCCCTCCTGCTCGGCGTCGCCGTCGGCCTGCGGATGGCGAGGCGGCGCGATGCCGCCGTCCCCGAACCCGCTCCGCCGGTGCCCGGCCCGCCGATGGCCGATCTCCTGGAGCGGGTCTTCCGCTCCTCCGACACCGGGCTCGCGGTGCTGACCCGGGCCGGGGACGTGACGCTGCACAACCCGCGCGCCGTCGAACTCGGACTGGTGCACTCCGGGCGGCCCGACGCGCGGGCGTGGGCGGGGTGCCAGGAGGCGCTGAGGTCGAGGCAGCCGGTGGAGGTCGATCTCTCCCCGCTCAACCAGCGTGGCCGCAGGCCCGCCGCCGTCGTCGCGCACCTGCGGCCGGTCGGCGACGGCTACACCGTCGCCGAGGCCACCGACACCTCCGACGCCGTCCGGCTGGAGGCCACCCGCCGCGACTTCGTCGCCAACGTGAGCCACGAGCTGAAGACCCCGGTGGGCGCGGTCGGGCTGCTGGCCGAGGCCGTGCTCGACGCGGCGGACGACCCGGTCGAGGTGCACCGGTTCGCCACCAAGATCCTCAAGGAGTCGACGCGGCTCGGGGCGCTGGTCACGGAGCTGATCGCGCTCTCCCGGCTGACCGGGGCCGAACGGCTGCCGGAGCTGTGCGTCGTCGACGTCGACGAGGTGGTGCGCGAGGCCATGGCGCGCAGCAGGCTCTCGGCGGAGTCGGCGAGCATCGACATCACCGTGGACCGGCCGACCGGCCTGGAGGTCGAGGGCGACCGGACGCTGCTGGTGACCGCGCTGTCGAACCTGATCGAGAACGCGATCGCGTACTCGCCGGCGGAGGCGTCGGTGTCGGTGTCGCGGCGCAGGTCCGGCAAGTGGGTGGAGATCTCGGTGACCGACCGGGGCATCGGCATCGCCCCCGAGCACCAGACGCGCGTGTTCGAGCGGTTCTTCCGCGTCGACCCGGCCCGCTCCCGGATCACCGGGGGCACCGGGCTGGGGCTCGCGATCGTCAAGCACGTGCTGGCCAACCACGGCGGCGAGGTGCGGTTGTGGAGCAGCCCGGGCACCGGGTCGACGTTCACCATGCGCCTGCCGGCGCACACCGCGGAGCTCGACGAGGTCGACTTCCCGGCCGAGTCGGACGAGCTGGAGGAGATCTCATGACCAGGGTGCTCATCGTCGAGGACGAGGAGTCCTTCGCCGACCCGCTCGCCTTCCTGCTGCGCAAGGAGGGCTTCACCACCGCGGTGGCGACCACCGGCCAGGACGCGCTGGAGGAGTTCGACCGCAACGGTGCCGACATCGTGCTGCTCGACCTCATGCTCCCCGGCATGAGCGGGACCGACGTCTGCAAGGCGCTGCGCACCCGCTCCGCCGTCCCCGTGATCATGGTGACGGCGCGGGACAGCGAGATCGACAAGGTCGTGGGCCTGGAACTGGGCGCCGACGACTACGTCACCAAGCCCTACTCCGCGCGGGAGCTCATCGCGCGCGTGCGCGCCGTGCTGCGGCGCGGGGGTGAGGCGGGACCCGAGGTGGACGGCCCGGGCGGCTGGGGCAACGGCGCGGTGCTGGAGGCCGGGCCCGTGCGGATGGACGTGGAGCGGCACGTGGTGTCGGTGGGCGGTGCGGACGTGGCGCTGCCGCTCAAGGAGTTCGACCTGCTGGAATACCTGCTGCGCAACGTCGGCCGGGTGCTCACCAGGGGACAGCTGATCGACCGCGTCTGGGGTGCGGACTACGTCGGGGACACCAAGACGCTCGACGTGCACGTCAAGCGGCTGCGCAGCAAGGTGGAGACGGACCCGAGCGCGCCCAAACACCTGGTGACGGTCCGCGGCCTGGGCTACAAGTTCGAGGGCTGAGGTAGCCGACCACGGCCCGGCGGCATGCCGTGAACCCGCCGATCAAGGGCAGATGGTCGCCCGTGGATCACCCGGCGCCGCCATCTGCCCTTGATCACCGCGGTCGGGGTGGGTTGCTGCGGCTGGGCGCAGGTTGTCCACATGGCTGCGTGGCCGTCCACAGATTTGCCGACGGCCCGCCGAAGTGGTGCGCCGGCCCCCATCGTCAGGTTCGTGCGATCACCACTGCGCGAGCTCGCGGCTTCGCAGCGCGGCGCGTTCAGCACCGCACAGGCCATGCGTTGCTATACCCGGGCCGAGGTGCGGGCCCGCGTGCGGTCCGGCCGCTGGGTCCCCGTGTTCACCGGCAGCTACCGCCTGGCCGAGAGCGAGCCGGACGCGCGCCTGCGCCTGGCCGCCGCGGGCCTGAGCATCGGGCGCCCCGTCGCCGCCTGCCTGCACACGGCGGCCGAGCTGCACGGCTTCGGGGTCCTCGACACCGGCGTCACCGAGGTGGCGGTCGACCCCGGGGCGCCGTGCCTGCACCGCGACGGGCTGTGGCCCCGCCAGCTCGTGCTCGCGGCAACGGACCTGACCCGCCTGTGGTGCGGTGCGTGCGTCACCACCGCCGACCGCACCGCGATCGACCTGTCCCGCACGCTGTCCCGGCTCGACGCTCTCCCCGTGCTCGACGCCGCCCTGCAGACCGGGAAGTGCACCCCGGAGTCGCTGGCCGCGGAACTCATCCGCCACGTCGGGTTGCCGGGGGTGCGGCAGGCCCGCGAGCTCGTACCGCTGGCCCGCACCGGGTCCGAATCGCCGCAGGAGTCGCGGATGCGGCTGCACTGCCACGACGCCGGCCTGCCCGAGCCCACGGTCCAGCTCCCGGTGCTCGACGCGCGGGGCCGCGTGCACCGGTGGCTGGACCTCGGCTGGCTGCGGGAGAGGGTCGGCCTGGAGTACGACGGCGAGCAGGCCCACGGCAACGATCGGCGCCGGGCCGACCGGCGCCGGCACAACGTCCTGGCGGACGACGGCTGGGCGATGTTCTACGCCACGGACCAGGACGTCCACGACCCACGCACGCTCATGGCCCAGATCGATCGGGCGATCGCCCGCCGATCAAGGGGAGACGGTCGCTCGCGGTGATCCACCGGCGACCATCTGCCCTTGATCGGCGGGGTGCGCAATCGGCGGGGTGCGCACCGGCGACTGCGTGCGGTGTGTGACGGGTTCGGTCACGGGTTCGTCACGGCGCGCAGTAGCCTGGGCCGGTGCGCCTGGGTGTGCTCGACGTCGGGTCCAACACCGTCCATCTGCTCGTCGTGGACGCGCACCGCGGTGGGCACCCCACCCCCATGACGTCGGAGAAGGACGAGCTGCGGCTCGCGGAGAACCTCGACCGCTCCGGGGGGCTCACCAAGGCCGGGGCCGACGCGCTGGTCCGCACCGTCGGGAAGGCGGGTGCCGCAGCCACGCGGGCTGGCTGTTCCGACCTGCTCGCCTTCGCCACCTCGGCCCTGCGCGACGCCACCAACTCCGCCGCGGTGCTCGCGAGGGTCCGCGACGAGACCGGCGTCGCGCTGCAGGTCCTGCCGGGCGAGGACGAGGCGCGGTACACCTTCCTCGCGGTGCGCCGCTGGTACGGCTGGTCCGCGGGCCGGCTGCTGGTGCTCGACATCGGCGGCGGGTCGCTGGAGCTCGCGGCGGGACGTGACGAGCATCCCGCCGTCGCGGCGTCGCTGCCGCTGGGGGCCGGCCGGCTCACCCGCGAGTGGTTCCGCTCCGACCCGCCGTCACGGCGCGAGATCGACGCGCTGCGCGCTCACCTCGACGTCGAGCTCGCCGGGGTCGCCCGCAAGGTGCGGCGGGCAGGTAGCCCGGACCTCGTGGTGGGCACCTCCAAGACGTTCCGCTCGCTCGCGCGACTCACCGGCGCGGCGCCGTCGAGCGCAGGCCCCCGCGCCCGGCGCCTGCTCACCGACGTCGGGCTGCGGCAGCTGGCCGCGTTCATCACCCGGATGTCGGCGGGCGACCTGGCCGAGCTGGAGGGCGTCAGCCCGAGCCGTGCGCACCAGCTCGTAGCGGGTGCACTGGTGGCGGAGGCCGCGATGCGGGCACTGCGGATCACCCAGCTCGAGATCTGCCCGTGGGCGCTGCGCGAGGGCGTCATCCTGCGGCGACTCGACACATTGGACGCGTCGACGCACCCGCCCTCGACACAGACGGACCGTTCGGCGCAGAACACGCCGGACGCACTTGGACGCTTGACGACGTACGAGGCACGGTGTACTGGATGAGTTCCGAGACCGACCACCCACGTCAGCGCACCGTCGCCGAGCTCCTTGCCGAGCACGGCGGCGGTACCGGTGCGACCGGTCGCCGTCGCCGCCGCCGGGAGCCCGACGAGCCGGACGAGGGCCCCGCCCCGCCCGGCGCGGGCACGTTCGCCGGTCAGGCTCCCGCCGGCGAACAGCGCGCCCCCGAGCGCCGCGTCCCGGTGCTGCCGGACCGGTCGGTGCTGCGGGAGCCGGTGCCCCGGACGCCGCACGCTCCGCCGCCGGCCCCCCCGGCGGCGCCCCGGCCGGCCGTCGAGGACGTTCCGCTGTTCACCTCCGGCCCCGATCGCGGTCCCGAGCGCGAGCACCCCACCGACGTGATGCCCCGCTTCCGTGATGCGGCGCCGGCGGTGGATGAGGACCTCACCGGCCCGATGCCGCAACAGAACGGCGTCGATCCGGACGGCGTCGACGAGGGCCCGTCCACCATGATCGGTGCCGCACCGGTCGGGGCCGAGGCCTGGCACGACGCGCGCACCGCGGACGCGCGGCGGGCGGGCACCTCCGTCGACGACGCCCCCCCGCTGCCCCGCGGCCCGGTCGACGCCGACGACGGTCCCGCCGGGCTCGACCCGGACGACCCCTTCGCCGACGAGCCGTCGCCCGTCGATCTCGAGAAGCACGACGACGCGGTCGAGGCGCCGAAGCCGCGCGAGCGACGGCTGGGGCGGGCGGCCCAGGCGAGTGCGGGGCCCGCGTGGGCCACGGTGATGATGCAGTGGATCGGCGGCGCGCTCGGCGGCGCGGTGCTGTGGGTCGCGTTCCGCTTCCTGTGGCGCAACCTGCCGGTCGTCGCGCTGGCGTCGGCGGTGCTCGTCACGGTCGGGCTCGTGGTGATCGTGCGCGCGTTGCTGCACAACGACGACCGCCGCACCACGATCTTCGCGGTGCTGGTGGGGCTGCTGCTCACCGTGTCGCCCGCGATCCTGGTACTCCTGGGCAGATGACCGCGCCGCCGCCCGTCGCCCTCTCCACCGCCTCGGTGTACCCGGAGCCGGTTGCGGCGGGCTTCGAGGTGGCCGCGGAGCTGGGCTACGACGGCGTCGAGTTGATGGTGTGGTCGGACCCGGTCAGCCAGGACGTCGCGGCGGTCGATCGGCTCGCCGAGACCCACGGCGTGCCGGTACTGGCCCTGCACGCCCCGTGCCTGGCCGTCACGCAGCGGGTGTGGGGCGCCGACCCGCTGGTCCGGCTGCGGCGTTCGGTCGATGCGGCCGCGCGGCTCGGCGCGTCCACGGTGGTCATGCACCCGCCGTTCCGCTGGCAGCGCCGTTACGCCGCGGCCTTCGCGGACGAGGTCGCCCGTGCGGGCGAGCACGCCGGTGTCGCGATCGCCGTCGAGAACATGTTCCCGCTGCAGCGCGGCGGGCTGCGCACGGTGCCCTACAGCCCCGGCTACGACCCGACCGCCGTCGGTCACGCGCACTACACGCTCGACCTCTCCCACACCGCCGCCGCCGGGTCCGACGCGCTCGCGATGCTCGACCGCATGGGTGAGCGACTCAGCCACCTGCACCTCACCGACGGCAGCGGATCGCCGCGGGACGAGCACCTCGTGCCCGGGCGCGGCACGCAGCCGTGTGCCGAGGTGTGCGAGCGGCTCGTCGCGTCGGGCTTCTCCGGGGTGGTCGTGCTGGAGGTCAGCACGCGGCGCTGCCGCACCCGCTACGAGCGCACGTCGTTGCTGGCCGAGTCGCTGCTGTTCGCCCGGCTGCACCTGCAGCCCGCGCGCGACGCCGATCACACCGACCGGGTGTCGCTGCCCCTGCGGTGATAGAGCTGTCCCCATGACGACCGGGACGGAGACCGCGCCGCCCTTCCGCCGCGCCATCGCCATCGAGCCGCGGGGTGCGGGCCGCTACGTCGCCGAGCTGGGCCCGGACTGGACCGTCGGGCCCAAGGCGCACGGCGGGATCCTGCTGGTGCTGCTGGTACGCGCCGGTCTGGCCCGGCTGGCGGCCGACGCCCCGGGCGCGGCGCCGGACCCGTTGGCGGTCGCCGCCGACTTCCTGCGCGCCCCCGACCCGGGCCCCGTCGAGCTGCAGACCGAGGTGCTCAAGATCGGGCGGACGGTGTCGGTCGTCTCCGTGCGGATGACGCAGGCGGGCCGGACGATGCTCGCGGCCACCGTCACCGCCGGGGTGCTGCCCGGCGACGAGCCGCTGTGGGTCGATCTGCCGGACCTGCCGGCCGAGCCCCCGGCCGACGCGATCGACCCGGCCGCCGGTGCCACGGTGTTCGGCCTCGCCGGTTCCTGCGACCTGCGATTCGACGCCGCCACCGCCGCGTTCGCGCGCCACGAGCAGGCACCGCCGGTCCTCCACGGCTGGACGCGGCCGCGCGACGAGCCCGTGGACGTCCTCTACGCGCTGCTGGCCGGCGACATCCTGCCGCCCACGGTGTTCAACGTCGCCGGCCGCTTCGGCTGGGCGCCCACGGTCCAGCTCACGGCGCTGCTGCGGGCCCACCCCGCGGAGGGCTGGCTGCGGCTGGAGAGCCGGTCGACGGTGGTGGCCGGCACCTGGTTCGACGAGGACGTCACGGTGGTCGACTCGGCGGGCCGTCTGATCTGCCAGGCACGCCAGCTGGCCCTGGCCCCCCAAGTCACGTCCTGAACCCGGTCGTCGCCGCGCCGCCGTCGCCGTCGGGGTCGCCGTCGGGGTCGCCGTCGGGGTCACAGCAGGGTGGCTCTACTCCGGTCCAGTCGGAGCACAGCCACCCCGCTGTGACCGGGCGCGGGCCGGGGCGGGCGCCGGCGCGGGGTTACCGTGCTCCCATGACGCGTATCGCGGTGCTGGGGGCGGGCAAGATCGGCGAGGCCTTGCTGGCCGGGCTGCTGGCGGCGGGGCGGTCCCCGGCCGATCTCGTGTTCACCGAGCGGCACCCCGAGCGGGCGGCCGAACTGGGCGCTCGGCTCGGGGTGGGGTCGGTGGACGTCGCGGGCGCGGCGCGACACGCCGAGATCGCGGTCATCGCCGTGAAGCCGCAGGACATCGTGCCGGTGCTCGCCGAACTGGCGACGGCGATCACGCCCGGCACGCTGGTGGTGTCGCTGTGCGCCGGGGTCCCGCTCTCGGTGATCGAGGGCGCGCTGCCGGCCGGCACCGCGGTGGTGCGGGTCATGCCGAACACACCGATGCTCGTCGGGGAGGCCATGAGCGCGGTGTCCGGCGGAGCGCACGCCGACGACGCGCAGCTGGCCGCGGTCGAGAAGATGCTCGGGGCGGTGGGCCGGGTGGTGCGGGTCCCGGAGTCGCAGCAGGACGCCGTCACCGCACTCTCGGGATCCGGGCCGGCGTACTTCTTCTTCCTGGTCGAAGCCATGATCGACGCGGGGATCCTGCTCGGTCTGCCGCGCGCTGTCGCCGCCGACCTCATCGTCCAGTCGGCGTTCGGGGCGGCCCGGATGCTGCGCGAGTCCGACGACCACCCGGTGATCCTGCGGGAGGCCGTCACCTCGCCCGCGGGCACGACCATCGCCGCGATCCGCGAGCTGGAGAAGCACGGCGTGCGGGCCGCGTTGATCGCCGCGATCGAGGCCGCCCGCGACCGATCGGCGGAGCTGGGTCGCGCGGCGGCACGGGCTTGACCCGAACGGTTGACCACGCTTCACCCGGACGCGAGGCTGAATTCCCCGCCAGAGTGGTACCGGGTGTCGAAGTCGTCACACGGGCACCGCTAAGCTCACACAGAACACCAGGGCACAGGTCTGGTGACCCACGAAAGCGGTGATCGGATGGCGTCCGAGCAGCCTGAGCTCCATCTCGCCCAGGTCCAGTTCCTGACCGTGGCCGAGGTCGCGGCGGCGATGCGTGTGTCGAAGATGACGGTGTACCGCCTCATCCACTCCGGCGAGCTGCCGGCGGCGCAGGTCGGCCGCTCCTTCCGCGTGCCCAAGCGGGCGGTGGAGGACTACCTGCGCAATGCCTACTTCGACGCGGGCTAGCGCCGTCCGCGCCGGGCATCCCGCGCAGGCTCCCCCGTCCCGCGGCTGGTGCCCCGACGGTCCCGGGAGACCACCCCGGTAGGGTGGAGGTTCGGTCTTGATCCGTACCACCGTCCCCGACCAGGAAGGGCGCCAGCATGGGCTCAGTCATCAAGAAGCGCCGCAAGCGGATGTCGAAGAAGAAGCACCGCAAGCTCCTGCGCAAGACCCGCGTGCAGCGTCGCAAGCTCGGCAAGTGACCGGCGGCCGGCAGGGGACTGCCGGCCGGGCCGGTCGAACCATCGGGCCGGGGTGTCGGTGCCCACGACCCGGCCCGCGGTGAGCGCGCAGGGTCTAGCATCGGCCACTCACCGCAATCGAGTAGTTCCCGGAGTGGGTCCGTGCCGCCTTCCGTCGTCCTCGTCACCGGGGTCAGCCGTTTTCTCGGCGGGCACCTGGCGGCCCGGCTGGCCGCCAATCCCGACATCGACCGGGTGCTCGGCGTCGACACCGTGCCCCCGCCCCGCGACCTGCTGAGGCGCATGGGGCGTGCGGAGTTCGTGCGGGCCGACATCCGCAACCCGCTCATCTCCAAGGTCATCGAGCACGCCTCGGTCGACACCGTCGTGCACGCCTCGCTCTCGGCGAACCCGGCGTCGTCGGGCGGGCGGGCGACGATGAAGGAGATGAACGTCATCGGCACGATGCAGCTGCTCGCGGCGTGCCAGAAGGCGCCCACCGTGCAGCGCATGGTGCTCAAGTCCACCACCGCGGTGTACGGCTCCAGCCCGCGCGACCCGGCGCTGTTCGTCGAGACCACCACGCCCAAGGACCTGCCGTCGGGCGGGTACGCGAAGGACGCGGTCGAGATCGAGGGCTACCTGCGCGGGTTCGCCCGCCGGCGTCCCGACGTCGGGGTCACGGTGCTGCGATTCTCCAACTTCATCGGGCCGCGCATCGACACCGTGCTCACGCGCTACTTCGCGCTCCCGGTGATCCCGACCGTCCTCGGCTACGACGCCCGCGTGCAGCTGCTGCACGAGGAGGACGCCCTCGCGGTGCTGGAGCGGGCCACCAATGCCGACCTGCCCGGCGTGTTCAACGTGGCCGCCGACGGGGTGCTGCTGCTCAGCCAGGCCATCCGCCGCGCCGGACGGGTCGCGCTGCCGGTACCGACCTTCGCGGTCGGACCGGCGAGCCGGGTCTTCCGCGGCGCGCGGCTCGTCGACTTCTCGCCCGAGCAGATGCGGTTCCTCAACTTCGGCCGGGTCGTCGACACCGGGCGGCTGCGCCGCCAGTTCGGTTTCACGCCACGCTGGACCACCACCCAGGCCTTCGACGACTACGTGCGCGGCCGGGCCCTGCGCCCGGTCGTCTCGGCCGAGCGCATCGAGTCGGTCGAGCGAGGCGTCCTCGCGGCCGCGCGGAGCCTGCGATGACGAGGGGAGCGGCCGTGCCGGACGCCAAGGTCATCCCGCTGCACGCCGACGAGACCGGGGGACGCACGCGCTGGCGGCTGGGCTCCGGCCCGCGCGCGGCGCGCCCGGAGCCCGTCGCCGCGCCCGCGCCGGAGCCCGAGCCCGAGGCGACCACCCAGGAACTGCCGCCGGAGTGGGAGGAGGCGCTGGCCGAGACGCTGGCGTTCCTGCGCCGCAGGCTGTCGGGCGAGTACGCCGTCGACGACTTCGGTTTCGACGCCGAGCTCACCGACAACGTCCTGCTCCCGGCGTTGCGACCGCTCTACTCGCGGTGGTTCCGGGTCGAGACCATCGGCATGCACCACGTGCCCGACACGGGTGGCGCGTTGATCGTCGCCAACCACTCGGGCACGGTCCCGCTCGACGCGCTGATGACCTCGGTCGCCCTGCACGACGAGCACCCCGCGCAGCGGCACCTGCGGATGCTCGGCGCCGACCTGATGTTCAAGCTCCCGGTGCTGGGCTCGCTGGCCCGCAAGCACGGCAGCACGCTGGCCTGCATGCCCGACGCGGAGCGGTTGATGTCGGCCGGTGAGGTCGTCGGCGTGTGGCCGGAGGGCTTCAAGGGCATCGGCAAGCCCTTCCGGGACCGCTACAAGCTGCAGCGTTTCGGCCGGGGCGGTTTCGTCTCCGCCGCGCTGCGCACCGGCGTGCCGATCATCCCGTGCTCCATCGTGGGGGCGGAGGAGACCTACCCGAAGATCGGCGACATCGCGCCGCTGGCCCGGCTGTTCGGGGCGCCGTACTTCCCGGTGACGCCCACGTTCCCGCACCTGGGGCCGCTGGGGATGGTCCCGCTGCCGTCGAAGTGGTACATCGAGTTCGGTGAGCCGATCTGCACCGAGGGCCTGGGCGCCACCGAGGCCGACGACCCGATGCTCGTGTTCAACCTGACCGACCAGGTACGCGAGACCATCCAGCACACCCTCTACCGCCTGCTCAGCCAGCGCCGCAACGCCTTCCTGGGCTGACGGTCACCCGCCCGTACCGCTCAGCGCTTGCGGACGACGAACCCCGCGGCGGCGGCCACCGCGCCCGCGCCGAGCACCGACGGCACGCCGATGCGGGCGGCCTTGCGCCCGGTCCGGAAGTCGCGGATCTGCCAGCCGTGCTTGCGGGCGGCGTCACGCAGGTCGCCGTCGGGGTTGACCGCCACAGCGGTGCCGACGGCCGAGAGCATGGGGACGTCGTTGACGGAGTCGGAGTACGCGGTGCAGCGTCGCAGGTCCAGCCCCTCGGTGGCGGCCAGCGCGCGTACCGCGTGGGCCTTGGCCGGGCCGTGCAGGATCTCACCGACCAGCCGCCCGGTGTAGACACCGTCGATGCTCTCCGCCACCGTGCCCAGCGCCCCGGAGAGCCCCAGCCTGCGCGCGATGATCAGCGCCAGCTCGACGGGCGTGGCCGTGACCAGCCAGACCCGCTGCCCGGCGTCGAGGTGCATCTGGGCCAGCGCACGGGTGCCGGCCCAGATGCGGTCGGCCATCAGCTCGTCGTAGATCTCCTCGCCGAGCGTGGTGATCTCCTCGACACCGCGGCCCGCCACGAATGAGAGGGCGGTGTCGCGCCCGGTGGTCGTCGAGTACGTGCTCTCCCGGCCCCCGATCCGGAACTTCACCTGCTGCCAGGCGAAGCCGACGAGGTCGGAGGTGGTGAAGAACTTGCGCGCGGCGAGCCCGCGCGCGAAGTGGAAGATCGAGGCACCGACCATCATCGTGTTGTCGACGTCGAAGAACGCGGCGGCCGTGAGGTCGGTGAGCGGGACGTCGCCGGGTCCGCTGTCGCCCGCGGCGACCGCCGCCGCCGCCGACGCCTCTCCCGCCCGCACGGCCGGGTCGAGAGCCGTGGACGCGTCGATCGGGGTGCCTCCCGGTGTCGTGCCCCCCGGCGTCGTGTCTGCTGCTCCTGCCACCTGCGGTCCTCCGAATGGCACGACGGTCTGGCGGCTCACCATAACGAAAGGGACCGCCGCGGAGATGCCCCACGACGGTCCCGGTCGTACCCGGGTGGTGCCTGGCGCGCGCACCAGGCACAGGTCAGCCGATGCTGACGCCCGGCATGCCGGGGAGCAGCGGCGGCAGCTGGATCGGCGGCACCAGCGGCAGCGGGACCGACACCTGGTCGTCCCGGTCGCTGCCGTCGCTGCCGCCGCTGGTGGACAGACCGTCGCCGTCGGTGCCCGGGAGCGGGAGCCCGTCCGGCCCGAGCTCGGGCAGCACCCCGCTGTCGGGGGCGTCGGACTCCTGCGGGGTGCTGGTCCCGGGGCCGGAACTCGGGGCCGACGAGCCGGTGCCGCTGTTGTCCGGCGTGGTGGTGGGGCTGCTCTCGTCGACGGCCGTGTCGGGGTCGTCGGCGACGGCCGGGCGCGGGCTGCAGGTGCCCTCCGACGGCAGGGGGCCGAGATCGTCGGTGACGTTCGAGGTGACCTCGGAGCACTCCGACCGCGCCTCGAGGGCCTCGGTACGACCGAGCAGGCGGTCGAGCAGGGCGATCGAGGTGTCCGCCTCGGCGACCGCGGGCTCGGGCAGCGAGGAGCGCAGCACCGCCAGGCGCGCGACCTGCTCGGAGGCCCAGGTGCGCAGGTCGGCCAGCGCGGCCGGGCCCGACGCGTCCTCGGCGGCCAGCAGCATCCGCGAGCCCTCGCCGGTGGACGAGTCGAAGTCCCGCATCGCGGTCTCGACCCGCTCGGCGTCCGCGGCGTCCCCGGAGTCCCGGCCGACGAGCTGCTCCACCTCGTTGATGCGGGTCGTGGCCAGCTCGAGGTGCCGCTGGGCGCGGGCGGTGTCGTCGAAGGTCAAGGCCAGCGCGGTGTTCTCCGAGATCCGCTTCATCGCGTACAGCATGTCGCCGGGGAGCGCGTCGCGGCTGGCGACGGAACCGAGGGTGGCGAGCGCGACGAGGGCCGCGAGCGCGGAGGCGCCGACGACCGCGACGCGGCGGCGCAGCCCGCGGGAGCCGGGGCGCTTCGAGGCACGTGACCGGCCTGCGGGCCGCGTCGGCAGGCTGTGGCGGCCCGCCCGCCCGGCGCGCGACGGGGGTGCGCCGGGCGAGCCGGCGTCGTCGTCGGCCGCGGCCGCCTCGGCGACGACGGTGGGCGCCGGCTCGGGATCGGCGTCGGCGATGCGGCCGATCACGGCGGTGTCGTCCTCGGCCGCCACCGGCTCGATCGGCGCCGTCAGCTCGGCCGCGGCGGGCGCACCGCCCGACGGGAAAGCCCCGTCGGTGTTCGCCGCCATCAGGGCGGCCATCAGCCGCTGCTTGGCCTGTGCGCGATCGGTGGGGTGCGGATCGAACGCCGCTCCACGCGTACGCAGCATCGCCACGATGTCGAGATCACGTGCGAGCTCGACGTCCGCGACCGACGCGGGGGATCTCCCCTGGTCGATCGCAGCGGCGAGCCGCTCTGCGTCCCCGTTACGGTCGGGGCCCTGTCCCGCGGACATGTTGGCCGTCCTCACTGCAATCCTGCACTGGGTGTCCCCGGGCTCGATTCTGGGCCCGGTCGTGCTGCGCTTTCTCGACGTTCACCAGTACAACGACGCTGCGCGCTCGGGGATACGGCTGTGAGACCGTTCACCGCATCGAGTTGTTCGTTCGCCGCACCCGTAACGCGGATGCCTGCAGAACCGATAGAAGGGCCGGTCATCGGAGCCCCTCCGGAAGTAGCTGGGCGAGCCGGCGTACCGCCCGGTGCTGCAGGGCCTTGACCGCACCCTCGTTGCGATCCATGATGCGCGCCGTCTCGGCGACCGACAGGCCCTGCAGGAACCGGAGCTGGATGCATTCCTGCTGGTCGGGGTTGAGCTTGCGCACGCACCGGATCAGCTCGTCGTTCGTGGCGCCGTCGAGCACCTGCTGCTCGGGTCCGTGCGTGCTCGGCGAGATGTCCACGATGTCTGCCGTGGTCGACTCGAGCCGGAAACGGCTGGACTTCACGTGATCGAAGATCAGGTTGCGGGCGATGGTGACGAACCAGGCCGCGATGTCGCGGCCCTGGTAGGTGACCGAGCTGATCCGGCGCAGCGCCCGGACGAAGGTCTCCTGGGTGATGTCCTCGGCGAGTGTCCGGTCGTTCATGCGGAACAGGACGTAGCGGAACACGACGTCGTAGTAGCGCTCGAACAGCTCGCTGAAGGCGCTCATGTCGCCCTCTTGCGCGCCCTTGACCAGCGTCCAGGCGCCGTTGTCGGTGGTCTCGGGCTCCGAGTCCGGTTCCGGCTCCGCCGCGGCGGCGGCCACCTCGGCGACGACCTCGGCGGCCGGCCTGGCCAGCTCGCCGGAGTTGTGGGCACGGGGCCGGGGCAGCGGCATGGCCGCTTCGGCCGTAGGTGGCTCCTCGGTCCGGCGGCCGGATCTCGTGGGTGCGTCGAGCGGCCCGCCCGCGGCGGAGCGGGCGGCGGCATCGGTGCGGAGCAGCCGGGGCGGTCGCATCGGGTGGGTCATGCCCCCCGACCGGTCCGGTGACCGCGCCGGGCGGGGCGCTGCGGAACTGCCCGCGGTGCGCTGTCGACAGGCTGCATGCCACTCCCTTGGGTGAATCGCGCGTCTACGGGGGAGCTGACGCGTTGAACCGTCTGAAGTGGGGTGAGCATACGGGCGGCCGGGTGTGTGCAAGCACGCAGCATCCACTTGCGGTGCTCCTGTTCCGGTGAGCGGACGGTCACGCGCGGTCAGCGTCATGGTGTCGCGTGTGTTGCCGCGCCCGCGGCGCGTCGATCGTCACGGCGTCGTGCCGCCGACCGTCCGAGTGTCCGTGCCAGACTCGGCATGCGGTGGCCGTACCCGCGGCCCCGCCGCAACGCCGAGACACGCCGAGACGGACCGACCGCGACAGGAGAGCCGTGGACAGCCCGACCAGGTCCGAGGTCGCCGGAGAACCCACGCACCTCGCGCAGCTCGTCACGCGCGCCGCGGCGCGCACCCCCGACCACTCCGCGATCGTCGACACCACCTCCGGAATCACGTTGACCTGGGCGGATGTCGATGCGGCGGTGTCCGCGGAGGCCGCCAGGCTGCGCGCTCGCGGGGTGTCGCCGGGTGACCGGGTGATCGTGCGTCTGGCCAACGGGGCGCCGTTCTGCATCGCGGTGCTCGGGGCGGTGCGGGCGGGCGCGGTGGCCGTCCCGACCGGTCCGATCGCCGTGCCCCGTGAGCTCGACATCGTCTTCGCCGACTGCCGACCGACGGTCGTCGTGGCCGCCTCCGACGACGGCGACGCCGGCACCTGCGCGGCGACGGTCGGGGCCACCCTGATCGGGCCTGCGGACGTGTCCGCGCGTGTCGCGGACGCCGCGCCGGTCACGCACGGTGGCGACCCCGAGGACGTCGCGCTGCTCGTCTACACCTCGGGCACGACGGGGTTGCCGCGCGGCGTCCGCCTGTCGCACCGGGCCCTGCTCGCCAACCGGCGCCAGGCCGCGGAACTGCGACCCGCCCCCGTCACGGCGGTCGACCGGGTGCTGCTCGCGCTGCCGCTGTTCCACGTCTTCGGGCTGGCCGCGGGCTTCCTGCAGGTGTGCTGGGCGGGGGCCACCGCGGTCCTCACCGAGCGCTTCGACCCGGCCCACACGGCGCAGCTGCTCGTGGCCCACCGCGTCAGCGGGGTGGCGGGCGTGCCGTCGATGTTCCGGTCGTTGCTGGACCTGCCCGCCGACGAGTTGCGGGCTGCCACCGCGGGCCTGCGCCTGTGCACCTCGGGCGGCGCCCCGCTGCCGGCACGATGGCTCGCCGACTTCCGGGAGGCCACCGGCTTGTGGATCTTCGAGGGCTACGGCCTCACGGAGGGCGGGCCGGTCGTCACGACCAACGGGGTGGACGGCGCTGCGAAGCCGGGCTCGGTCGGGCGTGCGCTCCCGGGGATCGAGCTGCGGCTCGTGGACGCCGAGGGCCGGCCGCTGGACGCCGTCGACCCGGAGGACGACGACGAGCTCGACTCGGTCTCCGATCCCACCCACGACACCGGGCTGGTCGCGCTGCGCGGACCGAACCTGTTCTCCGGTTACTGGCCCGACGGCGCGGGCGGTCCGGACGAGCAGGGCTGGTTCCGCACCGCCGACGTCGGGTTCCTCGACGCCGACGGCGACCTGCACCTCGTCGACCGTTCATCGGACCTGGTGATCGTCAACGGGTTCAACGTCTACCCGCGGGAGGTGGAGCGGGTGCTGGTCGAGCTCGACGGCGTGGCCGAGGCCGCGGTCGTCGGCGTGCCCGACGACCGCACGGGCGAGGCGGTCAAGGCGGTGCTGGTGCGGGCCGACGGCGTGGACCTGAGCGAGGAGGCGGTGCGCGAGCACTGCCGCGTGCGACTGGCCCGGTTCAAGACGCCCACCGTGATCGCCTTCGTCGGCGCGCTGCCCCGGACACCCACGGGCAAGGTCGCGCGCCGCCGGCTCGCCCGGATCCCGTCGGACTCCTCGTGAACCGGGTGACGGTCTACACGCGCGCCGCCTGCTCGCTGTGCGTGGCCGCCGAGGCCGACGTCGGGCGCATCTGCGCCGAGCTGCGGGTCGGCTGGGACACCGTGGACGTCGACACCGACCCGGAGCTGCGCGCCGAGTACGGCGACCGCGTCCCGGTGATCATGGTGGACGGCCGCGAGCACGGTTTCTGGCGGGTCGAGGAGCCGCGCCTGCGGCGGGCGCTGGACCCGTCCTGAACGCCGGGGCCGAGGGGGCTCACGAGCGGCCGCGCCGCAGGCGGTCGGGCTTCTGGCGTGAGCTGCCGCTGCTGATCGTCGTCGCGCTGCTGATCACCTTCCTGATCCAGACCTTCCTGGGGAAGGTCTACGTCATCCCGTCGGGCTCGATGGAGACCACGCTGCACGGGTGCGCGGGCTGCGACAACGACCGGATCCTGGTCGACAAGATCACCTACCGGTTCACCGACCCGGCCCCGGGCGACGTCGTCGTGTTCCGCGGCCCGGCGGGCTGGAGCGTCGGCGAGAACGCCGTCGCACCCCCGGACAACGCGCTGGTCGCGGGGTTGCAGCAGTTCGGCTCGCTCGTCGGCATCGCCCCGCCCGACGAGAACGACTTCGTCAAGCGGGTGATCGCCGTGGGCGGGCAGACGGTGCGGTGCTGCGACCCGCAGGGCCGCGTGCTCGTGGACGGCGAGCCGCTCGACGAGCCCTACATCCACTACGTGGCCGGCCTGGCCGCCGAGCAGGAGCCCTTCGAACCGGTCACCGTCCCCGCGGGGCAGCTGTGGGTGATGGGGGACAGCCGCAACGACTCAGCCGACTCCCGGGCGCCCGGGCACGGCACGGTCCCCGTCGCGAGCGTGGTCGGTCGGGCCCGGCTGGTCGTGCTGCCGTTCCCGCGGTTCGGGCCGATCCCCACGGTCGATCCCCAGCGTGGGGGCCCCGGATCGGCACCGCCGGGCTGAGTGGCCGCGGGGCCACCGGGTGCGGGGGTGAACCGCAACCGCCTTCCGGGCGAACCCTTCCCCGTGAGCACCACGGCAGCACCTCCCGAGCAGCCCGTCGGATCCGCCCGTCCGGGGGCGATCCCACGCGTGGTCGCCGCGCTGCTCGGCGTGCTCGGGGTGGGGCTGGCGCTGGGCGTCGGGCACCTGGTGGCCGCGCTCGCCGCGCCGTCCTCCTCGCCCTTCCTCGCGGTCGGCGACACCGTCATCCGGTTCTCGCCGCAGTTCCTCACCGAGTTCGCCAAGAACACCTTCGGCACGGCCGACAAGCCGGTCCTGCTGGCCGGGATGGGAGTGGTCATCCTCGGGATCGCCGCGGCGGCGGGGATCGCCGCGCGGCGCCGACCCGCCCCCGGCCTGCTGATCGTCGTCGCCATGGGAGTGCTCGGCCTCCTGGCGGTGTGGTTCTCGCCCACGTTCGGGTCGCTGAGCCTGCTGGCCCCGACGGCGTCGCTGGTGGCCGGGGTCGTGGGATTCGGCCTGCTGCACCGCGTCGCGTCGCGCGTCTACGCGCCGGCGCCGTCCGGCGGGCCGGCGGTGTCCCGGCGCGGCCTGCTGATCGGGTCGTCGGCCGCGGTGGGCGTCGGAGCGTTGGCGTCGGCCGGTGTCGGGGTCCTGCGGGGGGACGGTATCGCCGGGTCCCGGGCCGCGGTCACGGCGCGGCTGGCGCAGATCCCGCTGGCGGAGACGGCCCCGCCCATCCCGGCGGCCGCGGCGTTCCCGGAGTCCGGCTCGGTGCCGTTCATCACCTCGAACGCGGACTTCTACCGCGTGGACACCGCGTTGCAGCTGCCCACCACCACCGCGGAGAGCTGGTCGTGCCGCATCGGCGGGATGGTCGACAACCCGATCACGCTGACCTTCGAGGACCTGCTGTCCCGCCCGCTGGTGGAACGCACGATCACGATGACGTGCGTCTCCAACGAGGTGGGCGGGCCCTACATCTCCACCGCGAACTTCATCGGCGTGGAGCTGCGCGACGTCCTCATGGAGGCCGGTGTGCAGCCGGGCGCGACCCAGGTGCTGAGCACGAGCCGGGACGCCTGGACCGCGGGCTCGCCGACGGACGTGATCATGGAGCCGGATCGCGGCGCGCTGATCGCGGTGGGCATGAACGGTGAGGCGCTCCCGCCCGAGCACGGCTTCCCCGTCCGGCTGATCGTGCCCGGGCTCTACGGGTTCCTCTCGGCCACCAAGTGGCTCGAGTCCATCGAGCTGACCACGTTCGAGGCAGAGCAGGGCTACTGGCTGCAGCGTGGCTGGGGCCAGTTCGCCCCGATCAAGACGCAGTCGCGGATCGACAGCCCGAAGCCGTTCGGGCGCGCCACCGCCGGCGTCGTCACCATCGCGGGGATCGCCTGGTCGCAACCCATCGGCATCAGCAAGGTCGAGGTGCGGATGGACCAGGGTCCGTGGCGGGAGGCGGAGCTCGCCGCCGAGGTCAACGACAGCACCTGGCGGGTCTGGCGCATCGACTACGAGCTCGGCCCGGGCAGCCACACCGTCCAGTGCCGGGCCACGGACTCCGACGGCGTCACCCAGACCGCCGAGCGCGCCATGCCCATCCCGGATGGTGCGACCGGATGGCCGGGCACTATCTTCACCGTTGCGTAGACCAAATGCGTCACGTGGCTAGGCTGATCGGTCTAGCGCTTCCCGCGTGAGAGATTTCCCTGCGGGACCTCGGCCGTCGTAGCCGAAACGTTACGTCCCGTGAGTGAACCACCTTCGGCGCGATGTCGAAGGTTCTGATGTACAGGCCCGGAACTACCGGGCCGAGCTCTAGGAGGAACACCCGTGCGAAAGATCCAGCGACTGGCCGCCGTCGGCGCCATGGCCGCCCTGACCGTGGCGCTGGGCGCATGCGGCAGCTCTGAGACCCCCTCCGCCGAGGCGCCGGCCAGCTCGGCCCCGTCCGCTGCCGCGGAGCCCACCGAGGACATGGCCAGCGACGGCGTCACGACCATCGCCGACATCTTCGGCCCGGCCTGCGACCAGGTCCCGACCGAGGGCGAGGGTTCGGCCGAGGGCATGATCGACGACCCGGTGGCCACCGCCGCGTCGAACAACCCGCTGCTCGAGACCCTGGTCGCCGCGGTCGGTGCGGTCGACGGGCTCGCCGACACCCTGAACTCCGCCGAGGCGCTCACCGTCTTCGCGCCGTTCAACGGTGCCTTCGAGGCGCTCCCCGCGGGCACCGTCGACACGCTGCTGGCCAACCCCGACCAGCTCGCGCCCATCCTGCAGGGCCACGTCGTCGGCACCCGCTACGACGCCGCGGGCCTGGTCGAGGCCGGGACCGTCGACGTCCTCTCCGGTGGCACCGTGACCATCGGTGGCACCGCCGACGCCCCCACGTTCGACGGTGGCAACGGCACCGCCGCCATGAACCTGTGTGGCAACGTGCCCACCGCGAACGCCACCGTGTTCGTGATCGACACCGTGCTGATGCCCGCCAGCTGATCGCAGGCGACGCTCGCCGCAGGGGCGGCTCCGGATTCCCGGAGCCGCCCCTGCGGCGTCTAGTCTCCGAGAACACGAGAGGGAGTGATGGACCGGACGTTCGGGCCGTACCGGCTGGTGGCATTGCTCGGCCGGGGCGGCATGGGCGAGGTCTACCGGGCCGTCGACACGCGGAAGGGTCGCACCGTAGCCCTCAAGGTCCTCGGGGCCTGGTTGGGCGACGACCCGGACTTCCGCAAGCGCTTCAGGCGGGAGGCGGAACTCGCCGCCCGGCTACATGACCCGCACGTCGTCCCGATCCACGACTACGGCGAGATCGACGGCCTGCTCTTCATCGACATGCGGTTCGTCGAGGGCCGAGACCTCGGTCAGGTGCTGAGCGAGGACGGTGCGCTGGCACCGGCCGATGCGGTGGCGGTCGTGGCGCAGGTCGCGAGCGCCCTCGACTCCGCACACGCCGCGAGGATGATCCACCGCGACGTCAAGCCGTCCAACGTCCTGCTCGTCGAAGCCCAGACCGGTCCGTCGTTCGCCTACCTGGCCGACTTCGGCATCGTCCGGGACCTCGCGGGCACCACGGGCGCCTCCGCGGCTCTCGTCGGGTCCTTCGACTACATGGCGCCCGAGCGTTTCGCCGGCGGGTCCGGAGATCTGACCGTCGACGTCTACGCGCTGGCCGCGGTGCTCCACGAATCCCTGACCGGGCGCAAGCCCTACCCCGCTCGCGAGATCGCGGGACTGATGCACTCCCACCTCTACGGCGATGTCCCCGTTCCTTCGGCGGTGCTCGGGTCGATCCCTCGAGCCCTCGACGCCGTGGTCGCACGCGGCATGGCGAAGGATCCGGCCCAGCGCCATCCCAGCGCGGGAGCGCTGGCGGACGAGGCCAGGGCCGCCCTGTCGACGACACCCGCCCCGGTCACGGTCGGCCGTTCGCGGCCCGCGCCCGTGCTGCCACCTCCTGAGTCGGTCCCCTCCGTCCCGACAGCCCGACGTGCTCGGCTCTACCGGGGCGTCGGCGCGGTGGTCGCGGTGGTCGCGGTCGCGGTCACGTCGGTGTGGCTCGCGACGACGCTCTCCGCCCCGCCCGACCCGGTCACCTCGGCAGATCCCTCCGCCGAGGTGACCGCGAGCCCACCGATCCCGGCGACGACGGCGGTCGCGGCCGGGGACGGCGTCACCGAGATCGCCGACATCTTCGGCCCGGCCTGCGACCAGGTCCCCGCCGAGGGCGAGGGTTCGGCCGCGGGCATGATCGACGACCAGGTGGCCACCGCCGCGTCGAACAACCCGCTGCTGTCCACCCTGGCCACTTCCGTTGCCGCGGTGCCGGGTCTGACCGACACCCTGAACAACGCCGAGGCGCTCACCGTCTTCGCACCGTGGAACGGGGCCTTCGACGCGCTCCCCGCGGGTACCGTGGAGGTGCTGCTGGCCAACCCGGAGCAGCTCGCACCGATCCTGTCCGGTCACGTGGTCGACGGCCGCTACGACGCCGCGGGCCTGGTCGAGGCCGGGACCGTCGACGTCCTGTCCGGTGGCACCGTGACCATCGGTGGCACCGCTGATGCCCCCACGTTCGACGGTGGCGATGGCAGAGTCGCCATCAACCTGTGTGGCAACATCCCGACCGCGAACGCCACGGTGTTCATCATCGACACCGTGCTGATGCCCGACGCCTGACCGCAGGCGACGCGTCGCCGCGGAGGTCGGGTGCGACCGTGGACCTGCTCAGGGCAGGAACTCGTCGTCGCGCCGGGAGCGGCGCCGCCAGGTCAGCAGCAGCGGGGTGCCGAGCAGCCCCATCGCCAGCGGGACGCCGACGTCACCGGCGAGGCCCACGGCCACGTCGGGGTGCGGGTCGATGGAGGGGATCCAGCCGAACCGGGTGAACGGCAGCACGATCAGGCGGGCCTGGCCGATCACGTTCGTCACCGGGACCGGGCCGTGGCCGGGGGCCGTGGAGTCCGCCGAGTTCCTGCGGCTGTCGCCCATCATCCACAGCTGTCCCGCGGGGACGGTGACCGGATCGAAGGGCTCCTGCCGGTTGCCCGAGCCCTCCACGAAGTAGATGTAGGGCTCGTCGAGCGGTTCACCGTCGACCAGGATCCGGTTGCGGCTGTCGCAGCACTGGACGGTCTGGCCGCCGACCGCGATCACCCGCTTGACGAAGTCCTTCTCGTCGGGCGGGGCCAGGCCGACCAGCGAGCCGAACTGCTGCACGACGTCGACCAGCGCGTTGTCCGCGGTGTCGGGCGCCGAGAACTCGGTGTTGGTCCAGCTGTCGGGGCCGCGGAACACGACGACATCACCCGGGGACGGGTCGGCGAACCGGTAGGTGACCTTGTCGACCAGCACCCGGTCGTTGTTGCAGCCCACGCACCCGTGCAGGGTGGTCTCCATCGAGCCCGACGGGATGACGTAGACCTTCGCGAGGAAGGTCTGGATCAGGAACGTCATCAGCAGCGCGACGACGATCAGCAGCGGCAGCTCGCGCCAGAAGTTCTCGCGTCGCCGCCGTCCGGGACGGACCTTGCGGCCGTTGCGCGCGGCCTCCGCCTGTGCCTTGTACTCGGCGGCCGGGCGGGACTGCGGTGACTGCCCGGCCCGGCGGCGGTGCCGCCCGGGGACCTCCGGCGGCGCCGCGGCGGCCGGGGCGGGCGCGTCGAGAGCGGTGCCGTCGATCGGGTCGTGGACCTCGGTGGGCTCGTCGTCGGGATCGGGGCCTGCGGGGATGCGGGGTACCGGGGCCCGACGCGCCGGGGTGCCGTTCGTCCGGGGGAGTGCGCGCGGTCCGGCCTGCCCGTTGCGTGCGGGCACCCCCCGCCCGTTGGTGGCGGGCGGCGCGTCGGTCCTGGCCCGTGACACCGGACCCGCGTACCCGTTGGTCGCGGCGCGCCCGTCGGGGACCGCACGGCCGGTGGGGGCGGCCCGCCCGTCGGGGGCCGCGTGCCCGTTGGTCGGGGGGCGGCTGCCGGGGGGCGCGTGTCCGTTGGTCGGGGTGTGCCCGTTGGCCGCCGTGCGTCCGCCCGACGCCGGCCCGACGGGAACGCCGCGCCCGTACGCGACGGCGGGGCCGTGGGGCGCGTCCGTGCGGGCCGGGCCGAGCGCGTGCCGGCCCGGCTCCCGCTGCTCCGCCTCGGCCACCCCGTTGCGGGCGGCCCGGTCGTCGCGGGTGGCGCCGCCCGCCGTGATGCGCCGTGGTTGGGCCCGCCGACGGTCGGGGAGCTCAGGGAGGGCCACGAGTACGAGGTTACGGCAACCGGCTGTGCTGATGGCGACACGGATGGCGGTCACCGACCGGCCCGCACGGGTGGTGTTCGGCCAGGCCGACGGGCCGCCACCGGGCCGTGGACGGCCGCGCCGGAGGGCTCCCCGGCCCGTCGTGCGAGCGCCGTGACGACGAACGGGGGGTTCGGCGCGACCACCGGTAGACCTCGCGCGACGCCCGTTCGTGAGCACGCGAACGTTCAAGATCGCAACTTTGTGCGTGTGTTCACAAGCGGCTACCGTGTAAATCAGTCGCCGTCAACGCCCGCATCCGTGGACATCACGCGGGGTACCCGTCAGGGGTGCCGGTTCGCGGGCCACCGACGCACCGCCGCACTGCCGATCCGCCCCGAGGAGCTCGTTTCCGTGACCGTGCCGCCGCAGGCCGACTCCGACGGAGGTGCCGCGAGAACGCGGACGATACCCGAGGCCAGCGTCGCCCGGCTCGCCGTCTACCTGCGCATGCTCGGCGAGCTCGCCGAGCAGGGTGCCGAGACCGTGTCGAGCGACGAGCTGGCCGCCGCCACCGGCGTCAACCCGGCGAAGCTGCGCAAGGACCTGTCCTACATCGGGTCCTACGGAATCCGTGGCGTCGGCTACGAGGTCGCGGCCCTGCTCCACCAGCTGGAGCGGGTGCTCGGGCTGGGGCACAAGCAGGCCGTGGCCCTGGTCGGTGTCGGCAACCTCGGTCACGCGCTGGCCGGGTACACCGGATTCGGCGGCCGCGGCTTCCCGGTCACCGCGCTGTTCGACGTCGATCCCGACCTGGTGGGCATCCACATCAACGGCATCCTCGTGCAACACGTCGACTCGATCCCCGAGGTGTGCGCGCGCCGCGGCGTCACCATCGGCATGATCGCCACCCCGGGGCCGGCCGCGCAGGGCGCCTGTGACCTGCTCGTGTCCGCCGGGGTGCGCTGCATCCTCAACTTCGCCCCGGTGGTCCTGCAGGTGCCCGCCGAGGTCGAGGTGCGCAAGGTCGACCTCGCGGTCGAGCTGCAGGTGCTCGCGTTCCACGTCGCGCGCCGCTACGTCGCCGAGCACCCGCCGGTCGTGAACGGGCACGCCCTCAACGGCCACCGCACCCTGCTGGAGGGGTCGTCGTGAGCGTGCTGGTGGTCGGGCTGTCGCACCGCAGCGCGCCCGTCGAGGTGCTGGAGCGGGCCGCGGTCGGGTCCGTCGAGGTGGCGAAGCTCCTCGACGAGATGCTGCGCGGGGAGCACGTCTCCGAGGTCATGATGCTCTCGACGTGCAACCGCATCGAGGTCTACGCGGTGGTCGACGCCTTCCACGGCGGGCTCGCGGACGTGTCGAACGTGCTCTCGCGCCATTCCGGGATGCCGCTCACCGAGCTCACCGAACACGTGTACGTGCACTACGCGGGCTCGGCGGTCCAGCACCTGTTCGCGGTGTCGGCCGGTCTCGACTCGATGGTCGTCGGCGAGGCGCAGATCCTCGGCCAGCTCCGCGCCGCCTACGCCACCGCCGACGACGCGGGCACCGTGGGGCGCGCGCTGCACGAGCTCGCCCAGCAGGCCCTGCGGGTCGGCAAGCGGGTGCACGCGAGCACCGGCATCGACACCGCGGGGGCGTCGGTCGTGTCCGAGGCGCTGGCCGACGCGGCCGCGGTGCTGGGCGGCGACCTGGCAGGCCGCCGCGCGGTGCTCGTCGGCGCCGGGGCGATGGGCGCGCTGGCCGCCGCACACCTGCGCCGGGCCGGGGCGGCCGAGGTCGTCGTGCTCAACCGGTCCGCCGATCGCGCGCAACGGCTGGCCGCCACCACCGCCGGGCACGGCACCCCCGCGCGCGCAGGCTCCCTGGACGCGCTGGCCGCCGAGCTGGCCGACGCCGACCTCCTCGTCGCCTGCACCGGGGCGATCGGCACCGTCGTGCACCGCGACGTCGTGGCCGGGGCCGTGACGCCGGGCCGCCCGCTCGCGGTGTGCGACCTCGGGCTGCCCCGCGACGTCGACGCCGGGGTGAGCGCGCTGCCCGGCGTCACCGTGATCGACCTGATCGCCCTGCAGCGCAGGCTGTCCGCGGGCGAGCGGGGCGCCTCCGTCGCCGCGGCGCAGGAGCTCGTGGCCGCTGAGGCGCAGGCCTACCTGGCCGCGCAGCGCTCCGCCGAGGTCACCCCCACCGTCACCGCGCTGCGCCGCCGCGCCTCCGAGGTGATCGACGCCGAGCTGCTGCGGCTCGACGCGCGCCTGCCCGACATCGACGACCGCGTGCGCGAGGAGTTCACCCGCAGCGTGCGCCGCGTCGTCGACAAACTCCTGCACACCCCCACCGTGCAGGTCAAGCGCCTGGCGTCGGGTCCGGACGGCACGAGCTACGCCGAGGCGCTGCGCGAGCTGTTCGAGCTCGACCCGCAGACCCCCGCCGCCGTCGCCGTCCCCCGCGGTGGCGACGTGCTGGCCGCCCTGGAAGCCCGCACCGAGGAGGATCGATGAGCGAGCTCGCGCGCGAATCGACGACGCGCCCGCGCGAGGACGCCGACCGGCCCCGGCGCGGGAGTGCACCGATCCGCGTCGGCACCCGGCCGAGCGCGCTCGCCCTCGCCCAGTCCGGTGCGGTGGCCGAGCGCCTGCGCGCCGCGGGGCACGCCTGTGAGCTCGTCGAGATCCGCTCCGCAGGCGACGACTCCGCGGCCCCGGTCGCCGAGCTGGGTGTCGGCGTGTTCGTCTCGGCCCTGCGCGAGGCACTGGCCCGCGGTGCGGTCGACGTGGCCGTGCACTCCTACAAGGACCTGCCGACCGCACCCGATCCGCGGCTCGTCGTCGCCGCCGTGCCGCCGCGGGACGACCCCCGCGACGCGCTGGTGGCCCGCGACGGCAAGGTGCTCGGGGAGCTGCCCAGCGGCTCCCGCGTCGGCACCGGTTCGCCGCGCCGCACCGCCCAGCTCGACGCGCTGGGCCTGGGGCTGCAGGTCGTGCCGATCCGCGGCAACGTCGGCACCCGCATCGGCAAGGTGACCGACGGCGAGCTCGACGCCGTGGTCGTCGCCGCGGCCGGGCTGCGCAGGCTCGGGCGGGTCGGCGAGGCCACCGAACTGCTGGACCCGGTGCAGATGCTCCCCGCCCCCGGGCAGGGCGCGCTGGCGATCGAGTGCCTCGCCGAGGACGTGGAGCTGGCCGACGCGCTGGCCGCCGCCCTGGACGACCCCTTCACCAGGGCCGCCGTCACCGCGGAACGCGCGGTGCTGGCCACCCTGGAGGCCGGCTGCCACGCGGCTGTCGGGGCACTGGCCGACGTCGTCAGCGACCTTGACGACGACGGGAACGTGCTGGACCGCATCTCGCTGCGTGCGGTGGCGGGCACCGATGACGGTTCACTGGTCCGCGCCTCCATCACCGGAGACCTGGACGTCGCCGAGAAGCTCGGGGCGGCACTCGCCGCCGAGCTGATCGACATGGGCGGCCTCTCGCTGCCCCTGGTTCGTTGACAGACATTGCTGAAACATTCTTTGGGGAGCTCGAAGAACAGATGAACCGCGCACCTACCACCGGACGGGTCGCCTTCGTGGGCAGCGGCCCCGGCGATCCCGGCCTGCTCACCGTCCGAGCTCGCGAGGCGATCGCCGCGGCACCACTGGTCGTGACCGACCCCGACGTCCCGGAGGCGATCCTGGCGCTGGTGTCCGAGGGCGCCGAGGTCCGGCCCGCCGTGGGCCAGCCCGCCGACGTCGCGCGTGACCTGGTCGCCGAGGCCCGCACCGGGCGTACCGTCACCCGGCTGGTCAGCGGCGACCCGCTGACCGTCGACGCCGTGGTGGCCGAAGCCCTCGCGGTGGCCGGCGCCGAGGTGGCGTTCGACGTCGTCCCCGGGGTGCCGTCGGGAACCGCGGTGCCCGCCTACGCGGGCGTGCCGCTCGGGTCCGCGCACCTCGAGGCCGACGTCCGCGCCGGCGTCGACTGGGCCGCGCTGGCCGCGGCGCCCGGCGTGCTCGTGCTGCACGCCGGACCCACGCAGCTGGTGGAGATCGCCGGCGGGCTCACCCAGCACGGCCGGGCGGCCCAGACGCCGGTGGCCGTCACCGCCAGCGGTTCGCAGACCACGCAGAAGACCGTGCAGACCACCCTGGCCACGCTCGCCGCCGAGGCGTCGGAGCTGGAGGGCCCGCTGGTCGTCACCGTCGGCGACGAGGTCGGACTGCGGTCCGAGCTGTCGTGGTGGGAGTCGCGTGCCCTCTACGGGTGGCGCGTGCTCGTGCCCCGCACGAAGGACCAGGCGGGCGCGATGAGCGAGCGCCTGGCCGTGCACGGGGCCACCGCCGAGGAGGTGCCGACGATCGCCGTCGAGCCGCCGCGGTCCCCCACGCAGATGGAGCGTGCCGTCAAGGGCCTCGTCGACGGCCGCTACCAGTGGGTCGTGTTCACCTCCACCAACGCGGTGCGCGCCGTGTGGGAGAAGTTCGCCGAGTTCGGGCTCGACGCCCGCGCGTTCTCCGGTGTCAAGATCGCCTGCGTGGGGTCGGCGACCGCCGAGGCCGTGCGCAACTTCGGCATCGTCCCCGAGCTGGTGCCCGACTCCGAGGAGTCGCAGGAGTCCAGCTCGGAGGGGCTGCTCGGCATCTTCCCGCCCTACGACGACGTGCTGGACCCCGTGGACCGCGTCCTGCTCCCGCGGGCCGACATCGCCACCGAGACCCTCGCCGCCGGCCTGCGCGAGCGCGGCTGGGAGATCGACGACGTCACGGCCTACCGCACCGTCCGGGCCGCGCCGCCGCCCGCGCCGATCCGGGAGGCGATCAAGACCGGCGGGTTCGACGCCGTCTGCTTCACGAGCTCGTCGACCGTGCGCAACCTGGTGGGCATCGCGGGCAAGCCGCACGCCCGCACGATCGTCGCCTGCATCGGCCCGCAGACCGCGGAGACGGCGCGCGAGTTCGGCCTGCGGGTCGACGTCCAGCCCGAGGAGGCGAGGGTCCCGGCCCTGGTCGACGCCCTGGCCGCGCACGCCGCGAAGCTGCGCGCCGAGGGCGCCCTCCCACCCCCCCGCAAGGCCAAGGCCCGCCGCCGCTGACCCGCCAACCGCACTTCGGAGCCACAGCGCTGTTCTCGCCACCTCAGAACAGCACTATGGATCCGAAGTGCGTTGCGCGGTCCGGGTTCTAGGGTGGCGCGTATGGCCTTTCCCACCCAGCGGCCCCGGCGGATGCGGTCCACCCCCGCCCTGCGGCGGCTCGTCGCCGAGACCGACCTGCGGCCCCGGCACCTCGTGCTGCCCCTGTTCGTGCGGGAGGGGATCGCCGAGCCGGTCCCGATCACGTCGATGCCCGGCGTCGTGCAGCACACCCGCGACTCGCTGCGCAAGGCGTGCGCGGAGGCCGTCGCGGCGGGCGTCGGCGGGCTGATGCTGTTCGGCGTGCCGGCCGAACGCGACGCCACCGGCAGCGCGGGGGTCGACCCGGACGGCGTGCTGAACGCGGCACTGCGGGAGGTCCGCGCCGAGGTGGGCGACGCAGCGGTGCTGATGGCCGACACCTGCCTCGACGAGTTCACCGACCACGGCCACTGCGGCGTGCTCGATGCTGCGGGCGCCGTCGACAACGACGCCACGCTCGCCGTCTACGCCGAGATGGCGGTCGCGCAGGCCGCGGCGGGGGCGCACCTGCTCGGACCCAGCGGGATGATGGACGGCCAGGTCGGCGCGATCCGCGACGCGCTCGACGCCGCCGGACACGCCGACACCGGGATCCTCGCCTACACCGCCAAGTACGCCTCGGCGTTCTACGGGCCGTTCCGGGAGGCCGTCGACTCCCAGCTCACCGGCGACCGCAGGACCTACCAGCAGGACCCGGCCAACGTCCGCGAGTCCCTGCGCGAGCTCGCGCTGGACCTCGACGAGGGCGCCGACCTGGTGATGGTCAAGCCCGCGATGGCCTACCTGGACGTGCTGCGCGCCGTGGCCGAGGCGGCCGACGTCCCGGTGGCGGCCTACCAGGTCTCCGGTGAGTACGCGATGGTCGAGGCCGCCGCGGCCAACGGCTGGATCGACCGCGAGCGCGCGATCACCGAGACCCTGACCGCGATCCGCCGGGCCGGCGCGGACGTCGTCCTCACCTATTGGGCCACGGAGACCGCGTTGCGCCTGGACTGAACGCTGCGCGGGTGTACGCTGCCGCCGCCAGTGATCGGCACCAGGCTTGAGGAGAACAATGAGTTACGACCCCGCGGGTGGTCAGCAGCCCGGAGGCCAGGGCTGGCAGGGCGGTCAGCCGCCGTACCCGCCGCCCGGCGGTGGATACGGCCAGCAGCAGCCGGGCGGATGGGGCCCGCCCCCCGGTGGCGGCGCCCCCGGCGGCGGCATGCCCGGTGGGATGCCTGCCCCCGCCGGCGCCTTCAGCGCCCTCTTCGACTTCAGCTTCAACAGCTTCGCCACGCCCGGCCTGATCAGGCTGATGTACATCGTCGGCACCGTACTGCTCGCGCTCGGTTGGCTGGGCTTCACCGTCACCGCCTTCGTCGCCCAGGGTGCGCTGGCGGGCATCTTCTCGCTGCTGATCGGCGCGGTCGTCGCGCTGTTCTACCTGGCCTTCCTCCGAGTGCTGCTGGAGTTCTACTACGCGGTCGTGCGCATGTCCGAGGACATCCACAACCGCCGCGGCAACCCGTAGGGCGGATCCCGGTGCCCGGCGTGGACAGCGCTCCGCGCCGGGATCTACGGTGACGCCGTGACGACACCGCCGGACCCGCAGCAGGGGCAGCCCCCGCCCGGCCAGCAGCCCCCGCCCTACGGCACGGGCTACGGCGGCGTGCAGTACCCGAACCCGGCCGGACCGGGCGGTCAGCAGCCGGGCGCGCCCTACGGCACCGGGTACGGCGGCGCCCAGTACCCGAACGCCGCGCCCGATCCGGGTGGGGCACCCTACGGCCAGCCACCGGCCGGCGGGTACCCCTACAACCCGTACTCCCCGTACGGCAGTCCCGCGGGCCTGGGCGGGAAGGACACCGCACCGGCCGAGCGGCCCACGATCATGATCCTGGGCCTGGTGCTCAAGATCCTCGCGGCGCTGCCGTTCCTGGCCTTCGGCGTGCTGTTCCTGCTGGCGCCGCTGGACGCCAACACCCTGCCGGCCGAGGTGCTCGACAACCCCCAGCTCGCCGACGCCGGCATCACGACCGAGACGGTCGTCGGGATCGTCCGGGTGGCCGGGGGCATCTTCGTCGTGCTCGCGCTGCTCTACATCGTGTTCGCGGTGCTCGCGTTCACCGGACGCAACTGGGCGCGGATCGTCGTCACCGTCATGACCGTCGGGTTCACCGCGTTCCTGCTGCTCGGGCTGACCGGCGGGGTCAGCGCCAGCGACGTCACGGGCCTGGTGGTCCTGCTGGCGCTCATCCTCCTGCCGGTCGCCGGGGTGGTCATCCTGTACCTGCCGGCGTCGAACGCGTACTTCTCCGCGATCCGCCGCTGAGCGGCCGGACGGGCTGCGCGACGGCGCGGCTGGAAGACTGGGGGTCGTGGCCTCCCGCACTCCTGACCGCTCCGCCGAACTGTTCGCGCGCGCCGGCACCGTCATCCCGGGCGGGGTGAACTCCCCGGTCCGCGCGTTCACCTCGGTCGGTGGAACCCCCCGTTTCATGGCGTCCGCGCAGGGCCCGTGGCTCACCGACGCCGACGGCAACCGCTACGTCGACCTGATCTGCTCCTGGGGTCCGATGATCCTCGGGCACGCGCACCCGGCCGTCGTCGACGCCGTGCGCTCAGCCGCCGGGCTGGGCCTCTCCTTCGGCGCGCCGACCGACGCCGAGATCGAGCTGGCGGAGGCCATCGTCGGCCGGGTGGCTCCCGTCGAGCAGGTGCGGCTGGTCAACTCCGGCACCGAGGCGACGATGAGCGCGATCCGGCTCGCCCGCGGCATCACGGGCCGGAAGGTGATCGTCAAGTTCGCCGGCTGCTACCACGGGCACGTCGACGCGCTGCTGGCCCAGGCCGGCTCCGGGGTCGCGACGCTCGGGCTGCCGACGAGCCCGGGCGTCACCGGCGCGCAGGCCGCCGACACCGTGGTGCTGCCCTACAACGACCTCGACGCCGTGCGCGCGGTGTTCGCCGAGCGTGGCGCCGAGATCGCGTGCGTCATCACCGAGGCGGCGGCGGGCAACATGGGCGCGATCGCGCCCGCGCCCGGGTTCAACGCCGGGCTGCGCGACGTCTGCCACTCCCACGGCGCGCTGCTCGTCGTCGACGAGGTGATGACGGGCTTCCGGGTGTCGCACTCGGGCTGGTACGGCCTCGACGGGGTCGCCGGGGACCTCTACACGTTCGGCAAGGTGATGTCCGGGGGGCTCCCGGCCGCGGCGTTCGGCGGACCCGCGTCGCTGATGGCGCACCTCGCGCCGGCCGGGCCGGTGTACCAGGCGGGCACCCTGTCCGGGAACCCGGTCGCCGTCGCCGCGGGTCTGGCGACGCTGCGCACCGCCGACGACGCCGTCTACGCCACCCTCGACGCCAACGCGAAGCGCCTGGGCACGATGCTCGGCGACGCCCTCGCCGCCGCGGGGGTGCCGCACCGCGTGCAGTACGCGGGGTCGATGCTCTCGGTGTTCTTCGCCGAGGGGCAGGTGCACGACTACGCCGCCGCCCAGGCCGCCGCCACCTGGCGCTTCCCCGCGTTCTTCCACGCGCTGCTCGACCGCGGGGTGTACGCCCCGCCCAGCGCGTTCGAGGCCTGGTTCGTCTCCGCCGCGCTCGACGACGCGTGCTGGGAGACGATCGAGGCCGCGCTGCCGGCGGCCGCGCGCGCCGCGGCGGAGGCCACCCCGTGACGACCACGACCGTGCACCTCCTGCGACACGGCGAGGTGCACAACCCCGGCGGCATCCTCTACGGCCGCCTGCCCGGGTTCCGGCTCTCCGAGAACGGCCGCCACCAGGCCGAGCTGGTCGCGAAGGCGCTGACCGACGCGGACCTCGGCGCGGTCGTCGCGTCGCCGATGCAGCGCGCGCAGGAGACGGCGGCTCCGATCGCCGACGCCCACGGGCTGGAGGTCGGCACCGACGACGGCCTGATCGAGGCGGCGAACCGGTTCGAGGGGGAGCGGGTGGCGGTCGGTGACGGCGCGCTGCGGGTGCCCCGGCACTGGCCGAAGCTGCGCGACCCGTTCACGCCGTCGTGGGGCGAGCCCTACCTGCGGATCGCGCACCGCATGCTCGGGGCCGTGCACCGCGCACGGGAGCTGGCGCCCGGGCGCGAGGTGCTGTGCGTGTCGCACCAGCTGCCGATCTGGACGGTGCGCCGCTTCGTCACCGGGCAGCGGCTGTGGCACGACCCGCGCAAGCGGCAGTGCGGCCTGGCCTCGCTCACGTCGTTCGTCTTCGCCGACGGCGAGCTGACGCAGATCCGCTACTCGGAGCCGGCCGGTGCGAGCGACCCGCGGCGGACCGGGGCATGAGGCGGCTGGCCATCGCGCTCGCCGTGGTCGTGCTGCTGGCCGGGTGCTCGACCAGCCAGGACGCGGTGGCCACGGGTGGGGAGTTCACGTTCGTCGCGCCCGGCGGGCAGACGACCATCACCTACGACCCGCCCGCCGACCGTGGCCGGGTCAGCGACATCCGCGGCGAGAGCCTGTTGCGGCCGGGGGAGACCGTCGGGCTGGAGGACTACGCGGGTCAGGTCGTGGTGCTCAACATCTGGGGGTCCTGGTGCGGTCCGTGTCGTGAGGAGGTCCCCGACCTGCAGTTCGTGCAGGACTCCGTCGACGGCGTCGCGGTACTGGGGATCGACGTCCGCGACGTGCGGGAGGCCGCCACCGACTTCCTGGTCGACCGTGGCGTCACCTACGACTCGATCTTCGACTTCCCGGGCCGCACGCTGGTGGCGCTGTCGGGCTACCCCCGCAACACCACCCCGTCCACGCTGGTGCTCGACAAGCAGCACCGGGTGGCGGCGGTGTACCTGACCCAGATCCGGGTGGCCGAGCTGATCCCGCTGGTGCAGCGGCTGGCCGCCGAACCCGGCTGACGGCCGTCGCCTCGCGGCGATCCGGACCGGCGGTCCGCACTACATGCTGTAGAACCCGGCGCGCGGTGCGCGCGGTGCGCGGCATACCCTGACCGTGATGGACCCTTCGACCACCCTCGCGGTCTCCGGCCCGCTGCTGGTCGCGGCCGCCGTGGCCGTGCTGGCGGGCGCGGTGAGCTTCGCGTCGCCGTGTGTCGTGCCGCTGGTCCCGGGCTACCTCGCCTACATGGCCGGGCTGGTGGGCGCCGACGCCCCGCCGGTCACCGCGGCCGAGGCGCAGCGGGCGCGCCGCGGGCGCTGGCGGGTGGCCGGGGCGGCCGCGCTGTTCGTCGCCGGGTTCACCGTGGTGTTCGGGGCGATCCTGGTCGGGGTCGTCTGGCTGGCCGACACGCTCGTCGCGAACGAGGCGGTGCTGCAGCGCGCGGGCGGGGTCGTGATGATCGCGATGGGGCTGGCCTTCGTGGGGCTGATCCCCGTGTTGCAGAACGAGCGCCGCGTGCACTGGGTGCCGCGCGCCGGGCTCTGGGGCGCGCCGCTGCTGGGTGCGGTGTTCGGGCTGGGCTGGATCCCGTGCATCGGTCCGACGCTCGCCGGGGTCGTCGCGGTCGCCGCGGGCACCGGGGGCGGGTCGCTGCGCGGCGTGGTGCTGACACTCGCCTACTGCGCGGGTCTCGGGCTGCCGTTCGTGCTGATCGCGCTGGGTGCCGCGCGCGCGGTGCGGGCGCTGGGCTGGCTGCGCCGCAACACCCGCCGCATCCAGATCGGCGGCGGCGTGCTGATGGTCGCCGTGGGCGTCCTGCTGCTGACCGGGCTGTGGGGCGGGATGCTCGCCCAGCTCCAGGTCTCCGTCGCCGGCTTCACCCCGGTGCTGTGAGGGCGGCGTGACCCAGACCCCGACACGCCCGCACGCAGACCCCGACTCGCGCGCACGGAAACCCCGACTCACGGAGGGGTGGGCGGGTGTGCGCAACGCGTGGCGCACGCTCACCTCGATGCGCACCGCACTGGTGTTGCTGTTCCTGCTCGCGCTGGCCGCGCTGCCCGGGGCGCTGCTGCCCCAGCGCTCGCTCAACCAGCGCCTCGTGGACGACTACTTCGCCCAGTACCCGCAACTGGCCCCGCTGCTGGACCGGGTGGGTGCGTTCGACGTCTTCGCCGCCCCGTGGTTCGCCGCGATCTACCTGCTGCTGATGGTGTCGCTCGTCGGTTGCGTGCTGCCCCGCACCGTCGACGACGCCCGCGCGCTGCGGGCGGTCCCCGTCGCCACCCCGCGCAACCTCGCCCGCCTGCCCCACCACGGCCGCGCGGTCCTCGACTCCGACGTCGACGACGCCGCGGCCGCGGTGCGCGGCAGGCTGCGTGGCTGGCGGGTCGCCGAACGCACCGAGGACGGCGGCGTCCGCACGATCAGCGCCGAGAAGGGCTACCTCCGCGAGGTCGGCAACCTGGTGTTCCACCTCTCGCTCGTCGGGCTGCTGCTCGGGTTCGCGGCCGGCAAGCTGTTCGGCTACGAGGGCCAGGTCATCGTGCTCAGCAACGGCGGCCAGTTCTGCAACACCGGCATCCTGGGCTACGACTCGTTCCGGGCCGGCATCCGGGTCGACGGCACCGAGCTGCACCCGTTCTGCGTGCGCGTCGACGGCTTCTCCGCCGAGTACCTGCCCACCGGCCAGGCCGACCGCTTCGACGCGGCGCTGAGCTACCAGACCGGCGCGGACCTGGCGGCCGGTCGCGTCGAACAGTGGCGCTCGTTCCCGCTCGCGGTGAACAACCCGCTGCGTGTCGACGGCGCCCGCGTCTACCTGCTCGGCCACGGCTACGCGCCGATCTTCACGGTCACGTTCCCGAACGGCGAGCAGCGCACCGGCGACATCCAGTGGCGGCCCGTCGACCTGACCACCCTGCTGTCGGAGGGCGCCACCAAGTTCGAGCCGCCCGGCGTCACCGACGACGAGCAGCGGCGCACCGGCCAGCTCGCGATCACCGGGCTGCTGGCTCCCACGACGTCCGGCGGCGACGTGGTCACCTCGGTGTTCCCCGAGGCGCGTGACCCCGAGGTGGCGGTCGACGTGCTGCGCGGCGACCTGGGCCTCGACGACGGCCGCGGGCAGTCCATCTTCGAGATCGACCAGGCCAAGGTCGACTCCGGGGAACTGGTGAGGGTGGCGCGGGCCAACCTGGTGCCGGGGCAGGAGCTCGCCCTCGACGACGGCACGGTCGTGCGGTTCGACGGCCTGCGCGACTGGGTGAACCTGCAGATCAGCCACGATCCCGGGCAGGTGTACGTGCTCGGTTTCGCGGTGACGATGCTGCTCGGGCTCGGGGCGTCGCTCGGGGTGCGGCGGCGCCGGTTCTGGGCCCGCCTCACCCCGTCCGAGCGGCCCGGAACTACCGTGGTGGAGCTCGGCGGGCTCGCCCGGACCGACCGCGCCGGCTACGGCGAGGAGTTCGACCGCCTCCGCGCGGAGGTGCTGCGTGATCCCCAGACCGACCGTTCGGAGAAGGACAGCTGATGCCCACCGAGCTCGCCCTCTACAGCGACCGCCTGTTCATGGCCGCGCTGGCCGTGTACGTGCTGGCGATGGTGCTGCACGCCGTCGAGATGGCGGCGGTGCGCTCGGCCGCTCCCGCCCTGGTGGGAGCGGGCGGCCCGCAGACCCCCGGGGAACGACCCCGCAGCGATCGCTTCGGGCGCATGGCCGTGTCGCTGACCGTGCTGGGGGTGCTGCTGCACGCGGCGTCGATCGTCGGCCGCGGCCTGGCGGCCGGGCGCTGGCCGCTGGGCAACATGTACGAGTTCATCTCGGCGATCTGCCTGTTCGCGGTGGGGGCCTGGCTCGTGGTGCTGTACCGCGCGAAGGGCGTCCGCACCGTCGGGCCGTTCGTGCTGGTGCCGGTGGCGATCCTGATGATCGTGGCCCTGCGCGGCGTGTACACCGACGTGGCGCCCGTGCAGCCCGCACTGCAGTCCTACTGGCTGGTCATCCACGTCACCACGATCAGCATCTCCTCGGGGCTGCTGCTGGTGCCCGGCGTCGCGAGCCTGCTGTTCCTGCTGTGCCGGTCCGGGAGGCTGCCCGCATTCGCCGACCGGCTGCCCGCGGCCGACGCGCTCGACCGGCTGGCGTACCGCGTGACGATCGTCGCGTTCCCGCTGTTCACGTTCGCGGTCATCACCGGTGCCATCTGGGCCGAGGCGGCGTGGGGCCGGTTCTGGGGCTGGGACCCCAAGGAGACCGTGGCCTTCGTCTCGTGGGTCGTCTACGCCGCCTACCTGCACGCCCGCGCCACCGCCGGGTGGCGCGCCGAGCGTGCCGCGTGGATCAACGTGGCGGGCTTCGCCACGATGGTGTTCAACCTGTTCTTCATCAACCTCGTCGTCGCGGGCCTGCACTCCTACGCCGGGGTCGGCTGAGGTTCCACCACCCGTACGCGCCTCGACCGAGGCGAGTCACGCGACTACCGTCGGCGTCCGTGGCAGGGTTGGACGGTCGACGCGGAGGGTTCGGCGGGAAGAGTTGATGACAGAGCGTGATTCCGGCGACGGGGACTACCCCGACGGCTCGGTGGGCCGCTACGTCCGCGAGCAGTGGGGCGCGGCTCCGGCCCCTCGCAAGACCCGCCCGTACGTGGCACCCGTGCAGTCGGACGACGCCGGCGGCGGTGCGGCCGGGGTCGACTCGTCGCTCCCGCTGCGCCCGGCCGACCGCGCGCCGCACGGGCCCGCGGAACGGCCCGCCGACGCGGCCGTCCGGGCGGAGCCGGGACGGGACGCGACCGCACCGGTACCGCCGCCGCGCGCCGAACCGGACCCACCCGTCCCGCCGCCCGCCGCCCCGGTGCCCGCCCCGCAGACCGTGAACGGCGCCGCCGGGCACGCTCCCCGGACACCGCCGCGCGGTGCGGGCTGGACCGACCCCGGCGCGGTCGCCGCGCAACAGGCCCAGCAGGCGCGCAGCAGCGGAGCGGAGCGGCCTACCGACCTGTCTTCGGCGCGGCTGCTGCGGCCCAGCAAGCGGCCGCCACAGTCCGGTTGGCGGCGGCTGGTCTACGTGCTGTCCGGTCGCCTGATCAACCCCGGGGAGAGCCCGTCGGACGTGCGGCGCCGCGAGCTCACCGTGCGCGTCAACCAGCCCCTGCTGGGCTGCTACAAGATCGGGGTGCTGAGCCTGAAGGGCGGCGTCGGCAAGACGACGATGACGGCGACCCTCGGCGCCACCTTCGCATCGCTGCGCGGCGACCGGGTGGTGGCCGTCGACGCCAACCCCGACCGCGGCACGCTGAGCCAGAAGATCCCCCTCGAGACCAGCGCCACCGTGCGCAACCTGCTGCGTGACGCCCAGCGCGTGCGCCGCTACACCGACGTGCGGGCCTACACCTCGCAGGGCCCGTCGCGGTTGGAGGTGCTGGCCAGCGAGCAGGACCCGGCCGTGTCGGAGGCGTTCAGCGAGGACGACTACCGCCGGACCGTCAACCTGCTGGAGCACTTCTACAACATCGTGCTCACCGACTGCGGCACCGGCCTGATGCACTCGGCCATGTACGGGGTGCTGGGGGTGGCCGACCAGCTGATCATCGTGTCGTCCAGCTCGATCGACGGGGCGCGCAGCGCGTCGGCGACCATGGACTGGCTCGACGCCCACGGGCACGGCGACCTCGTGCGCAACGCGGTGGCCGTGGTCAACAACGTGAGCCGTTCGTCGGGCGGGGTGGACCTGGACCGGGTGGCGGAGCACTTCGCGGCCCGGTGCCGCGAGGTGGTGCGCATCCCGTTCGACGCGCACCTGCAGGAGGGCGCCGAGGTCGACCTCGACCGCCTCGATCCGGCGACCCGGCTGGCGCTGCTGGAACTCGCCGCGGCGGTGGCCGACGCGTTCGCGTCGGCCCACACCCCGTAGGCCCGGGTCAGGCGGGCGGATCGTCCTGACGTCGCACGCGCTCGTCGAGCTGGCGCAGGAAATCGGGATCGTCGTCCGGCCCGCTCACCCGCGCCCGGCTGGGACCGGGTGCCTGGGGACCGCGGTCGCCCGGACCGTCACCGGGCATCGCGCTCATCGCCTTCCACAGCACGAGCGCGATGACCGCGGCGCCGACCAATGCGATGAGGAACAACATCACACCACCTCCGCCGTCGAGATTAGCGGAGACCAGGCGTGCTCGGCGTCAAGTACGCCGGTCGGTCAGCCGTGCGTGGGGGGTAGCGTCGCCTCGCTGGTGAGGTCGGCGAGCAGGCTGCGGACCTCGGACTCGCGGAACCGCCGGTGCCCGCCGGGGGTGCGGATGGAGCCGATCCGGCCGGCCGAGGCCCACCGGGTGACGGTCTTGGGGTCGACGCGGAACAGGCCCGCGACCTCGCCCGGGGTGAGCAACCGCTCATCGCTGCTGCTGGGTGCTGCCATGTCGTGCCTCCTGACGGGATTTCCGTGCCATCGTGACACTCGGGACCCCGAGTACTCGAACGGTTGTCCGGAGGTAATGGGAACGCAAAGGACGAATCGGACGCTGCGTCACCGTCGCGCACGGGCCGTAGCCTGGGGGCATGACCTCCACGCCGCCACCGGGGCCGGGGCTGCTGCCGACCGTCGTGCTCTACACACTGGCCCGGCTCGGGCTCGTCGCCGTCATCACGCTCGTGCTCACCCTGTTCGGGGTGCCGGCGATCATCGCGGTGCTGGTGGCCCTGATCGTCGCGCTACCGCTGTCGATGGTGCTGTTCCGCGGCATGCGGTCCCGACTGGATGCCGCGATCGCCGAGACCACCCGTCGCCGCGCCGTCGAGCGGGAGGCGTTGCGGGCCCGGCTGCGGGGCGAGGCGGAGTAGCTCAGAGGATCCCGCCCACGGCGGCACCCGCCGCGGTGAGCAGGGACCACGCCAGCAGCAGCAGGCCGGTACGGCCCAGCACGCGGACCAGGGCGCGGCCGTCGGCGCCGCCGAGGACGTCGCGGACGAGCAGCGCCGCAGGCGGCAGGGCCAGCAGGGTGAGCAGCAGCGGCCAGCTGCGCAGTCCGGCCAGCAGCGAGAGCAGGAACGGCGCGATCACCAGACCGGCGTAGAGGCGACGGGTGTCGGTGTCGCCGAGCAGCACCGCGAGGGTGCGCTTGCCGGCGACGGTGTCGGTCGGGATGTCGCGCAGGTTGTTGCTGACGAGCACCGCGCAGGCCAGCATGCCCACGCCCACCGCCCCGATCACCGCGGGCGCCCCGAAGGGCCCCTCCTGCTGGGTGATCACGGTGCCCAGCACGGCGACCGGTCCGAAGAACACGAACACGGCGACCTCGCCGAGGCCCGCGTAGCCGTAGGGGCGTCGGCCGCCCGTGTAGAACCAGGCGCCGGCGATGCACGCCGCGCCGACCGCGATCAGCCACCACTGCCGCGACAGCGACACCAGCGTCAGTCCGGCCAGCCCGGCGACGACGAAGCAGCCCAGCGCGGCGTTGCGCACCTGCGCCGGGGTGGCGGCCTTCGATCCCACCAGCCGCAGCGGGCCGACGCGCTCGTCGTCGGTGCCGCGGATGCCGTCGGAGTAGTCGTTGGCGAAGTTGACACCGATCACCAGCGCCACGGCGACGAGCAGCGCGAGCAGTGCCCGCCCCGGGGCGACGGTGCCGTTGCCGATGGCCACACCCGTGCCGACCAGTACGGGGGACACGGCCGTCGGCAGGGTGCGCGGCCGGGCGCCCTGCACCCACTGGCTCGGAGTTGCCACGCGCGAACGCTATCCGTTCGCTCCCGGTGCGCGGCTGGGCGCCCGCATCGCGGCGGCGTGCCCGGCGGCCGAACCCGCGGCGGGCACGGCGGCGGGGGCGGCGTCGCACGCCGCCGTGTCCTCGGTGCCCGGGACGGCCCCGGCGCTGACGTACTGGTCGGCACCGACCCGCAGCCAGGTGTCCCCGCCCGCGGCGAGCGCGCACTCCACCGGCAGCGCGGCCCGGTCGGCGGCGACGCCCACCACCTCGGCCGCGGCGTCGGGCGCGGCGAGCACGTCGACCGGCGCGTCGGCGACCACCGCGGAGAGCCGGACGGAGCCGGTCCACAGGTAGTCCACCGTGACCCAGGCGTTGTCGGTGAGGCCGAGCGCGTCCCAGAACAGGCCGTCGCCGAGATCGATGCCGGCCGGGTTGACGACCCGGCGGTCGTACTGGTCGCGGCCGCCGTTGTAGCCGTCGGTGTGCGCGGCCTGGGCCTGCGGCAGGCCCTGCGGGAGGTCCTTCCACTCCTGGCGCAGCTCGGTGGGGTTCCAGTAGTCGTCACGGGTGTTCCACGGGCCGACGTCCCAGACGGGGGCGAACGCGCAGCGGCCGTTGGGGGCGCAGACCTTCACCGAGTAGTCGCTGGTGTTGCGCGGCGAGAGCGCGCGGCGCGAGGGCAGCGCGACGAAGTGGTCCCGCTCGGCGATCACGTGACCGTTGGCGGTGGTGCCGCCCACCAGGCCCTCGCGGGTGGCGAACACGCGGTAGTTCAGCGTGGCCTGTTCGACGACGGCCTCGGTGCGGGCGGCGGCCGGGTGCGCGGTGAGGGTCAGCGAGCGGACGGCGGGTTCGGTGCCCTCGTCGCCGGTGAGCACGAGCCTGCTCTGCACCTCCGAGGTCGCCTCGGGCAGCGTCACGGCTCCCGGGGTGGCCGAGCCGGACCCGGCCGGGATCCACTCGGTCCAGCCGCCGGTGGAGCGGCGTCCCCGGACGTCGACGGCCGCCGCGCTGCCGGCCGGCAGGTCGCCGTCCACGACGGTTTCCACGCGGTCGGTCGGGGCGTCGAGGACGTGCGTCGGCAGCGTGAGCAGGCCGGTGGGGACCGGGCTGCCGTCGGTGTCGGAGGGCAGGAGGTGCGTGCCCGTGCGGTCCAGGCGGGCGGTTCCGCCGTCGACCTGTACCCCGGCGGACTCGCCGGCGACGAGGTCGGGCGACCAGCGCGCCACGGCGGGTTCCGTCGCCACGGCCGGTACGGCGGTGCCGAGCAGGAGCGCGCCGGTGACGGCCAGCAGGGTCGTGGTGCGCAACCTCATGCGGTGAACTCCCGGTGTGACTGATGGTGCTCGTGAGACTGACGAGAGCGCAGCACATCGGTTGGGGGAGTAGTGGTCAATCAACGCAGAGTGAGCAACGCTGTGGGGTGTACCCCGGTGTCACCCGTGCGGGTGGTTCGGCTCCGATGTCACCGTGACGAGTCGCGCCACCGCGGACCGGTCGGGCTTGCCGACACCCCGCAGCGGGATGCGGTCGACGTCGACGAGGCGCCGCGGCACGGCCGCGCGACCGAGCGCGGCGCGCACGGCGGCACGCAGCACGTCGTCGCCGGGGCGGCCCGCCCCGGCCACCACCGCGGCCACGACGGCCTGCCCCCACTCCGGGTCCGGCACGCCGACGACGCAGGCGCCACGGATCCCCGGCTGCGCGGCCAGCACCCGCTCCACGGCGGCCGGGGCGACGTTCTCGCCCCCGGTGACGATCATGTCGTCGGCACGGCCGAGCACCTCGAGGCGGCCCGCGCGCCAACGACCGAGGTCGCCGCTGCGGAACCGGCCGCCGAACGGCGGGCCGCCGAGGTAGCCCTCGGCGAGGGTGGGGCCCCCGAGGACGATCCGTCCGTCGGCCTCCAGGTCGACGGTGACGCCGTCGAGCGGCACCCCGTCGTAGACGCAGCCGCCCGCGGTCTCGCTCATGCCGTAGGTGGTGACGACCCGCACGCCCGCGCCCCGCGCGCGGGAGCGCAGGGTGTCGTCGAGCGCGGCCCCGCCGACGAGCACGGCGTCGAACCCGCACAGCGCCTCCAGGGCCGCCCCGCCCGCGTCGAGCAGCCGGGCGAGCTGGGTGGGGACGAGGCTGGTGTGCCGGCGGCCGGTCGGCGGCAGGGTCGCGGCGGTGGCGGCGAAGTCGGCGGGCCGGAACCCGCCGCGCAGGTCCTGCACCGCGGGCGGCGCACCGGCGAGCAGCGCCCGCACGATCACCTGCACCCCCGCGACGTGCTCGGCAGGCAACGCGAGCAGCCAGTGCGCGGCACCCCCCAACCGCACGGCGGTGGCGGCGGCCGAGGCCCGCAACGCAGCAGCCGAGAGCACGACGAGCCGAGCCGCACCGGACGACCCCGAGGTGGCCACGACCACCCCGCCCCCGCCCGCCCCGCCGCCCGTCACTTCGGAGCCGCAGTGCTGTTGCGGGGCCTGCGCGACAGCACTGTGGCTCCGAAGTGCGGGCGGGAGGGGGAGCACGGCGGGGCCTGTGCCGGAAAGGGCCGGGCGCAGGGCGTCCGTCAGGTTGGTGACCGCGGCCGGTGACCCGTCGACGTGCACGGTGCGGATCACGGCCACCCGCCGCCGACCGGCTCGCACACACCCCGCGGGGTCGGCACACAGGTCCGGGCCCGTGTGCGGGCCCCGGAGCCTGTGTGCGAGCCCGCGGGGGTGACCGTGGGGCGGGCGCGGCCCGTCAGTGGTGCCATGGAGTCAGTAGTGCCATGGATAGGCCGACCAGTCGGGTTCGCGCTTCTGCAGGAACGCGTCCCGGCCCTCGACCGCCTCGTCGGTCAGGTACGCCAGCCGTGTGGCCTCGCCCGCGAACAGCTGCTGCCCGACCAGGCCGTCGTCGGTGAGGTTGAACGCGTACTTGAGCATGCGCTGGGCCGTCGGGGACTTGCCGTTGATCTCCTTCGCCCACTGCAGCGCCACCGTCTCCAGCTCCGCGTGCGGCACGACCGCGTTGACCGCGCCCATGCGGTGCGCGTCGGCCGCGGAGTACGTGCGCCCGAGGAAGAAGATCTCGCGCGCGAACTTCTGGCCGACCTGCTTGGCCAGGTAGGCCGAGCCGTAGCCGCCGTCGAAGCTGCCCACGTCGGCGTCGGTCTGCTTGAACCGGGCGTGTTCAGCGCTGGCCAGGGTCAGGTCGGCGACGGCGTGCAGCGAGTGCCCGCCGCCGGCGGCCCAGCCGTTGACGACGGCGATGACGACCTTCGGCATGAACCGGATCAGCCGCTGGCACTCCAGGATGTGCAGCCGGCCCGCGCGCCCGGCCTGCACGGTGTCGGCGGTCTCGCCGGCGCGGCCGGTGGCCGGGTCCGTCATCGTGTACTGGTAGCCGGACCGGCCGCGGATGCGCTGGTCACCGCCCGAGCAGAACGCCCACCCGCCGTCCTTCGGCGCCGGGCCGTTGCCGGTGAGCAGCACGCAGCCGACGTCGGGGGTCTGGCGGGCGTGGTCGAGCGCGGTGTAGAGCTCGTCGACGGTGCCCGGGCGGAACGCGTTGCGCACCTCGGGCCGGTCGAACGCGATGCGCACGGCCCCCGTGTCGACGGCGCGGTGGTAGGTGATGTCGACGAAGTCGAAGCCGTCCACCGGACGCCACGCGGAGGGATCGAAGATCTCGGAGACCTGTTCGGGCACGACACGCACAGTACGGATCCCGTACGGGAGGGCCGCCGGGCCCACGGCCCGAGCCTCGCACAGCCACCGGTTCCTCGCAGAGCACACGACCGCTGCGACCGTCCGATCCCTCTGCGAGGAGCCCGGCGCCCGGCACCCGCGCCCGCCCCGGCACTGGCAGGATCGGGGGCGTGCAGACCCTGTCCAAGGGCGCCAACGCGCCGCTCCCGCCCGGTCCGGTCTCGGTGCGCGTCAGCGCCGCATCGCCCGTCGACATCTCCGCGCTGCTCGTGGCCGCCACCGGCAAGGTGCGCGACGACTCCGACTTCGTGTTCTACAACCAGCCCGAGGCGGCGGGCGTGCGCTACGACCCCGACGGTGTCGACGTCGTGCCGGACGCGGTGGACGCCGCGATCGAGAAGGTGGTCGTCACCGCCAGCCTCGACGGGCGCGGCCCCGCCACCTTCGGCGCGCTGGGTGGGCTGCGGATGGACGTCGCGGTCGCCGGCGCGCCGCTGCTCACGTTCACGCCCGACGGCCTGGGCCCCGAGACGGCCCTGCTGTGCGTGGAGATCTACCGGCGGGACGCGCAGTGGAAGGTGCGGGCGGTCGGCCAGGGCTACGCGAACGGGCTGGCCGGGATCGCGACCGACTTCGGCATCACCGTGGACGACGAGCCGGCGCCGGTCGCGGAGCCCGCGGCCCCGGCCACGCCCGCCGCACCGTCGGTGATCAACCTGGACAAGGGGAAGGTGTCGCTGGCCAAGCGGCAGACGGTGTCGTTGACCAAGACCGGCGCACCGGCGCTGCGGCGGGTCGCGATGGGCCTGGGCTGGGACCCGGCGGCCGGCGGGCGCAGCATCGACCTGGACGCCTCGGCCATCGTCATCGGGAGCAAGGGCCGCAAGACCGACGCGGTCTGGTTCATGAGCAAGAGCGCGTTCCGGGGCGCGCTGGAGCACTCCGGCGACAACCTGACCGGCCACGGCGAGGGCGACGACGAGACGATCGAGGTCGACCTGTCGAAGCTGCCCGCCGACGCGCAGGCGATCGTGTTCGTCGTCAACTCCTTCCAGGGGCAGCGGTTCACCGAGGTGCAGCGGGCCTACTGCCGGCTGATCGACCTCGACACGCGGGCCGAGCTGGTGCGCTTCGACCTCACCGACTCCGCCCCGCGTACCGGCGTGGTGATGAGCGTGCTGCGCCGCTCCGGCGACGCGTGGACGATGACCGCGATCGGCGAGTTCCACGACGGCAAGACGGTGCGCGCGATGTACGGCGCCGCGGAGGAACTGGTGCGCGGGCTGGCGTAGGCCGCGCACGGCACCGATTGCGGTGGGACGGGTCGCGTGCCACGGTGCGGGAGGCCCACCGGCCGCGCGCCGCAGGGGGAGAGGACAGCCCGCATGAGTGCCGCAGGAGCCGACCGCACCGAGGAGACGATCTTCACCTGGGGTGCGCCGCCGCTGAAGTTCGGCGCGGGCGCCACCGACGAGATCGGCTTCGAGATGGCGCAGTACGGCGTGCGCCGCGTGCTGATCGTCACCGATCCGGGCGTGAGCGCGCTGGGCATCCCGCAGCGCATCGCCGAGACGCTCGCCCGCTACGAGATCACCTCCGAGGTGTTCGACGGCGTGCACGTCGAGCCCACCGACGACTCGATGAACAAGGCCGTGGAGTACGCCCGCGCGCAGGGGGAGTGGGACGGGTTCGTGGCCGTCGGCGGCGGGTCGGCGATCGACACCGCCAAGGCGATCAACCTGCTGACCAGCCACCCCGGCGAGCTGATGGACTACATCAACAAGCCGATCGGTGCGGCCAAGGTTCCGCCCGGGCAGCTCAAGCCGCTGATCGCGGTGCCGACGACGGCGGGCACCGGCTCGGAGTCCACCGCGATGTGCGTGCTGGACATCCTGTCGATGAAGGTCAAGACCGGGATCAGCCACTGGCGGCTGCGCCCGACCCTGGCCGTCATCGACCCGCTGCTGACGATGACACTCGGGCCCGAGGTGAGCGCGGCGTCGGGGATGGACATCGTGTGCCACGCGGTGGAGAGCTACACCGCGCGGTACTACACGAGCTTCGACCGCAAGCAGCCCGAGGAGCGGGTCACCTACTGCGGCTCCAACCCGGTGTCGGACCTGTGGTGCGAGAAGGCGATGGCGCTGATCGCCCAGTCGTTCCGCGGGTCGGTGCGCGAGGGGTCCCTGGAGGACCGCTCGAACATGATGATGGCCGCCACGTTCGCGGGCATGGGGTTCGGCAACTCCGGCGTGCACATCCCGCACGCCAACGCCTACCCCATCGCGGGGATGGTCAAGGACTACCGCCCGGCGGGCTACCCGCAGGACGAGCCGATGGTGCCGCACGGCCAGTCGGTGTCGCTGACCGCGCCCGAGGCGTTCCGCTTCTCGTTCTCCAGCGCCCCGCAGCGGCACCTCGCCGCGGCCCGGCTGATCGACCCCGGTGCCGAGACGGTGGCACCGCAGGAGCAGCTGCCCTCGGTGCTCGTCTCGCTCATGCGCGACATCGGCATCCCCAACGGGATCGGTGGCGTCGGCTACACCGAGGCCGACGTGCCGGACCTGGTGCCGGGCACGATGAAGCAGGCCCGGCTGCTCGCCACCTGCCCGAGGACGCCCACGGAGGACGACATCGCGGGCATCCTCACCCGGTCGGTCGAGAACTGGTAGCACCACGCCCGGCCACCACCGGCTGATCAAGGTGAGATGGTCGCGTTCGGTGATCAACAGACGACCATCTGCCCTTGATCGGCGGGGTGTCGTTCAGCCCGCGGCGCCGACGTGTCCGGTCCGGTGCAGTGGCGGCACCTGCGCTCGGCGGATGGCGGAGCCTTCGCCGCCGCACTAGGTTGTGGGCGACACACTCGGTGAGGAGGGCGCGACGTGGCGGATCTCGAGCGGTTCACGATGCTGGTCGGCGGCAAGGGCGTGGAGGCGGTGTCGGGGCGGCGCTTCGACTCGCAGAACCCGTACACCGGGCAGCCGTGGGCGTCGATCCCGGACGGTGGGCCCGAGGACGTCGACGCCGCCGTCGCCGCCGCGCGCGCCGCGCTGGACGGGGAGTGGGGCGCCACCACCGGGTTCGCCCGGGCCGCGCTGCTGCGCCGTCTCGGCGACCTGATCGGGGAGAACGCCGAGCGGCTGGCCCGCCTGGAGGTCAACGACTCCGGCAAGCTCTACCGCGAGATGATCGGGCAGCTGGGCGGTCTGGGCGGCTGGTACCACTACTACGCGGGGCTCGCGACCACGCTGGAAGGGCGCCAGATCCCCACCCCGAACCCGAACTACCTCGTCTACACCCGCCGCGAGCCTGTCGGCGTCGTCGCGGCGATCACGCCGTGGAACTCGCCGCTGCTGCTCATGACCTGGAAGCTGGCCCCGGCGCTGGCCGCGGGCTGCACCATCGTGATCAAGCCGTCGGAGCACGCGCCCGCATCCACGCTCGGGTTCGCCGAGCTGATCGAGCAGGCGGGCTTCCCGCCCGGCGTCGTCAACGTCGTCACCGGGCTCTCCCGGGAGACCGGCGCGCACCTGGCGTCGCACCCGGGGGTGGACAAGGTCGCGTTCACCGGCTCCACCGCCACCGGCCGGGCCGTTGCGCACGCCGCCGCGGAGAACCTCAACAAGGTCACCCTGGAGCTGGGCGGGAAGTCCCCGCAGGTCGTGTTCGCCGACGCCGACCTGGCGGCCGCCGCGAACGGGCTGATCGCGGGCGTGTTCGCCGCCACCGGGCAGACCTGCATGGCCGGGTCCCGGCTGATCGTGCACGCCGACGTGCACGACGAGCTGGTGCGCCTGGTGGCCGAGCGGGCGGCCACGATCAAGCTCGGTGACCCGAACGACCCGGAGACCGAGATGGGCCCGGTCGCGAACGCCCCGCAGTACGAAAAGGTGCTCGGCTACCTGCGCACCGCGCAGGAGGAGGGCGCCACCGTGGCCTACGGCGGCGCCGCGGACGAGGGCCTGGGTGGGCTGTTCGTCAAACCGACCGTGCTCTCGGTGCGGCCCACCGACACCGTCTTCCGCGAGGAGGTGTTCGGTCCCGTGCTGTCGGCCGTCACCTTCACCGACGAGGACGAGGCGATCACGCTCGCCAACGACACCCCCTACGGCCTCGCCGGCGCCGTGTGGACCAAGGACGTACACCGCGCCCACCGGGTCGCCGCCCGGATCAGGGCCGGCACCGTGTGGATCAACGCCTACCGCGTGGTCGCCCCGAGCGTCCCGTTCGGCGGGTTCGGCGCCAGCGGTCTGGGCCGCGAGAACGGCGTCGACTCGATCGGCGAGTACACCGAGAACAAGTCCGTCTGGGTCGAGCTGACCGGCGGCACCCGCGACCCGTTCACCCTCGGCTGACCCGCACTTCGGAGCCGCAACGCTGATATCGGGGGTCGGGACCCGCGTTCCGGCTCCGAGGTGCGGGGATCGTCCGCCTGCGCAGCGCTGGTGGGGCTCGTGTGCGTCGACGACCCGCTGGGGTGTGGGCCCGGCGGGCCCCGCACACTGGCGGTGTGCTTCCCGATCACGACGCGGCCGACCTCCACCGCGATCTCTCCCGCGCACTGCGCGGTCCGGTCCGGTTCGACGCGGCGCACCGCGCGATGTACTCCGCCGACGCCTCGAACTACCGGCGCGTGCCGATCGGCGTGGTCACGCCGGTCGACACCGACGACGTCGAGGCCGCGATCTCGGTGTGCTCCATCTACGGGGTGCCGGTGCTGCCGCGCGGCGCGGGCACCTCGATCGCGGGGCAGGCCGTCAACACCGCGGTGGTGCTCGACTTCGCCACCCATCTGAACGCGATCGAGTCGATCGATCCCGACGCGCGGACCGCGCGGGTGCAGCCGGGGGTGGTGCTCGACCGGCTCCGCGACGCCGCCCGCCCGCACGGGCTGACGTTCGGGCCGGACCCGTCGACGCACAACCGCTGCACGCTCGGCGGGATGATCGGCAACAACGCGTGCGGCTCGCACTCCGTGGCCTGGGGCAAGACGGTCGACAACGTGCATGCGCTCGACGTGCTGACCTACCGCGGGCAGCGGCTGGAGGTCGGTCGCGGGACCGCCGGGCCGGGGATCCCCGCGGAGCTGCGCGCGCTCGGCGACCGGCTCGGCGAGCAGGTCCGCACCTCGTTCCCGGACCTCACCCGCCGGGTCTCGGGCTACAACCTCGACCAGCTGCTGCCGGAGAACGGGTTCGACCTCGCCAAGGCACTGGTCGGCACCGAGGGCACCTGCGCCACGGTGCTCGGGGCCACCGTGCGGCTCGTGGAGTCGCCCGCGGCCCGCGCGCTCGCCGTGCTCGGGTTCCCCGACGCGTATGTCGCGGCCGACCACGTCGTGCCCGTCCGCGAGCTGTCCCCGCTCACCATCGAGGGCATGGACGCCGGGCTGATCGCGGCGCTGCGCGCGGCCAACCCGCTGGAGACCGCGTCGCGTGCGTTGCCCGATGGCGCGGGCTGGCTCTACGTGGAGACCGGCGGCGCCACGCGGGCCGAGGCGGAGGCGGCCGCACAGGCCGTCGTCGCCGCGATGAAGCCGTACGGGGCGACGAGCGTGGTGGTCAGCGACCCGGCGGCGATGAAGGCGCTGTGGCGGATCCGCGAGGACGGCGCCGGCATCGTCACCCGCTCGCCCGACGGCGGCGAGGCCTGGCCCGGCTGGGAGGACGCCGCCGTGCCGCCGGAGCGGTTCGGCTCCTACCTGCGCGAGTTCGACGCCCTGCTGGCCCGGCACGACCGCCGCGGCGCGTACTACGGCCACTTCGGCGACGGCTGCCTGCACATCCGCATCGACTTCGACCTGCTCACCGAGGCCGGCATCGCGAACTTCCGCACCTTCATGGAGGACGCGGCCGACCTGGCCGTGGCGCACGGCGGATCGCTGTCGGGCGAGCACGGTGACGGCACCGCCCGGGCCGAACTGCTGCCCCGGATGTACCCACCGGAGATCATCGCCGGGTTCGCGGACTTCAAGCGCGTCTGGGACCCCGACGACCGGATGAACCCCGGCATGGTGGTGCGGCCGAAGCGGATGGACGAGGACCTGCGGATCTTCGTCGGCATGCCCACGATCGCCGACGCCCCGATGCTCGCGTTCGGACACGACCGGGGCTCGTTCACCCGGGCCACGCGCCGGTGCCTGGGCGTGGGCAAGTGCGTCACCGAGTCGGGCGGGGTGATGTGCCCCAGCTACCGGGCCACCGGGGAGGAGATGCACTCCACACGCGGGCGAGCACGGCTGCTGTTCGAGATGGCCAACGGGGAGGTGATCACCGGCGGCTGGGACTCCTCCGAGGTGGACGAGGCGCTGGACCTGTGCCTGTCCTGCAAGGGCTGCAAGCGCGACTGCCCGGTGGGTGTCGACATGGCGGCCTACAAGACCGAGTTCCTGGCGCAGCGCTACCAGGGCAAGGTGCGCCCGGCGTCGCACTACTCCATGGGCAACCTGCCCCGGTGGCTGCGGCTGGTCGGCAGGCTCCCGGCACGGGTGGTCGACGTTCTCAACGCCGCGGCGCGCAGCCCGCTCGGCGCGCTGGCCAAGCGGGCGGGCGGCATCACCCCGGAGCGGGCGATCCCGCCGATCGCCCGCATGGCCTACACCCGCACCACCCCCCGCCCCGGGGCCGCGGTGGGTCTGGGATCGCGGCTGCGGGCCCGTCTCGGTCACAGCAGGAGGGCTCTCCTCCGATCGGACCGGAGCACGGCCACCCCGCGGCGACCGGCGGGAACCCGGGGGCGGGTGCTGCTGTGGCCCGACACGTTCACCAACCACTTCGATCCCGGCGTCGCGTCCGACGCCGTGGCCGTGCTCACCGCACTCGGGTACTCCGTCGAGCTGCCGCCGCGGGAGGTCTGCTGCGGCCTGACCTGGACCTCCACGGGCCAGGTCGACGCCGCGCGCCGGGTGCTCAAGCGCAGCCTGCGCACGGTGGCGCCGTGGCTGGCCGAGGGGGTGCCGGTGGTCGGCCTGGAACCGTCGTGCACCGCGGCGCTGCGGGCCGACGGGCCGGAGCTGCTGCCCGGCGAGCCGCTCGCCGCGGCGCTGGCCACCGGCGTGCGCACGTTCGCGGAGGTGCTGGCCGATCACACCGACGAGCTCGCGGCCGCGGTGAGCGGCCCGCGGCAGAAGGCGCTCGTGCAGGTCCACTGCCACCAGCACGCCGAGCTCGGCACCGAGGACGACCGTGCGGTGATGGCCGCGATCGGGGTCGACGCCGAGGTGCTCGACTCCGGCTGCTGCGGCCTCGCCGGCAACTTCGGGTTCGAGAAGGGGCACTACGAGGTGTCGATGGCGTGCGCGGAGCGGGTGCTGCTGCCGGCCGTGCGCGCCGCGGAGGCCGACGTCGAGGTGCTGGCCGACGGCTTCAGCTGCCGTACCCAGCTCCGCCAGGCCGGCACCCGGGAACCGGTCCACCTGGCCCAGCTCGCCGCCCGCGCGATGTTCCGCGATACGGAAGGGATTGGTCGCCAAACGAAATAGACCGTGCCCCACGAGTTGCCGGGGCCACGTCCGGGTGTGACTCTCCGTCCGTGACCGGATCGGGCCGGTCACTCATCGGGGGGTGACGTCGTGGACAATCTCGGTCTGCTGAGCCTGGCGGCTCTGGCGCCGATCCTGGTCGTGGCGGTGCTGCTGGTCGGGCTGCGCTGGCCCGCCACGTACGCGATGCCGGTCGGGTTCGCCGCGGCGGTGGTCGTCGGGGCACTGGTGTGGGGCATGGACGCCGCGGTGCTCGCCGCGGCGAGCGTCGAGGGCCTGATCATCGCGCTCGGCCTGCTCTACATCATCTTCGGAGCCCTGCTGCTGCTGCAGACGCTGACGGCGAGCGGGGCGCTGGCGACGATCCGCGCCGGCTTCACCACGGTCAGTGCGGACCGGCGGGTCCAGGCGATCATCATCGGCTGGCTGTTCGGGTCGTTCATCGAGGGCGCGTCCGGGTTCGGCACCCCCGCCGCCGTCGTCGCGCCGCTGCTGCTCGCGCTGGGCTTCCCGGCGATGGCGGCGGTGATGGTCGGCCTGATCATTCAGAGCACGCCCGTCAGTTTCGGCGCGGCGGGCACGCCGGTGCTCACCGGCCTGGGTCAGGGACTGGCCGGTGACCCGGCGGTCGAGGCGCGGGTGGCCGTCCTCGGGCTGGACATGCCCGCCTACCTGCAGGTGCTGGGCCTGCAGGTGGCGACGATGCACGCGATCGTCGGCACGCTCATCCCGCTGTTCCTGGTCTGCATGCTCACGGGCTTCTTCGGCGGCAGGTTCGTCGACGGTCTGCGGGTCTGGCCGTTCGCGATCTACGCCGCACTGGCGATGACGATCCCGTCGGTGACGGTCGCGGCACTGCTGGGCCCGGAGTTCCCGTCGCTGCTCGGTGGCCTGATCGGGCTGGCGCTGGTCATGTTCACCTCCAGCCGCGGCTTCCTCATGCCCGCGCAGACCTGGGACTTCCCGCCGCGCGAGCGCTGGGTCGACCGCTGGACGGGCACCCTGGAACCGGACACGTCGACCGTGGCGGGCACCCGCATGAACATCTGGCTGGCCTGGTCGCCCTACGTCGTGGTCGCCGTGCTGCTCGTGCTCAGCCGTACCGTCACCCCGGTCACCGACTTCCTCACCGGCATCACGATCGACTTCGACGAGATCTTCGGGACCGGCATCTCGGAGTCGCTGCAGCCGGTGTACCTGCCGGGATTCGTCTTCGTCGTGGCCTGCCTGGCCACCTACGCGCTGCACCGGATGCGCCCGGCCCAGATCGCGGAGTCGTGGAAGGTCGCGGGCAGCCAGCTCGCCGGGGCCGCGGTGGCGCTGCTGTTCGCGCTGCCGCTGGTCCGGATCCTGATCAACTCGGGTCCCGAGTACAACAGCACCGGCCTGTCGAGCATGCCGATCACGCTGGCCGAGGGCGCTTCGGTGCTGACCGGCTCGGCGTGGCCGCTGCTCGCGCCATGGATCGGCGCGCTGGGCGCGTTCATCGCGGGCAGCAACACCGTGTCCAACCTGACGTTCTCGCTGTTCCAGTTCGCGACGGCGGAGAACATCGGCGCGGTCCCGGAGACCGTCGTGGCCACCCAGGCGGTCGGCGGCGCGGCCGGCAACATGGTCACGGTGCACAACGTCGTGGCCGCGTCGGCGACGGTCGGTCTGCTGGGGCGCGAGGGCGACCTGATCCGCAAGACCATCATCCCGACGACGTACTACTGCCTGTTCGCCGGAGGGCTGTCGTTCGTGTTCATCAACGGCGTGGGGCTCAACGCGGGTACCGGACTGCTGGTGGCGCTCGCGGCGGTGCTGGCGGCGGTCGTCGTGCGCATCGCCCGCCAGCAACCGTCGGAGCGGCTGACCGAGAACGTGCAGCGGTAGTCCGGCACGGCGGCAGACGGGCCGCCGCTGTGATCGACGACATCGCGGCGGTCCGGCGCGCGGGATACCGGGTACCCGGACCGCATGACTCAGGTACCGCACATCCGGCTGAACAGCGGCGTCGAGATCCCCCAGTTCGGGTTCGGCGTGTTCCAGATCGATCCGGCCGACGTGGGCCCGGCACTGGGCACCGCGTTCGAGGCCGGCTACCGCCACGTCGACACCGCGCAGATGTACCGCAACGAGGCCGAGGTCGGGCAGGCGATCGTCGACTCCGGCCTGCGTCGCGACGAGATCTTCGTGACCACCAAGCTCGACAACGACCGCCACGGCCACGACGAGGCCGTCACCGCGCTCGGGGAGAGCCTGGACCGCCTGCGCCTCGACCACGTCGACCTGTTCCTCGTGCACTGGCCGCGGCCGGCGCACGACCGGTACGTGGAGACGTGGAAGGGTTTCGAGAAGCTCGCCGCCGACGGCCGCGCGCGCACGATCGGCGTCTCCAACTTCCAGATCCCGCACCTGGAGCGGTTGGCCGCGGAGACCGGCACCGTGCCCGCGGTCAACCAGATCGAGCTGCACCCGCACTTCCCTCAGGAGGAGCTGCGTGCCTACCACCGTGAGCACGGCATCGTGACGGAGGCATGGGGCCCGATCGGGCAGGGCGGCGACCTGCTCGGTGACGAGCGCCTCACCGCACTCGCCGAGAAGTACGGCAGGACCCCCGCGCAGATCGTCCTGCGCTGGCACATCGAGCTGGGCAACATCGTGTTCCCGAAGTCCGTCACCCCCGCTCGGATCAGGGAGAACATCGAGGTCTTCGACTTCGAGCTGGCCGCCGCCGACATGATGACCATCGCCGAGCTGGACACCGGGCGGCGGATCGGCCCGAACCCGGACGACTTCGGCTGATCCGCGGTTCCACGCTGCGCGAGCGGCGAACTCCCCCTAGTGTCGGCGCCCATGTTGGCAATCACCGATCTCGCGGCCGAAGCCATCAAGTCGCTGACCACCGATGCGGAGCTGCCCGATGGTGGCGGCCTGCGCATCGCCGCACCGAGCCCGGACCAGGGGTTGGAGCTGTCCCTTGCGGGCCAGCCCGGCACCGATGACGTCGTGCTGTCGGGGGACGGCGTAGCGGTGTTCCTGGAACCCGCTGCGGCGCAGGTGCTCGACGACAAGGTGCTCGACGTCCAGCCCGTTGCGGGGGCCGACGGTGAGGAGGAACTCCGCTTCGCCATCGGTCCCCAGGCGGCGGCCCCCGAGGCCTGATCCGGCAGAGCGACGACGGGGCCCGCCCCAGCTGTGGGTGCGCCCCGTCGCCGTACACGCTGCGATGGCGTGGTGCGGGGTGGCCCCGGCGAGGTCAGGACTCGGTGAGCCGCCCGGCGTCGACGACCCAGCGCCGCGTGGTGCGCACCGTCGAGAGCATGCGCCGGTCGTGGGTGACCAGAAGCACGGTGCCGCCGAAGCCGTCCAGCGCCTGCTCCAGCTGCTCGATCGCGGGCAGGTCGAGGTGGTTGGTGGGCTCGTCGAGCACCAGCAGGTTGACCTCGCGGGCCTGCAGCAGCGCGAGCGCGGCGCGCGTGCGCTCGCCCGGCGACAACGAGGCGGCCGGGCGCGGGGCGTGCTCGCCGGTCAGCCCGAACTTCGCCAGCAGGGTCCGTACGTCGGACTCGGCCCAGTCGGGCACGGCGTCGCCGAACGCGCGGGCCAGCGGCTCCGGACCGAGGAAGAGCCCGCGGGCCTGGTCGATCTCCCCGACCCGTACCCCCGACCCGAGTCCGGCAGACCCGGCGTCGACGGGGACGCGGCCCAGCAGGGCCCCGATCAGGGTGGTCTTGCCCGACCCGTTCGCGCCGGTGACGACGACGCGGTCGGCCCAGTCGACCTGCGCGTCCACCGGCCCCAGGGTGAACGACCCGCGCCGCACGACCGCCCCGCGCATCGATGCCACGACCGTGCCGGAGCGTGGCGCCGCGGCGATCGTCATCCGCAGCTCCCACTCCTTGCGCGGCTCCTCGACGACGTCGAGCCGTTCGATCATCTTCGCGGTCTGCCGGGCCTTCGCGGCCTGCTTCTCGCTGGTCTCGGCCCGCTTGTTGCGGCCGATCTTGTCGTTGTCGGTGCTCTTGCGGCGCGCGTTGCGGACCCCGGCGGCCATCCAGTTGCGCTGCATCTGCGCGCGCTCCTTGAGCCCGCCGAGCCTGTCGTCGTACTCCTCGTACGCCTCGCGGGCGTGCCGTCGGGCGATCTCGCGCTCGGCGAGGTAGCTGTCGTAGCCGCCGTCGTAGACGCCCACCTGCTGCTGCGCGAGGTCCAGCTCGACGATCCGGTTCACCGTGCGCGCGAGGAACTCGCGGTCGTGGCTGACGATCACGGCCGGCGCCCGCAGCTGCTGCACGAAACGCTCCAGCCGCTCCAGCCCGTCGAGGTCGAGATCGTTGGTGGGCTCGTCGAGCAGCAGGACGTCGTAGCGGGACAGCAGCAGGGCCGCGAGCCCGGCGCGGGCCGCCTGCCCGCCGGACAGCGTGGTCATCGGCGTGTCCAGCTCGACGGCCAGCCCGACCTCGGCGGCCACCTCGCCCGCACGCTCGTCCAGGTCGGCGGCGCCGAGCGCGAGCCAGCGGTCCAGTGCGGCGGCGTAGGCGTCGTCCGCGCCCGGCGCGCCCTCCCCGAGCGCCTCGGCGGCGGCGTCCATCGTCGCCTGCGCGGTGGCGACGCCGGTGCGCCGGGCCAGGAACGCCGCCAGGGTCTCGCCCGCCCGCCGCTCCGGCTCCTGCGGCAGGTGCCCGACGGTGGCGTCGGGCGGGCTCAGCGCCACCTTCCCGTCCTCGGGATCGGCCTCCCCGGCGAGCAGCCGCAGCAGCGTGGACTTCCCGGCGCCGTTCGCCCCGACCAGTCCCACGACGTCACCGGGGGCGATGACGAGGTCGAGCCGGGAGAACAGCACGCGGGCGCCGTGGCCGGCGGCGAGATCGGTGGCCTGCAGGGTGGCGCTCATGACCGGATGAACGCTACCTCCCCGCGAGTCGGGGTCTGCGTGCGTCCGTGTCGCGCCGTCGGGGTGGGGTGGTGGACGGGGTGCGCCGACCGCGACAACGACCGGTTCCGGGGCCCGCCCTGACAGGCCGGTGAGGTGACGCCCGCGATCACCCCGGCCGACGCGCTCGCCAGCGGCAGCGACGAGGCGTTCCCCGCGTTCTGGTACCTCCTGCTCGGCCGTGCTGATCAGCGTCGTTGTCGCGATGGTGCTGCTGGTGCTGGTCGAGGCGCTGATGCCCAGCGGGTCGCTGCCCGGGCCGGTCGCGGTCGTGCGCGGCACGCCCCGGCGGATCCGGCGGGTCGTGCGCTACCTGGGTGTCGCCCGAGCCGCTGGCCGCGGCGTCGATCGCGCAGGTGCACGCGGTGCGGCTGGGCGACGGGAGCGCGGTGGTGGTCAAGGTGCAGCGCACCCGGATCGCCCAGGTCGTCGCCGGTGACCTGGACATCCTCGACCGGATCGCGCGCCGGCTGGAGCGCTCGACGCCGTGGGGACGGTCGCTGGGAATCGCCGCGCTCGCCGACGGGTTCGCGGCGTCGCTGCGCGAGGAGCTGGACTTCCGCACCGAGGCCCGCAACATCGCCACCGTCGCGGCGGGCGCGGCCCGCCGCGGCGTCGACGACGTGGTGCGCACGCCGCGGGTGCACGAGGCGACCCGGCGGGTGCTGGTGATGGAGCGCTTCTCCGGGCGGCCCGTGGACGAGGCCGGGCCGGAGGCGGCACCGGTGCTGCTGGACTGCCTGCTCGGTCAGATCCTCGTCGACGGCGTCTTCCACGCCGACCCGCACCCGGGCAACATCCCCGTGCTCGGCCCGGAGAGCTCCGACGGCGCCCCGTTGCGGCTGGGGCTGCTGGACCTCGGCTCGGTCGGGCGCCTCGACGGCGGCCTGCGCGAGAGCCTGGCTCGCCTGCTCCTCGCGCTCGACCGTGACGACCCGGTGGCCGTCGTCGACGCGTTGCTGGAGGTGGTCGACGCGCCCGACGGCCTCGACGAGCGCGCGGTGGTGCGGTCCATGGGCCGGCTGCTGGCGCGCCATCTCGGGCCCGGTGCCACGCTCGACGCGGCCGCCGTCGGCGAGCTGTTCGCGCTGCTCGCCCGGCACGGGCTGAGCGCACCGCCCGAGCTGGCCGCCGTGCTGCGCGCGCTCGGCACGCTGGAGGGCACGCTCACCCGCCTCGACCCCGGCTTCGACCTGGTCGCCGGCGCCCGCGCGTTCGCGTCCGCCCAGGTGGCGGCCCGGATGGAGCCCGCGGCCGTGCGCCGGGCCGTCACCGACGAGCTGGCGGCGCTGCTGCCGCTGGTCCGGCGGTTGCCGCGGCGCGTTGACCGGATCGTGAGCGCGCTGGACTCCGGGCAGCTGACGGTGCGGGTCGCCGCGCAGGCGCCGCGCACGTCGGGCGGCGTGCTCAGCGCCGTGCTGGTCACGGCGATCGCGGCCACCACCGGGGTGATGGCCGCGCTGCTGCTGGTGTCCGCAGGCGGGCCGCCGCTGACCGAGACGATGACCGTCGACCAGCTGCTCGGCTACCTGCTGCTCGCGGTCTCGGCGCAGGGCTAGTAAGAGCCGCCGTGCTGTCGTGTTCGGCAGCTCAGGGCCGGACTGATCAGGCTGCGACGGGCATGTCGGGTGGTCGTCGCCGGGCTCGGCGCCTCGGGTCGATCCAGGGTGGTGGGTAGAACTCGGGACGCCCGCCGACGAGCCGGACGTCCCAGCCGGCGTGGTGGACCAGGCGGTGACACGCCCGGCAGAGCATCACGCAGTTGTCGACGCGGGTGGGGCCGCCGTGTTCCCACGGAACGATGTGGTGGATCTCTGTCCAGCTCGGGGGTCGGCCGCAGCGGGCGCAGCCGCGGTCGCGGACGGTCACGGCGCGGCGCACGCCCTCGGGGATGACGCGGGTGCGGCGGCCGATGTCGAGTGGCTGCCCGGCACTGCCCATGACCACGGGGATGACCGCGGCGTCGCAACACAGCATCCGCAGTGTCTCGGGCGAGAGGGTGCCGCCGAAATCGAGGACGGCGGCGCGGGCGCGGCGTTCCAGGTCGTCGAGCGAGATCATCACGTTGAGGTTCGGGCGGCGACCGCCACTGGCGGGCACCTGCTCGGAGGTGCCGTGGTCGAGCACGAACCCGCAGGCGTCGGCGAGGGCTTCGGCCTGGCGGGTGGCGGGGGTGCGGTCGTCGTCGGCGGTGCGCGGCCTGGCGCCTGCGTCGATCAGGGTGGCGATGGCGTCGAACATCGCGGCGTCGT
>NZ_JAJCYB010000036.1 GCF_029263155.1 Pseudonocardia sp.
CACCCCCGAGCCCTGGAACTCCGCCCACCCGGACGCGACATCCGGGCCCTCGACCTGCGCGCCGACTCCTCAACCGCCCACGAAGATCAACGGTCACCACTGGAGATCATCCCATGAACTACCTGCGGAACCGGGTCAGAGGTCGAAGCGGGTCAGCAGCTCGTCGAGCCGCTCGAGTGCGGTGAGGGTGCGGCCGGAGGCGACGCGGGCGACGGTGAGCACCAGCGCGTTCGCGACGGCCATCGGGACCGTGAGGGACTGGAACTCGCGGCCGTTGCCGCGCGGTGCGGCGATCACGGTGGCCGGGAGCGGGTCGTCGAGGCGCAGGACGTCGGTGAGGACCGCGACGGTCGTCCCGGCCTCGTGGGCGGTCCGCAGCAGTGGCGCGAGGGTGCGCGGCGGGCGCCGGAAGGCGAACGCGACGACCAGGTCGTCGGGTCCCAGTGACACGAGCTCCTCGGCGAGGTCGCGGTCGGAGCCGGGCAGGTCCTGGGCGGGCAGGCCGAACCGGCGCAGCCGCCGGTGCAGCATCGAGCCCAGCACGGTGGCGTTGCCGCGGGCGTAGATCAGCACCCGGCGCGCGGCGAGGATCTCCGCGGCGAGGGCGTCGAGCTGCGCCTGCGGCACCGCGCGGGCGAGCGCGCGCAGGGCCGCGATCTCGTCGTCGACCAGCGCGGCGAGCAGGTCGTCGTCGGAGTGCTCCAGGCGGCGGCGCACCCGGTCAGCGGGTCCGACACCGTCGAGCAGCTCGGACTGCAGGGCCTCGCGCAGCTGCGGGTAGCCGCCGTAGCCCAGCTTCTTCGCCAGCCGGGTCGCGGCGGCGGTGTGCACCCCGGCCCGGCCCGCCACCTGCTCGGCGGGCAGGAACGCCGCCTCGGTGGGGTGCGACAGCAGCACGTCGAGGACGCTGCGGTCGGCGGGGGTGAGCCGCCCGCTGTGGTCGTCGACACGGTCCCGGAAGGTCACGTCGGAACCGTAGCTGCAATCAGAATTGCAAACTAGCTACGTACTGCAAATTTGCTTGCCGTTTCGGTTCCGGACATCTCAGGTCGATCCGGGCAGCGACCCGGGCAGCGACCCGGGCATGGGTTCGGGCAGCACCGTCAGCGTGCTGGGCGTGCGCGGCAGGATCTTCTTGACGTACGACCGCGCCGCCGCGGTCGTGCCGACGTCCTGCCCGGACGCCTCGGACAGGAACCAGCGGTGCTCCAGGATCTCGTGGAACACCTCGGCGGGGGCGAGCCGGTCCGAGAGGTCCGGTGGCACCATCGCCATCACCTTGTCGTAGACCTCCGCCCGCCAGCGGTGCGCGGCCACGGTCTCCGGTACCGCGCGCCCGAACTTCTGCTCCAGGTGGGCCCGGTAGCTGACGACGTCGTTGAGCAGCCGCCGGGCCTGGTTCTCGGTGACCTGCAGCCCGGTGAGGGCGAAGAGCTGGTGACGGTGCCTGCCCACCTCGGCCACCTGTGTGTGCACCGTCATCCGCGTGCCCTCGGCGGTGGTCACCAGCTCGATCTCGTCGACGTCGAAGCCGAGCTCGTTGAGCCGGTCGATCCGCTCCGCCACGCGGTAACGCTGCTCGTCGGGCCGCATCAGCTCCTCGCGGGTGAGCTCGTCCCACAGCGCGTGGTAGCGCGCGGGCAGCTGCGCCGCGATCTCGACCGGGTCGACGTCGGGAGGCAGCAGGCCCCCCGCCATCAGGTCGAACAGCTCCCCGCCGACGCGCTCGGCGGCGTAGTCGATGTCGAAGCCGCGCTGCCCGTCCGACAGCGACGGGTGCAGCTCCGCGGTCTCGGCGTCGACCAGGTGCGCGGCGATGGTGCCCGCGTCGGGCCGGAACAGGGTGTTGGACAGCGAGCAGTCGCCCCAGAACAGCCCGGCCAGGTGCAGCCGCACCAGTAGCTCGACCATGGCGTCGACGAGCTGGTCGACGGGCTGGTTGAGGTGGCCGTGGGAGAACACGTAGCGGTAGGACATCGAGTAGTCCAGGAACCGCGTGACGAGGATGGCGTCCTGGCGGGCCGGCCGTTCCACACAGATCCCCAGCACCGACACCGCCGGCATCCCCATCGCCTCCAGTTCCCCGAGGAGCCGGTACTCCCGGCGCGCCAGCCGCTCGTCGATCTCCTTGAGCGCGTAGACGTGCCCGTCGACCTCCACGAACCGCACGATGTGCCGGGAGATGCCGCGGTGGGCCACCTCCAGGAGGTGGTCGTCGACCCACTCCTCCAGCGGCTCGTCCCACGGCAGCGTCAGCAGGCCGGCCGCGTGGGCGGCGGGCGGGCGGAAGATGAAGCGCACCGGAGGAGTATTCAGGCTTTCGGGCCGCCTGCCACGTAGATGACCTGACCCGACACGAATCCTGCGCCCTCGCTCACGAGGAACGACACCGTGTGCGCGATGTCCTCGGGCACCCCGGCCCGCGCGACCGGGATCGCCGCGGCACGGGCGGACACGTAGGTCTCCCAGTCCTCACCGATCCGTTCGGCGGTGGCCCTGGTCATCTCGCTGACGATGAACCCGGGCGCGATGCAGTTGGCGGTGACACCGAACTTGCCCAGCTCGATCGCCAGGGTCTTCGTGAAGCCCTGCAGGCCCGCCTTGGCCGTGGCGTAGTTGGCCTGACCGCGGTTGCCCAGTGCCGAGGTGCTCGACAGGTTGACGATCCGTCCCCACTTCGCCGCCACCATGTGCTTCTGCACCGCCCTGGTCATGAGGAACGAGCCGCGCAGGTGCACGCCCATCACCAGGTCCCAGTCCGGCTCGGTCATCCTGAACAGCAGGTTGTCGCGGGTGATCCCGGCGTTGTTGACCAGGACCGTGGGCGCGCCCAGCTCCTGCTCCACGCGGGCCACCGCCTGCTCGACCGCCGCGGCGTCGGCGACGTCGGCGCCGACCGCCAGCGCGCGGCCGCCCTCGGCCTCGATCGCGTCGACGGCGGCCTTCGCCGACGCCTCCTCCAGGTCCAGCACCGCCACGGCCATGCCGTCGCGGGCCAGCCGCAGGGCGGTGGCCGCCCCGAGCCCCCGCGCCGCCCCGGTCACGATCGCCACCCGCTTCTCATCCGTCGCCATGGCCGCATCCTCGCACCCGGGCCCGACCGGCCGGGTCGGACGGCCCGCGCTCCTCCCACCCCGGTCGCACCACGGTGGCGGCCGAACGGGATCGGGACGGCGGGGCCGCGGCTAGAATCGATCGGTGCCCGACGCCGATCCCCCGTGCCGCGGGGCGCGTTTCGACCTCAGCGGCACGGCCCGGCGCCGGGACGGCGGCGAGATCCGTCTCGAACTGGACACCCCCGCGGTACCGCCGGAACTCGAGCTCGTCCGGGAGCTGGTCGAGCTGCACGGGGGGAAGGTGGAGGTCGGTGACTCCCGCCACGGCGTGGCGTTCAGCGTCCGCCTGCCGGCCGCGGCCGAGGACGGCCTCGGGAAGGCGCGGGCCGAACTCGCCCGCACCGAGTCGGCCTTCCGGCTGCTCGCCGAGCACGCCGACGACGTCATCGGGCGGCACTCCGAGGACGGCACCTGGCTGTGGATCTCACCCTCGGTGCGGCGGGTCGCCGGGTATCGCCCGGAGGACGTCGTGGGCCTGCACCCGCGCGACGTCGTGCACCCCGACGACGCCGGGGCCCTCACCGCCGCGTTCGCCGGGCTCACCGACGACGCCCCGGCGGCGCTGACGCTGCGGCTGCGCTGCGCCGACGGGACCCACCGCTGGTTCGCACTGCACGCGCGCCGGGTGCGCGACCGCCGCACCGGCGAGGTCGAGGTGCACACGTCCAAGCGTGATGTCACCGACCAGTTGCAGGCCGAGCAGGAGCTCTCCCGGTTCCGCGACCTGGCCGACCGGGCCGCCGACTTCATCGGCATCACCTCCGCCGACGGCACCGGGCTCTACATCAATCCGGCGGGGCGCGAGCTGGTCGGGTTGCCCCACGACCGTCCGGTGGGCGAGATCGCGATGATCGACTGCATCGCCCCCGCGGACCGCAGGCGCTTCGAGGGCGTCGTCGCCGAGGTCGAGGCGGCCGGCTCGTGGGCGGGCCCGATGCGGTTCGTCGACTCCGCGGGCACCGTGGTCCCGGTGTGGCAGGCGATCGTCGTGCACCGCGACCCGCGCGGCCGGACCGCCTTCCACTCCACGGTCGCCCAGGACCTGCGCGACCGCCGCGGGGGCGAACCCGCCCTGCAGGAGGAGCGCGAGCGCTACCGGAGCCTGGTCGCCCAGGCCCCGGTCGGGATCTGGGTGGGCGACCGCACCGGGGCGATGACGTTCGTCAACGACCACATGACCACGATCACCGGGCTGGACCTGCGCGGCCTGAGCGGTGTCGAGCACATCCACCCCGACGAGCGGGACGCCGTGGTGGCGTCGTGGCTGCGGGCCGTCGGAGACGGCGCCGACTGGCAGCACGAGTACCGCCTCCACGACACCGCGGGCGTCGAGCACGTCGTCACCTCGACGGCACGACCGCTGCGGGACGCGGCCGGGTCGATCACCGGATTCCTCGGCACCACGATCGACGTCACCGCCCAGCGCGCGGCCGAGCGTGACCGGCGTGACGCCGCGGGCGAGCAGGCGGCCCGGGCGGTGTCCGAGGCGGCCGCCGCGCGGCTGCGGGCGATGGTCGGCGGCCTCGCCGCGATCGTGTGGGAGGCCGACTGGGACGGCGCCGCGCTGCGGTTCACCTTCGTCTCCGACCGGGCCGAGGAGCTGCTGGGGTACCCGGCCCGGCGCTGGATCGAGGATCCATCGTTCTGGCCCGAGCTGATCCATCCCGACGACCGCCCCGCCGCGCTGCGCTATACCGCCGACCGCACCGAACGGGGGCTCGACCACGACCTGACCTACCGGGCCTGCGCCGTCGACGGCCGTGTCGTGTGGCTGCACCAGGTCGTCCACGTCGTCCGCGAACCGGCCGGGGGCCTGCGTGCCCAGGGCCTGACCGTGGACGTCACCGAGCAGAAGCGGGCCGAGCGCTCCACCCACATCCTCGCCGAGACCGGCCGCCTGCTCGCCGAACCCGTATCGGCCGCGGAACGCCTCTCCGCGCTCGCCCGGCTGGTCGTCGACGACTTCGGGGACGGGGTGATCGTCTCGCTGTCGGGATCCGACGGCCTGCTGCGGCGGATCGCGGTCGCCCACGACGACGGGGAGGTGCGCGAGGCGCTGGCGGCGGTCGGCCCGACCCGGCTCCCACCCGAGCTGGAGGCCGCGTTCTCCACCGGCCGCCCGGTGGAGGTCACCGGGGCCGACGCGCACCTGGGGGTCGGTGCCACGGGGGCGCTCGCCGTGCCGCTGCAGGTCGGGGGCCACCTCGCCGGGGTGCTCGCCTTCCTCGCCTTCGGCCCGCCCCGCCATCACGACCGGGCCGACCTGGACCTCGTCGAGGAGCTGGGGCGCCGGGCGTCGCTGATGCTGGAGGCCGAGCGCCGGCGCGATCGGGAGCGCCACCTGCAGCAGGTCACCGCGGACCTCGCCTCCGCCGACAGCGTGGCCGACGCCGCGGCACTGCTGCTGCCGCGGCTGCGCGACGCGGTGGGGGCCGGCGGCGTCAGCATGCACCTGCTCGACCCCGACCGCAGCGTGCTGCGGCTCGTGCACGGCGTCGGGTACCCCCCGCACCTGCACGACTCCTACCGCACGATCCGCACCGACGGGCCGGTGCCGCTGGGCCACGCCGCCCGTACCGGCACCCCCGTGTGGATCCGGGACCGCGACGACTGGCACCGGCACTGGCCCGAGGTCGTCGGCGACGCCCTCGCCGGGCGGCGCCACGCCGCCGCGGCCCTGCCCCTGCTGTCGGGCGGCACCGTCGTCGGGGCCATCGGCCTGAACTTCGACACCGCGCGCGCGTTCCCGCCTGACGAGCGCGAGTTCGTGCAGGCCCTCGCCGCCCAGGCCGCGCCCGCCCTGGAACGCGCGGCCGCCGCCGACGAGCGCCGGGCGCTCGCCGAGACCCTGCAGGCCAGCCTGCTGCCCCCGCGCCTGCCCGACGTCGACGGGCTGGCGTTCGCCGCCCGCTACCTGCCCGGGGCCCGGGGCACCCGCGCCGGCGGCGACTGGTACGACGTCATCCCGCTGGGCGGCGGTCGGGTCGCGATCGTCGTCGGTGACGTCGTCGGCCAGGGCGCGCGGGCCGCGGCTGTGATGGGGCAGCTGCGCAGCGCGCTGTCGGCCTACCTGCTGGAGGGTCACGAACCCGCGGCCGCGGTGGGGCACCTCGACCGGTTCACCCACCGGGTGCCCGGCGCGGCCGGCAGCACCGTGACCTGTCTGGTGCTCGACCCGGCCACCGGCGAGCTGGGCTGGGCCCGTGCCGGGCACCTCCCGCCGCTGGTGCTCGGCGAGGACGGCGCCCGGTTCCTGGAGGACGCGGCGGGCACCGTGCTGGCCGTCCGCGGCCGTCCGCCCTACGTCGGCGGCCGCGCGGTGCTCGGCGCAGGCGACACCGTGGTGCTCTACACCGACGGCCTCGTCGAGCGCCGCGACGAGATCGTCGACGCGGGGCTCGAACGGCTGCGCGGCGCGGGCGACCGGGCCCGCGATCTGGCCCCTGCCGCGCTCGCCGAGGAACTGCTCGCGACCTGCCTCGACGACGGCCCGACCGACGACGTCGCGCTGATGGTGGCCCGCCGGGTGCCCGTGGCCCTGGCCCTGGACGTACCCGCCCGCGGCGAGGAGCTCCGACCGCTGAGAGTGCGGGTGGCCGAGTGGGCCTGCGCCGTCGGGATGGGCGAGGACGAGGCCTACGACCTGCAGCTCGCGCTCGGCGAGGCGGCCGCCAACGTCGTCGAGCACGCCTACCCCGACGGACCGGGCCGCCTGCGCGTGGACGTCGGGCACCGGGGCGACCGGGTCGTCGTGCAGGTGCGCGACGACGGGCGCTGGCGACCGCCCGCCGCCGACCCGGGGCACCGGGGCCGCGGCCTGGCCCTGATCCGGGCGCTCGCGCAGGACGTCGAGCTCGAGCCCGGTATCGGCGGCACCGCCATCCGGTTCAGCCTGCCGACCGCCCCGCGGTGATCGGTCGAACAGATCGGGCGGCTCGCGGCTGATCCGCTCCCAGACGGGCGGGAATGGCCACGGCCGCCCGGTGCGGGCCTGGTCACGGCATCGGGGACCACCGCTCGGGAGTCACGGCGTCGGGGGTCGTCACGGCCCCGGTGTGCACGGCGGAGCCGCGATGATCGAGGATCGGCCGTGATGATCGGCCTGGGCTCGGCGGGCGGCGGCTGGGTGCGCTGGGTCCTGCTGATCGTGCTGACCGGCCTGGTGACCCTCGGTATGGCGGCACTGGGCGTCCCCTCTCCCGCGCTGTTCGCCGGCCTGCTCGCCGCGACCGCGCTGGCGCTGGCCGGCCGCGCTCCCGACCGGGTGCCGGAGCGGGCGAGCACGGCGGCGCAGGCCGTCATCGGGGTCGTGATCGGGGTTCTCGCGCAGCCCGCGACGCTCGGCGCGGTCGCCAGGGACTGGCTGCCGGTGCTGCTGGTGACCGCAGGCACGCTCGGCGTCAGCATGGGGGCGGGCCTGCTGATGGGCGTGCGACGCGGCGTCAGCCCGCTGACCGGGATGCTGGCGCTCACCGCGGGCGGCGCCTCCGGCCTGGTCGCGGTGACCCGCGATCTCGGTGGCGACGACCGGGTCGTCGCGGTCGTGCAGTACCTGCGGGTCGGGATCGTCACCGCCACGTTGCCGCTGGTGGCGGCGTTCGCGTTCGGAGCCACCGTCGGCGGGGCGTCCGCACCGGGTACCGGACCCGGAGCGGGCGGGGTCGTCGATCTCGCCTTCCTCGCCGGCTGCACGGCGGCCGGGCTGGTGCTCGCCCGGCTCGTCCGGGTACCTGCGGGTGGGCTGCTCGGACCGATGGTGGTGGCACTCGCGCTGAGCCTCGCGGGCCTGTCGTTCGGCGCGGACCCGCCGACCGTCGTCGTGGAGATCGCCTACGCCGTGATCGGCTGGCAGGCCGGGGTGCGGTTCACGCGCCCCGCGCTGCGCCTGGTCGCGAGCCTGCTGCCGCTGGCCACCGCCCTGATCGTGCTGGTCATGGTGCTGTGCGCGGGCCTGGGCCTGGTCCTGTCCGAGCTGACCGGGGTCACGCGGCTGGAGGGATACCTCGCCACCACCCCGGGAGGGGTGTACGCCGTGCTGGCCACCGCGATCTCGGCGGGCGGGGACATCACGTTCGTGGTGGCGGCACAGGTCGCGCGGGTCGTCGTCATGGTGCTGGTGGCCCCCCTCCTCGCCCGCCTGGTGGGCCGCCGCGGCCCGCCGGGATGATCGTGGGATGACCCCCGAGGAGCTGTTCTGGGCCGCCCACACCGATCTCCCCCGGGAGGCACCCGGCTCCGAGGACTCCACCCGGCTGATGCTGCGCCTCGCCGGGTCCCTGCCCACGCGTCCCCGCGTCCTCGACATCGGGTGCGGCACCGGCCCGGCCACGCTGGTGCTGGCCCGCGAGGCCGGTGGCCGGGTCACCGGCATCGACACCCACGAGCCGTTCCTGCAGGTGCTGCGCGCCCGCGCCGACGCCGCCGGACTCGGTCACCGGGTCGACACCCTGGCCGCGTCGATGACTGCGCTCCCCCTCCCGGACGGGGTCGCCGACCTGGTCTGGGCGGAGGGCTCGGCGTACGTCATGGGCTTCGACGCGGCGCTGCGCGGATGGCGGCGGCTGCTCGCCCCCGGTGGTGTGCTCGTGCTCACCGAGGCGGAGTGGACGACCCCCGACCCGTCCCCCGGGGCCCGGGCGTTCTGGGCGTCGGGGTACCCGGCCATGCGGACGACGGCCGGCAACGTCGCGGCCGCACAGGACGCCGGCTGGGTCGTCACCGCCAGCTACCTGCTTCCCGACCAGGACTGGGCCGCCTACTACGACCCCCTGACCGCCCGCATCGCCACGCTGCGGGCCGAGCACCCGGACGCGGGCGACGCGCTCGACCAGGTGGGCGCCGAGATCGACGTGCGCCGGGCCCACGGTGGTGACTACGGCTACACCGGCTACGTGCTGCGCCCACGGGTGTGAGCGCGCGGCCCACCGGGTAGCCGGGGTGACCGACGATCGAAGGAGCACACATGGGCACCGACGACAAGATGGACAACAAGACCGAGGAGCTCAAGGGCAAGGCCAAGGAGGGCGTCGGCCGCGCCGCCGACGACCCGGCGCTGGAGCAGCAGGGCCGCAACGACCAGTCCAAGAGCAAGCTCAAGCAGGCCGGCGAGAAGGTCAAGGACGCGTTCAAGCGCTGACCTGCGCGGTCCCGCGTAGCACTGTCGTCGCGTGCGCACCGGTTGCGGCCGGTGTGCACGCGCTGTCCGGTGAGACCCGGTGGAAGTGAGCCATGGCCCCGATCGCCACGTTCGGCCTCGTCGTCCTCGACTGCCCCGACAGGCGCCTGCTCGCACGCTTCTACGCCGACATCACCGGTTGGGAGATCGATCCCGACCACCAGGACGGCGACTGGGTCCAGCTCCGCGCGCCGCACGGTGGCCCCACCCTGGCGTTCCAGCAGGTGCCCGACTACCGCCCGCCCCGGTGGCCGGGTTCCGAGCACCCCCAGCAGGCCCATCTCGACTTCTACGTTCCCGATCTCGACGCCGCCGAACAGCGGCTGCTCGCCGGCGGGGCCCGCAAGCACGCGGTGCAGCCGGGCACCGCGTTCCGTGTCTACCTGGACCCGGCGGGCCACCCGTTCTGCCTGGTGCGCGCGTCCTGACCAGTTGCGGGAACCCGCGAGCCTCCTGATCGGTGGCCCACGGCCGCTGCCCTGCGGGAGTTGAGTCCCTGGCGCTCGCCCTCACCGCGCCGGGGTTCCTGTGACGGTGTCGAGCGGCCTGGGTTCGGGGCGTCCGACAACACGCCCCACCGCCTCGCCTGTCACCGGGGTGCTGCCGCGCCGATTCCGCTCCTCGGCGACGGCGACGGCGGCGTCGGGGTTCCGTCGACCTTCTGGTGGTTCAGGTGGACCGTTTCGGGGCGGCTTCTACCGATGTGCTGCCGCGCCGATTCCGTTCCTCGGCGCTGGCGCGCCTGCGGTACGGATCGACTTGCCACCGAATAAGGCCACTCGATCCCCGTAGCGGGTCGGGTCGGCCGCTCCCCTACGGCGTCGATCTCCCATCCGGTGGTGGGTCGCCGAGTGGTCGACCTCCATCGGTCGACGGTACCAAACGTGCAGTTCATCGGCGGTATAGTAGAACACATGTTCCCATCCGTCGCCGCGCCCTACGCGCCCGAACGGGATGCCGCCGAGCCACCGCCCACCATGGCCGACACCCCGCCGTCGGGGGTGTTCGCCGCCGAACTCGACTTCGCCACCACACACCCGGCCGCGCTGACCGACGCCGAACTGGTCGACGCCGTGGTCGCCTACGAGAAGCTCGCCGCGTGGGCCGCG
>NZ_JAJCYB010000037.1 GCF_029263155.1 Pseudonocardia sp.
GGGACGCCGCCGAACCCCCGCCCACCATGGCCGACACGCCGCCGTCGGGGGTGTTCGCCGCCGAACTGGACTTCGCCACCGGGCACCCGGCGGCCCTGTCGGATGCCGAACTGGTGGATGCGGTGGTCGGGTACGAGAAGCTCGCCGCGTGGGCCGCGGCCCGGCAGGCCGCGGTGCTGGCCGAGTTCGCCGCCCGCCCCGCCGATCACCCGTCGGTGCCGGCGGGGGAGGTGCGGCAGTGGGCCGCCGACGAGATCGCCCTCGCGACCACCGTGTCCCGCGGGTCCGCGCACGCCCGGCTCGCCCGCGCCGTCCGCCTGGACGCGGTGCTGCGCCCCACCCGCGACCTCCTCGAGACCGGGGGGCTGGACGGGTCGCGGGCCCGGTTGATCTGCGACCGCGTCGAACACCTCGACGACGACCTCGCGGCCGCCGTGCAGGAACGGGTGCTGGCCCGGGCACCCGGGCAGACCTGGGCGCAGCTCGACGCCGCCCTGCGCCGAGCGATCCTCGCCGTCGACACCGACGGGGCCGCGGCCCGGCACCGCAGCGCGAAACAGGCGCGGCGGGTGGACGTGTTCCCCGGCGAGGACGGCATGGCCACGCTGTGGGCGCGGATGCCCGCACCCGACGCGGCCGCATCCTTCGAATGGCTCACCCGCCTGGCCCGCGGCATGGGCGCGACCGATCCGCGCACCCTCGACCAGCGCCGCACCGACCTGCTCGTCGCCGCGGTCACCGGGAAACTGGTGCTACGCGACCCCAACACCGACCCCGCCGAGATGACCGCGGCCCTGCCGGTCACCCCGGGCAAGCCGTTGATCACCGTGATCGTCCCGTACTCCACCCTCACCGGCGCGGATGACGAGCCGTGTGAGCTGGCCGGGTACGGCCCCATCCCCGCGCACCTGGCCCGCGACATCGCCACCGACTCGGTCTGGCGGCGGCTGCTCGTCGACCCCGCGTCCGGGGCGCTGCTGGACTACGGGCGCACCGTGTACCGGCCCCCCGCCGGGCTGGCCGACTTCGTCCGCGGCCGCGACGTCACCTGCCGCACCCCGGGGTGCCGCCGCGCCGCGGCGACCTGCGAACTCGACCACGTCACCCCATGGAGCACCGGCGGGCCCACCGACGAGGCCAACCTGTGCACCGCATGCACCACCCACCATCACATGAAAGAACACCCCGGCTGGCAGGTCGTCCTCCACCACGACCGCCGCGTCGAATGGATCACCCCCACCGGACACCGGTACTGGACCCAACCCCACGACTACCGGGAGTAGTTCACAGGCGGGCCGACGTTCTCCGATCACGGCCCTGCCGTCCGACCGGCCGACGGCCACCGGGCGGCACACCAAGAGATGCCCCTCCGCGGCAACCCGATCTTGTGCCAAGATCGGCGCCATGCAGGGCTTCCGGCTCAACGGATCGCGCGTACTGGAGATCGACGTGTCCGGCAACGCGGTGCGCGCCGCCACCGGCTCGATGATCGCCTATACCGGCGACGTCACGTTCAAGAACGCCGGTATGGGCGGCGGCGACGGTCTGATGGCCGGGCTCAAACGCCGCGCCACCGGCGAGTCCGTCGCGCTCATGCAGTGCAGCGGCAGCGGCACCGTCTGGTTCGCGAAGGACGCGATGGAGGTGCTGATCGTCGAGCTGAACGGCGAGACCCTCAAGGTCGAGTCCGAGCAGCTGCTGGCCCTGTCGGACAAGCTCAAGACCGACGTCGCATTCGCCGGGGTCCGCGGGGCGTCGTCGGGGCAGGGGCTGTTCACCACCACCGTCACCGGGCACGGCACGGTGGCGCTGCTGTCCTCCGGCGGCCCACCGATCGCGCTGGAGGTGACACCCCAGTTCCCACTGGTGGTCGACCCGGACGCGTTCGTCGCCAGCATGGGCAACCTGAACCAGTCCTTCGTCACCGACGTGTCCTGGCGCAACCTCATCGGAGAGAGCTCCGGCGAGGCGTTCTCGCTGCGTTTCGACGGCAGCGGCGTCGTCTACATCCAGCCCGAGGAGCGCTGAGACATGCCCTTCGAGCAGGTCAACGGCAAGGTCATCAGCGCGCCGGTCGCACCCGGGCGGGAGATCCTGGCCCGGCGCGGCGCGATGCTCGCCTACACCGGTGACGTCAACTTCTCCCCCGTGCACATGGGCCCCGGTGGCGCGGGCGGCATGGTCGGGCGGATGGCGGCCGGCGAGCAGGTCGCGATGATGGTCGCCCAGGGCAGCGGCACCGTGCACTACGGCTACCACGGCCTCTACATCACGATCATCGAGCTGGACGGCGCGGGTCCCCTCACCGTGGAGGCCGACCGGCTCGTCGCGCACGACGCGGCGCTGCAGTCCACGACGGTGTTCCTCGGCTCGCAGGGCGGCATCCGCGGCGCGGTGCGCGGGGCCGTGTCCGGGCAGGGGCTGTTCACCACCCAGCTGCACGGCTACGGCACCGCCGCCGTGCTGAGCCACGGCGGCACGATCGCGATCCCGGTCGGCAACGCCGGGCCGGTGGCGGTCGACCCGCAGGCGTTCGTCGCGCACGTCGGACAGGTGAACGTCGACATCTCCGCGTCGGTGGGCTGGCGCGACGCGGTCGGCCGCGGCTCCGGCGAGGCCGTGCAGCTCAAGTGCACGGGCCACGGCACCGTCTACGTCCAGGCATCGGAGCAGAAGCTGTGATCCCTCTCAACCCCCAGACCCTGCCGGACAACGACAACATCCCGGGCAACCACTACGCCTACTGCGTGCGCCTGGACGGGCAGCTGTTCATGCAGACCGGGCGGATGATCGCCTACTACCCGGCGCCGCACAGCCAGGGCATCCGGTTCGAGCCGCTCACGGCGGCCAGCATCGGCGGCATGGTGGCCACCCGGTTCTCCGCGCCGCTCTACACCCGCGACTGGGTGGTGGCCTCCGGCGCCGGGCACCTGATCCTCGGCGACCGCGGCTACGACATCAACAGCTACGACCTCGACGCCGGCAACCTGACCCTGCGCGCGGCCAACCTGCTGGCCTTCGACTCCACGCTGGAGCTCAAGCAGTCGATCGTGCCCGGATTCCTGACGCTGATCGGCACCGGCAAGTTCCTCGCCTCCAGCTCCGGGCCGGTGATCTTCGCCGAGCCGCCGATCCGGGTCGACCCGCAGGCGCTGGTCGGCTGGGCGGACTGCCCGTCACCGTCGCACCACTACGACGCCGGGTGGATGAGCGGGTTCCTGTCCAGCGCGATGGGCATGATGGGGGCCAACTCCGGCGAGGAGCGGCAGTTCGACTTCACCGGCGCCGGCACCGTGCTGATCCAGTCCAGCGAGGGGTCGGTGGCCGATCCGCACCTGCTGCGGCAGCTGGAGGGCCAGGTCGGCGCGCTGGGGCTGTCCGGCCTGCAGCGCATGCAACAGGTCGTCGCGCAGCAGCTGGCCCAGCAGCAGCGGTAGACGTCCGGGCTCGCACACACCTTCCGGGTGCCGCACACAGGTCCGGCCCCGTGTGCGGGCCCCGCAACCTGTGTGCGAGCTACGGCTCGGCGAGCCAGACGAAGCCGAGCGCGGGGAGCACGAGGCGGTCCTGGTGCACCAGCATCGGGCCGTCGCTGGACAGGACCGTGTCCAGCGCGCCGAGGCCGTCCAGGCAGTGCGCGTCGATCGAGACGGCGTGCTCGGCGAAGTTGACCAGCCCGGCGAAGTGGCCGCTGCGGGGGTGGCGGCGGCGCCAGGCCAGCACGTGCGGCGAGTCGACGTCGAGCACCGCGGACTCCCCTCCGGCGTGCAGCGCGGGCAGGTCGGCCCGCGTGGTGGTGAGCGCGCGGAACCAGCCGAACACGCGGCCCTCGACGGTGGCCGGGTCGTGGCGGCGGGCGGCCGCGGCGTCGTCGAAGAAGGGGCGGTGCATCCAGCGGTTGTCGGCCGCGAGCTCCGGGTCGTCGAGGTAGGAGGTGTCGTTGCCCTGGGCGAGCTCGTCGCCCATGTACAGCAGCGGCACGCCGCCCCAGGCGAGCGCGACGGCGTGCAGCAGCACCAGCCGGCGGATCCCGTGCTCGACGGCACGGGCGTCGCCCCGGGCGCGGGCCTCGCTGATGCCGCACAGCGCCGCGGCGGACCCGGAGATGCGGGCGTCGCCGGTCTCCGGGTTCTCCTGGAACCGCGCGCCGCGGGCGTAGGACATCGGGAACTCGCCCGAGAAGAAGGAGTTGAGGAAGTCGCGGTGGGCACAGGGGTCGTAGCCGACGGCACCCGCGTCGGTCTCGCTGACCGCCCAGCCGATGTCGTCGTGACAGCGCACATAGGTGGCCCACGACGTCTCGGCCGGGACGGGCGCGAGGCGTCGCAGCGACTGCACGGCCAGCCGCGCGTCCTTGGTGGCCAGGCTCGACCACAGCATCACCATGAGCTGGTTGTGGTAGGCCAGCTCGCACTCCGGGCGGTAGCGCTCGTGCGCGCCCAGGTAGGCCACCAGGTCCTCCGGGGCCACGATCGCCTCGGCCTTGAACACCGTGGCCGGAGCGGCGAGCTTCGCGCACGCGTGCAGGGCCTGCACGATGGCGTGCACCTCGGGCTGGTTCGTCCAGGTGGTGCCCAGCCGCTTGCCCATGAACGGCACCGCGTCCATCCGGAAGATCTCCACGCCCCGGTTGGCCAGCCAGACGATCTCCCCGAGCATCGCGGCGAGCACGCGCGGGTTGGTGTAGTCGAGGTCCCACTGGTAGCCGAAGAACGTGGTCCACACCCAGCCCGCCCCGGGCACGTGCGTGAACGAACCGGGTGCGCGATCGGGGAAGACGTCGACGACGGTGGCCTCGTAGGCGTCGGGCATCGTGCGGTCGGGGTAGGCGATGTAGAAGCCCGCGTACTGCGGGTCACCGGTCAGCCAGCCCCGCGCCCACGGGTGCTCGCGGGCGGTGTGGTTGAGCACCAGGTCCACGCACAGGCTCATCCCGCGCTCGCGCAGCGCGCCGGCGAGCGCCGACAGGTCGTCCATCGTGCCCAGGCGGGGATCGACAGCGCGGTAGTCGGCCACCGCGTAGCCGCCGTCGTTCTCCCCGTCGCGGGGTCGCAGCAGCGGCATCAGGTGCAGGTAGGTGACGCCCAGCTCGGCGAGGTGGTCGAGGCGTTCCCCGACGGCGTCCAGGGTGCCGGCGAAGCGGTCGGTGTAGGCGACGTAGCCGATCGTCGACTGGTGCTGGTACCAGCGCGGGTCCACCTCGCGGCGCCGGTCGGTCTCGCGCAGGCCGGCCGGGCGGGCGACGGCGGCATCCAGCGCGATGCGCAGCAGCCCCTCCACGTGCTCCTCGCCATAGAGGGCGTCGATCGGCGCGTGGACGTCGGCGAACCACTGGTCCAGGCGGGCGACGAATCCCACGGCGTCGGCCCGGCCCAGCCTGCGGTGCGCATCAGCCGCGATCCCCGGCCGGAGCCGGGCCAGCGCGGCCGCCGACCGCCTGCGCGCCTCGACGTCGGGCCGGGGTCCGGAGCCGGGAAACTCGATCACCGGCCCATCCTGCCGCACCACCGGCGGCGGGGACCCGCCGCACTTCGGAGCCCTACTGCACGTCCGGCCGCCCGAGAACAGCACTGTGGCTCCGAGGTGCGCCCGGCGCTCTAGGGTCGGGGCTGTGTCCGATCTCGACGACCTCGCCGACGCGCTGTACACCGCCCCGCCCGCCGACTTCGTCGCCACCCGGGACGAGGCCGTCCGCGCGGCGCGCGAGCGCGGGGACCGGGAGTTCGCGACGGCCGCCGGACGCCTGCGCAGGCCCACCCGCGCGGCGTGGCTGGCGAACCTGCTGGCCCGGCACCGCGCCGAGCAGCTCGACGGGCTGCTCACGCTGGCCGGGAGCCTCGCCGACGCCCAGCGCACCCTCGACGGCGACGCGCTGCGTGCCCTGTCCTCGCGGCGCCGGCAGCTGGTGGCGGCCATGGCGCGCGAGGCGGGACGGCTGGCGCGGGAGGCGCACGAACCCGTCAACGACTCGCTGCTGCGCGAGCTGGGCGACATCCTGGAGGCGGCGCTGGCCGATCCGGTGGTGGCCGACGAGGTCCGGTCCGGGCGGCTGACCCGCACCATCAGCTACTCCGGCTTCGGCCCGGAGGCCGAGCCCGGCGCCACGCCGAAGCCGCGCGAGCCGCGCCCGGCGCCCTCGCCGCCCCCGGAGGATGCGGCGCCCGAGGAGGACCCGGCCGAGCGGGCCCGGCTCGACCGGCAGCGGGCCGAACGCCGCCGCGACCTCGACGACGCCGAGGCGGCCGAGGCGGCGGCCCGGGAACGCCGCGACGCCGCCGAGTCGGCCCACGAGGACGCCGCCGCGGCCCACGCGGCCGCCCGCGAACGCGTCGCCAGGCTCACCGAGGAGCTCGACGCCGCGCAGAAGCACGAGCGCACCGCGGCCGCCGACGGGCGGGAGGCCGCGGCCGCGGCCCGCGCGGCGGCCCGGGAGGCCAGCACCGCGGCCACCCGCACCGCCCGCGCGAGAGCTCGCCTGGACGACCTGCCGTGACGCGCCACCCGCGCGGCCGGCACGCATGCGCGCGGGACGCGGCTCGCACACAGGTTGCGGGGCTCGCACACAGGTCCGGACCTGTGTGCCGACCCCGGGACCTGTGTGCCGACCCCGGGACCTATGTGCGAGGTCCCCGCAGTGTCGCCCGCGGGCCGCCTCAGCGGCGGGCGACCAGGAGGCCGATCAGGTTCAGCGCGCCCCAGCCCACCCCGACACCGACCGCCTTGCGCTTCGCCGCGGGGTCCTCGTTGGGGGACAGCGCGAACACCAGCGCGTCGCCGAGGTCGCCCGCGATCCGGGCGGCGATGGCCAGCTGCAGGGCGGGCCCGGCCGGTGCGGCGGCGATCGCGATGCCGTTGGCGAGGTCGCGCGCCCCGACCGCGCGCACGAGGATGCCGACCGGCGCGGGCGGCTCGGCCCCCGACAGCCCGGCGGGCCTGGCGAAGATCGCGGGCTTGACGAGGGTGGACAGGCCGTAGGCGGCGGTGAGCACGCCGAGCGTGCGGGGGAGCCAGGTCATGCCGAGGATCCTCGCAGCCCGCCGCCGTCCCCGCGCGGCACGCCGCCACGCCCGCGCGGGGGACAATGGGCCCGATGCGCCTGCCCCCGCTGCCCGACCTGCCGGTGCGGGACGTGCTCGACGAGGTCACCGGCACGCTCGACGCCCACGGTGCCGCCGTGCTGGTCGCGCCGCCGGGTACCGGCAAGACCACGCTGGTGCCGCTCGCGCTGGCCGCCGCGGGCACCGGGCGGGTGCTGGTCGCCGAGCCCCGCAGGCTCGCCGCACGCGCCGCCGCGGCCCGGATGGCGACGCTGCTGGGCGAGGCCGTCGGGGAGACGGTGGGGTACTCCGTGCGCGGCGACTCGCGCACCTCGCGACACACCCGGATCGAGGTCGTCACCTCCGGGTTGCTGCTGCGCCGCCTGGCCGCCGACCCCGAGCTGTCCGGGGTCGGGGCGGTGCTGCTCGACGAGTGCCACGAGCGCCACCTCGACGCCGACCTGCTGCTCGCCCTGCTCCTCGACGCCCGCGACGGGTTGCGGCCCGACCTGCGGCTGCTCGCCACGTCGGCGACCGTCGCCACCGGGCGGCTGGCCGCCGTCCTGGGGGACGTGCCCGTGCTCGCGGTGCAGGCCCGCACGTTCCCGGTCGCGGTGCACCACGTCACGCCGCTGCGGGGCGAGCGGATCGAGGCCTGTGTCGCGCGGGCCGTCCGGGCCACCCTCGACGCCGGGGACGGCGACGTGCTGGCGTTCCTGCCCGGCGTCGCGGAGATCCGCCGCACCGCGGCGGCGCTGTCGGGGATCGACGCGGACGTCCTCCCGCTGCACGGGCGGCTGCCCGCCGCCGAGCAGGACGCGGCACTGCGCGCGGGCCCGCGGCGGCGGGTCGTGCTCGCGACGTCGGTGGCCGAGTCGAGCCTGACGGTGCCCGGGGTGCGGGCCGTCGTCGACGCGGGGCTCGCCCGGGTGCCGCGCGTGGACCACCGCCGCGGCCTGTCCGGGCTGGTCACCGTGCGGGTGTCGGACGCTGTGGCGCAGCAGCGCGCCGGGCGTGCGGGCCGCCAGGCTCCCGGCCGGGTGCACCGCTGCTGGCCCGCGGGTGAGCTGCTCCCCCGCTACCCGGAGCCGGAGATCCGGACCGCCGACCTCACCCGCCTCGCGCTGGACCTCGCCTGCTGGGGCACCCCCGACGGCACCGGCCTGCGCTGGTGGGACGTCCCGCCGGAGGGTCCGCTGCGCGCCGGGCAGGAGGTGCTGACCGCGCTCGGCGCGCTGTCCCGCGACGGCACCGTGACCGATCGCGGCCGTCGGATGGCCGGACTCGGCCTGCACCCGCGCCTGGCCAGGGCGTTGCTGGACGGAGCCGCGCTCGTCGGCGTCCGGACCGCGGCGGAGGTGGTGGCGCTGCTCGACGACGACACCCTGGGCACCGGGGCCGACGCCGACACCGAGCTGTCCCGGCTGCGCTCGGGTTCGGCCCCGGGCAGCGGCCGGTGGCGCACCGAGGCGGCCCGCCTGCGCCGCCTCGCCGCCCCGGGCGGCGCGCCCGCGCAGCCGACGAGGCGGCGCTCCGGCACGGAGAACGCCGGCGACCGCACGGGAGCGCCCTTCCCGCAGCACGGGCGTGCGATGGATCACGATCATGCGATCGGGGACGGCGGCGGTCGGACCAGGTCGCCGGACCAGGCATCCGGCCCGATGGTCGGTGCGAACCGCGCACCAGGGCGTTCCCCGGGGGCACAGGGTGCGGTGGATCGCGATCACGCTGCGCTCGTCGTCGCGCTGGCGCATCCGGAGCGGCTCGCGCGGAGGCGCCCCACGGCGGCCGCGGCACCACCCACTCCGGGACGGCGCGCCGCGCGGGGAGCGCTGTACCTGATGGCCGGCGGCACGGCGGTCGCGCTGCCACCGGGGAGCCCGCTGGCCGCGGCGGAGTGGCTGGCGGTGGCCGTCGCCGACCGCGCCCCCGGCGCCGAGAACGCAACCGTGCGCCTGGCCGCGGCGGCCGACCGCGAGCTCGCGGAGCTCGCCGCGCCCGCGCTCCTGACCGACGCGGACGAGATCGCGTGGGTACGCGGCGACGTGGTGGCCCGGCACGTCCGGCGGCTCGGCGCGATCCTGCTGGAGGAACGCCGCCTCGACCGCCCGGACCCGGGCGCGCTCCGCGCCGCGCTGCTCGACGGGCTGCGGGCCGAGGGCACGGTCCTCCTGCGCTGGTCCGACGGCGCCCGCAGGCTGCGCGACCGCCTGGCCACCCTGCACCGGGTGCTGGCCGAGCCGTGGCCGGACGTGTCGGACGAGGCCCTGCTCGCCGATCCCGACCCGTGGTGGACCGGCCCGTTCACGCGCGCGCGCAGCCGCGCCGACCTCGGTCGCATCGACGCCGCCGCCGTGCTGCGCTCCCGCCTGGACTGGCGCCACACCGCCGCGCTCGACGAGCTGGCCCCGGAGCGGATCACGGTGCCGACCGGGTCACGGGTCACCCTGGACTGGTCCGGTGACCAGCCCGTCCTCGCCGTGAAGCTGCAGGAGTGCTTCGGCTGGACCGAGACCCCGACGGTCGCGGGCGGGCGGCTGCCGGTGGTGCTGCACCTGCTCTCCCCCGCCGGGCGCCCGCTCGCGGTCACCGCCGACCTGGCATCGTTCTGGGCCACCGGCTACCCGCAGGTCCGCGGTGAGATGCGGGGCCGCTACCCCAAGCACCCGTGGCCGGAGGACCCGCTCGCCGCGGCCCCGACCCGCCGCGTGTCGCGTCCGCGGCGGTAGCGCCTCCGGGCACACCCCGCGGACACCGGCGTCGAACATGCGTTCTACCATCACGATGGATCGCCGGACCGTCCCGAAGGAGCACGTCGCACCGATGAGTACTGCCGAAGCCGTCCCGTCCGCCGCCGAGCCGGCCGCCGAGCCCGCGGCGGTCGACGCCCCGGCCCGCCGCCGCGGCCGGCCCAAGGGCTCCACCGCCCGCACCACGCGCACGGTCGAGCTCACGCTCACCGTCAGCGGCACCGCCGACGGCGAGTGGCAGGCCGAGCTCAAGAAGGGCAGCTCGTGGATCACCCGCGGGCTGCCGGTCACCGCCGCCGCCGTGTCCCGGGCCGCGGCCGAGCTGCATCCCGAGGTCGCCGAGCCGATCGACGCCGTCATCGGTGCCGCCCGCGAGCAGCGCGCCGCCCGCGTCGCCGCGCTGGAGGCCGAGCTGGAGCAGGCCCGCAAGGCACTCGCGGAGATGGACGAGCAGGCGCCGTAACCTCTGGCTCGTGTCCATCGACCCCACCGACCTGCAGACCTGCCTGCGGGTGCTCGCCCAGGTCAACGACCTCGAACCCGAGCACCCCGACGCCGTCGCGGTCCGGCGGGCCACGGCCGGGATCTGGAAGTCGGTCAAGCTGGCCCGCCGCCACGCCAAGCGGGACGCGGTGGCGGCCGCCGACCACGCGGTCACCGCCGCCACCGCCACCGGGGCGCCGGGGCGCATCGACGACGAGACCGCCGGGATCCCGTTGGTCTCCACCGCGGCCGGGGCCACGGCGGGCACCCTGCTGCGGTCACGGGCCTGCTACACGTGCAAGCGCCGGTTCACCGTCGTCGATGCGTTCTACCACCAGTTGTGCCCGCCGTGCGCGGCCCTGAACCGCTCCCGCCGCGACGCCCGCACCGACCTCACCGGGCGCCGCGCCCTGCTCACCGGCGGCCGCGCCAAGATCGGGATGTACATCGCGCTGCGGCTGCTGCGCGACGGTGCGCACACCACGATCACCACGCGCTTCCCGCACGACGCCGTGCGCCGCTTCTCCGCGATGGACGACAGCGCCGACTGGCTGCACCGGCTCCGCGTCGTCGGGGTCGACCTCCGCGATCCCGCGCAGGTCGTGGCGCTCGCCGACACCGTCGCGGCACAGGGGCCGCTGGACATCCTGGTCAACAACGCCGCCCAGACCGTGCGCCGCTCCCCCGGCTCGTACGCCGCGCTGGTCGAGGCCGAGCGCGCCACGCTGCCGGAGACCCCGGTCGAGGTGATCACGTTCGACCACGTCAGCGACGCCCACCCGGCGGCGCTGGCCGGCAGCCTGGAACAGCAGAGCCCGCACGCCGTCACCGAACTGGCGATGGCGGCCCGGTCGGCGTCACCGCAGCGGATCGCGGCCGGCACCGCGATCGACGCGGGCGGGCTGCTCCCCGACACCGCGTCGGTGAACAGCTGGACCCGGCACGTCGACGAGGTCGACCCCCTCGAGCTGCTCGAGGTGCAGCTGTGCAACCAGACCGCCCCGTTCATCCTGATCAGCCGTCTGCGCCCGGCGATGGCCGCCGCGGCGGCGCGCCGCAAGTACGTCGTGAACGTCAGCGCCATGGAGGGGCAGTTCAGCCGCGCCTACAAGGGACCGGGTCACCCGCACACGAACATGGCCAAGGCCGCGCTCAACATGCTGACGCGCACCAGCTCGGCGGAGATGCTGGCCTCCGACGGCATCCTGATGACGGCGGTGGACACCGGCTGGATCACCGACGAGCGCCCGCACCCCACCAAGCTGCGCCTGGCGCAGGAGGGCTTCCACGCCCCGCTGGACCTGGTCGACGGCGCGGCACGGGTCTACGACCCGATCGTGCGCGGCGAGGCGGGCGAGGACGTCCACGGCTGCTTCCTGAAGGACTACGCCCCCACGAACTGGTGATGCGGTTCGGGATCAGTAGCGGCTGCGCAGGACCATCAGCGCCCTCGCGACGACGCGCAGGCGGCCACCGGGGGCCGGGTGCCTGCGCCGCGCGTTGACCAGCAGCGGATCGGCGGTGTCGACCACGATCTCCCACGCCCGGCCGTAGGACTCGTCGGGCAGCGTGAACCGGGTCGGCACGTGATGGGCGTTGACCAGCAGCAGGAACGAGTCGTCGACGATCGGGTCGCCCAGCGCGTCGCGTTCCGGGATGCCCTTGCCGTTGAGGAACACCGCGAGGGAGCACGCGTTGCCGCCGTTCCAGTCGCCCTCGGTCATCTGCCGACCGTCCGGGCGCAGCCATGCGATGTCGTGGATGTCCGAGCCGAGGATGGCCCGGCCCTGGAAGAAGCGGCGGCGGCGGAAGACCGGGTGCGCGGCCCGCAGCCGGGCCAGCCCGGCGGTGAACTCGGTGAGCACCTCGTGCTGGCGGGCGTCGTCCCAGTCGATCCAGGACAGCTCGGAGTCCTGGCAGTACACGTTGTTGTTGCCGTGCTGGGTGCGGCCGAGCTCGTCACCGTGGGCGATCATCGGGACGCCCTGGCTGAGCAGCAGGGTGGTGAGGATGTTGCGCTTCTGGCGCTCGCGCAGGACGTTGATCTCGGCGTCCTCGGTCGGGCCCTCCGCGCCGTGGTTCCAGGACCGGTTGTGGCTCTCCCCGTCGCGGTTGTCCTCGCCGTTGGCCTCGTTGTGCTTGTCGTTGTAGGACACCAGGTCGGCGAGGGTGAACCCGTCGTGCGCGGTCACGAAGTTGATCGAGGCGATCGGGCGGCGGTTGTCGGCCTCGTAGAGGTCCGAGGAGCCGGTGAACCGGGAGGCGAAGTCGGCGAGGCTGGCGGGCTCACCGCGCCAGAAGTCGCGCACGGTGTCGCGGTAGCGGCCGTTCCACTCCGTCCACAGCGGCGGGAACCGGCCCACCTGGTAGCCGCCCTCGCCGACGTCCCACGGCTCCGCGATCAGCTTGACGCGGCTGATCACCGGGTCCTGGTTGACGAGGTCGAAGAACGCCGAGAGCCGGTCCACCTCGTGGAACTCCCGAGCCAGGCTCGCCGCGAGGTCGAAGCGGAAACCGTCGACGTGCATCTCGGTGACCCAGTACCGCAGCGAGTCCATCAGCAGCCGCAGCGACTCGTGATGGCGCACGTTGAGGCTGTTGCCGGTGCCGGTGGTGTCGTAGTAGTAGGCCGGGTCGCCGTCGACGAGCCGGTAGTAGGCGTGGTTGTCGATGCCACGGAAGGACAGCGTCGGGCCGAGGTGGTTGCCCTCGGCGGTGTGGTTGTAGACGACGTCGAGGATCACCTCGATACCCGCCCGGTGCAGGGACCGCACCATCGTCTTGAACTCCTGCACCTGCTCGCCGCGGGTCCCGAAGCAGGCGTAGCCGTTGTGCGGGGCGAAGAAGCCGATGGTGTTGTAGCCCCAGTAGTTGCGCAGCCCCCGGTCCGCGAGCGCGGAGTCGTGGACGAACTGGTGCACCGGCATGAGCTCCAACGCGGTGACGCCCAGGGACCGCAGGTGGCGGATCGTCGCCGGGTGCGCGAGGCCCGCATAGGTGCCCCGGACGTCGTCGGGCACGCCCGGGTGCCGCATCGTCATGCCCTTGACGTGCGCCTCGTAGATCACCGTGTCGTGGTAGGGGATGCGCAGCGGGCGGTCGTCCGCCCAGTCGAAGAACGGGTTGACCACCACCGAGGTCATCGCGTGCGGCGCGGAATCGACGTCGTTCACGGAGTCGGGGTCACCGAAGCGGTAGCTGAACAGCGCCTCGTCCCAGGTGTTCTCACCGTCGATCGCCATGGCGTACGGGTCGAGCAGCAGCTTGGCCGGGTTGCAGCGCAATCCCGCGGCGGGATCGTACGGGCCGTGCACCCGGTAGCCGTAGCGCTGCCCGGGGCCGATGCGGGGCAGGTAGCCGTGCCAGATCAGGCCGTCGCGCTCGGGCAGGTCCATCCGCGACTCGACGGTGCCCGATCCGTCCGGGGCGTCGTCGAGCAGGCACAGCTCGATGCGGTCCGCGATCTCGGAGAAGATCGCGAAGTTGGTGCCGCCCCCGTCGTAGGTGGCGCCGAGCGGGTGGGGCTGTCCAGGCCAGATGTGCACACGTGGTGATACCACCCGGTCACCCGGCCCGCAGGCTATGGACGCTCGCCGAGCCTGATCTCCCCGTCGGTCACCGTGATCGGCACGGGGGTCAGCGGTGCCGGAGCCGGCCCGCCCGCCACGGAGCCGTCGGCGATCCGGAAGCGGCTGCCGTGGCAGAAGCAGCTGATGGCGCCGCCCGCCACGGACCGGACGGCACAGGCCCGGTGGGTGCAGGTGGTGTCGAACGCCACGAACTCTCCCGCGGTGGGCTGGGTCACCACGACCCGCTCGGCCGCGAAGATCACGCCACCGCCGACCGGGATCGCGTCGACGGTGGTGAGCGGCCCGGTCACGCCGCCCAGCCTACGACCCCGTCCCGGACCCCGACCGTGGTGTTCGAGCGGATTCCGGTCGGGCGGGGCGCGTCGCGACACGTCCCGTTCACCGGGGGGCGCGACGATCGACGGTGTGATCCCCGAGGACGCGGCGACCCCCGACCACACGCTGATCCAGTTCACCGACACCCACCTGGTTCCCGAGGATGCGCGCCTCGCCGGTGGCCACGACCCGCTGCCCGGGCTGGCGGCCGCACTGGGCGTGGTGGAGGACTCCGGCCTGCGCCCAGCGGCGCTGCTGTTCACCGGGGACCTCGTCGAAGGCGGGGACGCGGCGAGCTACCGGCGCTTCCGCGCGCTCGTCGAGCCGGCGGCCGCCCGGATCGGCGTGCCGGTGATCCACGTGCTGGGCAACCACGACGACCGCGCGACCGCGCGGGTCCACCTGCTCGACGAGCCCGCGAGCACGGACCCCCACGACCGGGTGGTGTGGCTGGGGGCGCTGCGGGTGGTCGTGCTGGACACGACGGTGCCGGGGGCGAGCCACGGCGAGCTGACGCCCGCACAGCTGGCCTGGCTGGGTGCCGAGCTGGCCGTACCCGCCCCCGACGGCACCGTGCTCGCCCTGCACCACCCGCCGCTGCCGACGTCGTCCCCGCTGTCGGCGGCCATCGAGCTGGCCGACCGGGCCGCGCTGGGCACCGTGCTCGCCGGGTCCGACGTGCGGATCGTGCTGGCCGGGCACACCCACGTCGTGAGTGCGGGGGCGATCGCCGGGATCCCGGTGTGGACCGGCGGATCGACGTCGACCACCTGGGACGCCCTGGCGGCGGACGGGCGGGGACGCACGGTGCGCACCCCCGCGGTGAGCCGCATCGACGTGTTCGCCGACGACCTGCTGGTCACGGCGGTCGCGGTGGGCGCGGAGACGGTGGCGGCGGTCGACCGGGCCGAGCTGGAGGAGATGATCGCCCGCCTGACCAGACGCTGAACCAGGCCGCAGGCCCTCGCCACCCCGCTCGCACACACCGTACGGGGTCGGCACACAGGGCCGGACCTGTGTGCCGGCACGCGGACCTGTGTGCGAGGCGACCGGCACCGATCCGCACGATCACCGCCGGTCGGGTTGGGTGTCCAACCAGGCAAGGATCGATTCGGTGTGCTCGCCGACGGCCGGGATCGGGTCCATCCGCGGCGGCCGGTCGGGCAGCGTGATCGGCGGGAGCAGCGCCCGCACCGGGCCGCCGGGCGAGTCGACCGTCCTCCAGCGGTCGCGGGCGGCGAGCTGCGGGTGCCGCAGCACGTCGGCCACCTCGCGGCGCCGACCGTGGGCGATCCGGGCGTCGGTGAGCCGGGCGGTGAGCTGCTCGCCGGTCAGCTCGGCGAGCACCGCGTCGATCTCGGCGTGCAGCGCGGGCCGGTTCGCGACGCGCCGGGAGCCGCTGTCGAAGCGCGGGTCCGCCGCCAGCTCCGGCAGCTCCAGGACCGAGCCGCAGAAGGCGACCCACTCGCGCTCGTTCTGGATCCCCACCACGACCTCCGTGCCGTCGCCCGCCGCGAACGTCCCGTACGGCGCGATCGCGGAGTGGCTGGTACCGCTGCGGCGCGGCGCGGACCCGCCGCCCGCCGTGTAGTGCAGCGGGAAGCCCATCCACTCGACGAGTGCGTCGAACAGGCTGATCTCCACGTGGGTGCCCGCCCCGGTCCGCTCGCGGTCGTAGAGCGCGGCGAGGATGCCGGCGAACGCGTACATCCCGGCCCCGATGTCGGCGGCCGGGATGCCCGCCTTGGCCGGCTCGTCGGGGGTCCCGGTCACCGACACCAGGCCCGCCTCGGACTGGATCAGCAGGTCGTAGGCCTTGGCGTCGCGGTAGGGGCCGGTGGGGCCGTAGCCGGAGATCGAGCACGTGATCAGCCGCGGGTGGCGCTCCCGCAGCTCGTCGGCGCCGAGACCCAGGCGCTCGGCCGCTCCGGGGGCGAAGTTCTGGACGAAGACGTCGGCGTGCTCCAGCAGCCGGTGCACGACGTCGGCCTGGGACTTGAGGTCCAGCGCGATCGATTCCTTGGAGCGGTTGAGCCACACGAAGTGGCTGGACTGTCCGGCGACGGTCTCGTCGTAGCGGCGGGCGAAGTCGCCCTCCCCCGGACGTTCCACCTTGATCACCCGAGCCCCCAGCTCGGCGAGCTGGCGGGTGGCGAAGGGGGCGGCGACAGCCTGCTCGCAGGACACGATCACGATTCCGTTCAAGGGCAGCACGCCCGGTATTGTCACGCTCGACACGATCGGGTGGTGCAGATGACCTCCACGGTTCGGCCGGCCACCTCCGTGGTGAGCGTCACGACGCGCCCCGCCGCGCCCGACGCGGCCACGGTCGAGCACCGGCTGGGCCTGCCCGCCAGGGCGCGGATCATGGCCTGGCTGCTGCTGCTGCTCACCGTGGCGCTCGTCTCGGTCGTCCTCGTCACGCGCAACCTGCTGCTCGCCGACCTGGACGCCGAGATCACCGCGGAGCTGCAGCAGGAGTCGGAGGAGTTCACCCAGTTCGTCGACGTCGGGGTGAACCCGGAGACCGGCCTGCCGTTCGCGAACGCCGTCGAGCTCATGAAGATCCACCTGGAGCGGCAGCGACCGGGCGAGGACCAGGTTCAGGTCGGGGTCTTCGCCGACGGCACCTCGCCGCAGGCCCAGGGCCGGGCGAGCCGGCTGGAGGCGATGGACGCCGACGTCCTCGCCACGATCCTGGCGGCCACGGTGAACGCCGGTGAGGTCACCACCGCGGAGGGGCCGGTGCGCTGGGCGCGCACCCCGCTGGACATCGACCCCGACGCCGTCGACGGCTACTTCATCGTCGGCGAGCTGCTCGACCCGCCACGCGCCGACATCGACGAGTCCATCCGCACGCTCGCGATCGTCAGCGCGATCGGGCTGCTACTGGCCGGCGTCGCGTCGTGGATCGTGTCCGGGCAGATCCTCGCGCCGCTGCGGCTGGTCCGGCGCACCGCCGAGGAGATCACCGAGGACGACCTGTCCCGGCGCATCCCGGTCACCGGGAACGACGACCTCTCGGCGCTCGCCGACCGCTTCAACGCCATGCTCGACCGGCTGCAGCGGGCGTTCGCCACGCAGCGCGAGTTCGTCGACGACGCCGGGCACGAGCTGCGCACCCCCATCACGATCATCCGCGGCAACCTCGAGGTCATGGGCCTGGGCAACCTCCCGGGAGCCCCGACCGAACGGGCGGAGGTGGTGCGGCTGTGCACCGATGAGCTGGACCGGATGAGCCGCATCGTCGAGGACCTGCTGGTGCTGGCCAAGTCCGAGCGCCCGGACTTCGTCCGGCCCGCTCCGGTGGAGCTGGCCGAGCTGACCAGCGACATCGACGCCAAGGTGCGCTCGCTGGCCGATCGGCACTGGGTGCTGGAGACCTGCGGCGAGGGTGCGGTCCGCATCGACGCGCAGCGCATCACGCAGGCCGTGGTGCAGTTCGCGCAGAACGCGGTGCAGCACACCGAGGTCGGGGCGACCATCCGCATCGGCTCCGCGGTCGAGCGGCGGGCGGGCGTCGACACGGTGTCGGTGTGGGTCGCCGACACCGGGCCGGGGGTGCGGGCCGAGGACGCGGAGGGGATCTTCGAGCGGTTCTCGCGAGGGTCGACCGGCGGGGCGCGCAGCCACCGCAGCGGAGCGGGACTGGGGCTCGCGATCGTGCGGGCCATCGCCGAGGCCCACGGGGGGCGGGTCCGTCTGGACTCGGTGCCCGGTGCGGGGGCCCGGTTCACGATCGAGGTGCCGGCGGCGCCGCCCGCCGGCTGAGGCGACGCTCCGGCCCCGGCTGCTCGCGCGGGGCTCAGCCGTCGTCCCCGTCGTCCCCGTCGTCGTCACCGTCGTCGTCCCCGTCGTCCCCGTCGTCGTCGGCGGTCGCCGCGGGGACCGCAACGCGATCGTCGTCATCGTCGTCCCCACCGCCGGGTACGTCGCCATCGTCGCCGCCGCCGGGTGCGGGCGCGTCGTCGTCATCGCCGTCCCCGCCACCGGGCACGTCGTCATCGTCGTCGCCGCCGGGTGCGGGCGCGTCGTCGTCATCGCCGCCACCGGGCAGGGGGGTGTCGTCATCGTCGCCCGGCGCCGGCCCGCCGTCGTCATCGTCGCCCCCACCACCGACCGGCGCCGGAGCGGCGCCACCCCCGAGAGTGGGGCTGCCCCCGAGAGTGGGGCTGTCGTCGTCGCCCGTACCGACCGGGCTCGCGGTCCCGCCGCCGGCCGGCGCGGGATCGGCGGGGGCCGCCCCCGGGAACGCGGTCCCGGAGCCGCCCTGCCCGAGGCCGACCGGTGATCCCGGCACACCGCGCCCGTCGAGCGGGACCGGACCAGGCGCGCTCAGGCCGACCAGCCCCTCCAGCCGGGGCACGCCACCGGGCAGGACCGGGACGGCCCGGTCGGCGTCGCCCCCGTCGACCCGCACGGCGTCGGGGCCGAGCCAGCCGTCGGAGATCCCGATGGTCGCCATCCCGACGACGACGGGGAACGCAAGCACGACCGCGGCGACGCCCCGCCGGCGCCCGCGCCCGGGCACGGTGCTCTGCTGATGCTCCTGCACGACGACCACTGTCGCGCAGCGGATCTACCCGTGGATGAGGCCGGGATGAGAGAACTCTTACCGGCGCACCCGTGACGACGCGCCCGGCAGCCCCCCATCGTGTTAGGGTGACCTAAGTCAACGAGGGAGGTGCCCGTGTACGGCACGGTCGAGGACATCGAGCAGCTGACCCCGCACATGGTGCGCGTCGTGCTCGGCGGGGAGGGCCTGGACGGGTTCGCCGCGGGCACGTGCACCGACCACTACGTCAAGCTGATGTTCCCCCCTCCCGGGGCGCCCTACACGGTGCCGTTCGACGCCGAGCAGGTGCGCGCCGAGCTGCCCCGCGAGCAGTGGCCGGTCATGCGCACGTACTCGGTGCGGGCGTGGGAGGCGGGCCGGCTCACGATCGACTTCGTCGTGCACGGCGACACCGGGGTGGCCGGACCGTGGGCGCAGTCCGCCCGGCCGGGCGACCTGCTGCAGTTCCGCGGCCCCGGCGGGGCCTACTCCCCCGACCCGGCCGCCGACTGGCACCTGCTGGCCGGTGACGAGAGCGCGCTCCCCGCCATCAGCGTGTCGCTCGCCCGGATCCCGGCCGGCGCGCCCGTGCACGTGTTCGTCGAGGTCGACGGCCCGGCCGACGAGCTCCTCCTCGACTGCCCCGGCGACCTGCACCTCACCTGGCTGCACCGCGAGTCCGACCCCGCCGCCCCCGACCTGCTGCTGCGTGCCGTGGAGAAGCTGGAGTTCCCGCACGGGCGGGTCCACGCCTTCGTACACGGCGAGGCGGTGGCCACCCGGGCCCTGCGCCGCCACCTGCTCGGAGACCGCCGGGTCCCGCGGGCCGACCTGTCGGTGTCGGGCTACTGGCGCCGCTCGTTCACCGAGGACGGCTGGCAGTCGAGCAAGGCCGAGTGGAACCGCGCGGTGGAAGCGGACGTATGAGCGTCGGAGCGGTGTTCGACGCCTCGGCCGCAGGGTTCGCCGTCTGGACCCCGCTGCTGTGGGACCCGGTCGGCGCCGCCACCGTCGAGGTCGTCGGGCCGCGACCCGGCGAGCGCGTGCTCGACGCCTGCTGCGGTGCCGGGGCCGCCGCGCTGCCCGCCGCCCGCGCGGTCGGGCCGGGCGGGCACGTCGACGCCGTCGACCTGGCCGGGGCGCTCGTCGACGCCGGGCGCGACCGCGCGCCCGGCGTCGCGTTCCACACCGCCGACGTCACCACCTGGACCGCACCCGCCTACGACGTCGTCACGTGCGTGTTCGGCGTGTTCTTCCTGCCCGACATGGACGCGGGCACCGCGCACCTGCTGGGCCTGCTGCGCCCTGGCGGGCGGATCGCGGTGACCACCTGGGCGGCCGGGTCGGTGGAGCCGCTGGTCGGCCCGTTCGCCCAGGCCGCGATCGCCGAGCACGCGGCCGCCGGGAACCCGCCGCCCGCGCCGCTGTGGCAGCGCGACGCGGCGGCGCGCGTCGACTCGGCGGACAAGCTGTCCGCCTGGCTTGCCGAGGTCGGCGCCGGGGACATCGCCGTGCGCACCTTCGCCCACGACGTCGCGGTCACCCCGGCACTGGGCTGGGAGCTCTGCGTCGGTTCCGGGGCCCGCGCCCTGATCGACGGCCTGGACCGCGCTGCCGTGGCCCGCGTCCACGAGCGCTACCTCACCGACCTGGCCGTCGACACGTTCGCGATCCGCGCCCTGATCGGCACCGGCGTACGCTGCACGCCGTGATCGTCTGGCACAACCCCCGCTGTTCGAAGAGCCGTGGCGTGCTGCAGGTGCTCGCCGAGGCCGGCGTCACCCCCGAGGTGGTGCGCTACCTCGACACCCCGCCCTCGCGCGCCGAGATCGAGGACGTGCTGCGGCGGCTGGGCACCGACGACCCCGCGGTGCTCGTGCGCACCGGCGAGGCCGCCTACCGCGAGCTCGGGCTCACCGGCGCCGACCGGGACACGCTGCTCGACGCGCTGGCCACGCACCCGTCGCTGATCGAGCGGCCGGTGGTGATCGACGGCGACCGGGCGGTGCTCGCCCGCCCGCCCGAGCGGGTCCGCGAGCTCCTGCCGTAGCGGCCGCAACGAACGGCACTCCGGTCCACCAGGAGTGGACGGACGTGCCGTTCGTTGCACCGTGACGCTGCCGGTGCCGGGCTCAGCCGAGCGCCAGTACCTCGTCCAGGGCCTGTCGTATGCCCTCCACCAGCAGCTTCGGCTCGGCGACGGCCAGGTCGTCGAGCACGATCCCGACGCAGGCGACGCCGTCGTGGGCCACCATCGTGATCGTGGCGGCACAGCCGGCGAGCGGGCCGAGCGGGAACAGCCGGGTGATCCGCGAACCCGCGAGGTACACCGGGTGCCCGATCCCCGGGACCGACGCCACCTGCACGTCGGCGGCGCCCGATTCTCCTGGCCCGCCCGCCGAGCCCGCGGACACCACCAGCTCGCGCACCTCCGCGATCCGGGCGGCGAGGTCGGCCTCGGCCATCGGCGCGTCGACGACGGCGCCGGCCAGCCGCCCGCCCGCCCCGTCGGCCGCGCCGAGCCCGACCGGCAGCCCGAGGGCCACCGTCGCCCGGCCGACGTCCACGCCGAAGTGCCGGTGATAGTCGCGCAGCGCGCCCAGCACGGCGGCGAGGAACCCGTCGGTGGGCGATCCCCCGGCCGCCGCGGCGCCCGCCCGGAGCCGCTCCAGCGGCACCTCCAGCACCTCGACGTACCGGGCCCCGCCGCGCCCGGCGAGCAGCTCCGTGCGCGGGGCGTCGTCCGGCGGCGCGAGGAGCCTGCCCAGCGTGCGGGCGAGGCCCCAGCCGGTCTCCAGGGGCCGGGCCAGCGCGCCGGCACCGCGCCGGCCGATCTCGTCGACGAGCAGGTCCACCGGCGACGGTGCGGGCACCACGACCGGCAGCGCGGGCTCCGGGCGCGCCGGGTCGTGCTCGGCGGTGCGGCTGTGCAACAGGCCCATCAGCCGCACCGCGCCCACCCCGTCGGTGACGGCGTGGTGGACCTTCACCGCGTACCCGGCGGTGCCGTCCTCGAGCCCCTCGACGAGCAGCGCGGCCCACAGCGGGCGGGTGCGGTCCAGCGGGGCGGCGGCGAACTCGGCCACCGCATCGAGCAGCTGGCGCGCCGAACCCGGGGCGGGGAGCCGTACGCGGGTGACGTGGTGGTCGAGGTCGAGCCGTTCGACCCCCGTCCACACCGGCGGCCCGATGCCGAGTGCGGCCTCCACCACGGTCTGGCGCATCCGCGGCACCATCCGCGACGCCCACTCGTGTGCCGCCGCGAGGCGTTCTGCGTCGGGGGCGGGGTCGAGCAGTTCCAGCAGCGTCAACGTGGACCGCTCGTCGCCCGCCCGCCACACGGCGGCGGCGTCGGCGTCCATCTCCGACGCGGTGCCCCAGTCGAGCGGGACGTCGCCGGTCGGGCCGGTCGTGACGTGCACGGTGGTCTCGACCGGGCCGCCGTCCTGCTGCAGCTCCGCCAGGTACCGCGCGCGGACCTTCGCCACGCGGGCGTCGAGGTCCTCGGCCGCCCACCCGTCGGTGGGCACCGGCGGCAGCACCGTGACCTGCACGACGCCCTCGCGGATCGTGGACGCCCCGCGCCACATCAGCTCGCCGGCGTTGCGGATCACGATGGGCACGATCGGCACGCCCGCCTGCATCGCGACGTGGAACGCGCCCTTCTTGAACGGGCCCAGCGCCGGGGTGGCGCTGCGGGTGCCCTCCGGTGCGATGACCAGCGAGATCCCCTCCCGCAGCCGCTCCACGGCGGGTTCGAGGGCCGCCCTGGCCGCGGTGGTGTTGCCGCGGTCGACGAACGCGACGTCGGCCAGCCGGAACGCCGCACCGAAGCCGGGGATGGCCGCGGCCTCCTTCTTCGCGACGGCGGTGAACCCGCCGCGCAGCAGCTTGGCCAGGATCAGCACGTCGAGCTGGCTCTGGTGGTTGAACAGGAACACCGCGGGGCGCCCGGCGACCAGGTGCTCGGCGCCCCGGACGTCCAGCCGCACCCCGGCGAGCGCGGTGCCGAGGTCACCGGCCAGGCTCAGCCCGAGGTCCACGGAGTCGCGGCGGGTGCCCTGGCCGACGAGCTGGTTCACCGCGCCCAGCGCCAACCCGGCGCCGAACCCGCCCAGCGTGCCACCGACGGCCCCGAGGGCGCGGGCGACCTCGCGGGGCCCGCCCCGGCCGCGGTTGCGGAACCGCGCGACCGGCCAGCCGCGCTCGGCGGCCTCCGCGGCGAGGCGGTCCTCCGGGTTGAGCGCACGCGGGCGACCCACCGTCCGCAGGAACGGCACGTCCTCGTCGCCGTTGGAGTAGGCGTAGCTCTGGGCGAGGTCGACGCCGTGGTCGGGGGCGAAGGCCCGGACGGCGGCGGCCTTCCCGGCGCGCCACAGCGGCGGGCCGCCGGGGCGGCCGGTGCACAGGCCGTCGGCGAACTCCACCGGCGTGACGAGCACGTGCGCCACGCCCATCGCGCGCGCAGCCGGCTCCACCTGGAACCGCGTCGCGGACGAGGCGAGCACCACGGTGTGCCCGGCCCGGCGGTGCGCGGCCACCAGCCGCCACGCCTCCGGGTACAGCGACCCGGCGACGCCCTGGCGCCACAGCCGCTCCCCCAGCTCGGCCAGCTCGTCGGAGCTGCGGCCGGCCCAGGAGCGCATGCCGAGCACGAAGAAGCGCTCGAAGTCCTGCTCGGTGGTCACCCCCCGCATGCCGATCAGCAGCATCCGGCCCAGGTCGACCGGGGTGACGTGCCCGGACCGCACGTGGTGGCGGGCGAACGCGCCGAGGGAGAACCCGTCGATCAGCGTGCCGTCGAAGTCGAAGAACGCGCCGATCGTCGGCCCCTGCGGGCCGGTCCCGACGTCGGAGATCAGCCGCTCCTCGTCCCAGCTCGCGGCGTTGCGCAGCTCAGGGTGCGACACCGACGACCTCCCGTCGCGACGCCGCGTCGATCTCGTCGATCGTGATCACCCGTCCCACCACCTCGCGCAGCCGGGCGGCCAGGTCCTCGCGGCGCCCGGCCAGCTCGTCCCGGCCCGGATCGACGAGATCGAGGTTTTTAGCCAGGCGCAGCGCGCTCGCGAACAGCTCCCGCGACAGCGACTCCGGCCCGTGCAGGCGGCCCTGCAGCAGCATCTGCTGCCCCACACCCGTGCACTCGTCGAGGAAGTCCTTCTCGACGACGGGGTCGCGCGGCTCCCGGGCCGCGAGCCGTTCGGCGACGACGAGCTGGGCGTCGACGAAGCTGCGCAGCACGCGATGGGCCATGAGGAACGGGGCGCGGTCGAGCACCGCGGTGCCCTCGGCGGTCTCCCACGCGGGGTCGAGCCGTTCCAGCTCGGCGGTGAGCCGGGCGCGGAACGCGTCCCGGTCGGGGAAGAAGAACTCGAACTTGAGCAGGTCGCGCAGCGCGTACGCGGTGTCCCAGCGCTGCTCCGGCGTGCTGAGCAGCACCAGCTCGGCCAGCGCGCGGTCGACGAAGTGGTGGATGCCGGAGTTGCGGTAGAACGCGGCGACCAGGTGCTGGCCGCGCTCGATGGCGTAGACCGGTTCCTCCCCGCCGCCGTATGTCGTGACGACGTTCGACGCGGCCAGCGCGGCGAGCACCCCGCGCACGCCGCCGTCGGTCTCCAGGGAGTCACCCGAGTGCGGCAGGTCGCGCGCGAGCACGTAGTCGCGGACCGGGGCGACGACGCGGCGCACCTGCCCCAGCGTGAGCGCCCGGTCGCGCACGCCCAGCAGCGCGAGCGTGACCAGCGCGGTGGCCATCACGGGGGTGACCCGGTTGATCCCGACGGCCACCTCGAACGCCGCCTTCTGCAGCGCGAGGCGCCGGTCGGGGTTCGCGGCCAGCGCGGCGCGCAGCGAGATCGGCTCGGCGAAGCGCACCTGCGCGGTGCCGATCTGGCTCAGCTGCGCCTTGGCGTAGCGCGCCAGCCAGGCGAGGCCCTCGCCCTTCTTCGCCGCTCCGGCCTGCTCGGCGGCCATGGCGGCCACCTCGCGGAGCTGGTCGTAGGTGATCGACACCGGCACCAGGTGCACGTCGGAGACGCGGTCGCGCTCGACGGCCTCGGCGACGTTGGCGAGCAGCCCGAACTTCGGTGGGCGCAGCTTGCCGGTGCGCGAGCGCCCGCCCTCCATGTACCACTCCAGGTTGAAGCGCTTGGCGAGCAGGAACCCGAAGTACTCGCGCACGGCCAGCTTGTAGACCTCGTCGTCGCCGAAGCTGCGCCGGATGAACACCACCCCGGCGCGCTTGGCCACCGGCCCGACCGGCCAGAACCGCAGGTTCTCCCCGCCCAGGACGTGGTTGCGGGGGAAGTCGTGCTCGGCGAGTACGTCGGCGAGCAGCAGCGGGTCGGCGTAGGAGCGGTGGCTGGGCAGGAAGACCAGCGCGTCGCGGCGGTTGAGATCGCGCAGCCGCTCCAGGCCCGCGGTGTCGACCTGGACGTCCCAGGCGCGCGCGTGCAGCGGGCGCAGCGCCCCGGCGAGCAGGTCGACCGCCATCGGGCTCATCGACGCGACCAGGCCCTCCAGGTCGGTGCGCGCCTTCTGCGCCACCTCGGCCTCGGGGCGGTCCAGCTTCGCGGCCAGCGCGGTGATCTCCCGACGGAACCCGGGATCGGCGTCGATCATCTCGACGATCTGCTTGGGCACCTTGTACCGGTCGCCCACCAGTGCCCGCTCGGCCCGTTCCAGCGCGAGCGTGGCCTGGCCCGCGACGAACGGGCCGAAGCTCGCCCGGTCGCCGCCGTGGCGTTCCCGCAGGTCGGCGACGGTCGCCGGCTCGGCGACGACGACCGGTGCGCGGTCGGGCTCGCGGCGCGCGATGCGGGCCTGGCGGTGCGCGGGCGGGCGGCGGGGGTCGGTGAGCGTGACGAGGTCGGCCCAGCGCACGCGGCGTACGCCGTTGCGCTCGCGCGGCAGCCACGCCACCCGGGCCGCGGTGACGACCGTGGCGTCACCGGCCTCGGCCAGCGGGTCCGTCAAGGCCGGTCCGTGCAGCGGCAGCACCCGCGCGGGGGCGAGCCCGGAGTCCTCCGCCCAGCGGCCGATCAGCGACCGCTCGACCTCGCTGGTCGCCTCCACCAGCAGGATCGTCGGGGCCACCGCGCCCGCCGTGTCGTCGGCCGGCCCGGCCTCCGTCGCGATGCCCATGAGCACCCCCTTCACCTCGTCGCCCATCCTGTCCCATCCGGTGAGCCCGGTCACCCACCGGTGTGCGCCCGATCGTCTCGCGCGCCGAGCCGCGGCTCGCGTGCCGTCGGCGGCGCGCAGGACCCATCTCCGCGCGCGAACCCCCCGGCCACTCCGCAATCGGGTCGGCACGCCGTCACCCGGACGGTTAGGGTCGGCGGCCGTGACCGCCCGCTCACCCGCCGACGCACTCGTACCCGCGGAGGCCGCCGCATGATCAAGGTCGCCCACCTCGTCCCCACGCTGCATCCCGGCGGCCCGCAGACCGGGCTCGTCGACCTCGCCGCCGCGGCCTCAGCAGCCGGGCTGGAGCTGATGGTCGTCGCCCTGGCCTCGACCTCGGACACCACGCAGGTCGGTGCGCTGCGACGGCTGGGCGTACCCGTCGCCGAGCTCGGGCTGGCCCCGTGGGATCCGCGGGCGGCGGCCCGGGTCGCGCGGGCGCTGCGCACGCGAGGTGCCCAGCTCGTGCACACCCACCTCCCGCAGGCCGACGTCGCGGGTGCGGCGGCCGCGCTGCGGCTGCGGGTGCCCGCGGTGTCCACGCTGCACCGCATCGAGAACGAGCCCGCCGACCGCGTCGACCGCCTGCGCCGCACCGCCCGCATCCTCGCCCGGCAGCGGTTCATGTCCCGCACCATCGCGATCTCGACGACGCAGCGTGAGTGGTACCGCGGCATCGCCGGGCCCAAGGGCGACATCGTCGTGGTGCCCGACGGCGTGGTGGACCCCGGTGACGCCGATCCCGAGACGCGCGAGCGGTTGCGGACCGCGCTGGCGATCGGGCCCGCCGACGCGCTCGCGCTGTCGTTGGAACCCATGCGCCGCGGCGGCGGCCACGAGCTGCTCCTGGACGCCGTGGAGACGGTCCCGGAGTCCGCGCCGCTGGTCGTCGCGCTGGCCGGGGACGGCCCGCTGCGGCCGTGGCTGGAGTCGCGGGTGGCCGCGACGGAGGCGCTGCGCGACCGCGTGGTGTTCCTCGCCCGCCATCACGACCACGCCGAGCTGCTGGGCGCCGCCGACCTCGTCGTCCACACCAGCGCGTCGGGTGCACAGCCCACCACGCTGCTGCGCGCGATGGCCGCAGGGCGTCCGGTCGTGGCCACCCGGGTGGGCGGGGTCCCCGAGATCGTGTCGGCGGCGACCGGCGTGCTGACCGCGCTGCGCCCCGACCCGATCGGCGACGCCCTGCGGTCCCTGGCGACCGACCCCGTACGGCGCGAGCGGCTCGGTGCCGCGGCCCGCAGGCGCTTCCTCACCGACTTCGAGGCCACCGGGTGGGCCCGGCGGCTGCGCGCGGTCTACGAGGAGGTCCTGCCGTCGTGAAGGCGCAGCTGCGCCGCGCCACGGCCGCGGACCTGCCCGAGATCGCGCTCCTCGACGGTCGCGCGTTCGGCTTCCACTACGGCGAGCAGGAGCTCGACGACCTGCGCGGGGTGCTCGATCCGGACCGGTTCGTGATGGTCCACGACGGGGACACGCTCGTCGGCACGGCGGGCTCCTACGAGTTCGCCGTCACCCCGCCCGGCGGCGAGCCGGTCCCGGCCGAGGGCGTCACCTGGGTGTCGGTCGCCGCGACCCACCGCCGCCGCGGGATCCTGCGCACGATGATCACCGAGCTGCACCGCGGCTACGTCGAGGCAGGCGTCCCGCTGGCGCTGCTGACCGCGAGCGAGGGCGGCATCTACGGGCGCTTCGGGTACGGCGTGGCCACCGTGAACCGGACGGTGGAGATCGACCGGCGGCAGGCCGACTTCCGTCCCGACGTTCCCGACCCCGGGGGCGTCCGCTACGCCGAGACCGACGAGGTGCGCGAGCGGGTCCCCGACATCCACCGACGCTGGTGCGCGCGACATCCCGGGGCGCTGTCCCGCAGCGCCGCGTGGTGGGACTTCACCCTGCTCGACCGACCGCACCAGCGCCGCGGCGGCACCGCACGGTTCCACCTGTTGCACGCCGACGGCTACGCCGCCTACCGGATGGACGGCGGCACCTGCTGGGTCGTGGACTTCTTCGCCGCCACCGACTCCGCGCACGTCGCGCTGTGGCGGCTGCTGCTCGCGCTCGACCTCGTCCCGACGATCATCACCAGGGCCGTTCCGGCGGACGACCCGCTGCCGTGGTTGCTCAGCGACCCCCGGGTCGTGCGCACCGAGAGCGTGGCCGACGGGGTATGGGCGCGGGTGCTCGGCGTCCCCGCGGTGCTCGCCGCGCGCCGCTACGCCGTGGACGTCGACGCGGTGCTGCAGGTGCACGATCCCGTGCAGGATCGCGGGGGCCGGTTCCGGCTGCACGGCGGCCCTGACGGCGCGGAGTGCACGCCCACGGCCGCCGCGCCGGACCTGCACGTCGACATCCGGGCGCTGGGGTCGCTGGCGTTCGGTGGCCCGCGCGCGCTCACCCTGGCCCGCGCCGGGCTGATCGGCGCGGAGGACCCGGGGTCCGGCGGGGCGCTGCTGCGCCGGTTCGACGCCGCCTGCACCCCGGACCGGGAACCGCGCCACGGGACGGGCTTCTGACGTGTCCGGCGACCCCACCCGCCCGCTCGAGGACGGTCTCGTCCGCGAGTTCGCGCCCGCAGGCGCCAGAGGCACGCCCCGGCAGAACCTGAGCTACGGGGCGTACCTGCACCTGGACGAGGTGCTGGGCGCGCAGCACCCGGTGAGCCGCCCCGAGCATCACGACGAGCTGCTGTTCATCGTGCAGCACCAGACCTCCGAGCTGTGGCTCAAGCTGGTGCTGCACGAGCTGCGCGCGGTGTGCGCGCACCTGGCCGCCGACGACCTGCGCCCCGCCCTCAAGGGGCTCGCCCGCGTCAAGCACATCCAGCGCCAGCTCACCGAGCAGTGGTCGGTGCTGGCCACGCTGACGCCCTCGGAGTACGCGGAGTTCCGCAGCTTCCTGGGCACGTCGTCGGGGTTCCAGTCGCACCAGTACCGGGCCGTGGAGTTCGCGCTGGGCCACAAGGACGCCGCGATGCTGGCGTTCTTCGATCACGACGCGTCGGCCCGGGCGCTGCTCGCCGACCAGCTCGCCCGCCCCAGCCTCTACGACGAGTTCCTGGCGCTGCTCGCCCGCCGGGGCCACGACGTGCCGCCCGCACTGCGGGAACGCGACGTCACGCTCGCCCACGTCTTCGCCCCGGAGCTGGTGCCGGTGTTCCGGCGGATCTACGAGAACGCCGGGGAGTTCTGGGAGGCCTACGAGGCGTGCGAGGAGCTCGTCGACCTGGAGGAGAACGTGGCGCTGTGGCGGTTCCGGCACCTCAAGACCGTGGAGCGGGTGATCGGGACGAAACGTGGCACGGGCGGGTCGAGCGGGGTCGGGTTCCTGCGCGCGGCACTGGATCTGACGTTCTTCCCGGAGCTGTACGCCGTGCGCACGGAGATCGGACGATGAGGGACCGGGCCGTGGCGCTCGACGCCGCCGACCCCCTCGCCGCTTACCGGGACCGGTTCCTGCCCGCGCCCGGCGTGCTCGCCTACCTCGACGGAAACTCGCTGGGCCGGCCCCCCGCGGTGGTCCCCGAGCGGATGGCCGCGTTCGTCCGCGAGGCCTGGGGCGGCCGCCTCATCCGGGGCTGGGGCGAGGGCTGGATGACCTGGCCCGAGGAGGTCGGCGACCGCATCGCGCACGCCGCGCTCGGCGCCGCGCCCGGCCAGACGGCGGTCGCCGACTCGACCACGGTGCTGCTCTACAAGCTCGCCCGGGCCGCGGTCGACCGCGCCATCGACGGGGATCCCCGGCGCCGCGAGATCGTGCTCGACACCGACAACGTCCCCACCGACCGCGACGTCGCCGCAGGGATCGCGGCCGAGCGCGGCGCCCGGCTGCGCTGGGTCGAGACCGACCCGGCGGCCGGAATCACCCCGGAGCAGGTGGCGGCGGCGGTCGGCCCGGACACCGCGCTCGTGCTGTTCAGCCACGTCGCCTACCGTTCCGGCTGGATCGCCGACGCCCCCGCGATCACCCGCATCGCCCACGAGGCGGGCGCGCTGGCCCTGTGGGACCTGAGCCACTCCGTCGGGTCGGTCGAGCTGGAGCTGGACGCCTGGGGCGTCGACCTGGCCGTCGGCTGCACCTACAAGTACCTCAACGCCGGCCCCGGCTCCCCCGCGTTCGGGTACGTGCGCCACGGCCTGCAGGAGACGCTGCGCCAGCCGATCCAGGGCTGGATGGGCCGGCGCGACCCGTTCGAGATGGGTCCCGGCCACACCCCGGCGGCGGGCATCCGCGCCATCGTGTCCGGCACCCCGCCCATCCTCGCGGCCGTGCCGCTGCTGGCCTCGCTGGAGATGCTGGAGGAGGTCGGGATCGGCGCGGTGCGGGCGAAGTCGCGGGACCTGACGGCGTACGCGCTGGACCTCGTGGACGCCTGGCTGCCGGGCGTGGAGGTGGTCTCGCCGCGCGACCCGGACCGACGCGGCGGGCACGTCACGATCCGCCGTCCCGGCTTCCGGGAGATCCTCGACGACCTGTGGGAGCGCGGCGTGATCCCCGACTACCGCGAGCCCGACGGCATCCGGCTGGGCCTCGCCCCGCTCTCGACGGCGTTCACGGAGGTCCACGACGGCCTGGCGGTCCTGCGCGACCTGGTTGCAGGAGAGCCGCCTACCCGCCGGTAGGGTCTCGTGGCAGGGTGTGCCGATGGGAGCAGCGGGGACGGTCGCCGTCGTCACGGGCGCGGCACGCGGGTTCGGCAGGGAGATCGCGCGACGGCTCGTCGCGCGCGGGCACCAGGTCGTGATCACCGACCTGGACGCGTCGGCGGTCGACGCCGCGGCGGGCGAGCTGGGCGCCACCGGGATCGTGGCGGACGCGCGGCTGGCCGCCGACCACCGCCGCGTCGCCGAGGCCGCGCAGGAGCTGGGGCGGGTCGCGGTGTGGGTCAACAACGCGGGCGTGCTGCGCGCGGGCAAGGCGTGGGAGCACCCCGACGAAGACGTCGACCTGATGCTCGACGCCAACCTGCGCGGTGTCGTCCACGGGTCGCGGGCCGCGGTCGAGGTGATGCGTGGGGCGGGCGGGCACCTGCTGAACGTCGCGTCGATGTCGGCGCACGGGCCCGTGCCCGGGCTCGCGGTGTACGCCGCCACGAAGGCGGGCGTGCTGAACTTCAGCACCAGCCTGCAGGGCGATCTCGACCTCGACGGTGTCCCGATCCGCGTGCACGCCCTGTGCCCCGACCCGGCCGACACCGCGATGGTCCGCTCCGAGCGGGGGCACCGCGACACCGCGATCCTGTTCTCCCAGCGCTCGCTGCTCACCCCGGAGGCGGTGGCCGACGCCGCGCTGGAGATGCTCGCCGGCCGCCGGCTGGTGCGCTCGGTCCCGGGCTATCGCGCCGCGCTGGCCCGCACCGGGGCGGTGCTGCCGCGCGTCGGGCTCGGGGTGCTCGCCCGGTTGCGGGCGCAGGGCGAGCGCCGCCGCGCCGGGGCATGAGCCCCAGGAGGTCGGGGCGGCGCCACGACCACGACGCCGGTGGCGACCCGGAGGTACTCGCGGCCAAGGCCGCGCTGCGCGACGAGGTGTGGACCTCCCTGATCGACGCGAAGGTCGCCCGGTTCCCGGGCGCCCGCAACCGGATCTCCAACTTCACCGGGGCCGAGGCCGCCGCCCGCCGCCTCGCCGGCACCGACGCCTGGGCGGCGGCCCGCACGATCAAGTCCAACCCCGACTCCGCGCAGCTCCCCGTCCGGCGCCAGGCCCTGCTCGACGGCCGCACCGTCTACATGGCGGTGCCGCGCCTGGCCGAGCCCGAGCCGTTCTTCCTGCTCGACCCGGCCCACCTCGCCGACCCGCCGCGCACCGCCGCCTCGATCGCCGGGGCCACCCGCTCGGCCCGCCGCGTCACCGTCGCCGAGCTGGAGCCGGTCGACCTGGTGGTCACCGGCTGCGTGGCCGTCGGGGCCGACGGGTCCCGGCTGGGCAAGGGCGGCGGGTTCGCCGACCTGGAGTTCGCACTGGCCACGGCGGCCGGGCTGATCGGGCCGGACACGCTCGTCGTCACCACGGTGCACGAGCTGCAGGTGCGCCCGGCCGGCGTGATCCCCACCGCGACGCACGACGCACCCGTCGATCTCGTCGTCACGCCGGAGCGGGTGCTCGACTGCCGGGCCGGGCGCCGGGAGCGGCCCACCGCAGGCATCGTGTGGTCCGCGCTCACCGAGGAGAAGATCGCCACGATCCCCCTGCTCGGCGCGCTGCGGCGGGCATCGGGTCAGGGATAGGGCCAGGGGTTGGGAGCGCAGCCGAGCAGGCCCTTGGTCTGCTGCATCATCACCGGCGCCGCGACGTCGGGGCCCGGGCACGGCACGTGGCCGTGCCCGAGGAAGTGCCCCACCTCGTGGTTCACCACGTACTGCCGGTACGCGGTGCGATCGGTGCCGTAGTCCGGATGGGCGAGGACCCAGCGGTGGTGGGTCAACACGACGAGCGGCCCGTTGCGACACGACAGGGTGCCACCGGTGCGCAGCGGCAGGCACAGCCGCGCCGAGGTGTCCGGGCTGGCCAGCACCACCGTGACCTCGGCGTCGCCGTCGGTGCGGGCGAACGACATCGACCCGTCGCGGCCCCAACCGCGCGGGTCGTTGAGGGTGTCGAGCACGAAGTCGGCGAACGCCGGGCCGTCGACGGGCAATCCGCCCTCCACCTCGACCCGAACGGTCCGAACCCGACCCGGCCCCGGTGCGGGAGCGGACCCGGGCACCACGACCGGCACGCCGGTGCCGACCGGCGGAACCTCCGACCCGAGAACACCGGCCCGGGCGTCCTCGGACGGTGGTTCGGGAGCGGCCGGGGCCCCGGTGACCGCCGCGACGCGCGGGACGGTCTCCGGGACCGGAGTCGCCGCGGGCCCGGGCAGCACGCCGGGCACCGCCAGCAGCGCCGCGCCGAGGGCGACCGCGGCGGTCAGCAGGCAGGCACGGCGGAGCACCGGGCCAGCGTGACACGCCCGGTCCGGTCACGCAGACCTCAGCGGGCATGGTGAGAGGATGCCGCGATGACCACGGTGACGGCGGTTCTGGTGGGCGGGCCGTGGGACGGGCACACCGAGCAGGTGGAGCTGGGCGCCGACGGCCTGCCACCACGCGTGATCCCCCGTCACCGCGACACGACGATCTACACCGAGGACACCGGCCACCTGCCGGTCCGCATCCCCGAGCGGGGCTACCGCCGGGTCGGGCCGCACGCGTCCGAGCCGGACCGGTGGGTCTACGAGCCCGACACCGGCGACCCGCTCAGCTAGCGGTCACCCGCACCACGACGGTGGTGTCGGTGACCGACTCCACCGCGATCGTGAAGCCCTGGGCCTGCGTCTGCCCGCCGACGGGAACGCTGACCGACTGGCCCGCCACCTCCAGCATCGCCTGCCCGTCCTGCACCCCGACCAGCCGCGCGGAGACCCCCAACACCGACACCGCCGCCTCACCGGACCGCGGGAACGTGATGGTGCACCCGTCGATGCCGCAGTCGGTGTCGGAACCGGATCCACCACAGCCGGCGACGGTGACGAGGACGAGGACGGCGGCCAGCGCGGCGCGGCGGAGTCGGAGCACGAGACGGAATGTAGCCGTAGTGGTGCTGGTCACACATCACGGCGGTCGTTCATGGCGATCGCATACCGGGTGCGGTCCGGGTCTCCGTGCACGCGTGCCGGATCGCCGCGGTGGCCTCGGGCCGGCCGGGGCTGGTTCCTCGACGGCCGTGCCCGCCGCCGCCGTGCCCCTGGCGCTCGTCGTCGCCTTGCCGGATGTGGTGCTCCGGTACCGGCGCGTCCGACGGGTGGGCGCCCGGGCGGGCCGGGCTGCTGACCTGTTCCGGCGCGGTGTGCCGAGCCCGGGTTCCGCGGCCTGGCCCGGCAACGCACAGGGGGGATGGTTCGCGATCGGGCTTCGACGGGACGGTCCGGTCGACGGCGCGGCGGCCGCCGGCCCGGTACCGGGGGCGGTGTCCGGTCGAGCCGCTGTCCGGGGATGTGGCGGTCAGGGAGTCGGCAGGCTGCTGTCGAAGGGGTCACGCGCTGGTTCCGGTCCGCCGGCGCCGGCGCGTCGGGTTCGGGCGTGTCGGCGACCTCCCAGCGGTTCAGGTGAACCGTTGCGGGGGTGGTCGGCCTCCACCGACACCGCGACCGGGGCCGCCCGCCGGGTCGGGCGGGGCCGGGTTCCGGCGTCTCTTCCGGGTGGGGCGGTGGTCGGCTTCTACCGAAGTGCTGCCGCGCCGATTCCGCTCCTCGGCGCTGGCGCGCCTGCGGTACGGATCGACTTGCCACCGAAAGACCCTCCCTCGATCCCCGTAGCCGGTCGGGTCGACCGCTCCCGTACGGCGTCGATCTCCCGTCCGGTGGTAGGTCGCCGAGTGGTCGACCTCCGTCGGTCGACGGTACCAAACGTGCAGCTCAGTGGCGGTATAGTAGAACACATGTTCCCATCCGTCGCCGCGCCCTACGCGCCCGAACCGGACGCGCCCGAGTGGGACGCCGCCGAACCCCCGCCCACCATGGCCGACACGCCGCCGTCGGGGGTGTTCGCCGCCGAACTGGACTTCGCCACCGGGCACCCGGCGGCCCTGT
>NZ_JAJCYB010000038.1 GCF_029263155.1 Pseudonocardia sp.
CGTGCGCGCGAGTCGGGGCCTGCGTGCGCGCGAGTCGGGGCCTGCGTGCGCGCGAGTCGGGGCCTGCGTGCGCGCGAGTCGGGGCCTGCGTGCGCGCGAGTCGGGGTCAGAAGGCGGCGGCGGCGCCGACCCCGCTGCGGGTGTCGGCGGCGGCGCGCAGGAGGGGGCCCTCGCCACGGCCGACCGCGCACATCCGGCCCAGGGCCCACGGCCCGGCGTCCACGACGAAGTGGCCGCGGCGGCGCAGCTCGTCCAGGGTCGCGGCGCCCAGGCGCGACTCGACGACCACCCCGCCGGGATCCCACCCGCGCGGCGCGAACGACGACGGGAAGGCGGTGGAGTGCCAGGCCGGGGCGTCGATCGCGGCCTGCAGGTCCAGCCCGCCCGCGGTGTGGGCGAGCCAGAAGCAGAGCTGCCACTGGTCCTGCTGGTCGCCACCGGGGGTGCCGAACGCGATCCGCGGCTCGCCGTCGCGCAGCCCCAGCGACGGGCTCAGCGTCGTGCGGGGACGGCGCCCCGGCGCCAGCGACGACGGCAGGTCGTGCTCGAGCCAGAACATCTGCGCCCGGGTGCCCAGGCAGAACCCGAGCGCCGGGATCGTCGGCGACGACTGCAGCCAGCCCCCCGACGGAGTCGCCGACACCATGTTGCCCGCGGCGTCGACGACGTCGATGTGCACCGTGTCGCCGCGGACCGCGCCGCTGCGGCTGACCGTGGGTTCGCCCAGCCCGGGCGCGCTGACCCCGTCGCCGCGTCGCGCACCGGGCGTGGCCGCACGGCCGGCCAGCCGCGGTGCCCGCCCGTCCGGCGCGCCGGGACGCAGTTCGAGGGAGGCGTCGGCGCCGATCAGGGCGCGGCGAGCGGCGGCGTAGGACGGCGAGACGAGTGCGTCGAGCGGGACCGGGGCGCTGTCGCCGTACCAGGCCTCACGGTCGGCGAACGCCAGCTTCGCGGCCTCGACGGCGTGGTGCACCGTGCCCGCGGTCGCGACGCCGTCGGTGAAGCGCACCTCGCCGCCGCGCATCAGCTGCAGCAGCTGTGCCAGCACCGGACCCTGCGACCACGCGCCCGGTTTGGCCACCGACCACCCGTCCCCGACGTCGACGGTGAGCGCGTCCTCGTAGGTCGCCGACCAGCCGGCGAGGTCGTCGGCCGTGAGCAGGCCGGGGTGGTCGTGACCGGACTCGTCGCGCACGGGCGTCGCGCAGAAGGCGGCGATCTCCTCGGCGACGAACCCGCGGTACCAGGCGTCACGGGCGGCGTCGATGCGCGCCTCCCGGCCGCCGCTGCCCGCGGCCAGCAGCCGCTGCCAGGTGGCGGCGAGCGCGGGCAGCCGGTGCGTTCGGGTGGGAACGGCGTCACCCCGCAGCCAGGTCCGCGCCGAGCTGGGCCAGTGGGTGCGGAAGTGCTCGGCGACGGCCCCGATCGTCGGGGGGATGCGCGGGACCAGCGGGAACCCGCCCGCCGCGTACCCCAGTGCGGGGGCCAGGGCCTGGTCGAGGGTCGACGTGCCGTGATCGCGCAGCAGCGTGAGCCAGCCGTCCCACGCGCCGGGCACCGTGGCGGCCAGCAACCCGGTGCCGGGCACGATCGGCAGGCCGTAGCCGTCGCGGATGCGCTCGACGGTGGCCGCGGCCGGGGCCACCCCCTGCCCGCACAGCACCCGGGGCACCGGGTCGGATGCGGTGACGAACACCGCCGGGACCTCCCCGCCGGGCCCGCACAGGTGCGGCTCGACGACCTGCAGCACGAACCCGGCCGCCACGGCCGCATCGAACGCGTTGCCGCCGCGGGCGAGCACGGCCATCGCCGTGGACGTGCCGAGGTAGTGCGTGCTGGAGGCGGCCCCGGCCGGCCCTCGCTGCTCGTGCTTCGTCGGTGCCACCACGTCATCCTCACGGCCTCGCCCCGGCCCCGCATCCGGTGAGCGCCGCGCACCGCTCGCCGGTCCTCCGCGGGCAGACGCCGCCGGGCGAGCCGCCGCGGGCGGCCCGGCCGTCGTCGCGCGGGGCCCGGGCGGGTGCGCATCGGCATGATCGGCGAATCGGTACCGGGAGGCGTCCATCGGACGGCTGCGCGTTCCGAAACGATGATCTCGGCGGCCAACCCGGTGCCGCCGCGCGGACCTGTTCCGCCGCAAGGGCCGATGCCGGTGCCGCGGCGAAGACCGGTGCCGGTGCCGCGGGGAGGGCCGGTGCCGGCGCGGTGCCGCGGCGAGACCGGTGCCGAGTGCGCCGCGAGGGCCGATGCCGGTGCCGCGGCGGACGCCGGCGGCCCACGGCGGCCCACGGCGGCGTGAAGCCCCGGCGCCGCCGTGTCAGAGATCGGCGGCCAGCGGGAGCTGCTCGACCGCGCGCGAGGTCATCCACTCGCGCACCGCGCGGGTGGCCGCGACGTCGTCGGCGTTGTACTCCAGCAGCCTGCGGCGCTGCGCGAGGTCGGGAGGGGCGCCGTCCATGCCGACGGCGTCGCGGTACCAGCGCATGGAGTTCTCCCCACCGGCCTCCGCGTCGCGCCAGGCGAAGCCGGCGGCGGGGGCGATGCGCTTGAGCCCCTTGCCGTGGGCACAGAGGAACCAGTCGTTCACGACCGCGAACAGGTCGACCCACAGCGGCTCGGCGATGAACGCCTCCACCTCCGACTGCGCCGGGATGCCCGGCATCCCGGCGAAGCGCTGTGCCGATCCCAGCAGCCAGCGGTTCTCAGCCTGCTCGTTGTAGCAGTACGCGGCGAACGTGCGGCCCGTGGCGGCGGCGCGGGCGCGGGTGGCGGACAGCCAGCCCCAGAACTCGGCGAACGAGCGGGCCTCGTCGGGTGTGGGCACCGGTTCCCACGTGGCGAAGGCGCGGTACCCGGCCGGTTCGTCGCCGGGCCGCTCCCCTCCCGGGTAGCCGATCAGGACCCCCCACAGGTAGGCGCCGGACTCCCCGAAGCTCTCCATGTCGATGTCGACCTCGACATCGGCACGTGGCACCGGCACCCGCGGCACCCGGCGCACCACCGGGAGATCGCGCCGCCAGGCACGGGCGAGGGCCACCACGTCGGCGAAGGGCTGGGTGAGCAGCGCGACCGGCGGCTCCCCGCCGGGATCGAGCGCGGCGAGCGCGGCGACGGTGGGCACGCCGACCTCGCGCAGCGCCACGGCCGCCTCCCCCCGGACGACGAGGCTGATGTCGTCGGCCCCGGCCAGCTCGGACTCGCACACCGGCCACCAGGGGCAACGCCGGCACTCGGTGACGCGCGAGGGCTCGGCCAGCGCGGGGGCGCCGGTGCGCGCCGCGAGCGCGACGGCCGAGCGGTCGGCGAACCGGGCGTCGTACTCGGCGAGGGTGGAGCGGCCGCCCGGCCAGTGCCCGGCGCGCAGGTCGTGCCAGAGCACGGCGTCGGCGTCGAGGCCGATGACGCCGCCGACGTGGGCGTGGCGGGCGCCGTCCGGGGGGGCCCAGCCCGCGGAGCGCAGCAGGCGGTGCAGGTGCGCCAGGCGCATGAGGTCGCGCGGCTGGGAACGGACCCGCCGGGTGTCGTCCGGGCCGGCCGCGCCGGGCCAGGGCCGCAGCAGCGGCGACGTGACCGCTCCGGTGCCGGGATCGGTGATCCGGTGCCGCACGACGATCACCGGCACGTACCCGCCGCCGGGCAGCCGCACCAGCAGCTCGGCACCGCCGCGGCGCCCCGCGTCGGCAGGCAGTACCCCGCCCCAGACGAACGGCGCGGCCTCGGCCACGGCCGCCGCGGTGGCCGCGGCCCGCACCGGGGTCGGCCCCGGCCCGACGGTGCGCCAGCCCTCGGCCAGGGCGGCGGCGAGCAGTGCTCCCAGTTCCTCCCGGTGGGTGAGGGCGTCGGCGCGACGCTGCTCCAGCGACGGATCGGGCAACGCCCGCGGCAACGAGACCGCGGCCGGATCGTGATCGAGATGGACGCGACGGCGGCAGCGGGTGAGCGCGGCGGCGTCGAGCGGCACGGGGACGGACCGGCCCGGCGGGGTCTCGGGATGGTGCACGGTGGCCGTCATACCGCCGAGGGTAATGAGCGGGTCCGACATCCTCCGCGCCTGCCGGTCGGGCTGATCACCTCTAGGCTGCGCGCAGAGGCGGTCGGGCGGCGCACCGCAGGTGGAGGAGGACACGACATGGCTCTGCGGCGACGGTCGGGTACCGCTGCGGCGATCACCGATGCCGGTGTGACGGCGCGCAAGCCGCTGACGGGCAAGCAGGCGAAGCGGATGATCGGCGTCGGCACGGCGGTCGCGCCGCTGCTGGCGCCCTACGCGCTGGCCGCCGCCGGCGCGATCCGCGGGGCGTGGGACCAGCACCGGGCCGCCCGGCTGGGTGTGGATCCCGAGCGGCTCGGCGCCTACGCGGGCCCCGGCGGCGCGCTGCACGCCCGGCTGTCCCGGATGGCCGAGGCCCTCACCGAGCTGGAGGAGGGCTCCCCGGCGACCGGTGCGGCCCGCCGGTTCGCCGAGGACACCCGCCCGCGGCTGGCCGACCTCGCGGTGGCCGTGCGGGCCGCCGAGCAGATGCCCACCGCCCGACGCCGCACGGCCTACCGCGCGATCGGCGGCCAGCTCGACGTGATCGAGGTGGAGCTGCTCACGCACCTCGGCGTCGCAACCACCTGACGAGGAGGGTTACCGTTCCGGTGTGACCGACGGCGGAGCGGGCCTGCGCGGATGCGCGCTCGCGCTGCTCAGCGCGCTGCTGACCGCGGCGGGCCACGCCGCGGGCGGCGGGACGCTGCCCGACCTCGCCCTGCTTGTCCTGCTGCTGCCGCTGCTCGGCGCGGTGTTCGTGGCCCTCGCCGACCGGGCCTCCGGGCCGCTCGGCGTCGTCGCCGTGCTGGCCGGCGGGCAGCTCGCGCTGCACCACCTGATGGTGTTGCTGCATCCCGCGCACCATGCGGAACCGGCGCTGCTGGGCCCCGCGGCGATGCTCGCGACGCACGCCGCGGCCACCGTCGTCGTCGCGGTGGCGGTGCGGTACGCCGACGCCGCGATCGCGGTCGTCGGATCGGCCCTGCGCCGCGCGCTGCCCCGGCGGCCCGCGTCCCGACCGGCCGAACGGCCGCTCCCGGCCCCGGTGCCCGCGGCAGGCGCCGCCGGGCGGCGGCTGGCCGGGGCACTGGCCGCGGCACGCGTACGGCGAGGTCCCCCGGCGTGGGCCTGACCCCACCCACCCTCGTCCTACCGGAGAACCCATGTCATCCCCCATCGGGCGGCACGCCGTGCGCGCCGCCCCCACCCATGTCGCAGGTGATCCGATCCTGCGCACCCGCAGCCGCCTCCTGCGCGCCACCGCGATCACCCTGCTCTGCGGCGTGGCGCTGCTGATCGGGGTCGGGACCGCCGCGGCGCACACCCAGCTGATCGGCAGCGACCCGGCCGACGGTGCCAGCCTCGACACCGCGCCGACGAGCGTGTCACTGGAGTTCAACGAGGCGATGCAGCCGCAGTTCTCGACGCTCACGCTGATCGGTCCGGACGGCACGGCCTACCAGAGCGGCGAGGTCCTCGCGGACGGCGGCGTCGTCAGCATCGCAGTGTCCCCGCTCGGACCGGCCGGCCGCTACGAGATCGGCTACCGCGTCATCTCCCAGGACGGGCACCCGGTGACGGGCAGCGTCGCGTTCACCCTGACGGCGCCCGGTCCGGGCGCCGTCGCGGCGACGACACCCCCCGCGTCCACGGCGCCGGCCACACCGGCGCCTGCCGAGCAGCCGGCCGCGGCCCCGGTCCCGGAGGACGAGGGCGGCGCCCCGGTCTGGCCGTGGGTCGTCGGCGCGGTCGTGCTGGTCGGCGGTGGCGTCGGGGCGGCCATGCGGCTCGGCCGCGGCTGACCCGATGACCCCCCCGGCCGCGAGCGAACGCCTGCGGCCGGTGACGTGGGGGCTGCTGGCGGCCGGGACGGCGGTGGCGGCGAGCCTGCTCGCCGGCACCGCCGCGTCCGCGCTGCCGGTCGTCGTCGGGGTGGCCGTGACCCGCGCGGGCGCCGACGTGGCCGGCGTCGCCTGCGTGGGTATCGCGCTGGTGGCGGTGCTGCTGCCGGGCTCCGGAACCGGGTCGACGCGCCACGAGCTCGTCCGCGTCCGCGGCGTCGTGGACCGGGCGCTGCTCGCACTGGGCGGTGCCTGGATCGTGCTGCTGCTCCTCGGGATCATGTTCCGCTCGGCCGACGCCTTCGGCCGCCCGCTGACCGGGCTCGGCGTCCCCGAGGCACTGGCCTGGTCCACCCAGCTGGCCGCGGGCCGCGGGCTGCTGCTGACCGCCGGGTGCGCGGCAGGCGTGCTCGGCTGCGCGGCCGTGCGGCTGCGCGACGCGGACCGCGTCCCGGTGCGGATCCCCCTGGTGGCGGCCCTGCTCGGGGTGGTGACCCCGACCGTCACCGGCCACGCGGGATCGGCGCCGGACCACCAGCTCGCCGTCGTCAGCGCCGCCCTGCACGCGGGAGCGGCGGCGCTGTGGGTGGGCGGGCTGGGTGCGCTGATCGTGCTCGTCGCCCGGCGACGGATGCTGCTCGCGGCGGCGCTGCCCCGGTACTCGACCCTCGCCGGGTACTGCATCGTGACGGTCGCCGTGACCGGCGTCCTCGGCGCCCAGGTGCGGATGGAGGGCTGGGACGCCCTGCTCACCACCGGATACGGCCTGCTGGTCGTGGCCAAGGCGGCGGTGCTGGTCGCGCTGGCCGGACTCGGTGCTCTGGCCCGCCGCCGGCTGTCGACGGGCCGCACCCCGGTGCTGCGCTGGGCCGGCCTCGAGGTCGGCCTCATGGCGGTGACGCTCGGCCTGGCCGCCGCCCTGACCCAGGCCGCGCCGTAGGTCGTGCGGGGTCAGCTCCGGTAGGCCTCCAGCAGCCGCAGCCACACCTCGCTCATCGTCGGGTAGGCCGGCACGGCGTGCCACAGCCGGTGCATCGGCACCTCACCCACGATCGCGACGGTCGCCGCGTGGATCAGCTCGGCCACGTCCTGCCCCACGAACGTGACGCCGAGCAGCACCCCGCGCGTCTCATCGACGACGATCCGGGCCGCGCCGTCGTAGCCGTCGGCCTGCAGCGCGGAACCCCCGACCGCGATCGGGATGTCGACCACCCGGACGTCGAGCCCGGCCTCGCGGGCCTGCACCTCGGTCTTCCCGACGAACGCCACCTCGGGATCGGTGAACACCACCTGGGGCACCGCGACGTGGTCGGCCGTGGCGGTGAACTCGCTCCAGGGGATGTCGTCCACCTGTGAGCCCGCGGCGCGGGCGGCGATCGCCGCCCCGGCGATCCGGGCCGCGTACTTGCCCTGGTGGGTCAGCGGCGCGCGGCCGGTGACGTCGCCCGCGGCGTAGAGCCAGTGTCCGTCGACGCCCTCGACGAGGCCCGAGTCGTCCGCGACGAGCGGCTTCCCGGCCTCCAGCCCGACGGTCTCGACGCCGACGTCCGCGGTGTTCGGCCGGCGCCCGGTGGCGACGAGCAGCTCGTCGACGGTGATCTCCTCGCCGCCCACGGACAGCACGATCGCCCCACCGGACCCCGCGACGGAGTCGAGCGAGGAGCCCAGTCGCACGTCCACACCCTCCGCGCGCAGCGCCGCGTCGACCCGTTCGCCCGCGAACGGTTCCATCGACTCGAGCAGCACCTGAGCCTGCTGGACGAGCACCACCTTCGACCCGAGCCGCCCGAACGCCTGCGCCAGCTCGCAGCCGACGACCCCACCACCGAGCACGCCCAGGCGCGGCGGGATCTCCCGCGCCGAGGTGGCCTCGCGGGAGGTCCAGTGCCGCACGGTGTCGAGCCCGGGCACCGGAGGGGTCACCGCGACGCTGCCGGTGCAGACGACGACGGCGTGCCGCGCGGTGAGCGTCTCGTCCCCGAGGGCGACGGTCCGCTCGCCGGTGATCCGCGCGTGCCCGCGCAGCACCGTGATCCCCGCGTCCTCGGCCCAGCTCACCTGGCTCGCGTCGTCCCAGTCGTGGGCGAAGGTGTCGCGGCGGGCGAGCACCGCCGCCGGGTCGTACTCCGCGGTGGTGCCGGGCAGGCGGCGCAGCGCCGCGGCGGCGTGCCCGGTCCGGAGCAGGGCCTTGGACGGCATGCACGCCCAGTAGGAGCACTCGCCGCCGAGCAGCTCGGACTCCACGATCGCGGCCGACAGACCGGACCGGACGGCGTAGTCGGCGGCGTTCTCCCCGACCGCCCCGCCGCCGATGACGACGACGTCGAACTCGCGGCCGCCGCCTCCGGTGGAGGCGCTCACCGGACCGCCTCCGCGATCGGCGTGTCACCGCTGCGCAGCTCGAGGACCTTCCCCACGGTGCCGGGCGCGTCGAGCAGCGCGGCGAGGACGGCCGCGGTGTCGTCGCGGGTCACCTCACCCCGCTGCACCGGCGGCGGCGCGAGCAGCACCTTCCCGGTACCCGGATCGTCGGTGAGCCGTCCCGGGCGCAGGATCGTCCAGTCGAGGTCGGTGCCGCGGACGGCGTCCTCGGCGGCCTTCTTCGCCCACAGGTAGGCCGCCCACACCTCGTCGGTGCCGGGGGCGGGAGCGGCGTCCACGCCGGTCGAGGACACCAGCAGGTAGCGCGCCACCCCGGCCTGCGCCGCAGCGTCGGCGAGCAGCACGGCCGCGGCCCGGTCGACGGAGTCCTTGCGGTCGACGCCGCTGCCCGGACCCGCACCGGCCGCGAACACCACCGCGTCGGCGCCCCTGAGCTGCGCGGCCAGCTCGTCGACCGAAGCCGCCTCCAGGTCGAGCACGGTCGCACTCGCCCCGGCCGTCTCCAGATCGGCCCGGTGGTCGGGGTTGCGCACCACGCCGACCACCGTGTCCCCCCGACCGGCCAGCAGCGCGGCGAGCCGCAGCCCGATCTTCCCGTGTCCTCCTGCGATGACCACATGCACGGACACGACGCTAGTCCCGACCCGGTCGGCCCGCCGGTTCGGCGCCGGTCGAGCCGACCTGCGACAGCGACCGAACGTGCGGTTCGCTGACCGACACCCCGCGGTGCTCGCCAGACTCCGTGGTGCCGTCACCCCACGTCCTCCGACCGAGATCGTCGTCGCGCCACCACCGCCATTGACCACGTCGTTCCCGGCCAGCGCGTAGACCAGGTCGTTGCCGGCAGGGCCGGTCAGGAACGTGTTCCCTGCATCGACCTCGCCGGCTGACGACGCGGACGAGCCGGACACGCACACCGCCCGGCCACCGCGAGCTGGATCGGTTCAGGCCCAGGGCACGGGTGTCGACTGCGCCCGTCCGGTCAGCCGCCGTCATCCGGCGGGGTGGACCCGTCCGGGAGCCGGTCGAGCACCTGGCCGACCAGCTGGGTGAGCGACCGGAGCTGGTCGCCCACGGAGTCGAACCGGGCACCGTGCTCGGCCAACGTGCCCTCGACCGAATCGAACCGGGCACCGTGCTCGGCCAACGTGCCCTCGACCGAGTCGAACCGGGCGGTGTGCTCGGCCAACGTGCCCCGGATCGCCCGTAGCTCCTCGCGGACCTCCTTGACGTCGTCATCGAGACGCAGGGCCAGCCACCGGGTCTCCGCGTGCTCCACGGCCAGCTTGCGCACCCTGCGCTCGAGGTCGTCGTCACCGGCCATTCGTGGATCCTCCCACGCGCGGTCCGGCGCCGGCGGCGATTCCGGAAATGGACCTGGGTCCAGGACTCAGCGGTTCGGCCGCAGGGTCCAGACGACCGTCATGCGGGTGGTCTCGCGGTCCTCGGCGTCGGTGATCGTGACCGAGACCGTGAACTCCGGGCGGGTGCCTGCGTCCAGTTCCGCCAGCACGTCCGCGGCCGGCCGGTCGAGCACCGCGACCGCCGTGAGCGGGCCCTTCGCCAGCCGTGAGTAGGCGATGTCGGAGCGGACGACGAGCGGTGTGGCCCGCTCCAGCACGGTGCCGAACGCCGCGAGGCCGACGGCACCGGACGCCGTCTCGCCCAACCCGAAGATCATCGCCGCGTGCGGACCGCCCACGTGGTTGTGCGCCCGGGCGTCGTCGGGGAGGTGGGCGACCGCGCGCTGCGGCGTGGTCTCGCCGAACGTGATCCCGACCGTCCGCACCCACGGCACGGTCTGTGCCATGGCCGCGCCGACCCAGCTGGTGTCCGTCGTCATGCATCGATATTACTCGTGAGTAGGCAGCGCACCCCGCCGCCGTCCCGTTGCCCGATATGTCTGTTCTATCGACATGCGGAATAGGGTGGGTTGTGAGCGGCAGCACCTCGCACTGAGATCGTGAGGTAGACAGCGACGTCCGAGGAGGTTCGCCTGTGAAGGCCGTTCGGGTACACGCGTACCACGCCGATCCCACGATCGACGACATTCCAGAGCCCACGATCCAGGGTCCGCTCGATGTGATCATCAAGGTGGGCGGCGCCGGCGTCTGCCGCACCGACCTGCACATCATCGACGGCGACTGGGCCGATGCGATGGCTCCCGAGCTCCCCTACGTGATCGGGCACGAGAACGCCGGGTGGGTCCACGAGATCGGTGCCGGCGTCACCAACGTCGCCGTCGGCGACACCGTGATCCTGCACCCGCAGCCGTCCTGCGGCCTGTGCCTGGCCTGCCGGCGGGGCCGCGACATGCAGTGTGAGGCCGCCTTCTTCCCGGGGCTGTCGAACAACGACGGCGGCATGGCCGAGTACCTGCGCACCACCGCGCGGGCCTGCATCAAGCTCAACCCCGACACCAACCCGGCCGACGTCGCCGCGCTGGCCGACGCCGGCATCACCGCCTACCACGCGGTGCGCAAGGCGGTGCCGAACCTCTACCCCGGCACCACCGCGGTCGTGCAGGGCGCCGGAGGGCTCGGCCACATCGCGATCCAGACGCTCGCCGCGATCACCGGGACGCGGATCATCGTGGTCGACCGCAACCCCGACGCGCTGGCGCTGGCCAAGCAGATCGGCGCGGACGAGACCGTCCTCTCCGACGGCAACCACGTGCAGGCCGTCCAGGACCTGACCGAGGGGCGGGGCGGGGACGTCGTCTTCGACTTCGTCGCCGAGCAGGGCGCCGAGCTCGACGCCTGGCAGATGACCGCTCCGGCCGGCTCGCAGTACATCCTCGGCTACGGCGGCGAGTTCAAGGCCCCGACGCTGGACTTCGTCGGCGGCGAGAAGAACGTCATCGGCAACATCGTCGGCACCTACGCCGACCTCTCCGAGCTGATGGTCCTGGCCCAGGCGGGCAAGGTCACGCTGCACACCAAGCAGTACCCCCTGGATGCGGCGCTCGACGCCCTCCACGATCTCGACGCCGGCCGGGTCCGCGGCCGCGCGATCCTGGTTCCGTAAGTAAGTACTGACGCAGAGAGGTTCCCACCACATGTACGAGAAAGACGGCGAGAAGTACTTCGTAGTCGATTCCCACAGCCACTTCTGGGACGCGAGCCGCGAGAACTGGCGCGAGGGTCGCGAGGAGTTCGCGAAGGGCTGGATCGACTGCTTCTACGGCTACCACCAGCTCGCCCCGCCGGAGACCCACTGGGACTACGAGAAGTACCTCAAGGTCACGCCGGAGGACTTCAAGCGGGACATGTTCGAGGAGGGGCACGTCGACGTCGCGATCTTCCAGTCGACGTACCTCAAGGAGTGGTACACCAACGGCTTCAACACCGTCGACCAGAACGCGGCGATGCTCGAGGAGCTCGGTGACAAGGTCATCGTCAACGGGCGCTTCGACCCCCGTGACGGTGACGCGGGACTCAAGCAGCTCGAGGCCGACGCGAAGAAGTACAACCTCAAGGGCGTGAAGCTCTACACCGCGGAGTGGAACGGCGACTCCCGCGGCTACCGGCTCACGGACCCGGCCACCTACGACTTCCTGCAGGCCGCGCAGGAGCTGGGCATCAAGAACATCCACGCCCACAAGGGCCCGACGATCTGGCCGCTGAACAAGGACGCGTTCTCGGCCGACGACGTCGACCAGTGCGCCACCGACCACCAGGGCCTGAACTTCATCATCGAGCACGCGGCCATCCCGCGCATCGACGACTTCTGCTTCATGGCCGTGCAGGAGCCCAACGTCTACGCCGGCCTGTCCGTCGTCGTCGGTGGCCTGATGCACGCCCGCCCGAAGTTCTTCGCCAAGGTGATGGGCGAGCTGCTGTTCTGGGTCGGCGAGGACCGCATGACCTTCGGTGGTGACTACAACATCTGGACGCCCAAGTGGCAGGTCGAGGGCCTGGTCGACTGGCAGATGCCCGACGACCCGGCGTTCTCCGACTACCCGCGGATGACCACGGCGTCGCGCAAGAAGATCCTCGGCCTCAACGCCGCGCGGCTCTACGACATCCCGGTGCCCGAGGGCCTGCAGCTGCCGACCGACGACCCGGCCCAGCCGGGTGAGCAGCTGGTCGACGCATGACCGGCACCGTCGCCGGCGTCTGGGAGGCGCTGGGGACGGTGATGGACCCGGAGCTCGATGAGCCCATCACGGACTGCGGGTTCGTCGAGTCCTACACCGTCTCCGACGACGGGGTCGCCTCCGTGGTGCTGCAGCTCCCGACGTTCTTCTGCGCGCCGAACTTCGCCTTCCTCATGGTCGCCGACGCCTACGACGCGGTCATGCAGGTCGACGGGGTGCGGCACGCGGTGGTGACACTGCAGGAGAACCAGACCGCCGACGCGATCAACAAGGGCGTCGCCGCCCAGGCCGGGTTCGTCAAGGCGTTCGAGGGGGAGGCCACCGCGGAGCTCGACGAGCTGCGCACGGAGTTCCTCTCGAAGGCCGCGACCGCCGGGCAGGACCGGGTCGCCCAGCCGTTGGTCGACGACGGGGCGCACCCGGACGAGCTCGCCGTCATGACGCTGGGCGAGGTGCCACCGTCGGTGGACCTCGACCGGCTGCGTGACCGGCGGCGCCAGCTGGGTCTGCCGCACGGCGACGACGCACCGTTGCTCATGCATCCCGACGGGAGCCGGGTCACCACGGAACAGGTGCCGCTGCACCTGCGCCGGGCCCGGCTGCGCCGGGTCGGCATCGAGACCAACGGACACATCTGCAGGGAGATCATGAAGACGAAGATGGCGGTCGGCGCGCCGTAGCGCCCCCGCCTGACACCCCGGTCCCGGGTCCGCCCCGGGGCCGGGGTGTCGTCGTCCGTGCCGCCCTGCCCGGGGGTGCGGTGCGTGCGACCATCGAACCCGACCCGGATCGCCCGAGGGGGGACGAGCGCACATGACGGTGGCGATGCAGCAGCTCATCTGGGCGATGCAGCAGCTGACGGACACCTTCCACGAGTCGCTGTACGCCGCGCGGGACGTGGACGCGACCCTCGCGGCGCTCGCCGAGGACGGCACCGTGGAGGACGTGCCGGTGTCCGCCGGGCCGCGATCCGGTGAGGCCCTGCGTCACCACCTCGCCGAGGACCTGCTGCCCCACCTGCCCGCGGACCTGACCTTCCGCCGGGTCTCGCGCACCGCCGACATCCGCAGGCTCGTCGACGAGCGGATCGTCGAGTTCACCCACGACCGGGAGCTGCCGTGGCTGCTGCCCGGCGCCGGCCCCACCCACCGCCGCGTCGAGGTGCTCGCGATCTCCGTCGTCAGCTTCCGGCATCGCACCCGCGCGGCGGTCACCGAGTCGTTGATCTCCTCGCACCGCACGCTGTGGGACCACTCCACGCTGCTGGCCCAGCTCGGGCTCGACCCCGCCCCGGCCCGTCGCGCGTCGTAGGGTGCGCCCGTGAAGGCGCTCGTGTTCGACGTGTTCGGCACCGTGGTGGACTGGCGCTCCGGCGTGGCGCGCGACGTCGCGCGGCTGCTCGGGCCCGATGTCGACGCCGCGGCGTTCGCCGACGCCTGGCGCGGGCGCTACACGCCCTCGATGGACCGGGTGCGCCGCGGGGAGCGGCCGTGGGCATCGCTCGACACGCTGCACCGGGAGTCCCTCGACGGCCTGCTGGTGGAGTTCGGACGCCCGGGCACCGACGAGGGCACCCGTCGCGAGCTCGTGCTGGCCTGGCACCGCCTCGACCCGTGGCCGGACTCGGTGGCCGGACTCGCCCGGCTGCGGGAGCGGTTCGTGATCGCGACGCTGTCCAACGGCAACGTCTCGCTGCTCGTCGACATGGCCCGCCGCGCCGGGCTGCCCTGGGACACCGTGCTCTCCGCCGAGCTGTTCGGCCACTACAAGCCCGACGCCGAGGTCTACACCGGTGCGGCCACGCTGCTCGGGGCCGCGCCGGACGACGTGCTGATGGTGGCCGCCCACGTCGACGACCTCGCCGCCGCCCGAGCCTGCGGGCTGCGGACCGCCTACGTGCACCGTCCGGACGAGAAGGGCCCCGCCGGATCCCCACCGGTGACCGATCCGGCCGCGGACCTGTCCGTCGACTCGCTGGTCGCACTCGCCGAACACCTCGGGTGCCCATGAGACGTGCCCTGCGTCACACACTCGTACGAGTGATGATCAACACACTACCGACTCCGAAGAAGTGATTATTACCGCGTGATTTCTCCGCATCGACGGAGATGGAACCACGTTGTCACCTGTTGGCGTACTTATTTCACGTCCGGTTCGGACCGTTCCCGCTACCGCCCGTACCCGAGGGCCGCGACGGATCGTTGGTCCTCCCGACAGGCCGTGTCCCGGGTTCTCCCGTGCCCGGCCCACGGATCGAGAGGACGACGATGCCCCGCTCCCCCTCGTCGGCGCTCGGTCGACGGTCCGGGTCCCAGCCCGGAGCGCCGGCCCTCGACCACGGGCTCCCCAGCGCCTGAGGTCCTCCCGGTCCAGCACGGGGCGTCGCGTCCCGAACCGCCCCGCCCGTCGTCCGCCAGGAAGAGGACTCGCCGATGGCCGATCACCGCGCCGCCGCCGCACCGAAACCCGATCTCCCCCGCTTTCCCCGCATCGACGTCAGCCGGCGCAAGTTCCTCGGTTTCGTGGTCGCCGCGCCCACGCTGGTCGTCGCCGCGGAGATGAGCACCGGCGCACTGGGGATCGCCCCGACCGCGGCGGCCGACCCGCTCGTGTCGGCGCCGCAGACCCCGGAGATCTACGACCTCCTCGACGCCCTGCGCGATGCCGCCCGGCCGACCGCGAACCTCATCCGCATCCAGGTCAACAGCGACAGCACGGTCTCGTTCGAGCTCCCGCGCTCGGACAACGGACAGGACATCATCGGCTACGCCCAGATCGTCATCGCCGAGGAGATGGGGCTCGATCCCGACCAGGTGACGGTCACGCTGGCCGACGCCCGGCCGGAGCTGCTGTTCAACCAGATCACCGGTGGTTCGAGCACGGTCTTCACCACCTTCACGCCGATCCGGGTGGCCGCGGCGATCGCCAACGGCCGGCTGCTCGACGCCGCGGCGCGCCAGCTCGAGCAGGAGGTCAACCTGCTCACCACCCGCCGCGGTGTCATCACCGACACCCTCGGGGCGGCCATCCCGATCGGTGACCTGGCCGAGGACGCGAGCGCCGACGTGACCGAGCAGGTGGAGGTCCTGCTCAAGCCGCGCGAGGAGTTCACCGTCATCGGGAAGGCCCGCAACAAGCCCGACCAGCTCGCCATGGTGACCGGCGCGAAGAAGTTCGTCACCGACCTCGACATCCCCGACGCGCTGCCGACCATGGTCTGCCGGGCGCCCACGCTCAACGGCACGGTCGAGTCCGTGGACAACATCGACCAGGTCCGGCGGATGCCCGGCATCACCGACGTCGAGGTGGTCGGCACCGGCATCGCGGTCCGTGCGCGGACCTTCGGCCACTGCATCGACGCCATCCAGGAGCTGCGCGCCCGGTGGGGCGCGGGCACGGTCGAGGGCGAAAACGACGAGTCGGTGCTGGCCGGCGTCAAGGCCGCCGAGCTGCCGCTGGTCGTCCCGGCCGGTGTGGTCGGCGACAGCATCGAGAGCGCCCACACGTTCTACTTCCGCAGCGGCGCGTCCCTGGAGACCAACTCCGCCATCGCCGACGTGCGCGACGGGCGGGCCGAGATCTGGGGCCCGGCGAAGAACCCGATCGCCGCGCAGGGCGAGATCGCCAAGATCCTCGGCCTCCCGGTCGGTGCGGTCACCTTCCACGTCACCCAGGGCGGCGGCTCGTTCGGTCGCAAGCTGTTCTTCGACGGTGCGCTCGAGGCCGCCGAGATCTCGCAGAAGATGGGCAAGCCCGTCAAGCTCATGTGGCACCGCGCCGACGACTCGCGCGTCGGCCGCGTGCACCCGCTGTGCACGTCGCGGATCCGGGCCGTGATCAGCGGCGACAAGGTCGTCGGCTTCGAGCAGCGCCACACCAGCGTCTCCTCCGAGATCAACCCGGGCCTGGGCGAGCCGATCACCGCGGCCGCGATCAAGGTGCCGCTGGGCAACCTCGCGTTCTCCGCGTCGGTCTTCGAGCTGACGCAGGTCACCCCCTACAACTTCGGGGTGAACACGCGGCTGCTCAACGAGGTCGACATGCGGTTCAACACGCAGTCGACGCGCAACATCTACTCCCCCGACGTCGCCATCGCCCGCGAGCTGATGGTCGACCAGATCGCGGAGCAGCTGGGCAAGGACCCCTACGAGATGCGCAGGGAGTTCCTCAAGAACGACCGCATGCGTGGCGTGCTCGACAAGGTCGCGGAGGAGGGCGACTGGGGCCGGTCGATGCCGGCGGGCACCGCCCAGGGCATCGGGTTCCACACCGAGTACAAGGGCGTCTCCGCGTGCCTGGTCGAGATCGACTGCCGGCCGGAGACGGTCGACCGACCGATCCGCGAGGGCGTCACCGGTCCCCGCGTCACCAAGGTGACCTTCGCCATCGACCCCGGCCTGGTCATCAACCCGCGTGGCGTCGAGGCCCAGATGATGGGCGGCATCAACGACGCGATCGCCAACGTGCTGACCTCCAGCCTGCACCTCACCGACGGCTACTTCGTCGAGGCGAGCTGGGACAACTACTTCTACACGCGGCAGTGGAACACCCCGATCGAGATGAACATCCACATCGTGGACTCGGGCTTCCCCGAGCCCGGCGGGATCGGCGAGGCCGGCGTGGCCTCCACCGGAGCGGCGGTCGCGAACGCCTACCGGCGGGCCACCGGCAGCACGCCGGACTACTTCCCGATCAACCACAAGGACCCGTTCCCGTACGAGCCGAAGCCCACGGTGCCGCCCGTCCCGCAGTCGCCCGTCAACGGCCTGCAGTTCACCTTCTGAGGAGCGAGTCATGCCCACCCACACCTTCAACCTCAACGGTGAGTCCGTCACCGTCGACGTCGACGACAACGTCCGCCTGCTCTGGGTGATCCGCGATATCCTCGGGGTCACCGGCCCCAAGTACGGCTGCGGCATCAACGTCTGCAAGGCCTGCACCAGCCACATCAACGGCAAG
>NZ_JAJCYB010000039.1 GCF_029263155.1 Pseudonocardia sp.
GAGCGCCCGCAGCGCAGCGAGGACGAACGACGTTGACACCGACCAGCGGCGGAAGACGATCTACCCGGGAGGGAGGCAGAACACCCGTCGCTCAACAGGAACGACCTTCATCCGCAGCTTGACATCCATAGGAGCATCCCGGTGACGGCCTGGTCGTCGCGGCCGACGGGATCACCGTCGACCTCGACGGGCACCTGATCGACGGCATCGGGCTCGGCAACGGGGTACTGGTCAACGCGGACGCGGTGACCGTCACTAACGGCACGATCACCGAGTTCGACCAGGGTGTCGGGGTCGGGGCCACGACCGGCGTGCTGGTCAGCGGCCTCACGCTGACCGCGAACCAGGAGGCGGGTGTGCTCCTGACCGGGGCCACCGGCACCGTCGTGCGGGCCAACACCATCAGCGAGAACGCCGACGGCATCTGGCTGACCGCGGGCACCACCAACGCCAAGGTGCTCGGCAACTCGCTCAGCGCCAACCCCGGCGCCGGCGTACGCGTCGAGAACTCCCCGGGCAACCGGGTCGACGGCAACACGATCGCCGAGTCCAGCGAGGCCGGCGTCGTCGTCGAGGGTTCGACCACCACGGTGGTGGCCGGCAACACGCTCACCGGCAACAGCGGTGGCGGCGTGAGCGTCGATCTCGCCTCGCACGACTCGGTCGTGGTCGACAACACGATCACGCTCAGCGGTTCGGGCGGCGTGTCGGTGACCGAATCCGACCGGGTGCAGGTCGTCGCCAACGTGATCAGCCAGTCCGGCGGCACGGCCATCGCGCTGGAGCTCGCCGCCGACGGCCTGATCCGGGGCAACGACGTCCGGGGCAACCCGGGCGGCATCGACCTGAACCTGTCGACCGGCCACCGGATCGAGAACAACGACACCGGGGCGTCCTCGGGGACCGGCATCGCGCTGGAAGGGGGCTCGATCGGCAACGAGATCATCGGCAACCGGTCCAGCGCCAACTCCGGCGAGGGCATCTACATCGGTGACGCGGCGGCGTCGGGTGCGGGCAACCTCATCGAGAACAACACCGCCGACAACAACGGCGGCGCCGGCATCAACGTCAACGCCGCGGTGCACACCATCCGCGGGAACACCGTCAGCGGCAACGACGGCTGGGGCATCTTCGCGGTCCCCGGCAACATCGACGGCGGCGGGAACATGGCCTCGGGCAACATCGAGCCCGGCCAGTGCTCCGGCGTGGTCTGCGCGGTCGCACCGCCGCCCGGCGCGCCCAACACCATCCTGGTCGAGCGGCCGACCGACCCGTCGAACAGCCGCAACGCCCTGTTCACCTTCACCGGGACCGACGACACCACCACCGTGGCGAACCTCGGCTTCCAGTGCCGCATCGACTCCACGAACGAGGCGGACTTCGTCGACTGCGAGAACCCGCAGGAGTACTTCTCGCTCTCGCCGGGTGATCATGTCTTCGAGGTCCGCGCCGTCGACGCCCAGGAGTTCGTCGACCCGACCCCGGCCCGCTGGGAGTGGGAGTACGTCCCGCTGCCCGCCGGCGTCGCCCCGCTGGCCCAGATCGGGCTGGCGCCGGCTGCGGAGACCCCGCTGCTGGAGGCCGCGTTCACGTTCACCGCGAACGAGCCCGACGTGACGTTCGAGTGCTCGCTCGACGGCGCGCCGTACAGCCCGTGCGCGTTCTCCTCGGTCTACGAGTTCGACGAGACCCAGGTCGGTCCGCACACCTTCGCCGTGCGTGCCACGGACTTCGAGGGCAACACCGGCCCGCCGGACGTCCACGACTGGACGATCCTCGGGGTGATCACCACGATCACCGCCGGTCCCGCGTTCACCCCCGGTGACCCGGGTGAGCCCGCGACCGGCGGGGACACCACCGACACGTTCGCGACGTTCGAGTTCTTCGCGAACGCGGCCGACGCCACGTTCCGGTGCTCGCTCGACCTCGGCCCGTTCACGGCGTGCACCTCGCCGCGGACCTACAGCGGTCTCGCGTTCGGCGAGCACCTGCTGCGGATCGTCGCCTTCGACCCGGCGACCGGGCGTGAGCAGCTGGAGCCCACCGAGTACGAGTGGGCGGTCATCACCGGCACCGACGTCGCCCCGCCGGCGACGCAGATCCTGACCGGCCCGCGAACGGCGACCCCGTCGGACCAGGCCACGTTCACCTTCACCGGCACCGACAACCTCACCGCGCCCGCCGGCCTGGAGTTCGTCTGCGCCATCGACGGCGGCGAGTTCCTGCCCTGCACGAGCCCGTGGACCTACCCGAACCCGGACGTCCCCGAGCCGCTGGCGCCGAACGTGCTGCACACCTTCGCGGTGGCCGCGGTCGATCTGGAGGGCAACATCGACCCGACGCCCGACAGCCTGACGTGGACCTTCACGCAGGACGTCACCGCGCCGACGGTCAGCTTCCTGGCCACCCCGGCGGCGACGACGGGGGCGACCACGGCGAGCTTCGTGTTCAGCGCGAACGACCCGTACCCGGTGTTCGAGTGCGCGCTGAACGGGGCGGCGTTCGAGGCCTGCGAGTCGCCCCTGCAGATCCAGGGCCTGGAACCGGGAGCGCAGCTGCTCGCGGTGCGGGCGCTGGACCTGACGGGCAACGTCGGCGCGGCCACGGAGTTCGCGTGGACGATCGTCGGGGAACCGGTGACGGCCTTCACCGCCACGCCGCCCCTGGCGTCGACCAGCTCGACGGCGACGTTCGCGTTCGCCGCGGACCAGGCCGGATCGACCTTCCTGTGCTCGGTGGACGGCGGAGCGTTCGCGCCGTGCACCTCGCCGGTGACGGTCACGGGGCTGGGATCGGGTGACCACCAGTTCGCGGTCCGCGCGACCAACTCCTTCGGCGTCGTCGCGACGGAACCCGTCGTCTTCGCCTGGACGGTCACGCTGCCCCCGCCGCCGGTCACGACGTTCTCGGCCCAGCCGGCCGCGACGACGGCGGACACCACCGCCACGTTCGCCTTCACGGCGGACACGGCGGGCACCACATTCGAGTGCGCGCTCGACCTGGCGGCGTTCGCGCCGTGCACCTCGCCGGTCACGGTGACCGGCCTGGCGATCGGCGAGCACGACTTCGCGGTCCGGGCGACCGGTGCGGAGGGTCAGCCCGCAGCCCCGGTGGTGATCGAGTGGGAGGTCCTGCCGCCCGACACGGTGGCCCCGGACACGACGCTCGCGTCGGGTCCGCCCGCCTCGACCACCGCCACGGAGGCGACGATCACCTTCGGGACGACCGAGGCCGGATCGACCTTCGAGTGCGCGGTGAACGGCACCCCGTTCGCAGCGTGCGCGTCACCCCTGACGCTGACCGGCCTCGCGGCCGGCAGCCACGAGGTGCAGATCCGCTCGACCGACCCGGCCGGAAACGTCGACGCGTCGCCGCTGGTGATCGCGTGGACGGTCACCGCACCCGCGCCGAGCTGCCCGACCACGCCGGTCACGGCGAACTCGGTGGCCGACAGCTGGATCCTGCAGGACTCCGCGTCGCAGAACTACGGGACGGACTCGATCCTCAAGGTCGACTCCAAGTCCGGGGCGAACTCCCGCGCCCTGGTCCGGTTCGGGTTGCCGGCGCTGCCGGCCGGCTGCACCGTGACCGCGGCGACGCTGCGGCTCAACGCGGCCTCGGCGGTCAGCGGCCGCACGCTGCAGGCCCTGCCGGTCACGGGTGGCTGGGCGGAGAACACGGTCACCTGGGCGACCCAGCCCGCGACCGGTTCCCCGGCGGCCACCACGACCTCCGGCAACGGCTACCGCCAGTGGACGGTCACGTCGCAGGTGCTCGCCATGTACGCGGGCGCCAACAACGGGTTCCTGATCCGGGACGCGTCGGAGAACGCGAACGGCCGCCTGCAGGGCTTCCGCAGCCGTGAGGAGGGCAGCAACCGCCCGCAGCTGGTGATCACGTTCGGCCCGGGGTCCGCCCCGCCGCCGTCCGGGCCGCCGCCCGCGGACACCACCCCGCCGGACACGGTGATCGGTTCGGGCCCGGCGGCCAGCTCCACGGCGACGAGCGCGACGTTCGCGTTCTCCTCGTCCGAGGGCGGCTCCACGTTCACCTGCGCGGTGAACGGTGGCACCGCGGTGGCCTGCACCTCGCCGCTGCAGCTCACCGGCATGGCCCCCGGGTCGTACTCGCTCGCCGTCCGCGCCACGGACGCCGCGGGCAACGCCGACCCGACCCCGGCCACGTACGCGTGGACGGTGACCAGCGGCACGACCACGCCGCCGCCCTCGAGCTGCACGTCCGCACCGGTCACCGTCGGTGCGGACCGGGACGCCTGGATCGAGCAGAAGGACCCGGGCAAGAACTACGGGACCGACTCGGTGCTCAAGGTGCGCGCCAAGAGCGGCGAGCACTCGCGGGCGCTGATCCGGTTCGCGCTGCCCGCCGCCCCGGCCGGCTGCCAGATCGTGGGTGCCGAGCTGCGGGTGCACAACGGATCGCCGAAGTCCGGCCGCACGATCCAGGCCCTGCGGGTCAACGGGGCCTGGACCGAGGGCGGGGTCACGTGGGCCAACCAACCCGCGACGACGGGTACCGCGGTCACCGCCGCCACCCCGTCGGGGTCGTCGACGATGACCTGGAACGTCACGGCGCAGGTCCAGGCCATGGCGACCGGGACCAACAACGGCTTCCTGCTGCGCGACGCCAGCACCAGCGGCGACGCCGAGCAGGGTTTCCACAGCCGCGAGAAGGCCCCGGACCAGCCGCCGCAGCTCGTGATCACCTACGGGCCGGCCTCGTGAGAGCTGGTCGCGCGACGGTGCTGGCCGCGCTCGCCGTGACCGTCCTGGTGGCGGGCTCGGCACCGGCCGGGGCGCACGACCCGGTGGCCGGGGCCACCCCGGCGGTGCCGGCGGGCGCCGCCGGGGGGCCGGAGGCGGGCACCGTGCTCGCCGCGCCGCCCCCCGTCGGCACGACGATCGCCGTGCCGGCGGGGATGGCGGGCCCGACCGGCGCCATCGTCACGACGTCGCTCGAACCGGGGGCGGCCGCCCAGGTGGCGATCGACTTCGCGCTCGCCCAGATCGGCCTGCCCTACCTGTGGGGCGGCGACGGCCCGCAGGCCGGGGACGCGGGCTTCGACTGCTCGGGTCTCACCACCGCCGCCTACGCCGCCGCAGGGATCGCGCTGCCCCGCACGGCGCAGACCCAGTACGACCGGGGCCCGCACGTGGCGCCCGGCAGCCCGCTGCTGCCCGGTGACCTGGTCTTCTACGGCGTGCCGTCGACGGTGCACCACGTGGGGCTCTACCTGGGCGGCGGCCGGATGGTGAACGCGCCGCGGTTCGGCAAGCCGGTACAGATCGCCCCGCACCGCTGGACCGGCGACGACTACCTCGGCGCCACCCGGCCGGCCGCCGGTGGCTCCGGCACGGTGCTGGCGTTCTCGGGTGGGGCGGGCACCGGGCCGGGCGGTGGCACGCTGATCACGGCCCCACCGCCGCTGGTGGCGCTGCTGCTCCCACCCGCTCCCGACGCGGTCCCACCGCCGACGGTGATCGACCTCGCCCCGCCACCGGCGTCGGCGCCGCTGCTGCCCGCCGACCCGCCCGCGGGCGCGCCCGCGCTGCCGGATCCGCCTGCGGCCACCCCGCCCGGCGGGGGCACGGTCATCGACGCGCCGCCGCCGCTGGCCGGGGGCACGCCGGTGGGCCCGCCACCGTCGTCGGGTCCCGTGGTCCAGCCGCCGCCCGGTCAGGGCCCGACGGTCCCGCCGGTCGGCCCATCCGGGACCCCGGAGCCGCCGACCCCGACGCCGATCGATCCGCCGCCCGGCGTGCCGGGAGCGCCGGCGTCGTCGGGGCCGGGGTCCACCCCGCCGACCGAGCCGGTCACGCCGACTCCCACGCCCACCCCGACGCCGACCCCGACTCCCACGCGCCGACCCCGACTCCCACCCCGACGCCTGACCCCACCCCCGACCCGGTGCCCGCACCGGCTCCACCGGTGTCGGTCGTGAGCGGGGGCGAGGTCGTGGACGTCGTCGACTCGACACCGGGCACGCTGGGCAGGTTGGTGCTGGTGGTGGGCGCGTTCACGGCGTGGCCCGCCGCGGACGACGTCGTGCTGCTGGTGGCGGCGGACGGCACCGAGCGGCGCGCGACGGTGGTCGAGTCCGACCCGGCCACCGGGCGGCTGGTGGTGGACCCGATCGCCTGACACGCAGGTTGCGCGCAGCGACCGCCCAATCCGGCGGCTTCCCTACCGCAGCCCGAGGACGACCTGGACGGCCCGATCGACGGCGCGCAGCTCGCCCGCGGTCGGGCGTCCGGCGAAGTCGCCGAGGCGGACCGCATGATCGACCGCGGCCATCTGGTCCACGACCACCCGCGTCGGGGCGCCGTCGATCTCGATCGTGGGCCGGAAGCTACGGTCGGGTGCGCCCGTGGAGGTGGGCGCGACGATCCACGTGGACAGCGGTGCCAGTTCGTCGGCCTGCAGCACCACGGCGTACCGACGGCCCTGCTGCTCGTGTTCACGGGCATCCCGCGGCGCGCGTAGCCGGTAGAGACCACCACGCACCGTCGCCGTCCATCTCCTCCCGGATGGCGCGGATCTCCGCGACGTCCGCCGGATCGGCCGCCGCAGCCTCCGCCTCCGCACGGAGGCGGGTGGACTCCCGATGACGGTAGGCCAGCAGGACCGCCTCGCGGATGACGTCGGACTTGCTGCGGCCGTCGCGGGTGAGCTCGGCGAGGGCCGAGTCGGTCTCCGGGTCCGTACGGATCGTCACCGTGGACATACGACGACGTGCAATGCCGACTGTCGTGCTCTCCCTAGAACAGGACGAGCCAGATCGCGACGTGGTGGCAGATCGCGGCGAGCACGGTGGCGGCGTGGAAGAACTCGTGGAAGCCGAACGTGCGCGGCCACGGATTGGGCCAGCGGGTGGCGTAGAAGACCGCGCCCACGGTGTAGAGCAGCCCGCCGACCAGGATCAGCACCAGTGCGGCGACCCCGCCGCCGCGCAGCAGGTCGGGGAGCACGAACACCGCGACGTAGCCCAGGGCGAGGTAGATCGGCACCCCGACCCAGGAGGGAGCGTGTGGCCAGCGCATCTTCAGCGCCACGCCGGCGAGCGCACCCGTCCAGATGATGGCGAGCACCACGGCGGCCCGGTCGGGAGCCATCGTCAGCGCGATCACCGGAGTGTACGTGCCCGCGATGAACAGGAAGATCATCGAGTGGTCGAGCCGCTTCATCAGTGTGCGGCTGCGAGCGGTCTTCCAGGTGCGCCGGTGATACAGCGAGCTGGTGCCGAACAGACCCAGGATGGTGACGCTGTACACCGTGGTGGCCAGCGCGACCCCGCCGCCGAACAGGGCGGCCGAGACCGGGATCAGCGTCGCGCAGGCGGCGACGGACACGACGAACGACCAGAGATGCAGCCACCCCCGCATCCGGGGTTTGACCAGCGGCGGCGACGGAGCGACGGTCCCGGCAGGCACCGTTCGAGATTACGGCACGCGGGACGGCGAGGTGGTGACGCGCGCGTGAACCTCCTCGCGCGGACGACGATCACCGCTGCCGGATCGGCGTAGGCTCACCGGCCGTGGGAGTGCGCGAGGTGCTGTACTCGATCTACGAGCGTCGACTCAGCCGCGAGCTGAGCGGGGTGGGCGGGCGTCCTCGCCATGTGGCGCTGATGCTCGACGGCAACCGGCGGTGGGCCCGGGACGCGGGGCTCGAGGACGTCAACGACGGGCACCGCGTGGGAGCTGCCAAGATCGCCGACCTGCTCGGGTGGTGCGAGGAGGAGCGGGTCGAGGTCGTCACCCTGTTCCTGCTGTCCACCGACAACCTGACCCGGCCGGCGGCCGAACTGGGCCCGCTGCTGGAGATCATCGCCGACGTCGTCGACGAGCTCAGCGGTCCGGAGGCTCCGTGGCGGCTACGGGTGGTGGGGGCGCTGGACCTGCTGCCGACCGGCATCTCGGCCCGCCTGGCGAACGCCGCCGCTCGCACGGTCGACCGGTCGGGCCTGCAGCTCAACGTCGCGGTCGGCTACGGGGGCCGCCAGGAGATCGCCGACGCCGTGCGCAAGCTGTTGTTGCAGCACGCCGAGTCGGGCACGTCGATCGAGGAGCTCGCCGAGGTCCTCGACGTCGACCACATCGCCGCGCACCTCTACACCTCCGGCCAGCCGGACCCGGACCTGGTGATCCGAACATCCGGTGAACAACGGTTGTCCGGATTTCTGCTGTGGCAGTCGGCACATTCGGAGTTCTGGTTCTGCGAGGCCTACTGGCCGGCGTTCCGGAAAGTCGATTTCCTGCGCGCGCTGCGCGACTACGCCGCACGCCACCGGCGATTCGGTTCCTGAACGGCGAAACGGCGCCGAACCCGGAGGTTCGGCGCCGTTGCGCTGGACGGCTGAGATCAGTCGTCGATGTTCTGCACCAGGGCGTCGCCGGCGGCGGCGTCCTGGTCGCAGGTGCGGGTGTCGCCAGCGCCACCCTCGTCCTCCGCCTCGGCGGTGCCGAGCAGGCCCAGCGCGCCGGTGAGGTCGGCCTGGACGTCAGAGACCTGCACGCCCAGCACGTTGACGGGGACGTCGTTGTTGCACGCCTGGATCGGCACGTTGACGTTGTTGCCGGTCACGTTCACGAGGCCGATGTTCTCGTCACCCGTGGCGTTGTTGCTGTTCTCGTCGACGTCGACCGAGGACGAGCCGTGGTGGTGGCCGTGGTCATCGCCCTTGTCGCCGGCGAAGGCGAGGGGGCTCAGCGCCAGCAGACCCGCAGCGGCCGCAGCCACGACAATTCCAGCCTTCTTCAGCACAGTTCATCTCCTGTTGGTGATCCGGAATCAGCCGAGGCCTTTTCCATTCAGAGCCAGCGTCCGACCGGGGAGCCCGCGCTGACTGAGCAAAAGGTAGCGCGCGCCCCGGTCAACAACAAACCGCCTAACTCCATCGAGTGGCACATGTACCAAGGGTTTTGATACGCCCCCTTTCGGTGCCTGTTTTCCGGGCCCAGCCGACCCGTATCGGGTGACCATCTGACACTGTGTGATCGACAATCACCCTTCTGCGGACGTATCCTTTCGCCTGGACACGCGAGGTGAGCGGGCCGCCACATGCGTGTCCCTGCGATCGGCCGTTCGGTACGGGTACGGTGCGTCGATGCCGGTCGACGACGCGGTGCGTGACTACCTGTTGCTCGCACTGCGACTCGGTGACCGTCGTCCGGGATCGGTCGTTGCTTTTTCGGGTGACGGTCGGCTCCTCGCGGAGGTGCGGGCGGAGCGGCCGCCGTCCCCGGCGGCACTCGTGCGGGCGGCCGGACAACTGGCGGCGCGCCTCCCCGGGCTCGGCCTGCCGCCCGCGCGCGCCCGGTTCCTGACCGCTCAACTGGTGGCGCTGGAGGTGTCGGCGCGGCGGCTGGCGGGCCAGGCCTTCCCGTTCGCGCGCGAGCTGGCTACCACCTACGACTCGCCGGTCGACCGCGGCTCGGAGGACGGCTACCGCGCGGCCCACCGCGAGCTCGACGCCCTGCTCCCCGGCCGGGGGGACCTCGCGGACCGGCTCGCCGCGCACCGGCGGGCCGACGAGGTGCCCCGGGACCGGCTCGCCGTCGCCGTGGAGGCGCTGGCCGCGGCGCTGCGGCAACGGGCGGGCGATGCCGGTCTCGTCACCGGCGACGACGCGCTGGCGACGGGGGTCGTCGACGGCGCGCCGTGGGCGGCGCTGCACCGCCGGGACGGCCCCCGCCGGTCCCGGCTGCTGGTCAACGCGGATGTCCGTCCGCGACGTGCGCAGCTGGCCCGGCTGGTGGCCCACGAGACGGGCCACCACGTCGAGCAGTGGCGACGCGAGACCGTGCTCGTGGCGCAGCGGGGTTGGCGCGAGCACGACATCGTCCTCGCCGGGACACCGCAGAACGTGATCTCCGAGGGCGCGGCCGAACTGGCGCTGCGGGTGCTCGTCGGCGCGGCGTGGGGCGGCTGGGCGTCGGCGGTGCTCGGGGGCGTCGGGCTCGGGTTCGACGGGGAGCGGGCCGAGCGCATCGCCGCGGCCACGGACCGCCTCGCCGGCGTGCGGCTCGACGCGGCCCTGCTGCTGCACGGCGGGCGGGCCCGGGCCGCCGACGTCCGCACGTTCCTGCGGCGCTGGCTGCTGATCGACGACGGGCGGGCCGCCCGGGTCATGGCGTTCCTGGCCGACCCGGTGTGGCGCGGCCACACCCTCGCCTACGTCGCGGGTGCCCCACTCGTGCGGCGCTGGCTCGAGCGCCCGTGCGTGGACGTCGCCACACGGCTGGGGGACCTGCACGACGGCCCGTGGACCCCCGCGGCCCTCCGGGAGGAGCTGCGCCGACCGGGGTGACGCGGGCGACAGGCGGTACCTGTCAAGCGATCAACGGTAGGCCGTTCTGTTAATTCTCGGTTCGCGTTCCGGCGCGGCCCGCAAGTTGCTGTTGACCGCATGGGGGTGACCGCCGGTAGCGTTCGTGGTGGCGGTACGTACCCGATGCGCACCGCCCGGGGAGGCCCTGGTCGTGGTGTTAGCACCCGAGGGGGCCGGCACCCGGCCCTCGTGGGCGCGTGCGGCGAACGTGCCGCAGGCGCCCGTGCCAGGGCCGGCCGGCCCACCGAGTAGTGGGCGCGGTGCCGCGCCCACGAGGGAGCAACCGTGACCGACGCCCGTCGTAACGCCCTTTCTTCGGCAGAGACAATCGCTACCGGCACTCGCTGCTACGTGCTCGACACCTCCGTGCTGCTGTCCGACCCGTGGTCGCTGACCCGGTTCGACGAGCACGAAGTGGTCCTGCCGCTGGTGGTCATCTCCGAGCTGGAGGGCAAGCGGCACCACCCCGAGCTGGGTTGGTTCGCCCGTACGGCGCTGCGCACGCTCGACGAGCTGCGCATCGAGCACGGCCGTCTCGACGCACCGGTCCCGATCGGTGAGGCCGGCGGGACGCTGCACGTCGAGCTCAACCACACCGACCCGGAGGTGCTCCCCGCGGGCTTCCGCACGGATTCCAACGACTCCCGCATCCTCGCCTGTGCCCTGAACCTGGCCGCCGAGCGCAGGCTCGACGGGCGCGGCGACGTCGTGCTCGTCACGAAGGACATGCCGCTACGGGTGAAGGCGGCGGCCGTCGGGTTGCAGGCCGACGAGTACCACGCCCTGGACGTGGTGCCGTCGGGCTGGACCGGCATGGCCGACGTCGAGGTCACCTCCGACGACGTCGACGCCCTGTTCAAGGAGGGCTCGATCGACCACGACGTCGCCCGCGACCTTCCGGTGAACACCGGCCTGCGGCTGCTCGGTGGTGGGTCGGCGGCGCTGGGGCGGGTCACGGCTGACAAGCGGGTACGGCTGATCCGCGGCGACCGCGAGGCGTTCGGGTTGCACGGCCGCTCCGCCGAGCAGCGGGTGGCGCTGGACCTGCTGATGGACCCCGACGTCGGGATCGTCTCCCTCGGGGGCCGGGCGGGCACCGGCAAGTCGGCGCTCGCCCTGTGCGCCGGTCTGGAGGCGGTGCTGGAGCGTCAGCAGCACCGCAAGGTCGTGGTGTTCCGGCCGCTGTACGCCGTCGGCGGGCAGGAGCTGGGATACCTGCCCGGCAGCGAGAACGAGAAGATGGCGCCCTGGGCGCAGGCCGTCTTCGACACCCTCGGTGCGCTGGTCAGCGACTCGGTCCTGCAGGAGGTGCTGGCCCGCGGGATGCTGGAGGTGCTTCCGCTCACCCACATCCGCGGCCGCTCGCTGCACGACTCGTTCGTGATCGTCGACGAGGCGCAGTCGCTGGAGCGCAACGTGCTCCTGACCGTGCTCTCCCGGCTCGGCACGGCCAGCCGGGTGGTGCTCACCCACGACGTGGCCCAGCGCGACAACCTGCGGGTCGGCCGGCACGACGGCGTCCAGGCGGTGATCGAGAAGTTGAAGGGTCACCCGCTGTTCGCCCACATCACGCTCACCCGGTCGGAGCGCAGCCCGATCGCGGCGCTGGTGACCGAGATGCTGGAGGGCCCGCAGGCGTAGCGGCCCGGACGGCCGGCCCGGATCGGCGGCCCCGGATCGGCGGCCCCGGATTGCAGCAAGGCCACCTTCACGCAATCTCGTTGCGTGAAGGTGGCCTTGCTGCAATGAGCTAGAGCCCGTGCGGGGTGCCCTCCGTGAAGCCCGCCGTGGTCTGCACGCCGATGACGGCGCGGTCGTGCAGTTCGGCAAGCGTACGGGCGCCGGCGTAGGTCGCGGCGCTGCGGACCCCGGCGCAGATGCTGTCGAGCACGTCCTCGACGCCGGGACGCTGCGGGTCCAGCAGCTGGCGCGAGCTGGAGATGCCCTCCTCGAACAGGCCCTTGAGGGCTCGCTCGAAGCCGTCGTCACCGCGGGTGCGGGCGCTGACGGCCCGCTTGCTCGCCATGCCGAACGACTCCTTGTACGCGCGGCCGGCCTCGTCGCGCAGCAGGTCGCCCGGCGACTCGTAGGTCCCGGCCAGCCAGGACCCGATCATCACGGCGGAGGCGCCCGCGGCCAGCGCCAGGGCGACGTCGCGCGGGTGTCGCACGCCGCCGTCGGCCCAGACGTGCACGCCGTGCTCGCGCCCCGCCGCGGCGCACTCGAGCACCGCGGAGAACTGCGGCCGGCCCACGCCGGTCATCATCCGCGTGGTGCACATCGCACCCGGCCCGACGCCCACCTTGACGACGTCCGCGCCGGCCGCGGCGAGGTCGCGCACGCCCTCGGCGGTCACCACGTTCCCGGCCACCACGGGAACCGCGGCGTCACCGACGGCGGCCCGGACGGCGCGCAGCGCGTCGAGCATCTTGTCCTGGTGCCCGTGGGCGGTGTCGACGACGAGCACGTCGACACCGGCGTCGAGCAGTGCCTTCGTCTTGACGGACACGTCGCCGTTGATGCCGACGGCGGCGGCGGTGCGCAGCCGGCCGTCCGCGTCCAGCGTCGGCCGGTAGACCTCCGCCCGCAGCGCGCCCAGCGGGGTCAGCAGCCCGGCGAGGCGGCCGTCGCCGTCGACGCCGAGGACGACCCGTCGCCCCGAGGAGAACACCTCCCGCGGCGCCGTGCCGAGGGAGACGGTGAGCGCACCGGGATCGAGCACGTCGGCGAGGCGGGTGAAGCGGTCGACGCCCGTGCACGCCGCCTCGTCGACGGTGCCGACCGGGCGCCCGCCGCCGTCGACGATCACGACGGTCCCGTGGGCCCGCTTGGGCAGCAGGTTGACCGCGTCGGCCACCGCGTCGGCGGGAGTGAGCACGAGCGGGGTGTCCCAGACGGGGTGCCGGGACTTGATCCACGCCACGATCTCCGCGACGGCGGCGGGTGCGACGTCCTGCGGCAGCACCGTGAGGGCGCCGCGGCGGGCGAGCGTCTCGGCCATCCGGCGCCCGGCGACGGCGGTCATGTTGGCCGCGACCACCGGGACCCCGGCCCCGGTGCCGTCGGCCGTGGACAGGTCGACGTCGAAGCGGGACGTGACCGACGACCGCCCCGGCACGAGGAAGACGTCGTCGTAGGTGAGGTCGTGGTTCGGGGTCTGGCCCTCGAGGAAGCGCACGGTGACGGGAGTCTACGCGCCCGCGGCGGTGGGGGCCGTGACGAGCGCAGCCGCAGGCGCACCGTGCTGCGACGCGTCCAGTGCCTACGCGCCGCCGCCGAGCAGGGCGCGCACCGCGTCGATCGTGTCGGCCTCGGCCGGGGTCTTGTCGGGCCGGTAGCGCAGCACCCGCGCGAACCGCAGCGCGACGCCACCCGGGTAGCGGGTGCTGCGCTGCGCACCGTCGACCGCGATCTCGACGACCAGCTCGGGTCGCAGCAGGACCGCGTGACCGCCCTCGGTGCGGACGTACTGCGGGAAGGTGGCCGTCTGCCAGGCCAGCAGCTCGTCGGTCATGCCCTTGAACGTCTTGCCGACCATGATCGGCTCGCCGCCGTCCGCGTCGCGGGCGCCCAGGTGGATGTTGGACAGGTATCCGGTGCGCCGCCCGTACCCCCACTCGGCGCCGATCACCACGAGGTCGAGCGTGTGCACCGGCTTGACCTTCTGCCAGGCCTTGCCGCGCCGCCCCGCCGCGTACGGCGAGTCCAGCGCCTTGACGACGACGCCCTCGTGCCCGGCGCCCAGCGCCGCGTCCAGCACCTCGGCGGCCTGCTCGGGCGTGGGTCGACGGGCGCCGGGCATCCGCAGCGGTCCGGGGAGCAGCCCGGCCAACGCGTCCAGGCGCACGTGCAGCGGCTCGTCGAGCAGGTCGGTGCCGTCGAGGTGCAGCAGGTCGAAGAAGAACGGGCTGAGCACGGTGTCGCCCGCGTCCGACCCGAAGCGGCTCATCGTCTCCTGGAACGGGCGGGGGCGGCCGTCGTCCGCCACGGTGAGCGTCTCGCCGTCGAGCACCGCCGCGTGGCAGGGCAGGGCCCGGACCTGCGCGACCAGTTCGGGCACGGCGGCGGTGATCTCGCGCAGGGTCCGGGTCCAGACCCGCACCTCGTCGCCGTCGCGGTGCACCTGGATGCGGGCGCCGTCGAGCTTGAACTCGACCGTGACGTCCTCGCCGAGGCCGGCGAGCGCGGTGTCCAGCGAGCCGGCGGGGGCGGCCAGCATCGGCCGGACCGGGCGTCCCACCTGCAACGACACCGCCCGCAGCGCCTCTGCACCGCCGTCCAGGGCGAGCCGCGCGGTCTCGGGGAGTCGCCCGGACAGCATGAACGCCCGGCGCACCACCGGCGCCGGCACCTGGGCGGCGGCGGCCACCGCGTCGAGCATCACGCCCTCCAGCGCGCCGTGGCGCAGTTCGCCGCCGAGCAGCCGGCGCAGGAACCGCTGTTCGTCGGCGGTGGCCGCCCCGAACAGCCCCGCCAGCAGCTCCGCCCGGCGCGCGGTCGACCCGGCGCCGGTGGTACCCGCCAGCGCGTCGAGCGTGGCGTCGACCCGGGTGACCGTCAGCGTCGGCGTCGGTGCGGGCGCCGCGTCGAGCCCGGACAGGGTGCGCCACCCGGTGCCGATCCGGCCCTGCCGGGCCTCCCCGGCCAGCCACGCGGCGACGGGCTCGACCTCGCCCGGTCCCGCGGCACGCAGCAGCGCGGCGATGGCCGCGGCCTTGGCCGAGCGCGACCGGGTGGCCCCAACGGCACCGGAGACGTCGACGACCTCACCCAACAACACCAGCGCCCTCCCACCCGGCCCGCCGCACTTCGGAGCCACAGTGCAGTCGGCAGGGCCGTCGTACAGCAGTATGGCTCCGAGGTGCTGGGAGTCGGGTCAGCCCATCGTCTTCTGGCCGTCGAGGGCCTCGCGGAGGATGTCGGCGTGTCCGGCGTGCTGCGCCGTCTCGGCGACGATGTGCGTGAACACCCGCCGCGCCGAGCGGGTGGCGCCCGTCGGGAACCACGGCGCCTCGGGCAGCGGGTGTGCCACGTCGAGGCTCGGCAGGCTCGCCACCAGCGCGTCGGTGCGCTTCGCGACGTCGGCGTACTCGGCCAGCACGCCGGCCAGCGTCTCGTCGGGGCGCAGGACGAAGCCGTCGGCGTGCTCGGCCCAGCTGTCCGCGGTGGCCTCCATCGCCGCGGTGCCCCGCTCGATGAAGTCGAGCCAGCCGGCCTCGGTCCGCGCGACGTGCTTGATCAGCCCGCCGAGGGTCAGCTCGCTGACGGTGGTGCGCTGTCGCGCCTGCTCGTCGGTGAGGCCCTGCACGGTGTGCAGCAGGAAGCCGCGGTGGGTGGCGAGGGTCTCGAGGAGGTCGACGCGCTCGGTGTTCGTCGTCATGAGCAGAACTCTATGAGGCCCAGTGGCCAGTTTCTGACCGCAATTGCGCGAGACTGCGGACATGGCGAACACGGGTTCCCGGACGTTGCGGCTGCTGTCGCTGCTGCAGACGCACCGGCACTGGCCGGGGCCGGATCTGGCCGAGCGGCTCGGCGTCTCGCCGCGCACCCTGCGCCGTGACGTCGACCGCCTCCGCGAGCTCGGTTACCCGGTGGAGGCGAGCCGGGGGGTCGACGGCGGGTACCGGCTGGCCGCGGGCGCCGCGCTGCCCCCACTCGTCGTCGACGACGACGAGGCGGTCGCGCTCGCGGTCGGGATGCAGGCCGCCACGCAGGGGGCGGTGGCCGGGATCGAGGAGTCGGCCGTCCGCGCGCTGACCAAGGTGGTGCAGGTGATGCCGCCGCGGCTGCGCCGCCGCGTCGACGCGCTGCGGGCGGTCACCGAGCCGCTGGTGTGGGGCGGGGCGGCGGCGCCCGCCGTCGATCCGGCGGTGCTCATCGGGGTGGCGCAGGCCTGCCGCGACACCGAGCGCCTGGAGTTCGGCTACACCCCGCTGGACCGCGAGCCGATGGACCGCCACGTCGAGCCGCACCGGCTCGTGCCGCTCGGCCGTCGCTGGTACCTGGTGGCCTACGACCTGCACCGCCACGACTGGCGCAGCTTCCGCCTCGACCGCCTCACCGCGCCCCGCTCCACCGGCGCCCGCTTCCGGTCGCGCGCGCTGCCCGCCGCCGACGCGGCAGAGTTCGTCCGGGCCGCTCTCGGCGCGCCGCAGCCCACCGCGTACCGGGTGGAGGTCCTGGTGCACGCGCCCGCGGCGGCCGTCCGTGCGAAGGTCGGCCGCTAGGCCGAGGTCGCCGAGGTCGACGCGGGGTGCTGCGTGCTGCGGATGACCACCGACTCCCTGGACTGGCCCGCGATGGCGCTCGGCACCGCCGGCGTGGACTTCGAGGTGCGCTCGCCACCGGAGCTGACCGACGTGCTGCGGGACTGGGGCGCGCGGTTCAGCCGGGCGGCGGGGTGAGGCCGTCGACGTAGCGGGTGACCTGTTCGGCGAACCGGTCGAAGTCGTCGAGGCGGGAGGAGAGGATCTCGTGGATGCGCGCGGGTGCGATGTCCTCGTAGTGATGGACGAGGCGGTTGCGCATGCGGGCCATCGGCTCCAGCTCGGTGGCGAACCCGGGGTCCAGCACGCCTTCCTTGCCGAGGATGGCGAAGACCGCCGCGTAGGTGGTGGGCTGGCCGAACCCGCGGTCGGCGATGACGTGGTGCCCGACGCTCAGCGTCGTCTCGATCGCGAGCTGCAGGAACCGCTCGGCACTGCCGAAGTTGCGCGGGTCGGCGGTGAACTCGTCGACAGGGGTGGTGGCGAGCTCACGCAGGAAGCGGACGTACCTGGCGAGCATGGCCAGGAGCTGGTCCACGCGCGGGCGATCAACCACGACTCAGCCCGCCGGTACGCGCCCGATCCCGGACCGCCCCGAGGTAGGCGTCGTGGAATGGGCGGAAGTCGAGGAAGCGCTGTTCCACCGACGCGCGGAACCGCACCCTCGCGACGTCGTCGCGGCTGAAGACCGGACGCCCGGCGACGATCCGGAACTGCATCCACAGCGGCGCGTCCTCGCACACGACGAGATCGACGTCGTCGCGACCGGCGGCCCGGGCGAGCGCGTCATGGAGCCGGGCGTCGTCGAGCAGCGTGCCGCGCGGGTCCACCGACACCGCGAGGTCCAGGTCGCTCCCCGGTCGCGCCGTGCCGTCGGCGACCGAGCCGAACGCGAACGCGAACCGGACGCGCGGGTCGGCCGCGAACGCCGGGGCGAGCAGCTGCGACAGCGTCTCCACCTCGGCGTCCACGTCGCCCAGTGTGGCACCGGGCGTCAACCGGCCAGCGCCACCGTCGTCGGCTCGCCGATCCCGGGCAGGCCGGGGCGGCTGACCACGTCGACGGTCAGCTCGCCCACCTGCGTGGTGACGACGAGCCGGGTCGCCGGGCCGAGAAACGTGCTGGTCAGGACGGTGCCGGGAAGGCCGCCGCCGCCGACGGTCAGCTCCTCGGGCCGCATCGCGCGCTGCGGCGCGCCGGGGGTGATCGCGCCGTCCGCCACCGGCACCGAGTTCATGATCCCCACGAACCCGGCGACGAACGGCGTCGACGGCGTGGAGTAGACATCCTGCGGTGTGCCCACCTGCTCCAGCCGCCCCGCGTTCAGCACCGCCACCCGGTCGGCGACGGCGAGCGCCTCGGCCTGGTCGTGGGTGACGAACAGCGTGGTGATGCCCTCGGCGAGCTGCAGGCGGCGGATCTCGTCGCGCAGCTGCACGCGGACGCGGGCGTCGAGCGCGGAGAGCGGCTTGTCGACCAGCAGCACCGCGGGGGAGACGGCGAGCGCGCGGGCCAGCGCCACCCGCTGCTGCTGCCCGCCGGAGAGCTGGTGGGGGTAGGCGTCACCGCGGGACCCGAGCCCGACGAGCTCCAGCAGCTCCCCGGCCCGCGCGCGCCGCTTCGCGGTCGCCACCCGGCGCACCCGCAGGCCGAACGCGACGTTCTCCGCCGCGGTCATCGTCGGGAACAGCGAGTACGCCTGGAACACCATGCCGGTGTCGCGCTTCGCGGCCGGGACGCCGGTGACGTCGCGCCCGCCGACCAGGATCGAGCCGGACGTCGGCTCGTCGAACCCGGCGAGCAGCCGCAGCGCCGTGGTCTTCCCGCAGCCCGACGGGCCGAGCAGCGCGAGCAGCTCGCCGGGGGCCAGCGTCAGGTCGAGGCCGTCGAGCGCGTGGGTGGTGCCGTAGGTGCGGCGCACCCCGCGGAACTCCACGGTCGTGCCGGTGGTGACGGGCGCGGCGGCGAGATCGGTCATCGGGCACTCCTGCGGGACGATCCGGCGAGGGACACCGCGAGCAGCAGCACCCAGGTGAGCAGCAGGCTGGCCAGCGTCAGCGCGACCGCGACGCCCGCCTGGCTGCGCCCGATCTCGACGATCGCCACGGGGAACGTGTCGCCGTAGAGCAGGATCCGGGCGATGACGATCTCGCCGAGCACCAGCGCGAGGGTGAGGAACGCGGCCCCGAGCACGGCGCTGCGGATCGCCGGCAGCACCACCCGCAGCAGCGTGACCGGCAGCGACGCCCCGAGGTTGCGGGCGGCCTCCACCAGCGTGCGCAGCGGGATGGCGGCCAGCCCGTTGTCGACCGAGCGGTAGGCGAAGGGCAGCGCGAGCACCACGTAGAAGGGGGTGAGCGCGGTGAACGACGAGGCGAACAGCGTGCGGAACACCGGCCCGTCCAGGTTCGCCTGGACGAACGCGATGCCCGCCGCCATGACGACCGGCGGCACGACGATCGGCAGGATCGTGGCGCTCTCCAGCAGCACCGCGGCCACCGGGAACCGCAGCCGCACCCACACCGCCGTCGGCACGACGAGCGCCAGCACCAGCGTCGCGGTGACGACGGCGATCTGCAGCGACACCAGCAACGACGAGAGCAGCACCTCGTCGGTGGCGATCGTCAGGTAGTTGGCGACGCCGTACCCGCCGCCGGGGATGCGCAGGCTGAACTCGGCCGCCGAGAGCAGCGGTACCAGGAAGTAGACGAGCGCGAGCCCGAGCACCACGACCCGCCAGCGCCGGCGCCTCATCGGGCCTGCCAGCGCGACGCCCGACGCTGGAGGAACACGTACCCGACCATCACGACGGCGATGACCAGCACCATGTCGAGCCCGAGCGCGAGCCCGACGTTCTGCGCCCCGGCCAGCACGTTGCCCGACAGCGCCGACGCGATCGCGGTGGGCAGCAACGGGATCGAGCCGCTGGTGAGCGCGAGGGCGGTGGCGTAGGCGGCGAAGGCGTTGCCGAACAGCACGAGCGTGGCCCCGCCGAGCGCGGGGGCGAGCACGGGCAGCGCGATGCGTCGCCAGTAGGTCCACGCCGACGCGCCGAGGTTCTCCGCGGCCTCGCGCCACTGGGGCAGCAGCCCTTCCAGCGCCGGGGTGATCAGGATGACCATGAGCGGGATCTGGAAGTAGACGTAGGTGAGCGCGAGGCCGGTGAGCGAGTCGATGCGGAACCCGGAGGCGTACAGGTCGAGGCCGGCCGACCGCAGGAACCGGGTCGCGAGCCCGGTCTGGCCGAGCGCGGCGATGAACGCGAACGCCAGCGGCACGCCGCCGAAGTAGGCCAGCACGCCCGAGCCCGTCGACACGATCCGGCGCAGGGGGCTGCCCGGCCGGCTGGTCAGCACGGCCTGCGCCAGGAACGCGCCCGCGACGGCGCCGACCAGCGCCGTGCCCGCAGAGAGCACGATGCTGGAGGTGAACGCCGCCCGGTACTGCGGCTGCGTCACCGAGGCGATCACGTTGTCCAGCGTCGGACGCCCGTCGGGGTCCGACAGCGCCCCGCTGATCACGAAGTACAGCGGGCCACCGAGGAAGACCAGCAGGTAGGCGACGAAGGGCGCCAGGCCCAGCGCCGCCCGCCACGAACGCTCCGGTCGTGCCTTCTCGGGTGGCGCGACCGGAGCCTCCAGGAGCGTCATCTCAGGACGTCGCCGACGCCCAGTTCTGCGCCACCACGGCGTTGGCGGCGTCGGTCTGCTCCTGCGTCGGGTAGGTCGGCTCGCCGCTGACCGGCGGCAGCACCGAGACCAGCGCCGCGTCGGCGGTGCCGGAGTCCGTCATCTCGGTCAGCCGCACCGGGCGCGCCTTGCCGCCCAGCCAGATGTTCTGGCCCACGTCGGAGTAGAGGAACTCCTGCCAGAGCCGCGCGGCGGCCGGGTGCGGGGCGTTCGCGTTGATCGCCTGCGCGTAGTACTGGGCGAACAGCCCGTCCGACGGCACCGCCACCCGCCACTCGAACGACGCCGCCACCTGCTCGGCCTGGGTGAGGTTGAGGTAGTCCCAGTCCAGGACGATCGGGGTCTGGCCGCTCTCGATGGTGGCCGGCGTCGGGTCGACGAGCAGCAGGTTGCCGCTGTCGGCGAGCCCGCCGAAGAACTCCAGGCCCGGGGTGATGTCGTCGAGCGAGCCGCCGTTGGCCAGCGCCGCCGCCCACACACCGGCGAAGGCCGACGCCGACGCCGTCGGGTCGCCGTTCAGCGCCACCTGCCCGGCGTACTCGGGCTTCGCCAGGTCCCCGAAGGTCTGCGGGCAGTTCGCGACCAGGCTGGTGTTGCAGCCGATGGAGACGAAGCCGCCGTAGTCGTTGACCCAGGCGCCGTCGGCGTCCTTGTTGCCCTCGGGGATCGTGTCCCAGGTCTGCACCTGGTAGGGGGCGAACAGGTCGACGTTGCCCAGTGCGAAGGACTGACCGAGGTCGAGCACGTCGGGCGCGCGCTCCTGGGTGCCGAGCTGCTGCACCGCGTTGATCTCGTCCTGGCTGGAGCCCTCCGGGTTGGCCGACTCCACGGTGATCCCGTAGGTCTGTTCGAACGTGGAGATCATCTCGGCGTAGTTGGCCCAGTCCGGGGGCAGCGCGATGACGTTGAGCGTGCCCTCGGCCTGCGCGGCCGCGACCAGCGCGTCGAAGCCGCCGCCCGCCTCGGCGGACGTGACGGTGGACCAGTCGGTGCCGTCGGCGGCGGGCGCCGGGTCGGAGCCACCGCCGGAACTCACGCAACCGGTGACCGCCAGGGTGGCGCCGATGGCGGTCACGGCCAGCAGCCGTCGCAGTACGGGCATCTCGGGACTCCTTCGCGGGCAGCCGGCGTACGCCGGACCGGCGCAGCGTGCAGGGGAGACCTGGCCGCCGCGCGACGATCACGCGTCGGGGGGATGTCGGACGGCTGTCCGGCTGGTTCGACTTCAGGCCGTGACGACTCCCCGCGCCCGCCACGCGGTCGTGCGGAGCCCGCCGCCACGGCTCCCGCAGCGCCGCGTCACGCTGTGCCGCGGGATCGCGAGAGCGAGGGCGTGGGTCGTCCCCGACGACCCCCGTGGCGTCATGTGGACACGCGCGCCCGATCGGGCCTCAACGGCCGCCGCGGGCCATCGCCAGCACGTCCAGCGCCGCGTCGAGCTGCTCGGCCGTGAGTCGCCCGGCCTCGACGTGCCCGCGCTCGAGCACCACGTCGCGGATGGTGCGCTTCTCCCGCAGCGACTGCTTCGCGATCGACGCGGCCTCCTCGTACCCGAGGTACCGGTTCAGCGGCGTGACGATCGACGGGCTGGACTCGGCCAGCTCCCGGGTGCGCTCGACGTCGGCCACCACGCCGTCGACGACCTTGTCGGCGAGCAGCCGCGCCGCGTTCGCGAGCAGCCGCGCCGACTCCAGGACGTTGCGCGCCATCACCGGCATCATCACGTTGAGCTGCAGGTTGCCCTGCGTGCCGGAGAAGGCGACGGTGGCGTCGTTGCCGATGACCTGCGCGGCCACCATCATCGCGGCCTCGCAGATCACCGGGTTGACCTTGCCGGGCATGATCGAGCTGCCCGGCTGCAGGTCGGGCAGGGCCAGCTCGGCCAGCCCGGTGCGCGGTCCGGAGCCCAGCCACCGGATGTCGTTGGCGATCTTGAACAGGGCGACGGCGACGGTGCGCAGCGCCGCGGAGGCCTCCACCAACCCGTCGCGGGAACCCTGGGCCTCGATGTGGTCGGGCGCCTCGGTGAGGACCTGGAGCCCGGGATCGACCGCACGCAACTCGTCGACGACCATCGCCCCGAAACCGTCGGGCGCGTTGAGCCCGGTGCCGACGGCGGTGCCCCCGATCGGCAGCTGCGCGACCCGGGGGAGTACCCGGAGCACCGCGTCGGCGGCGTTCTCGACCTGCGTGGCCCAGCCACCCGCCTCCTGCCCCAGCGTGATCGGCACGGCGTCCATCAGGTGGGTGCGCCCGGCCGTGACGACGTCGGCCCACTCCGCGGCCTTGCGTCGCAGCGCCTCGGCCAGGTGCTCCAGCGCCGGCCCGACGTCGTGCACGAGCGCCTCGGCGGCGGCCACGTGGATGGTCGTCGGGAAGACGTCGTTGGACGACTGCGACGCGTTGACGTGGTCGTTCGGGTGCACCTCCACCCCCGCGCGGGCGGCGAGGGAGGCGATCACCTCGTTGGCGTTCATGTTGGAGCTGGTGCCCGAGCCGGTCTGGAACACGTCGACGGGGAACTGGTCGTCGTGCGCGCCCGCGGCGACCTCGTCCGCGGCAGCGGCGATCGCGTCGGCCCGCTCCGCGTCGAGCACGCCGATCCTCTTGTTGACCCGCGCCGCCGCCGCCTTCACCAGACCGAGCGCCCGGATCTGCGCCCGCTCCAGCCCGCGCCCGGAGATCGGGAAGTTCTCCACGGCCCGCTGTGTCTGGGCGCGCCACAGCGCGTCGGCGGGCACCCGGACCTCGCCCATCGTGTCGTGCTCGATGCGGTACTCGGTGATGGGGCGCTGGGTCATGGGGACAGTCTTCTCCCTCGTTCTCCCGTTCGCCGGACACTGTCGGTGGTGCCTGCCACAGTGCGACCATGACAGCCATGACGGCCCACGTCCCGAGCACCCTCGTCACAGCCCCGCGGATCACCGCGGACGAGTTCCTCTCCGGCGACCACCCGATCGGCTCGGAACTCGTCGACGGGGTGGTGTACGAGATGGATCCGGCCTTCGACCATCAGGAGGTGGTGTCCCGGCTGTTGACGGCGCTGCGCGAGCAGACCGACCACGGTCGCGCCGGCATCGGCGGCAACTGGGTGCTCGCCGACGGCCACGTCTACAAGCCCGACGTGTGGTGGAAGGCGCAGCGCCCCCGCGGGGTCCGCCACGACGGCCCGCCGGAGCTGGCGATCGAGGTGCGCTCGCCGGGCACCTGGGCGCTGGATGTCGGCCCGAAGCTGCGGCAGTACGAGGCGGCGGGCACCACCGAGTTGTGGCTGGTCGACACCGCGTCGTCCACCGTGCTGGTGTTTCGCCGCGACGACTCCGGCCCGGGGTTCGCCGACGCCGTCGAGTTCGCGGCGGGGGAGGAGCTCACCAGCCCACTGCTGCCCGGCTTCGCGCTCGACGTCGACGCGCTGTTCGCCGACCTGGGCTGAATCAGCTCACGACCTGCACCGCGTCACCGCGGTCCAGCGCGGCGAAGAACTCCTTCGCCGCCGAGCGGGACAGGTGGATGCAGCCGTGCGACTGCTCGCTCAGGCTGCCCTGGTGGTAGGCGATGCCCCCGCTGAAGAACACCGAGTACGGCATGGGGCGTCGTAGGTCGGGCTGACGTGGTCGCGGATCACGGCAGCGGGTGGTGCTCGTGCCTCGCCAGCTGCTCGTCGGACAGGTCGAAGTCCACGGTGGAGTACTCGCGCAGCTTCGTCAGCCGGTGATAGCCGTCGATCATGCGGACGGTGCCCGACTTGGAACGCATGACGATCGACTGCGTGGTGGCGCCGCCGCCGCGGTAGTGCACGCCGCGCAGCAGGTCGCCGTCGGTGATACCGGTGGCGCAGAAGAACACGTTGTCGCCGCGCACCAGCTCGTCGGCGGTGAGGACGCGGTCGATGTCGTGCCCGGCCGCGACGGCCCGTGCCCGCTCCTCGTCGTCCTTGGGCCACAGCCGGCCCTGCATCGCACCACCCATGCACTTCAGCGCCGCCGCGGTGATGATCCCCTCGGGCGTGCCGCCGATGCCGTAGAGCATGTCGACGCCGGAGTCCGGGCGCGCGGCGGAGATCGCCCCGGCGACGTCGCCGTCGGAGAGGAAGTGGATGCGGGCTCCGGTGCTGCGGATCTCGGCGACGAGCTGGTCGTGGCGGGGCCGGTCGAGCACGCACACGGTGACGTCGCTGACGCCCAGGTGCTTGGCCCCCGCCACCCGCCGGATGTTCTCGGCGACGGGCGCGGTCAGGTCGATCACGTCGGCCGCCTCCGGGCCGACGGCCAGCTTCTCCATGTAGAACACCGCGGACGGGTCGAACATCGCGCCCCGCTCGGCCACGGCGAGCACGGCCACGGAGTTCGGCATGCCCTTCGCCATCAGCGTGGTGCCGTCGATCGGGTCGACGGCCACGTCGCACCACGGGCCCTCACCGTTGCCGACCTCCTCGCCGTTGAACAGCATGGGCGCCTCGTCCTTCTCGCCCTCCCCGATGACGACGACACCGCGCATCGACACGCTGCCGATGAGCTGGCGCATCGCGTCCACGGCGGCACCGTCACCGCCGTTCTTGTCGCCGCGCCCGACCCAGCGGCCCGCCGCCATCGCCGCCGCCTCCGTGACCCGGACGAGCTCCATCGCGAGGTTGCGGTCGGGGGCCTCCCGGCGCCTGGTGCTGGTCATCTCTCCGGCCTCCTGCTGGGTGCGTGCTCGTGCGGCAGCCGCGCGGCGCGGCGCGGCGACGGGGGATTCGGTCGATCCTCGCAGATGACCCGCCGCCGTGGGCGGGTCCTGAGACGACGGTCGCGCCGCGCGGCGGGATGATGGTCACGTGACGGAGCCGCCCCGCAAACCCCCGCGCTCGGCGATGACCCTGCGCGACATGCTCGTGGCGATCGGCGTGCTGGCGCTGGTCGTCGTCGTGATCGGCGGGGTCACCCGCGGCTGCACGTTCAGCCCGGGCGGGCCGACGGTCGACCAGGGCGCGCTGCCGGTCGTCGACGCCCCCGCCGAGCTGCGCGACCTCGCCCGGACGGTGCCGTTCGCGCTGCGCGTGCCGGGGGTACCGCCGGGCTGGCGGTCGAACTCCGTGGGCCAGGACCGCGTGGACCCCGCCGACGAGGCGGCCGGTCGGTCCGTCCGGGTCGGCTACCTCACCTCGGAGGGCCGCTACCTGCGGCTGGTCCAGAGCGACGCCACCGAGGAGGCGCTGCTCGCCGCCGAGACCGGGGCCGCGGCGGTCCCGGCCCGGGGCACCACCGACGTCGGCGGTCTGACGTTCGTGGTGTACGGGGCACCCGACGACGAACCGATCTGGATCGGTGAGCTCGACGGGGTGCGCGTGCTGATCACCGGGAGCGGCACCGAGCAGGACTTCCAGGCCCTGGCCGGGGCGCTGCTGACCGGCGAGCGGCTACCGGTCGGCGGCTGACCCGACCTCGCCCGTGCCCGCACGGTCGGCGCGGGCGTCCAGGGCGGAGCGGACGCGCTCGCGGGCACCGGCGAGCTGCTCCTCACAGCGGGTGGCCAGCGCCTCGCCCCGCTCCCACAGCGCCACCGAGTCGTCGAGGGAGAGCCCGCCGGCCTCCAGCGCGCGCACCACCTCGACCAGCTCGTCGCGCGCCTGCTCGTAGCCCAGCGTGTCCACCACGGCCTGCTCAGCCATCGGCCCGTCCCGTCCTCGTGCGTGTCGTCCTCCTGCGCGGACCCGGCGTGGCGACCGGGACCTCGGCCGCGGTGGCGTGGTCCGCGACCACCGTGGCCGGCACCGCACCGTCGGCGACGCGGATCCGCAGGACCGCCCCGGCGGCCACCTCGCCGACCGAGCGCAGCACCGGCGGCGGCCCGGGCCCGTCGACGAGCCGCTGCACCACCGCGTACCCCCGTGCCAGCGTGGCCGCGGGGCCGAGGGTCGTCAGCCGGGCGCGCAGGTGCTCGATCTCGACGCCGCGGCGGTCGAGCCCGCGCTCCACGGACCCGCGGGCCGCGTCGCGCAGCCGTTCCACCTCGGTCAGCCGCGCCTCGATGCCGTGCAGCGGGTCGGCCAGCACCGGGCGCCCGCGCAGCGCCGCCAGCAGGCGTTCCTCGCGATCGACCCAGCCGGCCAGCGCGCGGCGGGCGCGGTCGCGCAGCCCGGCGATGCGGGCGGTCTCCTCGGCGAGGTCGGGCACCAGGCGCCTGCCGGCCTCGGTCGGGGTGGAGCAGCGGACGTCGGCGACGTGGTCCACCAGCGGGGTGTCGGGCTCGTGCCCGATCGCGGAGACGACCGGTGTGCGGCAGCCGGCGACGGCGCGACACAGCGTCTCGTCGGAGAACGGGAGCAGGTCCTCGACGCTGCCGCCGCCGCGGGCGAGCACGATGACGTCGACGGCCGGGTCGCGGTCCAGCGCCCCGAGCGCGTCCACGATCTGCGGCACGGCCAGCGCACCCTGGGTGGCGACGTGCTCGATCCGGAACCGGGCGGCGGGCCAGCGGGCCGTCGCGTTCGACACGACGTCGTGCTCGGCGGCCGAGGCCCGGCCGGTGACGAGCCCGATGCAGCCGGGCAGGAACGGCGGGCGGCGCTTGCGGGCGGGGTCGAACAGCCCCTCCGCGGCGAGCAGCGTGCGCAGCCGCTCGATGCGCGCGAGCAGCTCCCCGATGCCGACGGCGCGGATCTCGTCGACGCGCAGGCTCAGGGTGCCGCGACCGAGGAAGAACGACGGCTTGCCGTGCACGACGACCCGGTTGCCCTCCGCGACCGCCGCCCCGCCGTCGCGGACGAGCCCGATCGGTGCGGTGAGCTGCAGCGACACGTCGGCGGCGGGATCGCGCAGCACCAGGAACGCGGTGCCCGTACCGGCCCGGGCGGTGACCTGCGCGAGCTGGCCCTCGACCCACACCGCCCCCAGCCGGTCGACCCACTCGGCGATCTTGCGAGCGACCGTGCGGACCGGCCAGGGCTGCTCCGCGGTGCTGGAGCTCCGGGCGGGCGCGTTCATGCCTCCGTGACCGTGGTGATCCGGTTGGTCAGCATCGTGACGTACGGCGGACGCGCGTCGTGGGCCTGCTCCCACGCCAGCAGCGCGCGCAGGTCGGCGGGCGAGAGCGTGCGCAGCTTCGCGCGCAGCTGCGGGATCGACAGCTCGGCGTAGCCGGGCAGCACGGGCGGCTCGTCGGAGACGGGTGCGGGCGGGGACGGCGGGCTCTCCGGGCGGGACACGGGGATGGGCCGCGCCACCCGCGGCGGCGCGGGCGGGCGCAGCTCGGTGACGGTGCTGGCGCCGTTGCGGTGCGGCGGCTCGTCGTCGTCGAACGTGGCCCAGCTGGGCCTCTCCTCGACCGGCCGCAACGCGCCGAGCGCCCGGTCACCCTTGATCGCCAGCTCGGTGACCCGCTGCTGCATGCGCATCGAGACCTGCAGCGCCTGGCTGACGGCGGTGACCGGGAACTCCACGACGAGGCGGGGCAGATCCCGGGCCTGCTCCACGGCGGTGGCGACGAGACCGGCGGCGAGGCGCACCGGCAGCGGAAGCGGCATCATGCGGCTCATTCTCGCCCGTGCGCGCGGATCGGGCACCCCCGGGCCCTCGGACCGCACTTCGGAGCCGTACTGCTGTTCCACGCACCCAGAACCCGCGCTGTGGCTCCGAAGTGCGGAATCGGGTGCGACGGGACACGATGCGCGGCCGCCGCGGCGGCGCGTCCGTAGGCTGGCGCCCATGTCCGTCCCCGCGAAGCGCGTCCTGCTCGCCAAGCCCCGCGGCTACTGCGCCGGGGTCGACCGCGCGGTCGAGGCCGTCGAGCTGGCCCTGGAGAAGCACGGCGCCCCCGTCTACGTCCGCAAGCAGATCGTGCACAACAAGCACGTCGTGGAGACGCTGGAGGCACGCGGCGCGATCTTCGTCGACGAGACCGACGAGGTGCCGTCCGGCGCGCTGGTCGTGTTCTCCGCGCACGGAGTCTCGCCCGCCGTGCACGAGCAGGCGAAGGCCCGCGAGCTGCGCACGATCGACGCCACCTGCCCGCTGGTCACGAAGGTGCACCACGAGGCCAAGCGGTTCGCCCGCGAGGACTACGACATCCTGCTGGTCGGCCACCACGGCCACGAGGAGGTCGAGGGCACCGCGGGCGAGGCCCCCGAGCACATCCAGCTGGTGGAGACCGCGCAGGACGTCGCGGACGTGACGGTCCGCGACCCCGAGAAGGTCATCTGGCTGTCGCAGACCACGCTCAGCGTCGACGAGACGATGGAGACGGTGCGGCTGCTGCGCGAGCGGTTCCCCGCCCTGCAGAACCCGCCGAGCGACGACATCTGCTACGCCACGCAGAACCGCCAGGTGGCGGTCAAGGCGATGGCGGCTCAGTGCGATCTCGTGCTGGTGGTCGGCTCCACGAACTCGTCGAACTCGGTGCGGCTGGTGGAGGTGGCGCTGCAGGCGGGCGCGGGCGCGTCGCACCTGATCGACTACTCGCGCGAGATCGACGACACCTGGCTCGACGGGGTGCGGACCGTGGGCGTGACCAGCGGCGCGTCGGTGCCGGAGGTGCTCGTGCGCGGCGTGCTCGACCATCTCGCCGAGCACGGGTTCGGCTCGGTGGAGGAGATCACGACCGCCGAGGAGACCCTGACCTTCTCCCTGCCCCGCGAGCTGCGGCCTTCCCGCGCGCCCGCCCGCTGACCTTCTTCTCCGGCTCGGCGCCGGGCCGCTGCGCGAGGATCCGGCCGACGCCGATCGCGAGCACGGCTCCGGTGGTCCAGGCCATCATCGGGAAGCTGTTGACGAGCGGTGCGCCGATGGTGAGCAGGCGCTCGGAGATGCCGGTGCCCGGCCGGGGCGAGCCCGCGAGCAGCACCACGACCGGCACGGCGACGGCGAGCAGCAGCGGTGGCGCCACCATCGGCCCGAACAGGCTGCGGCGACGGACCCAGCACACCGACAGCACGCAGCCGCCGAGGTAGCAGACCGTGAACACGGCGCCGAGCGTGCCGGCGCGGAGCAGGTCGACCAGCACGCCCAGGCCGGTGAGCGCGGCCGCGAGCCCGACCGCTGCGAGCGGCGGCACCCCGAGCACGGTGGCGATCAGCGAGCGGTCCGGCACCGGCCAGCGCCCGCCCGCACCGCGCTCGGCCACGTCGACGGTCACGGTGCCCAGGCCGCGACGGTGGCTCGCGCGCCGGCCGGCCGTCCACGTGGTGTCGGCGGCGCACACGGGCGTACAGCGGCCCGGCGGGCTCGCCGCGGCGGACCCTGCCGGGTCGGCGATCCGGCCGCCTGCGTCGCGTCGTGCGGCCTTTCCGCATCCCGGTCACCGGGGCGAGGGCACCGCGGAACGAGGAGATCGGGGGTCATCCGCGCAGGCTAGCGCGCGACTCCCCGCCCCGGTCGTCACGTTCGCGGTCGCGTTCGTGTGCTTCCCGCTGGTGCAGCGCGACCAGCGCGTCGGCGGCCGAGGCCACCAGCTCCGGCGCCGCGATCACCCGCGGCGCACGGTCGACTTGGCCCGGTGCGGCGAGCTCGTCGTCGGCGACCTTGAGGTCGGTGAGCTTGCGCGCCGTGACCAGCACCCGCGCCTCCAGCGAGCTGACCGTCTGGTTGTAGCTGCCCACCGCGGCGTCGAGGCTGCGGCCGAGCTTCGCGACGTGCGTGCCCATCGTGGCCAGCCGCCCGTGCAGCTCCTTGCCGAGCTGGTGCACCTGCGCGGCATTGGCGGCCAGGGCCTCCTGCCGCCAGCTGTAGGCGACCGTGCGCAGCAGCGCGATCAGCGTGGTGGGCGTGGCGATCACGACGTTGTGCACGAACGCGTGCTCCATCAGCGACGGGTCGGCCTGCAGCGCCGCCTCCAGGAACGGGTCGCCGGGCACGAACAGCACCACGAACTCCGGGGACGGCTCGAACACCTCCCAGTAGCTCTTGGCGCTGAGCTGGTCGACGTGCTGGCGCAGCTGGCGCGCGTGGGCGGCGAGGCGCTCCTTGTGCACCCCGGCGTCGCGGCTCTCCACCGCCTCCAGGTACGCCGCGAACGGCACCTTCGCGTCGACGACGACCTGCTTGCCGCCCGCCAGGCGCACCACCATGTCCGGGCGCACGCCGCCGTCCTCGCCCTGTCCGGTGACCTGCGTGGAGAAGTCGCAGTGCTCCACCATGCCGGCGAGTTGCACGATGCGTTCCAGCTGCAGCTCGCCCCACCGCCCGCGCACCTGCGGCGCGCGCAGCGCGTTGACCAGCTGCTTGGTCTCGCCCTGGAGCTGCTCCGAGCTCAGCCGCATCGCGCTGACCTGCTCGCGCAGCCCCGCGTACGCCGACTGGCGCTCCTTCTCCACGTCGCGCAGCTGTCCCTCGACGCGCGCCAGCGTGGACGTCATCGGGTCCAGCAGCGCGCTGATGGCGTGGCTGCGGGCGGCCGCGTCACCGTCGGCCTTGGCGTGCAGTGCCGCCGTGGCCTCCTGGAGCCGCCCCTCGGCCAGCGCGACGAACTGCTCGTTGTTGCGCGCCAGCGCGTCGGCCGACAGCGCCTGGAACGCCTGCTTGAGCTCGGCGTCCCGATGGGTGAGCAGCTCCTCGCGCCGGGCCCCCGCCTCCCGCTCGCTGCGCAGGGCGGCGTGCGCGCCCGCGGCGTCGGACTCGGCGCGGCGCAGCCGCCCCACGGCGCGGTCGAGCTGCTCACCGAGCTCGTCGACGCGCTCGAGCAGCGCGGTGCGCTCGGCGCGCAGGCCGGCGGCGTCGGCACGGGCCATGGCGGAGTGGTCGGCCGCGGTGCGGGCGGCCTCGGCCACGGTGGCCCGGGCCCGGGCCGTGGCCAGCGCCCACGCGGCGACCGCGCCGAGCCCGAGCCCCACGGCGAGGCCGATCAGCAGCACGGAGGTGGTGTCCACGTGATCAGGGTGCCGCCGACCCCCGACAGAACCCGGCCGAACACGCCGGGCGGGGACCACCGGCCGCACCGCGTCGCCGAACGGTCGAACGCATGTACGACGCCGGCCGGACGTGGTCGCACAGGTTGCGGATCCTCGCAGCGCGTGCAGCTTGTGCGACGAGCGGCAAACTGTGCGACGAGCTGAAGCCTGTGCGACGACGCGTCCCCGGCCTCAGCCGGTGGCTTCGTGCTCCAGCAGTCGCCGCTTGACCTCCACGCCCCAGCGGAACCCGCCCAGCGTGCCGTCGCTGCGCAGCACCCGGTGGCACGGGACGAACAGGGCCGCCGCGTTGCGGGCGCAGGCCGAGGCGGCCGCCCGCACCGCCGCGGGCCTGCCGGCCTTCGCCGCGTACTCCGTGTAGGTCACCGGCGCGCCTGCCGGAACCGCCCGCAGCACGTCCCACGCGTGCTCCAGGAACTCGCCGAAGCGCTGCCGCACCGGCACGCCGTCGATCGCGGACAGCTCACCCGCGTGATAGCAGGTGATCGCCTCGCCGGCGGTGCCGAGGTCGCCCTCGGCGAGCTCGGCCGGCCGCAGCGAGGCGTGGATCAACGGGAGCAGGTCGTCGAGCACGGCCGTCCAGCCCGAGGCCAGCACGGCCCCGTCCGCGTCGACGACGGCCGTGAACGGCCCGAGCGGGGTGTCCAACGTGGACCATGTGCTCATGATGTCCTCCGGGGGGTGGTGGCGGCGCGCCACAGATGTGTTGCGGCGTAGGAGCGCCAGGGCTTCCAGCGCTCCGCCCGCGCGGTGAGCCCGTCCACATCGGACGGGAGATCGAGGGACCCGGCCCCGCGGCGCACGGCCAGGTCGGTCGCGAGCAGCTCGTCGGGCTCGCCGACGACGCGCATCGCGACGTAGCCCGCCGTCCAGGGGCCGATGCCGGGCAGGGCCAGCAGGGCGGCCCGCAGGCCCGCGGCGTCCCGGCCCGCGTCCAGCACGAGCGAGCCGTCGGCGACGGCCGCGGCCAGACCCACCACGGTGGCGGTGCGCCGGGTCGGCCCCGCGATCAGGCCCGCTCCGTGGGCCGCGATCTCGGCTGCGGCGGGGAACAGCAGGTCCGGGCCCCCGGCCGCGAGCTCGGGCGGCAGGCGCGTCCCGAGCGCAGCGGCCAGCCGCGCGGTGGCGGTGATGCCGGCGGCCAGCGACACCTGCTGGCCGAGCACGGCGCGTACCGCCGTCTCGAGCCCGTCGACGCTTCCCGGCACGCGGATCCCGGGTACCGCGGTGACGCGGTCGGCGAGCGCGGGGTCCGCCCCGAGCACCTCGTCGACGGCGACGGGATCGGCGTCGAGATCGAGCAGCCTGCGCAGTCTGGCGACGGCCGGGCCCAGGTCGCGGGGGTCGACGAGGCGCAGCGTGGCGCGCACGTGGGCGGCCGTCGGAGCCAGCTCGACGGTGGCCGCGCCGTGCGGGAGCCGCAGCGTGCGGGCGTACGTGCCGCCGGCCACCCGCTCGACGCCGGGCAGCGCGCGGGCCGCGAAGTGCGCGAGCAGCCCGTCGGCGTCCAGCGGTGCGCGGAACGGCAGCCGCAGCACGAGAGTGCCGGCCACGGCCGGCCCGGACCCGCGCCGCCGTCCGGCCTCCGAGCGCAGCGTCGTGGGCGGCACGCCGTACACCTCGAGCACGGTGTCGTTGAACTGCCGCACGCTCGTGAACCCGGCCGCGAACGCGACGTCGGCCATGCCCAGCGGCGTGGTCTCGACCAGCAGTCGCGCCGTGTGGGCGCGGTGGGCGCGGGCCAGCGCGAGCGGGCCTGCTCCGAGCTCGGCGGTGAGCACGCGGGTGAGGTGCCGCTCGGAGTAGCCCAGCGCAGCGGCCAGGCCGGTGACGCCCGCGCGTTCCACGAGGCCGTCACCGATCAGACGCATGGCGCGGGCGGCGAGGTCGGCGCGGGTGTTCCAGGCGGGCGAGCCGGGAACGGCGTCGGGCATGCAGCGCCGGCACGCGCGGTAGCCACGCAACTGCGCGGCGGCCGCCGTCGGCAGGAACTCCACGTTGGCACGCTTGGGTTTCATGGCCGGGCAGGAGGGGCGGCAGTAGATCCGGGTGCTGCGCACGGCCGCGATGAAGTGCCCGTCGAACCGCGCGTCGCGGGAGGCGAGCGCGTTGTAGCAGCGGTCGTGGTCGAGCATCACGGGGACGACTGTGCCACCCCCGCCACCCGCGCACTGGCGGTTTTCGGACACGGCTGCGCACTCGAACATGAGCGCGCTCTCATCTGATTCTCACGATCCGTCCACTCGCCGCCCGCAGGATGGATGCCATGCGAACTCCCCTGACCGTGGCGACCGGGCTCGTGCTCCTCGCCGGCGTCGTGGTCGGCGTGACCACCGCGGCGTCCTCCCCGGACGACCCGGCGGGCGTCGAACCCATCCGCGTGGAGGTGCCCGCGGTGCCCGGGGTCGTCGCCGACGTCGAGACGGCGGTGCCGGACGTACCCGAACGACCGCAACCGGAGCTCACCCCGGCGCGGGAAGCACCTCGCGACCCGAACGGCTACGTCGCACCGCCCCCGGCGGACGACGACGGGGACGACGACGGCGATGACGGCGATGACGACGACGACGGCGATGACGACGACGACGGCGATGACGACGACGACGGCGATGACGACGGCGACGGCGACGACTGACAGTGAGTATGTAGGGGAGCCCCGCAGCGGTCGTCCTGACCCAACGTCTGACTGGCTGCGTGCCTTTAACGGGATCTGTCGGTCGGTCCGCTGCGGGGCTCGTTCTGCACTCACCAGACGCGCGGTGTGACCT
>NZ_JAJCYB010000040.1 GCF_029263155.1 Pseudonocardia sp.
ACCCCCGAGCCCTGGAACTCCGCCCACCCGGACGCGACATCCGGGCCCTCGACCTGCGCGCCGACTCCTCAACCGCCCACGAAGATCAACGGTCACCACTGGAGATCATCCCATGAACTACCTGCGGAACCGGGTCTGACCACGAGCCCCCGCCGCCCCGGCCTGACAGGCGGCGGCCCCGAAGCGGCGGAGGCGGGAGACAGACTTGAGCTCGCGTCTCCGCCGCGCAGGCCCTGCGCGGCCTGGCGAGGGCGGCAGCCGGCGAGGCACGCGACCGTCGCGTCGCCGTGCTCCGAGCGGCCCCTGCCGAGGGTAGGGGCGGGGATCGCCGGGTACACCGCCCCCATGAGTCGGACCCCATCCCGCGATCGGCGTGCCCCGGGCGCCCACGAACACACCAGCCCGCACCGGCGCTCGGGGGGCCGATGGGCGGCGGCACCGCTCGGTGGGCGCCGACGCGGAGGCGGTCCACGACCGCCGCGTCCGACCGTGGAGCCACGATGAGCACGAGGCGCGGCCGAGGCCGGCCATCATGACCTCGGGCTCGCTGCGCGCCGCGCCGTCCCGGCCGACGACCACCGCCCCGCCGCGACCCGAACGCGGCTCGGTGCTGCTGCGGTACCTGAACACGACCGACCCGAAGGACATCGGGATCCTCTACCTGGTCGCCGCGTTCGGGTTCTTCCTCGCCGGTGGGGCGATGGCCCTGCTGATGCGTGCCGAGCTGGCCGTGCCCGGGCAGCAGTTCCTCGCGGGCGAGCAGTACAACCAGCTGCTGACGATGCACGGCACGGTGATGCTGCTGCTCTACGCCACGCCCATCCTGTTCGGGTTCGCCAACTACATCCTGCCGCTGCAGATCGGTTCGCCCGACGTCGCGTTCCCGCGGCTCAACGCGCTGTCGTTCTGGCTGTTCCTCTTCGGCGGCCTGATCGTCCTCGGCGGCTTCGTGACCCCCGGCGGCGCCGCCGACTTCGGCTGGTACGCCTACGCCCCGCTCTCCGGTCCCACCTACTCACCCGGACCGGGGGCCACGCTGTGGGCCACCGGCCTGATCGTGTCGGGCCTGGGCACCATCCTCGGCGCGGTCAACATGATCACCACCATCATCTGCCTGCGCGCGCCCGGGATGGTCATGTTCCGCATGCCGATCTTCACCTGGAACATCCTGGTGACCTCGATCCTCATCCTGGTCGCGTTCCCGATCCTCACCGCCGCCCTGTTCGGCATGCTCGCCGACCACCACCTGGGCACCCACGTGTTCGACCCCGCCAACGGCGGCGCGGTGCTGTGGCAGCACATGTTCTGGTTCTTCGGCCATCCCGAGGTCTACATCGTCGCGCTGCCGTTCTTCGGGATCATCACCGAGATCATCCCGGTGTTCAGCCGCAAACCGCTGTTCGGCTACAAGACGATGGTGTTCGCGACCATCTCGATCACCGTGCTGTCCGCCGCGGTGTGGGCGCACCACATGTTCGCCACGGGTGCGGTGCTGCTGGCGTTCTTCTCCTTCACCACCTTCCTCATCGCCATCCCCACGGGCATCAAGTTCGTCAACTGGATCGGCACGATGTGGCGCGGGAAGATCACGTTCGAGACGCCGATGCTGTTCGCGATCGGGTTCCTCGCGACCTTCCTGTTCGGCGGGCTCACCGGGGTGCTGCTCGGGTCGCCCCCGCTGGACTTCCACCTCAACGGCACCTACTTCGTCGTCGGGCACTTCCACTACGTCCTGTTCGGCACGATCGTGTTCTCGGTGTTCGCCGGGGTCTACTTCTGGTTCCCGAAGATGACCGGCCGGATGATGGACGAGCGGCTGGGCCGCGTGCACTTCTGGACCATGTTCGTCGGCTTCCACCTGACCTTCCTGGTCCACCACTGGCTGGGCAACGCCGGGTTCCCGCGCCGCTACGTCGACTACCAGGTCCAGGACGGCTTCACCGTGCTCAACTCGATCTCCTCGGTCGGGGCGTTCCTCCTGGGCGCCTCGACGCTGCCGTTCATCTGGAACGTGTTCAGGAGCTACCGCTTCGGCCGCGTGGTCACCGTCGACGACCCGTGGGGCTTCGGGAACTCCCTGGAGTGGGCCACCTCCTGCCCGCCACCGCGGCACAACTTCACCGAGCTGCCCCGCATCCGCTCCGAGCGCCCGGCGTTCGAGCTGCACTACCCGCACCTGGTCGAGCAGTTCCGCGACGAGTCCCACCTGACCCGGGCCACGGGGGCCGAACGCGCGGCCCAGGGCGTCGGCCGCGAACAGCAACCCGACTCCGACCCGGGCTCGCACTGAGGGTGCCGTCACGGCGCCGGGTCCCTGGCCGGCGTGTTTCAACTCGCCCACGCCGGGCACGCCGTCCGCATGACCACCAACGTCACCCACAGCATCGACGTCGCCGTCCCGGTACGCACCGCGTACGACCAGTGGACCCAGTTCGAGTCCTTCCCGAGGTTCATGGACGGGGTCGAGCGGATCGACCAGGTCACCGACACCCGCACCCACTGGGTCACCCGCATCGCCGGGGTCGAGCGCGAGTTCGACGCCGAGATCACCGAACAGCATCCCGACGAGCGCATCGCGTGGACCACGGAGAACGGCACGCACCAGGCGGGGGCGGTGACGTTCCACCGCATCGACGACACCACGACCCGGGTGACCCTGCAGCTCGACCACGACCCGCAGGGCCTCGTCGAGAAGGCCGGTGACGCCATGGGGATCGTGCAGCGCCGGGTCAAGGGCGACCTGGACAACTTCAGGGCCCTGATCGAGTCGCGGGGGACCGCGGAGGGCGCGTGGCGAGGGGACGTCCGCGCCCCGGGCCAGGACCCCGACCCGTCGACGGGCACGGCCACCCGGCCCTGATCCTCTCACCGCACCACCCCGGCCGAACCGGAGAAGAAGGAAGGTTGGACATGTCCCGTCCGCGGATCGTGATCGTCGGTGGCGGGTTCGCCGGGTTCCACGCGGCCCGGGCCCTGACCCGCACCCTCGGCGCGAGCGCCGAGGTGATCGTGCTCAACCCGACCGACTACTTCCTCTACGTGCCGCTGCTGCCCGAGGTGGCGGCCGGGGTGGTGGAGCCACGGCGGATCACCGTGTCCCTCCCGGACAGCCTGCCCGGCGCGCAGCTCGTGCTCGGCGAGGCGCGGGCCGTGGACCTGGAGGCCCGTACCGTGTCCTTCGACGGGCCGGAGGACGGCTCCGGGACGCTGTCCTACGACCGGCTGATCCTCGCGGTCGGCAGCGTCAACAAGCTGTTGCCGATCCCGGGGGTCACCGAGCACGCCCACGGCTTCCGGGGCGTCCCCGAGGCGGTGTACCTGCGCGATCACCTCACCCGGCAGGTCGAGCAGGCCGCGACCACCGCCGATCCCGACGAGCGGGCGGCCCGCTGCACCTTCGTCGTGGTCGGGGCCGGCTACACGGGCAGCGAGGTGGCCGCCCAGGGGCAGCTGTTCACCGCGGCCCTGGCCAGGCGGCACGCGTCGTTGCGGGGCCAACCGATGCGGTGGATGCTGCTCGACCTCGCCCCCCGGGTCCTTCCCGAGCTGGACGAACGCCTGTCCCGCACGACGGACCGGGTACTGCGCCGGCGTGGGGTCGAGGTCGCGACGGAGACCTCGATCGAGGAGGCGACGACCGACGGCGTCCGACTGACCGACGGCCGGACGGTCGGCACCCGCACCCTGGTGTGGTGCGTCGGGGTGCGGCCCGACCCGCTGGTCGGTGACCTCGGCCTGCCCACCGAGAAGGGCCGCCTGGTCGTCGACGAGTACCTGGCCGTGCCCGGCCATCCCGAGGTCCTCGCCTGCGGGGACGCGGCCGCGGTTCCCGACCTGACCCGGCCCGGCCACCCGACCGCGATGACCGCCCAGCACGCCCAGCGACAGGGCAGGCTCGCGGGAGCGAACCTCGCGGCGGCGCTGGGGCACGGCGAGCCCCGTCCCTACGAGCACCACGACCTCGGCTTCCTCGTCGACCTCGCCGGGGCGCAGGCCGCGGCCAATCCTTTCGGTGTGCCGCTGTCCGGGCCGCTGGCGAAGGCCGTCACCCGTGGCTACCACCTGCTGTCGATGCCGGGCAACCGCGTCCGCACCGCGCTGGACTGGGCCACCGACTCCGTGCTGCGCCGCCAGTCCGTCCAGCTGGGCCTGGTCCGGGCGGGCGCGGTGCCGCTCGACACCGCCTCGCCGGAGACTCCCGAACGGCGGTAGGCGGACCGCGGCCCGGTGGGCACTGCGCCCCGGTGGCGCTCGTCCACCCCGTGCCCCGTCGCAGGTGGCACGCTATGGTCGGGCCGTGGTCCATGGACGGCGGTGCTGCCCCGGCAGGTGCGACAGGTGCCGCTGACCGGCGAGTCCCCCGCAGCAGGTCCGACCGACGCCGTCCGGGTCGCCACCCGCCACGCGCCGCGATGAGCGGCGACGAGTGGGGGTTCGCCGGTCGAGGCGAGATGGCCGAGCTGCTGCGGGCCACGGACTGGTCGCGCACCCCGGTCGGGCCGGTGGCGAGCTGGCCACCGAGCCTGCGTGCCGCGGTCGCGATCATGTTGCGCTCCCGGTTCCCGATGTTCCTGGGCTGGGGTCCGCAGCTCACCATGTTCTACAACGACGCCTACATCCCGGTCCTCGGCGGCAAGCACCCCGGCGCGCTGGGCACCCCGACGCAGCGGGTGTGGGGCGAGATCTGGGACGTGCTGGGCCCGCTGGCCGCCGACGTGCTGGCCGGTGGCTCCACCTACGCCGAGGACCTCCTGCTGGTGATGCAGCGGGCGGGGTTCGAGGAGGAGACCTACTTCACCTTCTCCTACAGCCCGATCCCCGGTGACGACGACGGCGACGCCGCGGCGGGGCTGTTCTGCGCGTGCACCGAGACCACCGGCCGCGTGGTGGGTGAGCGGCGGCTCGCCACGCTGCGCGCGCTGGGCGAGGTGTCGGCCGTGACGGCGCACACCGCGACGCAGGTCTGCGAGACCGCGACGCAGGTGCTGGCGCGCAACCGGGCCGACGTCCCGTTCGCCGCGGTGTACCTGCCCGGACCCGACGGGTCGGCGCTGCGGCAGGCCGCCACCTTCGGGGTGCAGGCCGGTCATCCGCTCGCGCCTGCGGCGGTGCCCGCCCCGTCCGGTGGCGGGTCGCTGTGGCGCGCCGCCACCACCGGCGAGGAGGTCGTCACGAGCGGGCTCGCCGGCCGCTACCCCGGCGGGGTGGTTCCCGATCCTGGCGCGGTCGGGTCCACGGCCCCGGACTCGGCGGTGGTCGTGCCGCTGGGCCCGGGCACACCGGAAGCGCCCTGCGGCGTGCTGGCGGTCGGGGTGAGCCCGTACCGGCCCCTGGACGAGGACTACCGCTCGTTCCTCCGGCTGGTCGCCGGCCAGCTGTCCGCCGCGATCACCGACGCCCGCGCCTACGAGGACGAGCGCGCCCGGGTACGGGCGTTGGCCGAGCTCGACCGGGCCAAGACCGAGTTCTTCGCCAACCTCAGCCACGAGTTCCGCACCCCGCTCACGCTGATCCGCGGTCCGGTGCAGGACCTGCTCGCCGACGACGCCCCCGACGTCGAGCGGGTCCGGGCCGAGCTGTCCTCGGTCGACCGCAACGCCGGGCGGCTGGCCCGGCTGGTCGACGACCTGCTCGACTTCTTCCGGGCGCAGGCCGGCCGGGCCCGGGCCCGCTACGAGCCGGTCGACCTGGCCGTGGTCACCGCCGATCTCGCCTCCATGTTCCGGTCCGCGGTCCAGCGGGCCGGGCTCACCCTGGCCGTGGACTGCGTGCCGGGCGGCGAGCCGGTCGCGGTGGACCGGGAGATGTGGGAGAAGATCGTCCTCAACCTGCTGTCCAACGCGCTGAAGTTCACCGAGTCCGGCGGGATCACGGTGGCGGTGCGCGCCGCGGGCCGGCACGTCGAGCTGACCGTCGGCGACACCGGGATCGGCATCCCCGCCGCGGAGCTGCCGCGGTTGTTCGACCGCTTCCACCGCGTCGCCGGGGACCGCGGCCGCTCCGCGGAGGGCAGCGGCATCGGCCTCGCGCTGGTGCGCGAGCTGGTCGAGCTGCACGGCGGCAGCGTGGAGGTGGACTCCCGCGTCGGGGCCGGGTCGACGTTCACGGTGCGCCTGCCGCTGGGCACCGCCCACCTGCCCGCCGAGCACCTGCCCGCCGAGCACCTGGCCCCCGAGCACCTGCCCCCCGAGCCGCTGTCCGACCCCGACCGCCCGGCCACCGGGGCGGTGGCCCGGCCCTACATCGACGAGGCACTGCGCTGGCTGCCGTCCGCCGACGGCACCGCAGGAGATCCCGCGACCGGCTCCGGCCCCGCCACGGTGCTGGTGGTGGACGACAACGCCGACATGCGGGAGTACCTGACCCGGCTCCTCGCGGCGCACTACCGGGTACGCACCGCGGGCGACGGCCGGGCCGCGCTGGAGGTGGTGCGCGCCGAGGTGCCGGACCTCGTGGTGACCGACGTGATGATGCCCCGCCTCGACGGGTTCGGACTGCTCGCCGCGCTGCGCGACGACCCGGCCACCGGGTCGGTCCCGGTGATCGTGCTGTCAGCCCGGGCCGGGCCGGAGTCCACGATCGACGGTCTGGCCGCCGGCGCGGACGACTACCTGGCCAAGCCGTTCACGGCGGGCGAGCTGCTGGCCCGCGTCGGATCCCAGCTCGAGCTGGCCCGCGGGCGATCCCGCGAGGCGGTCTGGCGGTCGACGCTGATCGGCGCGATGCAGGACGCCTTCTACGTCGTGGACCTCGACGCCGACCCGCCCCGGGTCGTCGAGCTCAACGACGCCTACGAGGAGATCCTGGGCTACGGCCGCGCCGGGCTGCCCTATCCGGCCCCGTTCCCGTGGTGGCCCGACCCCGACACTCACCCCGCCGAGCGTCGCGAGGTCGAGCGGTCACTCGCGGCCGGCACGAGCGGGCGGCTCACCCTTCCGGTGCGCCACCGCGACGGGCACCTCGTGTGGGCGGCGATCACGTTCGCCACGCTCACCGACCCGACCACCGGCCGCAGGATGCGGGTGGGCACCCTGCGCGACGTCACCGAGGACCGCCTCGCCGCCGTGCGGGCGCGCGAGCTGGCCGACGAGCAGTTGCAGGAGGCCGACCGGGCGTTCCGGCTGCTGACCGAGCACTCCGACGACGTCGTCGGCCGCCACGACCCGGACGGCACCTGGCGCTACGTCTCCCCGTCGGTGCACCGGATGACCGGATGGCTGCCCGAACAGCTCGTCGGCCGCCACCCCCTCGATCTCGTCCACCCCGACGACCTCGACGCCACCCGCGTCGCGCTGACCCGGGTCGCCGACGGGCCGGCCGAGGTGCGGCTGCGGTTCCGCCGCGCCGACGGCACGTACCTGTGGGTCGAGGCCCGGGGCCGGCCCGTCACCGACCCCGAGACCGGTGCGGTGGAGCTGCAGACCGTGTCCCGCGACATCCACGCCCGGGTACTCGCCGAGGAGGAGCTCGCACGGTTCCGGGACATCGCCGAGCGGACCAGCGACTTCGTCGGAATCGCCGACGCGCGCACCGGACTGGCCGTCTACGTCAACCCCGCAGGCCGCGCCCTGGTCGGTATCGGCCCCGACGACGACGTCGGCGCGATGCCGGTGACGGATTTCGTCGTCGACCCCGCCGTCGTGGCCGTGGCCCTCTCCACGGTCGCCCGGGACGGGTTGTGGTCCGGCGAGACCGACTTCGTCCACCGGGACGGCACTCCGATCCCGATGTCGCAGGTGGTCACCGCGCACCGGGGTCCGCGCGGTGAGCTCGACCACGTCTCCACCATCGCCCGCGACCTGCGTGCGCAGCGGCGCGCCGCCGCCGAGACCCACGCCGAGCGCGAGCGCTACCGGGCCCTGGTCGAGCAGGTCGACGTGGGCATCTACCGGACCGCGGCCGACGGCTCGCTGGTGTTCGTCAACGACCGGTACCGGCACCTGATGGGCGGCTCGGCCGACGAGCTGGCCGGCAGGCGGTGGCTGGAGCGCGTGCACCCCGACGACCGCGACCGGGTGGCCGCCGCGGGTGCGGCCGCTGCGGCGGCCCGCCGCAGCTGGACCGACGAGTACCGGGTGCGGACCGCCCCCGGCGAGGTGCGTCGCGTCACCTCGTCCGCGCAGCCGCTGCACGACGCGGAGGGGGCGTTCGCCGGCTACCTCGGAACCTGCGTGGACGTCACCGCGCTGCACGACGCCGCGGAGGACCGTCGCCGGCTCGCCGCCGAGCAGGCCGCCCACGCCGCGACCGAGGCCGCGGCCGACCGGTTGCAGACCCTGGTCTCCGGGCTCGACGCCGTCGTGTGGGAGGCCGACGCCCGGTCCCTCGAGATCGGCTTCATGTCCGACCGGATCGTGGAGATGCTCGGCTACCCGCTGGCGACCTGGCTGGGCAGCCGCGAACGCTGGATCGCGCGCGTGCATCCCGACGACCGCGCGCGCGTCGTCGCCGTCGTCGACACCGCGCTCGCCCGGGGCCGGAACTGGCAGCAGACCTACCGGATGATCTCCGCCGACAGCCGCGTGGTGTCGGTGCAGAGCATCGTGCACGTCGAGCCGGACGAACACGGCCGCGCCGCGCGCCTGCAGGGCGTGCTCGTCGACGTGACCGAGCGCGAGCGCCAGGAGCGGGCCAACGCGCTGCTCGTGCGGATCGGTGCGCTGCAGGTGGCCGACCGGTTGTTCGGGGAGAAGCTCGCCGAACTGGTCGAGGCCGCCGCGCCGCTGCTCGGCGAGCTGTCGGTGCTGGCCCTGCTCGGCCCGGACGGGCTGCTGCGCACGGTGGCCGTCGCCGCCCCCGAGCACCCCGACGCCGCCGCCGCGCAGCGCCGCCTGCCACCCGCCGCGATCCCGCCGTCGCTGGCGGACCGGCTGGAGACCGGCCGGGCGTTCGTCCTGCCCGGGACCGGCGAGGCGGTGCTCCGCGAGGTCTGCACCGACGCCCAGGAGCTGCGGGACCGGCTGGCCGTCGGCCTGCACGACCGGCTGGTGGTGCCGCTGACCGGCGATGATCAGGTGCTCGGGGTGCTGACGTTCGTGTCGATCAGCCGGTCCCGCACGACCGACGGCTTCGACCTCGCCCTGGCCGAGGAGCTCGGCCGGCGCGTCACCGCGATGGTCCAGGCCCACGAGGCCCTGCGTCGTGAGGAACGGCTGCGCCAGATCACCGCCGACCTGGCCGCGGCGGCGACCGTCGCCGACGTCGCCGACGTGCTCATGACGGCGCTGGTCGAGACGTTCGGTGCCGTCGGGCAGAACGCCTACGTCGTGGACGCGGAGAAGGGCGTGCTCACCCTGGTGCGGGCCGAGGGCTACGCCACGGAGATCGTCGACCGGTTCGCCACGATCCCGCTCGACGCCCACACGCCGCTCTGCGACGCCGCCCGCACCCGGGAGCCGGTCTGGCTGCGCGACCACGACGACTGGACCGAGCGCTACCCGCAGCTGCGCGCCGAGCACGACGAGTTCGGCTACCGTGCGGCGCTGGTACTGCCGCTGCGGGGCGGGGACGGCCGGGCCGTCGCGGTGATCGCCGCCAGCTTCGACACCGCCCGCACCTTCCCCCCCGCCGAGCGCGCGTTCGCGCTCACCCTGGCCGGCACGGCCGCCCAGGCCGCCGAACGCGCCCTGGAGGCCGACCGCAGCCGCACCGTCGCCGAGGCGCTGCAGCACAGCCTGCTGCCCGACAGCCCACCGATCGTCGACCGGCTCGCCGTGGCCACCCGCTACCTGCCCGGCGCCGCGGGGGTGCAGGCGGGCGGCGACTGGTACGACGTCATCGCCCTCGACGCCCACCGCACCGCGATCGTCGTCGGGGACGTGGTAGGGCAGGGCGCGGCCGCGGCCGCCGTGATGGGCCAGCTGCGCACCGCGCTGTCCACCCTCCTGCTCGCCGACGCCGCGACCACCCCCGCCGCGGCACTGGCCCACCTGAACCTGGTCGCCGCCCGCACCCCGGGCGCCCGCGCGTCGACCGCGATCTGCCTGATCCTCGACACCGCCGCCGAGCGGCTGTGCTGGGCGGGCGCAGGCCATCCCCCGCCGCTGCTGGTCACGGCCGAGGGCAGGACCCGCTACCTCGACGCCGGAGCCGGGCCGCTGCTCGGCGTCGTCGGGCTGGACGCCCCGATCCCCGGCCCCTACACCGACGGGGAGCTCGCGGTGGCTCCGGGCGACACCGTCGTGCTCTACACCGACGGCCTGATCGAGCGCCGCGGCGAGATCGTCGACCAGGGGCTCGAGCGGCTCCGGACGACCGCCGGCACCACCGCGGCCGCCGGACCCGCCGCCCTCGCCTCCTCCCTGCTCGCCGCGGCCGTCCCCGAGACGGGCGGGCCCACGACGACATCGCGCTGGTCACCGCCCGGGTACTGCCCCCGCCCCTGCACCAGCACCGGCGGCCCGCGCGGCCCGCCGAGCTGCGCCGCAGCCGTGGGCTCGTCCAGGCCTGGGCGGACGCGTCCGCCCTGCCCGGACGGTTCACCGAGGACCTGCAGCTGGTCCTCGGCGAGGCCATCGCCAACGCCGTCGAGCACGCCTACGGGGGCGGCGACACCACCGGCGAGGTCGACTACACGGTGTGCCGCGTCGACGACACCACCGTCGAGGCCACCGTCGCCGACCACGGGACGTGGCGGCCACGGTCGGCCGACGCCGGGCACCGCGGCCACGGCCTGCGGGTGATCAGGTCACTGGCGAGCACCGCGACCGTCGATCGCCACGACCGCGGCACCACCGTGCGGGTCACCCTCGACGTGCCCGGGCGGGACGACCCGCCGGCCCCCGCGGGCGCCCCCGCCGAGTGGGACGTCCGACCGGGCACCGGGCACCTGGCCGACGAGTCCCCCGACGCCCGACGGCTCGCCCTGCGCGGGGACCTCGACCTGATCGCCGTCACCGCGCTGCGCCCGGAGGTGTTCGCGCAGGTCACCGCGACGCCGTCCGCCGCCGGTGGGGTCCGCCGACTCGTCCTCGACCTCACCGACGTGACGTTCCTCGCCAGCGCCGGCCTCCGGCTGCTGGTGGAGGTGGCCGAGCTCGCGGCCGGGCACGGCTGGACCGTGCGGCTGCGGTACCCGGCGGGCGGGCTCGTCGAGCGGGTCCTGGAGGTCAGCGGGCTGTCGCACCTCCCGCGGACCGGGCACCCGGGGTCGACGCCCACCTCGTAGGGCTCCTGCGGGCGCGTCGACGGGAGCCACAAGATCGGGTTCCGACTTGCGCGCCGTTGCCGTCCGCGTAACCTGGCCCGTGCCCGTGTACAGCAGGGCGGAACGAGACCAGACGGGACGAGACGGAACAGGATCATGAGCCTGCGCACCGACTCCCTCGCGCACGTGGAGATCATCGCCGCGACCGCCTCGAGCCCCGCGGTCTGCTCCGTGCGTGGTGAGATCGACATCAGCAACGTCGACACGCTGCGGGCCGCGCTCGCGGAGGCCTTCCGGCGCTGGCCCTCCCTCGTGGTCGACCTCGGTGAGGTCACCTTCTTCGCCTCGGCCGGGATCCGGGCCCTGCTCGACGCCCGGACCGGGCACGCCGACCGCACGATGACCATCGTGACCGGCCGCGCGGTCGAGACGATCCTGCGGATCTGCGGCATGGCGAGCGTGGCGTCCTGCCACCCGGACCGGGAGTCGGCCGCACACGCCTGCCTGGCCCAGGCCCGCGCCACGCGCCGGCCCTGATCCCCCGAGGGCGTGCCACGGCGGTTGCGTCGGGGCCGGTTGACCGGGCCGCAGCCGGGTAGGGAGGACGTGACCGTCCCCCACCCGAGAGGACCGCACATGGCCGGCACCGCAGCCCGTCGTCTCCGAACCCGTCCTGCGGCCGATCCTCCCGTACGGCCCGAGGAGGCCTCCGGACCCGGCGGGAACGGCGGCGGGCCGACCGGCGCCGCCGACGCGGCCGACGTCGGGACGACCGACGTCGGGACGGTGCGTCCCGGCCGCCCGGAGATCGTCTGCGGGGAGCCGGTCCGGGTCCCCCCGTACCGGGTGCTGCTGCCCGGCCGTCGTCGGTCCGAGTGCTTCGTCGACCGCGGCGGAAGGGCGTCGGGGTCCCGGCCGCAGTGATCGGACCGGGGCGTGCCGGCTGCGCACGACGAGGACGAGACGCGCGGCTTCCTCCGGCTGCGCGGCACGGCGACCGCGCTGACGCTGGGCGCGCATCGTGTTCGTGCTGCTGGCGCTCGCCCTGGTCGCCGTGGTCCCGGTGCTGCTCGACGCGCTGGCCCTGGGGCCGGTCGGCACCGTGCTGGCCCAGGTGCTGCGGTGGACCCTGCTCGTCGCGGTGCACCGGCGACGGTGCGCGGTCCGGCGCGTCCTGCACGCGTCGGTCGGCCGTGAGCGGGTATGCACGGGCATGACCGACCGCAGCGCAGACACCCGAGGCCCGCACACCTCACCCGCGGGCACGGCGAGCCCGGACACGACCCTGGTGAGCGACGCGATCGTCGCGAGGCTGCGCGACTGGGGGGTGCGCCGCGTCTTCGGCTACGCAGGTGACGGCATCGACCCGCTGCTGGCGGCGTTCCGCCGCGCGGGCGGCGATCCCGCGCTCGTCACCGCCCGCCACGAGGAGATGACCGCGTTCATGGCGAGCGGGCACGCCAAGGTCACCGGCGAGGTCGGCGTGTGCCTGTCCACCCAGGGGCCGGGCGCGATCCACCTGCTCGCCGGGCTCTACGACGCGAAGCTGGACCGCAAGCCGGTGGTCGCGATCGTCGGGCAGGTCGTGTCGACGGCGCTGGGCAGCGGCTACCTGCAGGAGGTCGATCTGCACACCCTGTTCAAGGACGCCTGCGGACAGTACGTGCAGACCGTGGTGTCCCCGGAGCAGCTCCCGCACGCGCTGGACAACGCGTTCCGGACCGCGCTGGACACCGCGACCCCGACCTGCCTGATCGTGCCCCACGACGTGCAGCAGGCCCGCACGTCCGACGTCACCCCGCACGAGCACGCGATGGTGCCGAGCAGCACGGCCCTGTCGCGTCCGCACGTCGTGCCCCGCCGGGCCGACCTGGACCGCGCGGTGGAGGTGCTGACCGCCGGGTCGCGGCCCGCCGTGCTGGTCGGGCAGGGGGCCTACGGTGCGGAGGCCGAGCTCCTGGAGGTCGTCGAGCTGCTCGGGGCCGGGGTGACGGCGTCGCTGCTGGGCAAGCCGGTCCTCGACGAGTCCCTGCCCTTCCACAGCGGGGTGATGGGCCATCTGGGGACCACGGCGTCCGCGGAGCTGATGGGTCGCTGCGACACCCTGCTCGTGGTGGGCAGCAACGACCCGTGGACCGAGTTCTATCCCGCTCCGGGGCAGGCCCGCACCGTCCAGATCGACATCGCCGGGCGCAACATCGGGACGAAGGCCCCGGTCGAGGTGGGGCTGACCGGCGACGCGCGCGACACCCTGGCCGCCCTGCGGGACCGGCTCGCCGACCGCGGCACCGCCCCCGGTCGACGGTGGCGCGCCGAGGTGGAGGGCGCGGTGCGGGGCTGGCGGGAGGTGCGCGAGCAGCGCGCGGCCGAGCCGGCCGGATCGGCGGGGGTGCTGAACCCGCAGGCGGTCGTGCACGCCCTGTCCGCGGAGCTGCCCGCCGACGCACTGGTCAGCGTGGACGTGGGGTCGTGCACCTACTGGTACGCCCGGTTCGTCGCGCTGCCGCCCGGGGTGCGCGGTCACGTGTCCGGGACCCTCGCCTCGATGGGGTGCGCCATGCCGACCGCGCTGGCCGGCAAGCTGGACCGGACCGACCGCCCGGTCGTCGTGCTGGCCGGGGACGGCGCGATGCAGATGAACGGGCTGTCGGAGCTGATCACCGTGGCCCGGCACTGGCGGGAGTGGGAGGACCCGCGGTTCGTGGTGCTGGTGCTGCACAACGGGGACCTCTCGGAGGTGTCCTGGGAGCAGCGCGAGGTCGAGGGCGACCCCCGCTACCCGACCTCGCAGGAGGTGCCGGCGTTCCCCTACGCCCGCTACGCCGAGCTGCTCGACCTCGGTGCCGCCCGCATCGACTCCGCCGACGCGATCGCCCCGGCCTGGCGCGCCGCCCTCGCCGCGGACCGGCCGTTCCTCGTCGAGGCCGTCATCGACCCGGACACGCCGCTGCTGGCACCCGCCCAGCCCGCAGGCAAGGTCGAGCAGATGCTCGCCGGACTGGACCAGGAGCCCGGCGGCGGCCCGGCCGCGGACCAGCTGCACCGGCAGCGTGACCAGGAGGTCGGCTGAGCCCGGCGCCGCGAGGTGCGGGCGCATGCCCCCGGCGGCATCGGGCACACCCGCGCGCATCGTCGGGCCCGTGGTGGGTAACCCGCCGTCGTGGTTCCCCTCCTCGATCACCTGTCCCTACCCCGTCGCGTGCGGACCGTGGCGCGCTGGCCCGTCGGCGTCGCCCGCGCCACGTGGGAGTACCTGACCCGGGCGGTCCCGGTACACCGCACGGCGTCGGCCGGGGACGGTGCGGACCTGCCCGCCGCCGTCCCGCCGCCTGGCACGACAGCCGGATCCAGGGGCCGGACCGCGGTGTGGGTCCGCTGCTGCACCGGCGCTACTCGGTCGTCGTGGACGGCGTGGGCGGCGACGCCGCGGCCCTGATGAGCCGCTTCTCCGCCCACCCCAACTACGGCGTGCCCGACGACGTCGCCACGTTCGTCAAGACGCGTGGGGTGGACGGCACCGCGGCGGTGGGCGACGAGTTCTCGATCCGGATGCCGGGCCCGTGGAACGGGCCGGTCCGCGTCATCGGCACCACCGCGACGACCTGGCGCCTGGCCACCCTCGACGGCCACCTGGAGGCCGGACAGATCGAGTTCCGCGCCCGCGACGAGGGTGGCGCCGTGGCGCTGGAGATCGAGTCCTGGGCCCGGCCCGGTGACGTGCTGTCGCACGTGCTCTACAACATCGTGGGGCTCGCCCGGGAGGTGCAGCTCAACCTGTGGATCGAGACCCTGCTCCGGCTCGCGCACCGCAGCGGCGGGGACGTCCGTGACGGGGTGCACGTGGACACCAGGCACGTGTCGGCCACCGAGGTCGTCGCGGCCGGCTGAACCCGGCTGGGCCGGACGCGTCCGGGCGACGGACGCGCTCGCCGCGAGCGGCGCTCGGAGTCTGCGGTCGCTGCGTGCCGCGCCGGATGCCAGACTTCGCCACCGAGTCCCGGTGGGGAGGTGGACGAGGGTGCCGACCCGGACACGCCGATGAACGCGCCGCCCGACGGCGCCGCGCACCGCGCCGACACCGCCTTCCTCGCCGGTGGGGGGGAGATGGGCAGGCGGATCGCCGAGCTGGACGGCGCCGCCACCCCGCTGGGGCCGCTCGCGTCCTGGTCGACGACGCTGCGCACGGCGGTGGGCATCTGCGTCTCCTCCCGCCATCCCATGGTGATCTGGTGGGGCCCGCAGCTGGCGCTGCTCTACAACGACGCGTGGATCCCCATCCTCGGGCCGGCCAAGCACCCCGCGCTGGGCCGGCCGGGCCGCGCGGTGTGGCCGGAGATGTGGCACATCATCGGCCGGCAGCTGACCAGCGTCCTGCGGACCGGGGAGGCGACCTGGTCGGACGACCAGCTCCTGCCGGCACACCGGTTCGGCTACCTGGAGGAGGCGTACTTCACCTACTCCTACAGCCCGATCCGGACCGGCGACGGCCAGGTCGGCGGGGTCTTCACCGCGGTGACCGAGACGACCGGGCGGGTGCTCGGCGAGCGGCGGCTGCGCACCCTGCGGGAGCTGGGTGACGTCGCCCAGGCCGCCGACGTGGAGCAGGCCTGCTCCCGCACGCTGGCTGCGCTCGCGACCAACCGGGCCGACATCCCGTTCGCCGCGGTCTACCTGCTCGCCCCCGACGGCGCGAGCGCCCGCCTGGTGGCCACCGAGGGCCTCGACCGGGCCGTGCTCCCCGAGGCACTGCCCCCGGCCGGGCCGGTCGGCCGATCGATCTGGCAGGCCGCGACGCAGGGCCGGACCGTGGCGTCCTCCGGACTCGCGCGCCGCCTGCCCGGGCTGGCCGGTCCCGGGCACAACCCGGTCGGGGACGCCGACGTGGACACCGCGTGGGCGGTCCCGCTCACCGACGCGGGCCGCGATCGCCCCTTCGGCGTGCTGGTGCTCGGGGTCAGCCCCTACCGCGCCGTGGACGCCGACTACCGCAGCTTCCTCGACCTGGCCGCCGACCAGGTGTCCACCGCGCTCACCGACGTGCAGGCCCACGAGGCCGAACGCCGCCGGATCGACGCGCTCGCCGAGCTGGACCGCGCCAAGACCGAGTTCTTCACCGGCGTCAGCCACGAGCTGCGCACCCCGCTGACCCTGATCGCCGGACCGGCCCAGGACGGTCTCGCCGACGTCGACGCTCCCCTGCCGCCCGCCCAGCGCGACCGGATGGAGCTGATCCGGCGCAACAGCGGGCGGCTGCGGCGCCTCGTCGACACCCTGCTCGACTTCGCCCGCCTCGAAGGCGGGCGGCTGGTCGCGGACCTGGTCCCGGTCGACCTCGCGCACCTGACCCGGGCCATCGCCGGCACCTTCGCCCCGGCGGCGGAGCACGCCGGGCTGGGGTTCGTGCTGGACTGCCCGGACCTGCCGAGCGGGGTGCTCGTGGACCCCGACATGTGGGAGAAGATCGTCCTCAACCTGCTGTCGAACGCGGTGAAGTACACCCTGGACGGCACGGTCACGGTGCGGCTGCGGCAGGGTGCGGACGGGGCGACCGAGCTGCTCGTCACCGACACCGGCGTGGGCATCCCGGCCCCCGACCTGCGGCGGGTGTTCGAGCGGTTCCACCGGGTCCGCGGCGCGCAGGCCCGCAGCGCCGAGGGCACCGGCATCGGGCTGGCCCTGGTCGCGGAGCTCGTCGCGCTGCACGGCGGCGGGGTGGACGTCGCGAGCGGGCCGGGTGCCGGGTCGGTGTTCACGGTGCGGCTGCCGGCGACGGCCCGCACCGACCTCCCGGCCAGCGGCGCCCGGACGTCGTCGTCGGTGGGGTTGTTCCTCGACGAGGCGCTGTCGTGGGTGCGCCCGACCGAGGGTCCGGACACCGGCCCGACCGTGACCGGGCGGATCGACACCGGCAGCACCACGGGCGCGACCGTGCTGGTCGCCGAGGACAACCCGGACCTGCGGTGGTACGTCGCGGGCCTGCTCCGCCCGCACTACGCCGTGTACGAGGCGGCCGACGGGGCGCAAGCGCTGCGGATCGCCCGACAGCACCCGGTCGACCTGGTGCTCGCGGACGTGATGATGCCCGAGCTGGACGGCTTCGGCCTGCTCGCGGCGCTGCGCGCACATCCGACCACGGCCGGCGTCCCGGTGGTACTGCTCTCGGCCCGGGCGGGCGAGGAGGCGGCCATCGAGGGCCTGCGGGCCGGCGCCGACGACTACCTCACCAAGCCCTTCTCCTCGCACGACCTCGTCGCGCGGGTGCGCTCCAACCTGGAGCTCGCCCGGCTGCGCTCGCACGAGGCCAGGTGGCGCACCGCCGTGGTGGACGCCCTGCAGGACGGCTTCTCGGTGATCGACGTCGACAGCGCGGCCATCGTCGAGATCAACCCGGCGACGACCGAGCTGCTCGGCCTGCGTCCCGAGCACCTGCCCTGCGGCCCCCCGTACCCGATCTTCCCCACCGCCGAGGAGGACGCCGACGAGCTCGCGCTGCTGCAGGCGGCGCACGCCGCGGCACTGGGCCGCGACCACGGCGAGGTCGTCGTCCCGCTGCGTCACGTCGACACGCGGGCACGGGTGTGGGTGTCGGTGTCCTACAGCGCCCTGCCGGCCCGCGACGGGCAGCGGGCCTGCGTCGTCGCCACCATGCGCGACGTCACCGCGCAGCGCCGGGCCGCCGAGCGGGACGCGCTGCTGGCCGAGGTGGGCGCGCTGCTCGCCGAGCAGGTGGCGCTACGCGAGCGCCTCGACCGGTTCGCGCGGCTGCTGAGCGGAACGCTGGCCGAGCTCGTGGTGGTGTCGTTGCGCGGCCCCGACGGCCGCCTGGCGCCGGTCGCGGCGGCGCACTCCCGCCGGCCCGACGTCGCGGCGGCGCGGCTCGCCCGGGCGCCGCACCTCCTTCCTCCCGAGCTCACCCGCTGGCACCGCGCCGCTCCCCCGCGCCGCGGCGACCCGGCCACCGGCGGCGACCCCGACCCGCTGCTCGTGCCGCTGGTCGTCGCCGGACGGCTGCTCGGCACGGTCGAACTGGGCGGACGCGACGCGGCCACCCTCGGGCGCGACGGCGTGCTCGCCGAGGAGCTCGGGGACCGGATCGCCGGGGCGGTCGACGCGGACCGGGTCGCCGCCCGGGAGGCCCAGCTGCAGGCCGTCACCGCCGCGCTGGCCTCGGCCGGAACGCTGGCCGCGGCCGCCGGTGCGCTGGCGGCCGGCGTGCGCGACGCGCTGTCCGCCCGCGCGGTGACCGTCTACGCGGGCGAGACCGACGGGCGCACGCTGCGACTGGTCCGCCACGCGGGTCCCGGGCAGCCGCCGGAGACGGTGCGCCTGGACGGGAGCACCCCGGAGGCGCACGCCGCACTCGCCGCCGAGCCGGTGTGGTCGCCGGACGCGGCGTCGCGGCTGGCCCGCTTCCCCGCCGCGACGGGCGCCGACGGGGCGTCGGCCGCGGTCCCGCTGCTCAGCGGCGACGTCGCGCTCGGCGTGGTCGTCGTCGCCTTCGACACCACCCGGGAGTTCCCCGCCGACGAGCGCGACTTCACGACCGCGCTGGCCGGCCAGGCCGCGCAGGCCTTCGAGCGCGCGGCGCTGGCCGACCAGCGCTGGCGGCTGGCGCAGACGTTGCAGCGCGCGCTGCTCCCGTCCGCCCTGCCCGAGCTCGAGCGGCTCGGCCTGGCCGCCTGCTACCAGCCCGCGGTGCGGGAGCTGCAGGCAGGCGGCGACTGGTTCGACGTCTTCGCGCTCGAGGGCGACCGCGTCGCGGTGGTCGTCGGCGACGTCGTCGGCCAGGGACCCGCCGCCGCGGCGCTGATGGGCCAGTTGCGCAGCGTGCTCGCCACCTACCTGCACGACGGCCTCCCCCCGGCCGCGGCGCTCGACGGGCTCGACCGGGCGACCCACCGGATCGCCGGGGCGCGAGGCAGCACGGCGCTGTGCCTGATCCTCGACGTCGCGTCCGGTGAGGTCCGCTGGTCGGCCGCCGGGCACCTGCCTCCGCTGTTCACCGGTCCTGGCGGCACCCGGTTCGGGCATGGCGGGGAAGGCGCCGTCCTCGGCCTGGCCGGACGAGCCCCGTACGTCGAGGGCCGAGAGACGATCACTGCGGGAACCTCGGTCGCGCTCTACACCGACGGCCTGGTGGAGCGCCGCGGCGAGGTCGTCGACGACGGCCTCGACCGCCTCTCGACCGCGGCGGCGCGGCTGCACCCGCTGGCACCGGGCCCGCTCGCCGAGGAGCTGCTGGATGCGACGCTGGACGGCGCGGACACCGGCGACGACGTGGCGCTGGTCGTGGTCCGGTTCCTGCCCGCCCCCCTCGAGGTGCGGTCCCCGGCCGACCCGGCGCTGCTGCCTGCGACGCGCCGGATGCTGCAGCGGTGGTGCGCCGCGGCGGGGCTGTCCGAGGACACGACCGCCGACGTGGCGCTGGTGCTCAGCGAGTGCCTCAGCAACTGCGTCGAACACGCCTACCCCGACGGGCCCGGCGAGATCGCCTGGCGGGTCGGGCCGGCCGCCGGGGGCGGCGTGCAGGTCCGGGTGCAGGACTTCGGACGCTGGCGACCCCCGCCCGCGGACCCCGGCTACCGCGGCCGCGGCCTGGCCGTCATCCACGCCCTCGCCGAGCGCGTCGACCTCGACGGCACGCCGCAGGGCACGACGGTCGCCGTCGACATGGCCGCCGCCACCGAGCCGCTGGCCCGGCGGGCCGCCGGGGAGACCACGCCGCAGTGGTGGTTGCGCAACGACGCCCGCTCCGGACCCCGGTAGCATCCGCGGATGTCGTCCGACGACCCGGCCCAGGCGCGCGGTCTCGCCCTGCAGCACCTGGCCGAGCAGCTCTCCCGGGCGGCCACGCCGGTGGACATCGGCAGGCTCGCGGTCACCGCGGCGGCCCAGGTGCTGGAGGCCGACGCGGCCGGGGTGTACGCCACCACGGAGTCGGGCGAGCTGGAGTCGCTGCACTCCGCGGGCTGGTCGGCGCAGACGTCGGGGCGCTACCGGCGGCTCACGGTGCGGCGTGGCGGCCCGCTGTCGGACGCGGTGCTCGACGGGGAACCGGTGTGGCTGGAGGACGCCGAACAGTGGCGCCGCCGCTACCCGGAGATGGCCCCGGTCGGCACGTCGGAGGGCTTCCAGGCCACGGCATGTGTCCCGCTGCGGGTGGAGGACCGCGACCTCGGGGCGATCGTGTTCACCTTCTCCCGGCCGCGCGAGTTCCTCCCGCCCGAGCGCAGCCACCTGCTCGCCGTGGCCGCCCTGTGCGCGCAGGCGCTGGACCGGGCCCGCCTGCTCGTCGCCGAGCGCACGGCCCGCGCCGACGCCGAGCGCCAGCTGGCCCGGATGACCTTCCTCGCCCAGGCCGCCGGACTGATGGAGGCACCCCTGTCGGTGCAGGAACGCCTCCAGCAGCTCGCCGACCTCGCCGTCACCGGCACCGCGGACTGGTGCGCCGTGCACCTCGTCGGCGACGGGCGCGTCGACCGCGTGGCGGTGGCCCACTCCGACCCGGCCAAGGTCGCCTTCGTCGCCCGGCTCGAACAGCGCTACCCGCCCGACCCGGATGCGCCCACCGGCGCGATCGCGGTCGCCCGCACCGGCGAGCCGGTGTTCCTGCCCGACATCCCCGACGACCTGCTCGTCGCGGCCGCCCGCGACGACGAGCACCTCGAGCTGATCCGCTCGATCGGCATGCGGTCCGGGCTGGTGGTGCCGCTGCTGGTGCGCGGGCGCAGCCTCGGGGCGCTCACCCTGGTCCAGGCCGAGTCCGGCGAGCGGTTCAGCGAGGTCGATCTCGCCTTCGCGAACCAGCTCGCCGCCACCGCGGCCGTGGCCCTGGACAACGCGCGCCTCTACGAGCAGCAGCGACGGACCGCGCACACGCTGCAGTCCGCCCTGCTGCCCGCCGCCCTGCCCGCCGCGCCCGGGCTCGACCTGGCCGTGCGGTACCTCCCGCAGGGCGCCGACGAGGCCGACCTGCGGGTCGGCGGCGACCTCTACGACGTCGTCGCGGGGACGGTGCCGGGACGCTGGGCCGTCACCGTCGCCGACGTGTGCGGCAAGGGGGCGGAGGCCGCCGCGCTGACCGCCCTGATCCGGCACACCGTCCGCGCCGACGTCGGCCACGGCCTCGGCCCGGCCGCGGTGCTGCGGCGACTGAACGCCGCGATGCTGCACGACTCGGTCGGCGACCCGGCGCGGTTCGCGACGGTGGTGCACGCCCACCTGGACGTGGCCCCGGACCGGGTGCGGGCCCAGCTGGTCAGCGCCGGGCACGTTCCCGCGCTCGCCGTGCGGGCGGGCCGGGTGGAGACCGTCGATGCCCCGGGTACGCTCCTCGGGGTCTACCCCGAGGTCTCGCTGACCGAGGTGGAGATCGTCCTGGAACCCGACGAGCTGCTGGTCCTGCTCACCGACGGAGTCACGGAGGCACGCGGGATGGACGGCTGGTACGGGCCGCGGCGCCTCCGCGACGTCGTCGCGGCGCAGGCCGGGCGGCGGGCCGAGGCCGTCGCCGCGGCGATCGTCGCCGACGTCACCGCGTTCCAGGTGGGGTCGCCGCGCGACGACATCGCCCTGCTCGTCGTGGGCGCGACGCCGCAGGAGGGGTCGTGACCCGGCCCGCCGCCGACGGCGGCCGGCGTCGGGAACACCAGGTGGTCGTGCTGCGAGGTGAGCTGGACATCGCCACGCTCGCCGAGGCCGCGGCCCGGGTCGAGGCGGCCGAGGCGCACGAGCCCGCCGTCCTGGTCATCGACCTGTCCGAGCTGTCGTTCGTGGACTCGTCGGGGGTCCGCCTGGTCCTGCTGGCCGACCGGCGCGCCCGCGACGCCGGGCGGCGGGTGGCGGTGCGGCTGGGCAGCGGTCCTGCCCTGCGGGTGTTCCACGCGTTGGGGATCGCCGAGAAGCTCGACACCGACACCGACGACGGGGTCGGCGGCGGCCCCGGACCGGTGGCCTGATGCGCGCGCCGCTGACCGCCATCATCGACCTGCCGCCCGAGCACCGCAGCGTCCCCACCGCTCGCCGCCTGCTCTCCGAGCTGCTCGGGTCCTGGGCTGCCGATCACTACGGCGACGACGCGAACCTGCTGCTCAGCGAGCTGGTGACCAACGTCGTCCGGCACGTGACGTCCGGGACCAAGCTGGTCCTGGAGATCCACCTGACCGGCTTGCTCCTGCGCGTCGCCGTGGTCGACGACTCCCCGGCGCAGCCACGGGTCGCCGACCGGGCGGGCGAGGAGGTCGGGGGGCACGGCCTGCAGCTCGTCGCCTCGATCGCCGACCGGTGGGGCAGCGAGCGGCACGCCGACGGCAAGCGCGTGTGGTTCGAGCTGGCCCGCGCCGCGTCCTGACGACCGGGGGGACCGGGTTCAGACGCCGCCGATCCCGTCGCCGGCGCCGCCCTGGCCGGGCGCGCCGTCCTCGCCGCGCTCGCCCCCGTTGCCGGAGCCGACGTTCTGCTCGCTCTGCTCGGGGACCCCGAGCCCGTCCTCGCACGCGGCGGCACCGACGGTGAGGACGGCCGTGGCGGTGAGCGCTCCGGCCGCGACCCGCCGCCACCGGATCACCGCTGCTCCCCGTCGTCGTCGACGACCGGGCCACCCCCGGCACCAACGCCCGGGGCCGGCGGCGGCTCGTGGTCGTCGTCGGCGGGCGGCTCCGGATCGGCCCACTCCTCGCGGTTGGATCCACCCGGGCCGCCCAGCTGCCCCGCCAGCTGCGAGGCCAGCGCGTCGTCGGTGCGCGAGCCGTGCTTGTCGCTGCCTCGTTCCATCCTCAGCGCCTCCTCGGTCGGGCCCGATTCACCACCAGCACCACCAGCACCAGCAGGGCCGCCGCCACGAGCGTCGGCTGCTCGCGTGCCGCGCGACCCACCGGGGGTGCCTTCTCCTCCAGTACCGTCTGCACGCGGTCGAGCCGGTCGCGCGCCCGCGCGGTCGTCTCGTCGCGCCGCGCCCGGATCTGCGCGGGCACGTCGAGCCGGTGGGCGAGCTCGGTCACGGTCTCGCCGAGCTCGCCGCGCAGCTCCTCCATGTCGGCGCGGCGTTCGTCCGGGCTGCGGTCGTCGGGCCGCCCGTCCACGACGGGACGGCTCTCGTCGACGGGCCCCGCCGCCGCGGGCTCGGGAGCGCTCATCGACGCACCGCCGTCCGGACGGTGTCGACGTCGCGACCGACGCCGTCCACGGCCTGCTCGGGTACCGGCGGCGCGGCGCGCCGGATCTGCGAGCGACCCGCCAGGGCGAGCACACCCGCGACGACCAGCAGCGCGACCCCGACGATGACCGCGGCGAGCCAGACGTCCAGGACGAAGGCGAGCCCGGCCACGGCCGCCGCGACGAGCGCACCGCCCCCGTACAGGGCGAGGACGCCACCGGCGCCGGCCAGCCCGGCACCGGTCCCGGCGCGCTTTCCCTTCGTCGCCAGTTCGGCGCGGGCCAGTTCCAGCTCGCCCCTGACCAGCTCGGTGACCTGGCCGGAGAGCCGCGTCGCCAGCTCCCCGGTGGACAGCTCGGCCGGGGTCGGGCGGGAGGTCTGTGGTTCGGCGGGGTCCGCGGCGTGCCGCGGGGTGCTCGCCCGCCCGTCCGTGGTGTGGGTGCTCATGGGAGGCGAGGTACCCGGTGCCCGGCCGGTCACACCTGCCGGCGGTCGTCCGACCGGGTCATCCGGGCAGGGTCTCGCCGCCCAGGGGCGCGAGCACCTCGCCCGTGTAGTAGGACGACAGGGTCTCGGCGGCGAAGAAGACGTAGGACGGGGCGATCTCGTCGGGATCGGCCGCACGGCCCATGGGCACCTGCCCGCCGAACGTCTCGACCTTGCCCGGCGGCATCGTCGCCGGGATCAGCGGGGTCCACACCGGGCCGGGGGCGACGCAGTTGACCCGGATGCCGCGATCCACCAGCGCCTGGGCCAGCGAGTAGGTCAGCGCGTTCACCGCGCCCTTCGCCGCCGAGTAGTCGATCAACGACTTGTTGCCGCGCAGCCCGTTGACCGAGCCGGTGTTGATGATCGCGCCGCCGCGCGGCAGGTGGGCCAGCGCGGCGCGGGTGACCCGGAAGAAGCTGTGCACGTTGACCTCGAAGGTCCGCAGCCAGCGCTCGTCGTCGATGTCCTCGGGGGCGTCGACGGGTTCCTGGGTGGCGATGTTGTTGACCAGCACGTCGAGCCGCCCGAACTCGGCGACGGTGCGGTCCACCACGTCGACGCAGTGCGCGGCGTCGCCCAGGTCGCCGCGGACGGTCACGGCGCGCCTGCCCTCCTCGCGCACGAGCGCGGCGGTGTGCTCGGCGTCGTCGTCCTCGCAGAGGTAGGCGACGACCACGTCCGCGCCCTCCTTGGCGAACGCGACGCAGACCGCGCGACCGATCCCGGAGTCGCCGCCGGTGACCAGCGCGACCTGGTCACGCAGCAGGTCGCGCCCGGTGTAGGCGCGCATCTCGTCGCGGGGCTCGGGGGCCATCTCCGCCGTGCTCCCGGGCGGGTCCTGTTGCTGGCGGGGCTGCGGGCTCTCGTTCATCCCCCGGGCTACCCGCAGGCACAGCGGTCACGCACGGTTCCTGCAGGAATGTGTGAGCGGGAATGTGTGAGCGGGAATGTGTGAGCTGGGGCCGGTCGGGCACCCCACGGGATGCCCGACCCCGGTAGCACCGACGTCCGGCCGGGCGGCGTGCGGGCCCCGGTCCCTACGGACGTCGAGCGCCTGCCGGACGGGCCGGCGGACGGCTGGGAAGGGGTCGATCCACTGTGGCTGACGGGGTGGTGACCCGCGCCCGGGAGGCGGTGCTGCGCACCGGCCGGGACCGGGAGGCCGCGACCCAGGCCCTCAAGGCCGCGCTGGCCGCGGTGCTGGCCCTGCTGGTCACCCGCGGGGCCGCCGCCTACGGGGTCGGGGACGAACAGGCGTTCCTCGGACCCTACGTCGCCGTCCTGACCGTCACGATGACGGTGCACCGCTCGTGGACCGGCGCCGCCCGGCAGGCCGTGCTGGCGCTGCTCGGGGTGCTGCTCGCCTTCGCCGTCGGGGCGCTGGTCCCGCTGCCCCTGGCGGCACTCGCGCTGGTGGTCGTGCTCGGGCTGCTGATCGGACGGTGGCGGCGGCTGCGACCCGACGGGCACTGGGTCGCGGTCACCGCGCTGATCCTGCTGGTCAACGGCAGCGCGGGCCGACCGCAGGACCTGGCGGCATGGGCGCTGTTCAGCGTCGTCGGGGCGGTGGTCGGCGCGGCGGTCAACACCTTCGTGCTCCCACCGGTGCACCTGCGGGACGCGCGCGACGCGGTGCGGTCCCTGGCCGGCGAGATCAGCGAGGAACTGCGCGGGGTCGCCGCCGGCGTGCGCGAGGGCTGGACCTCGTCCGACGCCACGGGGTGGGTGACCCGGGCGCGGCGGCTGCGGGGGGCCGTACGCGGCGTCCACGACACGGTGTGGGTCGGTCGGGAGAGCGTGCGGTGGAACCCGCGGCGGCGGGCCATCGTCCGCTCCGACTCCGCGCTGGTCGATGCGGACACGGTGACCCGGCTGGGGCGACTCGCCGAGCGGGTGGTGCAGGTGTCGGTGCTGCTCGGCGACCTCGCCGATCTCGGCGACCAGCCGGCCGACCCCGCGCTCGCCGAGCTGCTCAACCGGCTGGCCGCCGCCGTGGACGCCCTCTACGAACGCGCGGGCGACGACCTCGGCGACGAGGTCGCCGGGCCCGCCGAGCGGGTTCGCGAGCTGCGCGACGACGCCGGGACCAAGCCCGCGGACGTCCGCAACACCTGCCTGGTCACGATCGACGACGCGCTCGGGGACCTGACCCGCCGGCTGTGAACCCGCCGGCTGCGAACCCCGCCGGCTCGGCGTGCCCGGGCGCCGATCACGCGGCGGGCGGCGACCCGAGCACCGCCCGGACCTGCTCGGCGATCACGAGGTCCTCCCGCGCCGCGACGACGACCGCCCTCGCCGCCGCTGCGGCCGCGCCGATGTCGGCGTCCCCGCCCCGGGCGGCGCCGTTGCGGTCCGGGTCCAGCGCGAGCCCGAGGAACGACAGCCGCTCCACGGCCAGCGCCCGCAGCGCGGGCAGGTGCTCCCCGACGCCGCCGCTGAAGGCGAGCACGTCGACCCCACCCATCGCCGTAGCCATGGCCGCGACGTGGGCGCGGGCGCGGTGCGCCCACACGTCCAGTGCGGCAACCGCCCGCCGGTCCCCGTCGGCCGCAGTACGGGCGACCGCGGCGGTGTCGGCGTCCCCGGCCAGGGCGAGCAGGCCGCTGTGCCGGTCCAGGGCCTCGGCGATCTCGTCGGGCTCGATGCCGCGGGCCACCAGCCACAGCGGGACGGCCGGGTCCAGGTCACCGCAGCGGCTGCCCATCACCAGCCCCGCGGTCGGGGTGAACCCCATCGTGGTGTCCACCGAGCGGCCCCGTTCCACCGCGCACAGCGACGCGCCCGACCCGAGGTGGGCGGTGACGATGCGCAGCTCGTCGAGCGGGCGGTCCACCAGCTCCGCCGCGCGGCGGGACGCCCACTCGTGCGCGAGCCCGTGGAACCCGTAGCGGCGCACCCCGAGCTCGTCGCGCCAGCGCTCGGGCACCGCGTAGGTGTGTGCGGCCACCGGCAGCGTCGCGTGGAAGGCGGTGTCGAAGCACGCCACCTGCGCGATGCCGGGGCGGGTCTCCCGGGCCTGCCGCAACGCCGCGACCGAGGGCTCCTGGTGCAGCGGCGCGAGGGTGCGCAGAGCGGCGATGCGTTCCAGCACGTCGTCGTCGACCACGGTGGGACCGGTGAAGTCGAGCCCCCCGTGCACCACCCGGTGGCCGACCGCGTCCGGTGCGGGGTCGCTCTCCAGCAGCGTCGCGAGCGCATCGCGCGCGTCGCCGGGCGCCACCGAGTCGGCGTGCACCGTGGTGTCGCCCTCGAGCAGCGACAGCTTCACCGACGACGACCCGGCGTTGACGACCAGGACCCTCACGCCGACCACGTCCAGCCCAGGACGTCCGGGGCGTCCTGCCCGTGATCGCGGGTGTGCCGGCGGCAGCGCAGCCGCTCGTCGAGCAGGAACTGGCGCAGCGCGGCGTGCCGCACCCCCAGCTCGGGAACGCGGTCGATCACGTCGACGGCGAGGTGGAACCGGTCGAGGTCGTTGAGCATCACCATGTCGAACGGCGTGGTGGTGGTGCCCTCCTCCTTGTAGCCGCGCACGTGGATGTTGCGGTGGTTGGTACGGCGGTAGGTCAGGCGATGGATCAGCCACGGGTAGCCGTGGTAGGCGAAGATCACCGGCTTGTCCGTGGTGAACAGGCCGTCGAAGTCGCGGTCGGACAGGCCGTGCGGGTGCTCGCGCTCGTCCTGCAGCCGCATCAGGTCCACCACGTTGACCACCCGCACCCGCAGCTGCGGCAGGTGCTCGCGCAGCAGCGTCACCGCGGCGAGCACCTCCAGGGTCGGCACGTCGCCCGCGCAGCCGAGCACCACGTCGGGCTCGGTGCCCCGGTCCGACGAGGCCCAGTCCCACACGCCGATCCCCCGCGCGCAGTGTGCGATCGCCTCGTCCGCCGTCAGCCACTGCGGGGCGGGGTTCTTGCCGGCCACCACGACGTTGACGCAGTCGCGGGTGCGCAGGCAGTGGTCGTAGACCGACAGCAGCGTGTTCGCGTCCGGCGGCAGGTACACCCGCACGATCTCGGGCTTCTTGTTGAGCACGTGGTCGATGAACCCGGGGTCCTGGTGGGAGAAGCCGTTGTGGTCCTGGCGCCACACGTGGCTGGTGAGCAGGTAGTTCAGCGACGCGATCGGGCGCCGCCACGGGATGTGCCGGCAGGCGTCGATCCACTTGGCGTGCTGGTTGAACATCGAGTCGACGATGTGCACGAACGCCTCGTAGCAGTTGAACAGGCCGTGCCGGCCGGTGAGCAGGTAGCCCTCCAGCCAGCCCTGGCACAGCTGCTCGTTGAGCACCTCCAGCACCCGACCGGCCCGCGCGGTGTGCTCGTCGCCCGCGCGGATCTCGCCGGTGAACTGGCGGTCGGTGGCCTCGAAGATCCCCTGCAGCCGGTTGGACGCGGTCTCGTCCGGGCCGACGACGCGGAAGTTGTCGGGGTTGCGACGCACCACCTCGGCCAGCCAGCCGCCGAGCGTGCCGGTGGCGCTCGCCGCGCCGGATCCCGGGGCCGGCACCTCGACGGCGAAGTCGGTGAACGCGGGCAGCCGCAGGTCGCGCAGCAGCAGGCCCCCGTTGGCGTGCGGGGTGGCGCTCATCCGCCGGTCCCCCGCAGGCGCCGCGGCGGCGATCTCGGGGCGCGGCCGCCCGCCGTCGTCGAAGAGCTCGTCGGGGCGGTAGGAGCGCAGCCACTCCTCCAGCTGGGCGCGATGCCCGCCGTCGGTGCGTACCTCGGCCAGGGGCACCTGGTGCGCGCGGAACGTACCCTCCACCGGCGCGCCGTCGACCTCCCGCGGGCCGGTCCAGCCCTTCGGCGTGCGCAGCACCAGCGCGGGCCACGCCGGGCGCTCCACGTCCCGTCCCGCCTCCAGCTGCCGCGCCGCCCGCGTGCGGATGCGGTCGATCTCGGCGGTGATCTCGTCGAGCACCTGCGCCATCCGGGCGTGCACCGCCATCGGGTCCTCGGCCCTGCCGTCCGAGTCGGGGAACCCGCCCTCCAGCACGTACGGCCGGTGCCCGTGGCCCTCCAGCTGCGCGAGCAGCTCCCGCTCCGGGATGCGGGCGGGCACCGTCGAGTTCGCGATCTTGTAGCCGTTGAGGTGCACGACGGGCAGCACCGTGCCGTCGTGCACGGGGTGGGCGAACTTGTTCGACTGCCAGCTCCCGGCCAGCGCGCCGGTCTCGAACTCGCCGTCGCCGACCACGCACGCGACCAGCAGGTCCGGGTTGTCGAACACGGCCCCGTAGGCGTGGGCGAGGGCGTAGCCGAGCTCACCGCCCTCGTGGATCGAGCCGGGTGTCTCCGGCGCGGCGTGGCTGGGGATGCCGCCCGGGAACGAGAACTGCCGGAACAGCCGTTCCATGCCCTCGGCGTCGCGGGGGACGTCGGCGAACCGCTCCGAGTAGGTGCCCTCCAGCCACGCGGTGGCCACGACCGCGGGCCCGCCGTGACCCGGCCCCGCGACGAACAGCACGTCGCGCCCGTCGCGGGCGATGACGCGGTTGAGGTGGGCCCACACGAACGTCAGACCGGGTGTGGTGCCCCAGTGCCCGAGCAGCCGGGGCTTGACGTGCTCGGCCCGCAGCGGCTCGCGCAACAGCGGGTTGTCCATCAGGTAGATCTGGCCGACCGACAGGTAGTTCGCCGCCCGCCACCAGGCGTCGACCCTCGCGAGCTCGGTCATGGGTGGAGTGTGCTCCGGAGCAGCCATGCGCGCAGGTACCCGGCGACGGCCGTGATCTACCCCCGTCTCCGTGATTGGGACGCGCCACGCCGGGAACCACCAGGAGGATCCGCCGACACCCGCACCCGCCCGAACACGAGGGAGACACGATGGCCGTGACCAGACTGCTCGCCGGAATCGCCGCCGGCGCGGCCGGTACCACCGCGCTCAACGCCGTGACCTTCGCGGACATGGTCGTTCGAGCCCGTCCGTCCAGCACCACCCCCGAGGACACGGTGCACGTGGCCGAGGACGCCACCGGGGTCTCCCTCGCCGCGGACGGCCCGGACAGCGCCGCGGCCGGCAACCGGCGCTCCGGCCTGGGCGCGCTGATGGGCATCGCCGCCGGGCTCGCGACCGGAGCGGTCTACGGCCTGGCCCGGCCCGGTCTCGGCGGGTTGCCCGCGGTGGCCCGGGGCGCGCTGGTGGGGGTGGCGGCCAACGTGGCCACCACCGGCCCGATGGCCGCGACCGGTGTCACCGACGTGCGGGAGTGGACCCCCGACTCCTGGGTGAGCGACCTGCTGCCGCACCTGGCGTACGGCCTGGTCACCGTGGCGGTCGCCGACGCGCTCGGCCGGTGAGGCCCGCGCCCTCGCCGGCACGCGAGCTCGACCAGAGCACGCCGCCACCGGCGCGGCGGGGGCCGGTGGCGGCGATCCTGCGGACGGCTCCAGCAGTGGGGTCGGTGTAGCGCCGCGCTCGCCGTACCGTTCGTCGAAGGTGAGCGACCATCCGCCGCTGACCTGCTGATTCGCTCCGTTATCGAACGTATGATCGAGCCATGCACACGACGGTCGACCTTCCCGACCTGGCGGCCCTGCCGCCCGGTCCGGGGCTGGCCGCCGCGCTCGAGGTCGTGCAGCTCTCGGCGGTGCCCAACGACCGGATGCTCGAGGTCCTCGCCGCCCAGCACCGCCAGCTGTGCCACGAACAGGCCCGGACGGCCGCCGTCGTGGCCGAGGTCGGCCGCTGCACCGGCTCCCCCGAGCCGGGCGAGGTGGCGCGCCTCGCCGCCCCGCAGCGCTACGCCCCGGAGGAGACCCGCGCGGCCCTGCGCTGGACCCGCCGGTCCGCCGAGTGGGAACACGACCTCGCCGAGACCGTCGTGCACACGATGCCCCAGCTGCACGCGGCGTGGCTCGCCGGAGTCGTGGACCGGCCGCGGGTGCTGGTGTTCGACCGCTACCTCACCGGCCTCACCCGCGACCAGATCACCGCGATCTGCGCCAAGGCCGTCCCGCTGGCCCCGACCCGCACCACCGGACAGCTCGCCGTGCTGCTGCGCCGCATGGTCCTGGCCGTCGACCCCGCCGCCGCGGAACGCTGGTACCGCAAGGGCATCCGCGAACGCAACGTCACCGCGATCACAGACCACGACGGCACCGTCGCCATGACCGCCCACGGCCTGCCCGCCGACGACGCCGAAGCCGCCTGCACCCGCGTCCAGGACCTCGCCGCCAGCGCGAAACGCGCCGGGCACCCCGGCCTGATCGGGCAGATCCGCTGCGACCTGTTCCTCGGCCTGCTCGACGGCCGCTTCCACGCCATGACCACCGCCCAGGTCGTCGCCGCACTGATCAAGCAGTACCGGCCCGACGGCGGGCCCACAGCCGCAACCGGGGACGACCGACCCGCCTCCGGCACCGGTCCCGCCCCGACCGGCGGCCCAGGCACCGCCGCAGCCGCTGCCGCACCGTCCGGCGGGACGGACGCGGCCGCGACCGGAGCAGCGGCCACCGGTATCGAGGTGCGGGTGGCGCTGTCCACCCTGCTCGGCCACGACGAGCTCCCCGGCGAGATCCCCGGCCTCGGGCTGCTGCCCGCCCCCGCCACCCGCGCCCGCGTCGCGCTGCAACGCCGGGCGCAGTGGCGCTTCGCCGTCACCGACGACACCGGCCGGCTGCTGTCCGAGGGCATCACCCGCCGCCGACCCCACACGGTCGGGGAACACCCCGTCCACCGCCACGGGCCGACCGGCGGCATCGTGGAGATCCACATCCCCGCGGCGCTCCTGGCACAGCCGGCCGAGGACGGGTCCGGCGCATGGGCCGGCGTGATCGCCGACATCGCCGCCCAACACGCCCGCCGCGACGCCCACCTCACCGACCTCGACGCCCGCCGCGGCGACCGGCTCCCCCACGCCGCACTGCGCCGCCACACCGAGATCCGCGACCGCACCTGCCGGTTCCCCGGATGCCGCCGCCGCGCCCACGCCACCGACACCGACCACACCCACGAACACGCCGCCGACGGCGACACCACCACCACCAACACCGGCCCGCTGTGCAACCACGACCACGACGTCAAACACCGCGGCGGCTGGACACTCACCCAACCCGAACCCGGCGTGTTCGTCTGGCACAGCCCACTGGGCGGCAGATACACCACACGCGGGGAGTTCCTGCTGCCCGACCTGCCCGACCCGCAGCCGGTCGACCTGGGACCACACTTCGACGTTCCCACCCGCCGCATCGAGGGCCCGATCCTGCAGCCCCACCACCGGGTCGAGCCACCCCGCCCGCCACCCCCGGCGCCCCGCCCCGAACTCCCCGACGACCCGCCGTTCTGAGGTCGGTGCGGTGGTGCAGATGGCCGCTGACCCGAGCGCTGCGGACCGTCCGCGCCGGCTCGGTGACCGCCGACGCCACCGTCCGCGACCCCGGGCGTGTGGATCATCCGATCGGGCCACGTCGAGCTCAGCGTCACCTCCAGCCGCAACCGAGTCGTCGTCGGGGTGCTCCGCCCCGGCGACGTCGAGGGCGACATCCCGCTACTACTCGGGCTGCCCCTGCCCTACGCGGCCCGCGCCGTCGACGCCGTCACCTGCCTGCAGCTGAGCCCCCCGGACTTCGAGGACCTGCTCGCCCGACACCCCGCGATCGCCCGCCGGTGGCTCTCCAGCCGTCTCCTGACCGACCCGCACCGGCCCCGGGAGGCGACCCCGTCACCGGCTTCCGACACCGTGAACTACCGCCTCGACAGCCCGGGCGCCGGCTGTTCTTCGAACCGTTCCCGCGCCGGGTGCGCGCCGAGTTCAACGGCCAGACCGTGCACTCGCCGCATGGCTACCCCGTTCCCGGGTGCTACCGGGACAGTCGATCTGAGGAGGACCGGTGGTCCGGCGCCGGATTCCCGGGAGGGGAATCGCGGCGGGCCGCTCGGGGTTCCGACCCCGTGAACGACCACGCGGCCACGACGCCCGACCCGGGCCGTCGCTCGTCCGCGACCGCGTTCGCCCGCTACGTCGAACCCGAGGTCCCGGTCCTCTACCGGGTGGCCCTGACGATGGCCGGCCAGCCCGCCGATGCCGAGGACCTCGTCCAGGACACCCTCGTACGCGCCTACCGCGCCATCGACCGCTTCGACGGCGCCCATCCCCGCGCCTGGCTGCTGACCATCCTGCGCAACACCCACCGCAACCGCGCCCGCACCCGCATCCCGGCACTCCTGCACGACGACGAGCAGGAGACCGGGCGCCTCGACCGCGGCGGTGACGCCCGCAGCGCCGAGGACATCGTGGTCGACGCCCAGTTCGAGGCCGTCGTCGCCGACGCCCTCGCCGCGCTGCCCACCATGCACCGCACGGTGGTCCAGCTCGTCGACGTCGACGGCCTCACCTACGCCGAGGCCGCCCTCACCCTCGGAATCCCCCGGGGCACCGTGATGAGCCGACTGCACCGCGCCCGCGCCCGCATCCGCACCCGCCTGGTGGCCGCCGGGCTCGTCCCCCACCGGAGCCGACCGTGACCATGATGTCGTTGTCCGAGATGGCCCGCTGCCTGCGCACCTCCCGCGTGCTGCAGCGCTATCTCGACGGCGAGGCCGACGATCTCACCGCCGCGCGGGTCGCCGAGCACCTCGAGGAGTGCCGCCGCTGCGGCCTGCAGGCCCGGACCTACCAGGCCATCAAGCAGGCGCTGCGCTCCGGCTCCCGCGACGTCGACGACCTCGCCCTGCACCGGCTGCGGATCTTCAGCCGCTCCCTGGCCGACCCTGACGATGCCGGCTGATCGCGAGCTACCGGCACTCCGGGTTGGGGTGGTCGAACCGGGCCCCGGCCGCCCAGGCGTTCCGGTCGTTGCCGCGCGACGGGATGCCGCCGGCCGCGCGCAGCATCGCGGCGACGTGCATCAGGTTCCACGTCATGATCGTGGTGTTGCGCCGGGTGAAGTCGTTCTGCGGACCGCCGGAGCCCTCGTCGAGGTAGCTCGGGTCCGGCCCGGCCTCGCCGATCCACCCGGCGTCGGCCTGCGGCGGGATCGTGTAGCCCAGGTGCTGCAGCGAGTAGAGGACGTTCATCGCGACGTGCTTGATGCCGTCCTCGTTGCCGGTGACGATCACCCCGCCGACCTTGCCGTAGTACGACGACTGCCCGGCGTCGTTGAGCTCGCCGGAGTTGCCGTAGAGCCGCTCGACCACCCGGCCCGGCCAGGCCGCGATCGCCCCCTCGCGGATGGACAGCGACGGGTCCGGGACCAGGGAGGACTCGCTCACCCGGTACACCGTGCCCAGCCAGTGGCACTCCGGGCAGGCACTGGCGGCGGTGTTCGGCGAGAACGCGTCGGAGTCCAGGCGCTGCGTGGTGCCCGGAGGGTAGGTCCCGACCCGGGAGAACAGCATCCGCAGGGAGTTGGACAGCGTCGTCACCGTGCCGACGGTCGACCGCGACGTCGGGGCGCCGTGCCGCTGCTGGAGTGCGACGGCCGGAGGCCGGTGACGTCGGGGACCTTCGGCGCCCCGAGCTGCGCGATCAGGCGCCGCGCGTAGGGGGCGACGGACTCGAAGTAGCGCCGCTGGGCCTCGGCGTAGATCGTCCCGAACGCGAGCGACGACTTGCCCGACCCCGACACCCCGGTGAACACGACCAGGGCGTCACGGGGCACGTCCACGTCCACGTCGCGCAGGTTGTTCTCACGCGCACCCCGGACCCGGGCGAAGCCGGTGGGCGGGGGCGCCGGTAGCCGGCTCACGTCGTCGGTCCTCCGGTGGCGGGGTGGTGCAGCCGGCCGGCCCGGGCCGGCCATCAACCGGCCGTCGCCGAGGCGGCAAACGGCCGAGTACGGAGAGGCGTTTCGAGTCGCGCTCCACCGACCACGTGGAGACCACGACGGACCACGCGTCCATCCATCAGCAGTGGTCGATGTCGCCCACCAGCGGTGGTGGCGAGAGCACCGCTCCTTGATCCCGTCAGCCGCAGCCACGGGTGACAGGCACGACCGCCACCCGCTCCTGCAGCGCTGCGTCGACGCCGCCTACACCGACCGGTTCCCTCGGGTCTTCCTGCCTCGCCTGCCACGCGCCCGGCCGGCTCCCGACGCCGATGCCCGTGCGGTGCCCGGCGGCGGCCCGCCGTCGGGGGCGGGTGACGACGAGCCCCAGGCGGATCCCGTCACGTCCTCTGCCATGAACGCCGCCGTGAACTGCAACAGGGCCTCGGGGTCGGCCAGGCGCACACCGATCAGCTCCTCGATGCGCCGCAGGCGCAACCCGACGGTGTTCGGGTGCAGGTACAACGCCGCCGCGGTGCGGCTGGTGCTCGTGCCGTGCTCCAGGTAGGTGCGCAGGGTGGCGACCAGTGACATGTCCCGGTGGTCGTCGTGGCGGCGCAGGGGCGCGAGCACCCCGTCGGCGAAGCGGACGAGTTCGTGCGGATCCTCCAGCTGCAGCAGCAGCCCGTACACACCGAGGTCGGGCACCGTGAACGTCCGGTTGAGTCCGCCGCGCAGCTGCGCCAGCTCGAGCGCGCCCCGTGCGATCCGGAACGCGGTGGCGTAGTCGGACAGCGCGGTGCAGCGGCGGCCCACGACGGCGGACGCGGTGGCGCCGTCGAACGCGCGCTGCGCCGCCTGCCGGATGGCCTCGGCCGCATCCACCGGGTCGGCCCGCGGCCCGGGTCTGCCCTCCGGCCACAGCACCACCACGTGGTCACCCCAGCTCGTGACGAGCGGCCGCGGTCCCGGACCGTCCGCGGTGACCTGGGCGACGCCCAGCAGGCGCCGGACACCGCTCGGCCCGCCCATCCGGTGCATCGGCCCGTCGGGGCGGTCGGCCTTCACCACCAGTACCGAGTGCGGGCGGGTGAGGTCGTGCCCGAGCGACTCGGCCCGCGCGCCGAGCGCCGCCGAGGCGCCGCCGGCCAGCAGGTCGCTGAGCACGTCGCCGCGGAGCCTCCACTCCACCTCGAGCGCGGTGCGCTGGCGCAGCAGCTCCAGCGCGCAGACGACGGCGGCGTGCTCCACCGCGCGCCGGTCGAGCGGGCCCAGGTCCGCCACCGGGCCGGGCAGCCAGAGCCGGGCGACGAGCTCGCCCCCGAGCACGACCGGTGCCGTCATCAGGTCGCCGGTGGGCGAGTCCAGCAGCGTCGCGGCCGCGTCGTCGGCCGCCGCCACCGCGATCGGCGCCGGGTCGAGCAGCACGCCACGGTGCTGGGCGTTGGCCAGCGGCTGACCAGCAGGGTCGGCTACGAGGACGGGTCGGGCGAGCAGCCGGGCCAGTGCGTCGGCGACGGCCTGCACGCCGCCGGCCCGCAGTGCGACGGCGGTGAGCTCGTGGTGGATCTGCTCGGCCTGCTCCAGGAGCCGGTGCTGCGCGGTCAGTGACCGGTTGAGCCGTTCGAGGTCGTCGATCGTGCGGCGTTCGTGGTCGCGCAGCCGGGCCGTCTCCAGGGCGATGCCGGCCTGGTTGGCGAGGGTCTTGAGCAGGTCGATCTCGTCGGTGCCGAAGGGGTGCACGCCGGTGCGATAGCAGTTCAGCGTGCCCGCGGGCCTGCCGCCGACCAGCAGCGGGACGGCGACGATCGCGCGGTAGCCGTACTCGAGGGCGGCCGCAACCCACGGGGCGAACGACGGGTCCTCGGACAGGTCGGAGATCGCGACCGGCTCGGCCGTGCGGAACGCCCGGCTCGAGGGCCCCGCGCTCAGCGGCCCGGAGCCGAGCTTGATGGTGTGCTCGGCGTTGACCCGCGCGACGTACTCGGCCGAGAGCCCGTGCGAACCGGAGATGTAGAGCGCGTGCTCGTTGTCGTCGGCCAGGAGCACGCCGCCGGCCTCGTACCCGGTGAGCTCGCACGCGGTGGCCGCGATCAGGTCCAGCAGCGCGGGCAGCTCCACCGGCGCGTTCACCGCCGCGGCGATGGTGCCGACACCGGCCAGCCAGCGGCGAACCTCGTCGTGGCGGGTTTCCGTCGTCATGCTTGGCAGCATGCCACTGTGTGGAACCACAGCAGAATTCGCACCGGCTGGCTACTGACACAGTGCTCCGGACCGTCCACGTGGGGAACGCTCGGCAGAACAGGACCGAGAGGACGTGCCATGACCGACGACCAGCCACGGGTGATCGTGGTCGGCGGCTCGATGGGCGGGCTCACCGCCGCGCTCGTGCTGCGCGAGCTCGGTATGCGGGTGGACGTGTTCGAGCGGTCCCCCGAGCTGCTCGACGGCCGCGGCGCGGGGATCGTGCTGCAGCCCGACACCGTGCGCTGGTTCCGCGAGCACGGGGGCACCGGCGCCGTCGACAAGGTGAGCACCGGGTCGTCGCACCTGCGCTACATCGGCGCCGGGGACGAGATCGTCTTCGACGAGCCGAGCAGCTGGCGGTTCACGTCGTGGACGACGACCTACACGGCGCTGCTGGCCGACTTCGGCACCGACCACTACCACCTCGGCGAGCACTGCGCGGGCCTGGACCAGGACGCGGACGGTGTGGACCTGCGGTTCGTCAGCGGCCGCGAGGAGCGCGCCGACCTGGTGGTCTTCGCGGACGGCATCTCGTCCACGGGCCGGCGCCGGCTGCTGCCCGAGGTGGTTCCGCAGTACTCCGGGTACGTGGGCTGGCGCGGCACGGTGCCCGAGACCGAGGTGAGCGCGGCCACGCACGCGCTGCTCAGCGACTCGCTGGCCTACGCGATCGCCCCGAACACGCACATCTGCATGTACCCGATCCCGGGCAGGGGCGGCGCGCTGGCCGCGGGCGAGCGTGAGCTCAACTACGTCTGGTACCGCAACGTGCCCGAGGGTCCCCGGCTCGACGAGCTCCTCACCGACAAGCGCGGCTTCCCCTCGCCCGTGTCGGTGCACCCGGGCCAGGTCCAGGACCGCTACGTCACCGAGCTGCGTGCCGCCGCGCAGGAGCAGCTGCCCCCGGCCGCGGCCGAGCTCGTGGCGCGGACCGCCGAGCCGTTCATCCAGCCGGTGCTCGACGTCGAGGTGCCGCGGATGGCCTTCGGCCGGGTCGCGATCATGGGCGACGCCGGGTTCGCCGCGCGGCCGCACGCCGCGGCCGGCACGGCGAAGGCGGCGGCCGACGCGTGGGCCCTGGCCGATGCGCTGCGCGCGGCCGATGGCGACGTCACGACGGCGCTGGCGACGTGGGAGCCCGGCCGCCTGGAGCTGGGCCGCAGCCTGCTGGAGCGGGTGCGGGAGATGGGCCGCAAGTACCAGGTGGACAGCACGGCGGACCCCGCGGACCGCTCGCTGCGGTTCGGCCTCTACGGGCCGGACCAGTGACCGCGGCTCCATGGGTGGATCCACACCCACACGCACCGCAACTGTGTCTCCACACAACAGACGGGCCGGTACGACGGCGTAGGGTCGGCCTGACCCTGCGGCCGCCGGCTCCCTCGACCGGCAGGAACACCAGGATCTCCCCCACGGACAGGCAGGACGGGCGATGAAGCCTCCGAAGTTCATGTATTGCGACCCCGACTCGGTCGAGGAGGCGGTGGCGCTCAAGAGCCGCTACGGCCACGACTCGCTGGTACTGGCCGGTGGGCAGAGCCTGATGCCGATGCTCAACATGCGGCTGGCCAACCCCGAGGTCCTCATCGACATCAACCGGATCACCGGTCTGCAGCAGATCACCCGGGACGGCGACGTCCTCGAGATCGGCGCCGGCGTCCGGCAGTCGGTGCTGGAGACCGACCCGGCCGTGGCCGCGGCCGTCCCGCTGCTCGGCCTGGTCGTGCCCTACATCGGCCACATCGAGAACCGCCACCGCGGCACGGTCGGCGGCAGCCTCGCGCACGCCGACGCGGCCGCCGAGCTGCCGTGCGCGGCGGTCACCCTCGACGCCACCGTCGTCGTGCAGGGCACCGCCGGTCGTCGCGAGGTCCCCGCCCGCGAGTTCTTCGAGGGCTTCATGACCAACTCCTGCGCGCCCGACGAGCTCGTCGTCGCGGTGCGCTTCCCGGTCACACCCGCCGCGGCCGGTTCCGCGTTCGTGGAGCACGCACGCCGGCAGGGCGACTTCGCCCTCGCCGCCGCCGCGGCCGTGGTCACGCTGGACGCGCAGGGCCACGTCGCCTCGGCCGCCGTCGGCGTCGCCGGCATCTCCGGCACCCCGGTCCGCGCCACCGCCGTGCAGGACGCGCTGGTCGGCGGGCCGACCACCGCCGAGGCCGTCGCCGCGGCCGCAGCGGCCGTCGGCGACACCGTCAGCGCCGCCGACGACATGCACGCCACCGGCACCTACCGCAGGCACCTGGCCGTCACCGTGGTGAAGCGGGCGATCACCGCCGCGGTCGGCAACGCCGCCGCCGTCGAGAGGAACGGGTCGTGACGACCACCGAGAACCACAGCACGTACGACTCCGACACCCGTGCGGTGACCCTGCGCGTCAACGGCCGCGAGGTCACCCGCGTGGTCCCGACCCGCCAGACGCTCGCCGACTTCCTGCGCGACGATCTCGACCTGGTCAGCGTGCACCTGGGCTGCGAGCACGGCGTGTGCGGCTGCTGCACGGTGCTGCTCGACGGCGGCTCCGTGCGGTCCTGCCTGATGCTCGCCGTGCAGGCCGTCGGCCACGAGGTCGAGACCGTGGAGAGCCTGTCCGCGGACCAGGACGCCCTGCACCCGATCCAGGAGGCGTTCGCCGAGGAGCAGGGCCTGCAGTGCGGGTTCTGCACCCCGGCGATGGTGCTGCGCACCAAGGAGATCCTCGCCGACGGCGTGGAGCGCTCCGACGACGAGGTGCGCAACGAGATCTCCGGGATCCTGTGCCGCTGCACGGGCTACCAGAACATCATCAACGCGGTCCAGAACGCCGGCCGGAAGCTCCGCTGCGGCAACTCCGGCACGTGTGCGAAGGAGGCCTGACCATGACCGCTGTCACGGACGGCGAGGCGAACGAGAAGCCCGCGTACACCTACATCGGCTCGGACCGCAAGCGGGTCGAGGACCCGCGGCTGCTGGTCGGGCGCGGCGGCTACATCGCCGACCTGAAGATGCAGGGGCTGACGCACGCCGCGATCCTGCGCAGCCCGGTGCCGCACGCGAGGATCGTCTCGGTCGACGCGACCGAGGCGCTGAAGATCCCCGGCGTGATCGCCGTCCTCACCGGTGAGGACGTCACGAAGCACATGAACCCGTGCATGAACTTCGGGCCGCCGACGATCCCGCAGTATCCGATCGCCGTCGACAAGGTGCGCTACGTCGGCGAGGCCGTCGCGGCCGTCGTCGCGGAGGACCGCTACATCGCCGAGGACGGCGTCGAGGCGCTCGTCGTCGAGTTCGAGGACCTGCCCGCGGTCACCGACCCGATGAAGGCGCTGGAGCCGGGGTCGGCCGTGCTGCACGACGAGCACGGCACCAACCTGGGCTACGAGCGGACCTTCGAGTTCGGCGACATCTCCGAGGCGCTGGGGCGCGCGGACCTGGTCGTCGAGGACACGCTGCACTGGGGCCGCTCGGCCGGCATGCCGATGGAGACCAGCGGCGCGGTCGCGCGGGTCGGTCTCAACGGCGTCCTGGAGATCCACTGCAACTCGCTGAACTTCAGCTACCTGCAGTTCCTCGTGGCCACCGCGCTGAAGATCCCGTCGAACAAGCTGACGATGCGGCCCGTCCCGGCAGGCGGCAGCTTCGGCAGCAAGTTCACCGCGCACAAGGTGCCCACGCTCGCGGGCTTCCTGGCGCTGCGCACCGGCCGCCCGGTGTCCTATGTCGAGGACCGTCTCGACCACCTGATGAACTCCGACCACCACGCGTCGGACCGCTACTACGACGCGAAGATGGGCTTCACGTCCGAGGGCATCATCACCGGCCTCGACATCGACGTGGTCGACGACTACGGCGCCTACCTGCAGTTCGGGGTCGGCACGCACGGCAACGCCTTCTCCCAGGCCGTGGGCCCGTACACGTTCCGGGACCTGAGGTACCGGCTGCGCGCGGCGCTGACCAACAAGTGCCAGCAGGGCGCCTACCGCGGGTTCGGCTCCGAGGTGCACAACTGGGTGCTGGAGCGGCTGATCGACAAGGCGGCGCAGGAGCTGGGGCTGCTCCCGGAGGAGATCCGGCGGCGCAACTTCATCCAGCCCGAGCAGTTCCCGTACAAGATCCCCGGCGGGAACCTGTACGACAGCGGCGACTACCCGAAGGTGCTGGACACGGCCCTCGGGATGATCGACCTCGCGTACTGGCGCCAGGAGAAGGCGCGCTTGCGCGAGGAGGAGGGCCGCTACATCGGGATCGGCCTGGCCACCACCCAGGAGCGCTCGGTCTTCTCCTCCACCGAGTTCTGGTTCTGGTTCGACGAGCCGGCCTTCCCGATCACGTCGAGCCCCGAGAGCGCGACGATCACGATCGACCCCACGGGTGCGTTCCAGCTGCTGCTGCACTGCCAGGCCATGTGGGGCAACAGCCCCGAGACGGTGAGCACGACGATCGTGGCCGAGGAGTTCGGCATCGAGCCGAACACGGTCAACGTCAGCTACGCCGACACCGCCCGCGCCCTGCCGGGCACCGGCCCCGGCGGCAGCCGCTACACCGTGATGGTCGCGGGCGCGGTCCGCGGTGCGGCGCGCAAGCTCAAGAAGAAGCTCATCGACATCGCCGCGCACACGCTCGAGGTGTCGGCGGAGGACCTGGAGCTCGTCGACGCGCGGGTGCAGGTCGTGGGGGCGCCGGAGCGGTCGCTCGGCCTGCCGGAGCTGGCGGCGTCGGCCTACTTCTTCGCACTCAACCTGCCCCCGGGCATGACGAGCGGGCTGGAGGAGGCCTACACCTACGACCACCCGTACACGACGCTGCCCTCGGCGGACCGCACGGACCTCGGCGTCTTCTACCCGATCATGGGCCACGCGTGCCACATCGCGGTCATGGAGGTCGACCCGGACACCGGGCAGACCTCGTTCCTCGACTACGTCGCGGTGCACGACGCCGGCACCGTGGTGAACCCGAAGAGCCTGGGCGGGCACGTCACGGGCGGTGCGGCGCAGGGGCTGGGCTCCACGCTGTACGAGGAGCTGGCCTACGACGAGGAGGGGCAGTTCACGTCCTCCACGTTCCTGGACTACCTCGTCCCGACCGCCAACGAGGTCCCGCCGTTCCGGATCGGGCACGTCGAGACCCCGTCTCCGTTCACCGAGTACGGCATCAAGGGCGGCGGCGAGGGCGGCCGCATGGTCACCCCGTCGGTGGTGTCCGCGGCCATCGACGACGCCCTGCGGGAGTACGGCATGCGCGTCCGCGAGCTCCCGGTGAAGCCGTCGGAGATCGTGGCCACCGTGCAGGACTCCATCGCGCGCCGCTGAGAAGCGCCCCCGGGCGCACCGATCGCGACCCGGCCCCGGACGGACCCCTTCCCGTCCGGGGCCGGGTCGGACCAAGTGAGGACCATTCATGGCGCACCCGTTCACCTCGCCCGCCGAGCTCCGCACGCGGCTCGGTGAGGTCGGCTACCTCGCCGACGACGCCCTGTCGATGGCGACCCACCTCGCGCTGGGGTTGAACCGCCCGCTGCTGCTCGAGGGCGAGAACGGCGTCGGCAAGACCGAGATCGCCAAGGCGCTGGCCGCGCTGCTGGGCCGCGACCTGATCCGGCTGCAGTGCTACGAGGGCATCGACACCAGCCAGGCGCTCTACGACTGGCACTACGGCCGCCAGCTGCTCGCCGTCCGCGGGTCGGAGGACGCCAGGGCCGCCGACGTCTTCACCCGCGACTACCTGCTCTCCCGGCCGCTGCTCGAGGCGCTCGAGGCGGGCGACCGGGCCGTGCTGCTCATCGACGAGCTCGACCGCGCCGACGACGAGTTCGAGGCGTTCCTGCTCGAGCTGCTCTCGGACTTCGCCGTGACCATCCCCGAGGTCGGGCGCATCGTGGCGCCGTCGCCGCCGCTGGTGGTGCTCACGTCCAACCGCACCCGCGACCTGCACAACGCGCTGCGCCGGCGCTGCCTCTACCACTGGGTGTCGCATCCCGACGCCGAGCGCGAGTTCGAGATCCTGCGGGTCCGCGCGCCGGAGGTCCCCGAGGCGCTGGCCCGGCAGGTGGCCGGGGCCGTGCACCGGATCCGCGGCCTGGGGCTGGGCAACTCCCCCGGTGTCGGGGAGTCGATCGACTGGGCCGGCGCGCTGCACATGGTCGGGGTCGCCACGCTCTCCCGGGAGATCGCCGCCGCCACCCTCAGCGCGTTGATCAAGGACGTCGACGACCAGCAGCTGGTGACCGAGAAGATCGATCTCGTGGTCCCCTCGACCTCGTGAGCGCCGAGCCCATCGAGGTCACCGGGCGGACCTGCGTGGAGTTCGCCGCGCTGCTGCGCCGCCGCGGCCTGGCGATCGGCCCCGAGCAGACGACCGCGTTCTACGGGGCGCTGCACCTGCTCGGGCAGGTCGGCCTGCGCGAGCTGTACTGGGCCGGTCGTGTGGTGCTGGCCAACCAGCGCGAGCAGTATCCGATCTACACGGCGGCGTTCGCCGAGTTCTTCGGCCCGCCCTCCGACGACGACCACGGCCTGCCGGCGCCGCCGCGCGACCGGCCGCTGGTCGCGGTGGACCGGGAGGCCGGTGCCCCCGGCACCCCGACCGCGCGGCCCGGCGAGCCGGAGCAGGAGGCCGACGAGGCCAGGGTGGTGCCGAGCGACATCCGGCTGCTCAAGGTCAAGTCCTTCGCGCACATGGACGCCGACGAACGCCGCCGGGCCGCCGCCCTGCTCCGCGACCTGCGCCCCGAGCTCCCGCGCCGCCGCGGCCGGCGCCGCCGCCCCGCCCCGACCGGGCCGCACCTGAACGTCCGGGGGCTGCTGCGCGCGTCGCTGCGCACCGACGGCGAGCCGATGCGGCTGCCCCGCCGCCGCGTGCCCTCCCGCGAGCGCCCCCTCACGCTGGTGATCGACGTGTCCGGTTCGATGGGTCCCTACGCGCTGGCGCTGCTGCGCTTCGGCCACGCCATGCTGCACGCCGGGCACCGCGTCGAGGTCTTCACCATCGGCGTCCAGCTCACGCGGATCACCGGGTCGCTGCGGCGCACCTCGGTCGACGCCGCGCTGCGCCGCATCGGCCGGGAGGTCGACGACTGGGACGGCGGCACGCTGCTCGGCACCGCGGTGCGCGACCTCGTCGACCGCTTCGGCGGGCACGCCGCGGTCCGCGGCGCGATGGTCGTCATGTGCTCCGACGGGCTCGACCGCGACGACCCCGAGACGCTCGGCTCGGCGATGCGGGACCTCTCCCGCCGCGCGCACCGGGTGGTCTGGCTCAACCCGCTCAAGGGCGATCCGCGCTACCGGCCGCTGCAGCGGGGGATGGCGGCCGCGCTGCCGCACGTCGACGTCTTCCTCGCCGGGCACAACCTCGTGAGCTTCGAGGCGATGTGCACGGCGCTGACCCGTCGCAGGGTGGCCTAGTGCTCGAGCGACCGGTACTCGACCTGCGGCGCAGCGCCGCGGGATTCTGGATCGTCGCCGCCGCCTTCACCGCGGTGATGTCGCTGGGCACCGCGCCGTCCCCGCTCTACCCGCTCTACCAGCAGGCCTACGGGTTCTCCTCCGTCACCGTCACGATCGTGTTCGCCGCCTACGCGGTGGGAGTCCTCGGCAGCCTGTTCATGGTCGGGCACCTGTCCGACCAGCTGGGCCGGCGCCGGCTGCTGCTCGCCGCGCTGGTCACCGCGGCGGCGTCGGCCGCGGTGTTCACCGTCTGGCCGGAGTTGCCGGGGCTGATTCTGGCGCGACTGCTCTCCGGCGTCGCGGTCGGGATGATCACCTCCACCGGGGTGGCCGCCCTCGCCGAGCTGGACGCCGCGGCCCGGCCGGGCCGCGGCGGGCGGCGGGCCGCGGTGGTCGGCACCGCCGCCAATCTGGGCGGGCTCGGCCTCGGGCCGCTCGTCGCGGGGGTGCTGGCCGACCTCGCGCCGTGGCCGCTGCACCTGCCCTACGTGGTGCACCTGGTGGCGCTGCTGGTCGCGGCGGCGCTGCTGGCGCTGGTGCCCGAGACGGTCCGCCGACCCGACCCGCGGCCCCCGTACCGGCCCCAGCGCGCCGCCGTACCCCCCGGGCTGCGGCGGCAGTTCGCCGCGGCCGCGGTGGCGGCGTTCGTGGCCTTCGCCCTCTTCGGGCTGTTCGCCGCCCTCGGTTCCGCCTTCGTCGGGGCGACGCTCGGCTCCACCTCGCACACCCTCGGCGGTCTCTCGACGACGGCCACGTTCGGCACCGCCGCGATCGTCCAGGCGCTGGTGCGGGACCCGTCGGGACGGTGGGCGGGCCTGCTCGGTACCGCGGCCGTCCCCGTCGGGCTGGCGGTCGTGGTGGCCGCCGCGTGGTGGCCGTCGTTGCCGCTGTTCCTGGCCGGTGAGGTCGCCGTCGGGGCCGGGGTCGGGCTGATGTTCTCCGGCGCGGTGCGCGTCGTCGCCACCGGCGCCGCGCCGGAGAAGCGGGCCGAGGCCGTGGCCGGGCTGTTCCTGACCGCCTACCTCGGGCTCACCCTGCCGGTGCTGGGGCTGGGCGTGGCCACTCAGTACGCGTCACCGCCGGTGGTCCTCACGGTCTACGCGGGGCTGGCCGCGCTGCTCGCCGTGGCGGCCGGGCGCCCGGTGCGGCACGCCCGGCCCTGATCGGTCGGTGGTGGTGCTGCGGCCGCGCGCATGGCCGCGGCGGCGGAGGCCTGGCTGGCGACACTGTCGCCCGAACAGCACGGGACCGCGGCTGCCGACGACGTCGTGCTCGCAGATCACCACCATCGGATCGACGAACCGGGGGGAGGCCTCTGGCGCAAGGCCTTCGACAGTGATCACTACAACCACCTCCCGAACCGCCGTCGCCGAGCGCATTGACAGCGGCACCGTCGGGGTGAACCGGTACCCCTCGGATCCGCCACTGGAGCTGCGCCACAGCTTCGTGTCGCTGCTGTCGGCCTCGGACGTCCGCATCGAGGACATCTCACGCCTGGTCGGACACAGCGGCACAGCCGTCACCGAGACGGTCTACCGACACCAGCTCCACGCCGTACTCGACGAGGGCGCCCGAGCCATGGACCACATCTTCCCGGAGCATGCGGGGCACTCCACAGGAGATAGCCACCCAGCTGGTCACTCACCCCCCCCGGACGCGGGAGCTGACCGCTGATCGGACAGCCGGCGGCCGGTCCGCGACCCGCACCGTCACCACGACACGTTCATGCAGGTCAGGAACACGAAACGGGCGGTTCCCGTCGAGAGGAACCGCCCGTTTCGACCGTCGGGACGACAGGATTTGAACCTGCGACCCCTTGACCCCCAGCACACCGCTGCGCACGTTCCTGCACGTCAGACGCGGTACAGGACGGGCATCGGTGACCAAGACGTGCAGGTCGGCGAGTGGATGGTCGGTGCGTGTGGTCCCAGATGGGTCCCAAGCGCGACCGTGGCGCCGCGTGCCTGGGCAGGCTCGTCCGACAGAACTCAGGCCGACTCGCGCATCACCCGTCGGGCGATCTCCTCGACCTGCCGCGCCGTGAGGACGGGCTCGTTCCCACCACGCAGCGCATCCCGCAGCAGACGACGGACCAGCGCCGACGGGGAGATCTGCTCCTGGGCCGCCCGCCGCTTCAGCGCCCCATCGAGCCCCCGATCGATGCGCAACGACAACGCCACCTCCAGCGCCGCCGCGTTCTCCGCCGCTTCCACCTCGGCAGCCTCTGCCTCCTCGTCCGCGTACTCCTCACGGATGGCACGCACCTCGGCAGCGACGTCAGCGTCATCGTGCCGCGCCGGCCGCCTCAATGTCTCGTCGCGATCACCCACCGTCATCCCTGCCCCTCGTAGTCCCGTAGATCCGCGCCGCTGCTCTTCCACGCCGTCACTCCGGCATGCGTCCCGCCCGTCGCGATGACCGTGATCACGAAACCCGCGCTCGGCGAGAAGCCGATGATCCGGACCGCACCCGTCCTGCTCTTCGGGTCGGGATCGTGCACGATTCCCCGCGGGTCCACGGCAGCCTCCACCGTCCAGTCCGGTTCGATGTTCGTCGCGCCGGGGTAGCGATCACTGCGGCGGCCGATGTACTCCGCATCCTCATCGCGCCACCACAGGCCGTCCAGCACGCCCGACATCGTCGCACAACGCCACACAGATCTGGTTCAGAATCTGTGCCGGGCTCGCTCGGGCTTGACTCCCACGCGGTACTCGCCGGTCCGTGCGGGACCCAGCTTGCGGACGACCGCTGGTCCCCCGGCGGTTCCCGGACTGGACTGCGACCCACCCCGGTAGGCAGGCGGGCCCCGGACTGGCTGCACACAATCCGGTGGACTCCACGCCGTTGCCTATCGCGCGCTGCTGTCAGGTGGGTTCGCTACGTCCTCTCCATCAACCAGACCCACAACAATGTTGCGGACGCGGGCTGACGGATGCTCCGAGAGGCTGCCCAAGAGGTCGCCGCAGCTCGCTGGCACATGCGCCGACCCTGCGAAGGTACTGACCACGTCGAGTGCGGGTTGTCCACCACCGGACGCGACTGCGGCAGTCAGGGCGGGAAACGCGGCCGGGTGCGGGCTGTCCGGCGTACGGATCAGGTGATGCGCCAGTCCTGTTGCGGAAGCTGCGCGAATCTCCTGCCGATCATCATGAACTAGCGCTAGCAGCACAGGTACGAGCGGCGCGGCGGCCGGGTGCAGACCGATCATGATCGCGGCGTCGACGCGTGACTGCGTTTCGGCCCCGAGTAGAACAAGCAACTCGCTCTGGGTGTCAAAGAGCCCGTCAACATTGAGGGTGATGGCAAGGTGGGCAATGGCACCACCCATCGTGTCCACCAGATGCCTGTCCGCGGGAGATCCTACGATCGAGGGTACGAGTTCCCGAAGTCGCTCGGTCACCGCGCTCGGTAGGCCGGAAGCCGCGCGAGCGAGCCGGAAGCACAGCCGCCGCTTGGTGCGGCTACGGACCAGTGGGTGAGCCAGGAGATCCAGGAGCGGCTCCCAGTCGACGAGATCAGGAAGGGCCGCGCCCAACCACACCAGGGACTCGACCGCGTTCGGCCGGTCGGTGTAGGACCCCTGCTCGGCCTCGGCCATCTCGGTGCGGATGAGTTGTGCATCCTCCTCCACCCACGAGCGGACGACCTCAGCAGGCAGCCGGACCGGGTCGTTCATGGTCCGGGCCGCGACGCGGTCGCCGCCCGCCGATTCATCTCGTCCATAGCAAGCGGGGATGAACGCGCGGTCTCCAACAGAACGACCGCCAGATCCCCAGGACCGCACGCCGTACCTGCAGCGGCGAGTCTCTCGGCCGCGGGCGAGGACAGACGATCGTGCGGGAGACCGGCGGCCAGCCGGACCCAGGTCACGGGCTCGGTCTCCTCCACTGGTGCTTGGGAGGAGATCAGGTCGGCGACCGCGTCCAGCACCGGGCCACTCGCGGCCGGCAGCAGCGCGACGAGTGCCCGGCCAGCGTAGTGCCGGACGGCGAACGTGGGGTTTACGCGGCGAGTAAACGGTTCGGGATTGGCGACCATGTCCAGTATGCGGAGGGCGAGCCTATCGGCGTCGCGCTCGTCCAGGAGATCACCGCCCCTCTGGATGAGGGACAGGTTCGCCCGCGCCGGTGTACGGGTCCACGAGTTCTCGCCGACGCTCCCGAGGGCGCGTTGCAGCGCCTCCAGCGGGCCCGCCTCCCACATCTGCTGGCCAGCGAGCAGAACAGCATCCGGATCTCCACTGCGGCGCAGTTCGTCGAGCGCGAGGGCTGACTTGTCGACGTCGTCCAGCTCAGCAACCAACGTATTCTTGGCCAGCAACTGCGTCGTGGACCTCCAGGCACTGTGAAGCGCCCCGGCTTCAGTGGAGGCTGGGTTCTCCCGAGATCGCGTTGTCTCGGGCTGGTTGGTGAGCGTAGTAGTTCTGTTCGTACTCGACCGGCGGGAGGTTGCCGATCATGGAGTGCAGCCGGCTCGTGTTGAACTTATGCAGGTGATCGTGTCAAGCCCCGGTCTGGTCCAGTCGTTGGAGTAGGCCGTCGAAGACCTTCTGGCGCCCGATCTGGCCCTTGCCGTGGGCGTCGTCGCGCTGTGCCTGCAGCGTCGGGCGGAACTCGATGGTGGTGACGAAGAAGGTGCAGGATTCGCAGATCGACTCGAAGTGGCAGTCCATGTCGACGGGTCGGGCGCAGTAGCCGTTGCCGAGCATGCGGCGGTGCATCTCGGCGCGTAGGCGGCGCATCTCGTGTCCCTCGTCGTCGGCGGGGAGCTGGGTGGGTTGGTCGTAGAGGGCCTCGACCTTCTCGGTGACGGCGAAGTACTCCTCGGCCACGGTGCGGTCGGCGATCCGGGCGTAGATCATGGTCATGGCCAGGGTCTTGTGGCCGAGTAGGGCGGCGATGGCGTCCAGGCTCATGCCGCGGTTGATCGCCTGGGTGGCCAGGGTGTGCCGTAGCTGGTGAGCAGTGACGTGGCCGATGCCGGCGGTGTTGGCGAGGCGGGCCAGGGCGCGGTCGACGCGGCCGGCGCGGACGGGACGGCCGCGGTGGACCAGCAGCAGGTTCGAGCGCAGGTCCGCGGGCCGGTGGTGGGTGATCCAGTCGTCGAGCAGGGTCTTGAGCTCGGGGTGCAGCGGGATGTAGCGGTCGTTGTGCAGCTTGCCGATCGGGATGCGTAGCCAGAACGCCGAGCCGATCTGCACGACGGCGTCGACGGTGAGGGCGAGCAGCTCGCCCTTGCGCATCCCGGTGCGGGCCAGCAGCTCGACGACCAGCCGGGTGAACGGGTCGGGCTCGGTGCGAGCGGCGCGTAGCAGCTTGGTCGCGGCGGCGTCGTCGAGGAACCGGGGCAGGGGTTTGTCGATGATCGGCAGGTCGGCGTCGAACAGCAGCGGCCGGACGGGGATGTCGGGGTAGCCCCACTCGGTGATGCGGGTGAAGAAGCAGCGCAGGTTGATCAGAATGTTCTTGATGCTGACCCGCTTGAGCGGTGCCCCGCTGTGGCTGGGAGCGGTGGCCAGGTGAGACTTGTAGTCCTCGAGGTGACAGCGGGTCAGCTGGGCCAGGGTCACGATGTCGGGGTGGTGGTCGGCCAGCCAGCGGCCGAAGAACCGCAGGTCGCGTTCGATCGCGGTGACCGTGGACGGGCGCAGGCTCAGCGCCACCTGCTCGACGTAGCGCTGCGCCGCGTCTTGGTAGGACGTCGCGACGCCGGCCCAGCCGGCGACCCGGATCGGTGTCGGCGCGGGGCGGGCGATGGTGTCGACCTGCTTGTCGTGGAACAGGGTGGCCTGCAGTCGGTGCAGTACCGCGGCCAGCGCGCGTCCAGAGGCGGGTCGGTCCCGAGTTCGGTAGCCGCCCAGGAGCAGGTCCCGGCCGGTCTGGAAGGTCTCGGTGTTGACCTCGGTGACGATGCGCCCGACCGCGGCGGTGAGCATGACCAGCGCGTGCCACTGCAGGAGCGTGTCGGCGTGCGTGGTGTCGAGCCGTTCGGCGGCCTGCTCGAACCGCAGCCGGGCCGCCGGCTGGTAGCGGGCCGCGGCGTGCCCGAGCTGCAGCCCGCAGCCGGTCACGAACGCCGCGCTGACGGGCAGCCGGCCGGTGACGATCAGCCAGGACACGAACGGCGCGGCGTGCGCCGCCTTCGCCGCGGCCAGCTGGTCGGCCAGGTCCATCCGCTGCCAGCCGCCGCTGCGGGCGATGCGCCGGCAGAACGTCGCCGCGGCCTGGCAGGTGGAGCGCCACGCCCGACCGCCGCCGGCGATCAGCTCGGTGCGGAACCTCGCGACGAGGTCCTCGTCGGCCGCGGTCAGCGGGGCGGCGGCCGGCATCAGTCCACCTCCGCGGCGGTGGGCGCAGCGACGGTCTGAGCGTCGATCGCCTCGGCGGCTCGGCGGTACTCGTCGGCGAGCCAGTCGTTGGCCAGGTGCAGATAGATCCGGGTCGACTCGATGGAGCGGTGCCCGGCCTGAGCCTGCAGCGCCTCCAGCGCCATCCCGGCCTCGCGCAGCCGGGTCAGGCAGGTGTGCCGCAGTTGGTGGCAGGTCAGCTGGGCGATCCCGGCCCGCCGCCGTGCGCCGCGCACGATCTCGTCCAGCCCGGCCGCGGACAGCGGTTGTCCCCGCCGCGGGCCTTTGAGCGCCACGAACAGGTGGTCGTCGACCGCATCGGTCGGGCGTTCCTGGTGCAGGTAGTCGGCCAGGGTGGTGAAGAATCGCGCTGAGACCGGCACGATCCGCTGGTGGCCGCCCTTGCCCTCGGCGATGAACAGTCGCCGCTCGCCGGGCCGCACGTCGGCCAGGCGCAGCCCGAGGACTTCGCAGCGGCGCAGCCCGCCCAGCAGCATCGCCTCGACCATCGCCCGGTCGCGGCGGGTCCGCAGCGCGGCCAGGAAGGCGTCCACCTCGGTCGGCTCGAGCACCCGCGGCAGCGTTCGCGCCGTGCGGATCAGCGGCACTGCGCGCACCCGGCGCTGTCCCGGCCGGCGCGCCGCGAGACCGCGGGGCACCGGGTTGGCGGTCATCGCGGTGTCCCCGCGGACCACCAGGTAGTCGAACAACCCGGACACGCTGGCCAGCCGCCGCTTGATCGTCCGCGCGGACAGCCCGGCCTCGCCGTCCTCCAGCCGCACGACCCGCGGCCCGCGCCGCGGGGCGCGCTGGGCCTTGATGAAGGCCAGCACGTCGGCCGTGGTCACCGCTGCCGGCTCGCGGCGCACCACGGTGAAGAACACCTTCAGGTCATAAGCGGTCGCGATCAGCGTGTTCGGCCGGGCCCGCGCCGCGACCAGCTCGAGATAGGCATCGATCAGCGGATGCCCGAGCCGGACCGGACCACGTCCCGGGTCCGGACGTCCATCCAGCAAGCAAGGAACGAACGACACTGCAGGCCTCCCATCGGCGAGGGCCTGCCTCTCTCACCCGACTCCGCGGCAGGCCTGAAGATCACCTGCATATCGTGACCAGCCGTCGATGTAGCGGACCAGGGCGTGCTCGGCCTCGGCGCGGGTGGCGAACGTGGTCCCCGGCCAGTACACGAGCTCGGTCTTGATCGTGGACCACAGGTTCTCAGCCAGGGCGTTGTCGAAGCTGTCCCCGGTGCTGCCCGTCGACGGCGCGACCCCGGCGTCGACGAGGCGCCCGGTGAACCGCAGCGCGGTGTACTGCCCTGCGCACCCTTGTCGCTGTGGAAGATCAGCTGCCCGGGCCGCACGTCGCGCGAGCGCAGCGCGTGGTTGAGCGCGGTGAGCACCAGCGCGGTCGTCGCGCGCGGGTCGGTGGCCCAGCCGACGATCCGGTTGGCGAACGCGTCGCGCACGGATGCCAACCACAGCACGCCCTCGCCGGTGACCAGCCGCGTCAGGTCGGCCACCCACAACCGGTTCGGGGTGGCGGCCCGGAAGTCGCGGTCGACCAGGTCCGGCGCGGCGGTGTGGTTCGGGTTCTGCCGGGTCGAGCCGTGGCGCCAGCCGCGCCGCAGGTGCGCGCCCTGCAGTCCGTGCTCACGCATGATCCGCTCCACCCGCTTGCGCCCGACGCGCACGCCCTGGCGGCGCAGCTCCAGCCAGACCCGCGGCGAGCCGTAGCTGGCGGCGTACTCGTTGACGCTGCGCACCTTGCAGATCTGCTCGAGCAGCGCGGCGTCGTCGAGCTCGCGGCGGCTCGGCGCGGCCTGGCGGGCCCGCCAGTCGTAGTAGGTCGACTCGGCGATGTTCAGGACCCGCAGTACGAGACCGGCCGGGAAGCCACGGGCCTGCATCGTCTCGATGAAGCTCATGACCACCTCCGGGTCGGGCCGATCTCGCTGGCGAAATACGCGCTCGCCGCGCGCAGGACCTCGTTGACCCGCCGCAGCTCGGCGTTCTCCCGCGCCAGCCGCCGGTTCTCGGCGAGCATGTCAGTGGTAGGGCGATCGTCGCGCTCACCGGCGTCGGCCTCGGCCTGGCGGACCCAGTTCCGCAGGGCCTCGGGATGCACGTTGAGCTGCTCGCCCAACCGCCGGAACGTCGGCCGCGGGGACGACTCCCGATACAGCCGCACCGCGCGCTCGCGCAGCTCATCGGGGTACTTCTTCGGTGCTGGCAACAGAGCCTTCCTTCCTGGTCCTCAAGATCAGACCAGTCTTCAAAGACTCCGGAGAACCGGGGGAACCTCAGGACGGCCTCACGGGGTGTGGCGAGAGTTGGGGGTCTGCTCGTGCGATCGATCGTCCGGACGATGCTCGCGGCCGCGGCGGGTGCGGCGCTCGTCGCGAGCGGTACCACCGTGGTGCGGCTGTCCGAGCCCGCGTTCGCCGGCGAGGACCTCGCGGCGGCACGGATCGAGCCGCGGCCCGGGCTCGTGCCGGACGTCGCGGCCGCGGACGCGCCGGCCACGCCCCGCACGCCCCCGGCGCCCCGGACCGTCCCCGAACCGGTGACCGCCCCGCAGATCGCGCCCCCGGCCGTCGATCCGGTCGAGCGGGTGCGCCGGTCCGCGCCCGCGGAGCGATCCGCCCCGGCTCCCGCCGAACTACCGGCGGCCCAGCGATCGGCCCGGCAACCGACGGTCGAGCAACCGGCGGCCCGGCAACCGGCAGCCGAGCGACCGGCAGCCGAGCGACCCGAGGTGGAGGAGCCCACGGTGCGGGAACCCTCGGCGGCCGAACCCGCTGCCGCCGGCCCGCCGTCCGTCGCACCCGCCCCGACCCTGGCCGACGACCCGCCCGTCCGGCGCGGCACCGACGAACGAGAGGTCGCGGACGGTCCCGCGAGCAGCCGCGACGCCTCCGACGGCGACCCGCGCGACCGTCCCTCGCTGCTCGGGGGCCTGACCGAGCCGCTGGGCGTGTCCTGCGGCGGCCTGCTCCGGACGGTCTGCGGCTGAGCCGTCCCGGCGCCTCAGTCCAGCTCGTCGAGGCGGTACCCCATGCCGCGCACGGTGACGATCCGCTCGGCACCCAGCTTGCGCCGCAGGTAGCGCACGTAGACGTCGACGACGTTCGAGCCCGGGTCGAAGTCGTAGCCCCACACGTGCGAGAGCAGCTGCTCGCGGGACAGGACCTGGCCCGGGTGCCGCAGGAACGTCTCGGCCAGCGCGAACTCGCGCGCCGACAGGTCGACCGTGCGGCCCTGCACGTGCGCGCGCCGGGTGCGCAGATCCAGCTGCAGGCCGCCGTGGGCGAGCACCGTCAGCTCGGCGGAGCGGTCGGTGGCCAGGCGGAGCCGGACCCGCGCGAGGAGTTCCTCGAACCGGAAGGGCTTGGGCATGTAGTCGTCGGCGCCGCCCTCCAGCCCGGCGACGGTGTCCTGCACGCTGTCGCGGGCCGTCAGCACGATCACCGGGATCGGGCACCTGTCGGCCCGCAGCTTGCGCAGCACCTCGAAGCCGTCCATGCCGGGCAGTCCGATGTCGAGCACGAGCAGGTCGAAGCCGCCGGTGACCGCGTAGTCGAACGCCGACAGCCCGTCGGTGACCACCGTGACGGTGAACCCGTTGGCCGTCAGCCCCTTCTCGACGAAGGCGGAGATCCGCGGCTCGTCCTCGGCGATCAGCACTCGGCTCATGAGAGGTTCTCCTCGGGAAGGACCGCCGGGACGACGACGGTGAACGTGGCGCCGCGCCCGGGCACGCTGTCGAGCAGGACCTGGCCGCCGTGCGCGACCGCGATGGCCCGGATGATCGCGAGCCCGAGCCCCGCGCCCTCGGAGCGAGGGCCGGTGGACGTGCCGCGGGCGAAGCGTTCGAAGATGCGGGTGCGGTCGGCCTCGCCGATGCCCGGCCCGGTGTCGGACACCCAGAACCGCAGCGTGCCGCCGGCGAACTGCGAGCCGATCGCGATCCGGTCGCCGGGCCGGGTGTGGCGCACCGCGTTGTCGGCCAGCGCGATGATCGCCTGCGTGATGCGCTGCGGATCGACCTCCGCGTCGACGCGCGCGGCGGTCTCGAGCACCCACTCCCGCTCCCCGAGGCGGACGACCTTGCCGAACACGTCCTCGGTGAGCTCGCCGACGTCGGTGAGCTCGGGGTGCAGGAACGTGGGCTGCTCCGAGCGGGCCAGCAACAGCAAGTCCGCCACCATCCGGTTCATCCGCCCCAGCTCGTCGTCGACCAGCTCGACGGTGGTGCGCACGTCGGCCGGGTCGGTGGCGTCGAGCACCTCCAGGTGCCCGCGGACGATCGTGATGGGCGTGCGGAGCTCGTGGCCCGCGTCGTCGACGAACCGACGCTGCGCGGCCACCCCGTTCTCGACGCGGTCGAGCATGGCGTTGACGGTGCGGACGAGGTCGCGCAGCTCGTCGCGCTCATCGGCCGGGCCGGGCTCCAGCGGGATGCGGCGGGACAGGTCGGTCTCGGTGATGGAGCGGGCGGTCGCGGCGACGTCGCGCAGCGGGCGCAGGATCCGCCCGGCCACCAGCCAGGCGCCGCCCGCCGCGGCCAGGGACGTGAGGGCGCCGATGGCGAGCATGACCCGCGCCGTGTCGTGGGCGGCCTCGCGCTCGGCGTCGGCGAGGTAGGCCGCGACGATGACGCCCTGGTCGGGACGGCCGGCCAGCGTCACGGGCACGGCGAGGTAGAGCACCTCGCCCTCGGCGCTGGCGTAGGAGTCGCTGACGGGCTCGGTCACGGTGGCGACGAGTGCGGTGAACGCGGGATCGTCCTCCAACACCGTCGATCCGCCGCCGACCTGGCGGCTCTGGCTGGAGAACGTCCCGTCGACGTAGCCGAGGAACTTCTCGTTGGGTCGCGCCGGGTTGTAGGCGATGGCCTCGCCGATCAGCTCGGCCATGGACGCGAACCCGACGCCCGTGCGGGGGCTGATGCCGTCCTGGGTGATCTCGCCGAAGTCGACGATCTCGCTGCGCAGCGCGCGCTCCATCCGGTCGTCGGTGTTCTGGAGCAGCAGCCGCCACGTGACGAACGTGACCACGCCCAGTGCAGCCAGCACGAGCAGCAGCACCCACCCGATGATGCGGGTGCGCGCCGTCGACGGGAGGTGCCGGCGACGCCGCCGCGGGACGACCGGCAGCTCGGCCGTGTCCGGGCCGCCCGCGGTCCGGCCGGACGGTGCGGCGCGCGCCGCCGGCTCCGCCTGTGCGGTGATCATGGGTGACCTCATCCGGGATCCGGCGGTGGGGACGGCGGTCGGGATGCTCCTATGGATGTCAAGCTGCGGATGAAGGTCGTTCCTGTTGAGCGACGGGTGTTCTGCCTCCCTCCCGGGTAGATCGTCTTCCGCCGCTGGTCGGTGTCAACGTCGTTCGTCCTCGCTGCGCTGCGGGCGCTC
>NZ_JAJCYB010000041.1 GCF_029263155.1 Pseudonocardia sp.
CTCCGTCCCAGCCACCCGCGGTGGCGCGCCGGCGGTGTCCACATGGAGCGCCCGCAGCGCAGCGAGGACGAACGACGTGGACACCGACAAGCGGTGCCGCATGATCTCCGGCGGAGGAGGGGTTGACAAACGGTGTCTCACGTCGCTTCCCGACCCGTACCTGCCAGGTGCCCGCGACACGGCCTCGCAAACGCGAACCGGCGATCGAGGATCAGGGCCGCGCGGCGCCGCCCGCCGGATCGTGCTCGCTGCGCATAGGATCGTGCTCATGACGCAATCCGAGGGTGATCTGGACGGCCTGGTGCGCCAGCGCATCCGGGCCCTGCGGGTCGCCCACGGCTGGTCCCTGCAGGACCTGGCGACCCGGGCGGACCTGAGCCAGTCCTCCCTGAGCCGGATCGAGAACGGGCGGCGCCGGCTCGCGCTGGACCAGCTCGTCACCCTGGCCCGGGTCCTGGACACCTCCCTGGACCAGCTGGTGGAGACGGCCACCGACGACGTCGTGTCCGACCCCGTGGTCGACGGGGCGCACGGCGTGCGGCGCTGGGCGATCAGGGCCGAGCCCGGCATGACCGTGGTCCGCCGGCGCCTGACGGATCCACCGCCGGAGAGTCCCGCCCGGCTGCGCGCCCACCCCGGTCGGGAGTGGTTCGTCGTCCTCTCCGGCACCGCGGTCCTGCTGCTGGGCACCGGACGCATCCGCGTGGAGACCGACCAGGCCGCCGAGTTCCCCACCATGCTGCCGCACGCCGTCGGCGCCGAGGGCGGTCCGTGCGAGATCCTGGGCATCTTCGACCGCGAGGCCCGCCGCGGGCACCGGGACGACCCGGGGGCACCCGAGCTGGCTCCGCGGTGACCCCGGCCGGCGACGCCTGCTGCCCGCGCGGCACCGCATGTGGCCGACTTCTTGCCATATTGGCAACGTTCTTGGCGTCTGACGCATGAGGCGCCTACGGTGAGGACATGACGCAGACGACGCCCACACACGGCCACGGCCACGGCCACGAGTACGGACAGGACGGTCGGGTGGCGATGGCGGACATCCTGGACCTGGACGCCGAGGTGCTCGCCGAGCACACCGCGTCGATCGTGTCGTGGCTCCCGGTCGGCGACGGCCCTCGCCGGATCGTGGATCTGGGCTGCGGGACCGGCGTCGGCACCTTCGCCCTGCTGGCCCGGTTCCCCGAGGCGCACGTGACCGCCGTCGACTCCTCCGACGAGCACCTGCGCCGGGTGCAGGACAAGGCCCGCGAGGCCGGGGTGGCGGGGCGGGTGGACACCGTCCGCGCCGACCTCGACGCGGCGTGGCCCGACCTGGGCCGGCTCGACCTGGTGTGGGCGTCGGCCTCGCTGCACCACATGGCAGATCCGGATCGCCTGCTGCGCCGGGTCCGCGACACGCTCACCCCCGGCGGTCTGCTCGTCGTCGTCGAGCCCGACGGCTTCCCGCGGTTCCTGCCCGACCACGCTCCCGAGGAGCGCCCCGGACTCGAGGGACGCTGCCACGACGTGGCCGACCGCGGGGCCGCGGAGCGGCTGCCCCACCGCGGGGCCGACTTCGGCCCGATGCTCGTCGCCGCCGGGTTCGAGATCGCGGGGGAGCGCATCGTGACCGCCACCGTCGAGCACACCCGCTCGCGGTCCGTCGGCCGCTACGCGCTCACCGGCCTGGGGCGGATCCGCGACGCCGTGGCCGACACGCTCGCGGCCGAGGACCTGGCCGCGCTCGACCGGCTCCTCGACCCCGACGGCCCGCACGGCCTGCTGCGTCGCGACGACCTCGCGCTGCGCACGACCCGCACCGTGTGGGCCGCGCGCGCCTGAGCGACCGATCCCGACGACCGCCCGGAGACCCGAGTCGATCACGATCCCGCGCTCCGCGCGGAGCCCGTCGACCGTCGACCGCCCGGCGCCAGGTCCTCGGGGACCCGGTCAGCGCAGCCGGCGCGTCACCACCCTCAGCAGCACGAGGGCCAGCGCTCCGTTGTAGAGCAGCCCGCCCGCGACGTAGGGCCAGTAGGTGCCGCCGTCGTGGGCCGACCAGAACGCCCGCGCCGGCCAGTACGGCGGCAGCACGCCGAACGCGAGCTGCCACGGCTGCTCGAGGACGAAGAACGGGATCAGCGGCAGCGTGAACACCGCGAGCCCGACGACCCGCATCACCGCCAGTCCCTCGATCTTGGTCCGGCCGAGCGAGGCCATGACGAACCCGAGTACGGGCGCGAGCAGGCCGGCGACGAGCGCGACGGGGACGCTCAGGGCCACGGTCGGCGCGTCGACCTGCCCGGTGAGGGCGAGCGACGCCACGACGGAGACCGCCGTCAGCACGGCAGTCACCGTGGCGCGGTAGGTCGGATAGGCGCCGGGCGGGAGCGGGGTCACCCGCAGCGCCGTGAGGGTGTGCTGGTCGGAGTCGTCGAGCAGCTGCAGCGCCAGCACCGCACCCATCAGCAGGGGCGGGCCGAGCACGCAGAACGCGCTGAGGATCACCGAGTGGTACGGCGCGAGGTCGAACGCCCACTGCGTCCGGGCGTGGTCGGTGACGGCCGGGAGGAACCACATGGTGGCGGCGTAGAGGAACGGGCCGACCAGGACGACCCCGAGGAGGGTGTCCCGGCGCACGGTCCGCAGGTCGTTGCGGGCGAACGCGGCGATCGCGCCCATCATCGACCTCCCTCGGACGTGACGACGTAGCGATGGAACACCCGCCGGGCGAGCAGGCACAGCGCCACGATCCAGACGGTCGGATACGCCACGGCGAACGCCAGCTCGCCCGCGGTCGGCGTGACCTGCCCGAACGCGGTGCCGAGCAGCAGCAGCGGGCCGTGGGTGGGGACGAGCGCGAACAGCGGGTGCGGGTACAGCCCGGCGTAGTCGATGATCGGCACGCTCGCCACGGCCAGCAGCAGCGTGGCCGGGAGGAGCCACTCGCTGATCGAGGGGAACAGCGGGGCGGTGCAGAAGCCCGCGAGCACCATCAGCGCCGTCATCAGCAGCACGCCGGCCAGGAACGCGGGCCAGCCGAGGTCCGGTCCGTGATCGGCGAGCACCACGACCACGCAGGTGAGCAGCCCGAGCGTGGACATCGTCAGCAGCTTCGATGCCAGGTAGCGCCCGAACCGCAGCGGCGTGACGACCAGCGCGTGAAGCGTGCCCTCGCCCTTCTCGAAGAACAGCGCCCCGGCGATGAAGAACAGCAGGAACTCGATGTCGGACATGAGCAGGTAGGGCATGGCGGCGGGCAGCAGGGTGTCGGGCACGAGCTGCAGCACCCCGACCCACAGCGCCACGACGAACCCGGTGGCCCACCAGATCCCGTAGCGGCGCTGCAGCCGGAAGTCCATCCGCACCGCGGCCGCGAGCACGCGGTTCATGCGATGCTCCGGCCGGTGACCTCGACGAACACGTCCTCGAGGCTGGCCTCCTGGCTGTGCAGCGCCTCGACGTGCTGCCGACGGGCCAGCTCGCGGAACGCGGCGTCGTCGGCGAGGCCGTCGAGGGGGAAGTCCTCGTACCGCAGCTCGGCGTGGGGGTCGTGCGGGTCGCGGTAGGTGACCCGCACGGTACGGCTGCTGCGGCTGATCTTGTGCTCGGCCGGGGTGTCGAGGGCGGCGATGCGGCCGTCGACGACGAACGCGACGCGGTCGCAGAGCTCCTCGGCGGTGGCCATGTCGTGGGTGGTCAGGAAGACGGTGCGGCCCTGCGCCCGCGCCGCCCGGACGATGTCCTTGACCCGCCGCGCGTTGACCGGGTCCATCCCGGACGTGGGCTCGTCGAGGAACAGCAGTTCGGGATCGTGCAGCAGCGCTCGGGCGAAGACCAGGCGCATCTGCATGCCCTTGGAGAACCGGCCGACGCGGGTGTCGGCGTCGCCGGCCAGGTCGACGGACTCCAGCAGTGCCATCGGGTCCTGCGTGGGCCCGGCGTAGAGGGAGGCGAAGAAGCGGAGGTTCTCCAGTGCGGTGAGCTTGTGGTAGAGGTTCGGCAGCTCGAAGGAGACGCCGACGCGCTCGTAGTACGGCGAGCCCCACTCGGCGGGGTCCCGGCCCCACACCGCGACCCGGCCGTCGTGGCCGGTGAGCAGGCCGGTGAGGATCTTCTGGGTGGTGGACTTCCCGGCGCCGCTGGGGCCGAGGAAGCCGAAGACCTCGCCCGTGTCGACGGTGAAACCGATGCCCCGTACGGCGGGCTCGACCGACCTCGGGTAGCGGAAGACGAGGTCGTCGACCTCGATGACGGGGGACATGACAGCCTCCGGTGGGCACGTGGCGAAGGGCGTGCCGACCAGGCTTCCCGGCTCTCCACGGCCCGCACTGCGGACCGACGCGAGGAACGCTAGCATGATTTCAGTAATTGCTGAAGCTTCTGAGGAGGATGGTGGTGGGGGACGTCGACGCGGTGGCCGAGAAGCTCGCGCTCGCCCTGAACGAGGCCGGGATGCAGCGGATGGTCGCCCGGGTCATGGCGGCGTTCCTGTTCTCCGACGCCGACTCCCTCACCGCGGGCGACCTCCAGGAACGGCTCGACGCGAGCGCGGGGTCGATCTCCGCGGCGATCGGCATGCTCCGCACGGTGGCGCTGGTCGAGCCCGCCGCCGTCCCGGGCAGCAGACGCGCCCACTTCCGGATGCGCGACGACGCCTGGTCCACGCTCATGACCGGCAAGAACGCCACGCTCGAACTCATGCAGCAGATCGCGGAGGAGGGTTTGGCCCACATCGATCCGGGTAGCCCGGCACATGGTCGGCTGACCGAGATGGCCGCCTTCTACCGCTACCTGCAGGTCGAGCTCCCGGCGCTGATGGACCGGTGGCACGCCTCGCGAGGTGACCCGGGATCCGCTGACCCGGAACCGCAGCTCCGGACTGCGGAATCGGACACACCGGACTAGCATCGGCCGAAGGTGCGCCGGGAAGGCTGGTCGGCAGTCGATGACCGCCGTCCGCCCGCCGCCGCCGGCGGTGCGGTGGACCGATCCGATCCCGGAGGTACCCGTGACCCCTGCCCTCGTCGTCGTCGCCCTGATCGCCGCACTGCTGCTCGCCGTCGTGGGCGCCGGGGTGCGGCTGGTGCAGCAGTACCAGCGCGGAGTCGTGCTCCGGTTCGGCCGGCTGCTGCCGGAGATCCGCGAACCCGGCCTGCGGGTGATCATCCCGTTCGTCGACCAGATGACGAAGGTGCCGGTGCAGACCGTCGTCATGGACATCCCGGCCCAGGGAGCGATCACCAAGGACAACGTGACCCTCTCGGTCGACGCCGTCGTCTACTTCCGGGTCACCGACCCCGCGAAGGCGGTCGTCAACGTCGAGAACTACCTGGGTGCGGTGTCGCAGGTGGCGCAGACGTCGCTGCGTTCGGTCATCGGCCGCGCCGACCTGGACACGATGCTGTCCGACCGGGAGCAGGTCAACGCCGAGCTGCGCGCGGTCATCGACACCCCCACCGAGGAGTGGGGGGTCAGCGTGGACCGCGTCGAGATCAAGGACATCGCGCTGCCCGAGGGCATGCGCCGGTCGATGTCGCGGCAGGCCGAGGCCGAGCGCGACCGGCGGGCGCGGGTGATCGCCGCGGACGGCGAGTTCCAGGCCTCCGCCAAGCTCGCCGACGCCGCGCAGGCGATGGGGGAGACGCCGGGTGCACTGCAGCTGCGCCTGCTCCAGACGGTGTCCGACGTCGCGTCGGACAAGAACAGCACGCTGGTCATGCCGTTCCCCATCGAGCTGCTGCGGTTCTTCGAGAACGCGACCGGCGGCTCGGCGCCCGTGTCGACGGGAGCCGAGAAGTCCGTCGAGACGGCCCCGGACGACCCGCCGGCGGCGGATCCGGCTCAGCTCCCACCCGCGGCACCCGCGGCGCAGGACCCGGTCGTCCCGCCCGTCACCACAGATCGGGCGGCAGATCGGCCGTGAGGTCGTCGAGGTCGCCGCGCGTGCGCGCCGCCAGCGCGTCCGCGCTGCGCTCCTCGAACTCGACGATCGTCAGCCGGCCCTCGCCGACCGCCCGGTGCAGACGCCGGAGCACCGCCTGCCGGTCGTGATCCGCCACGCGGAGCGCGCGCCGCGCTGAGTCCATGTCCGTCCTCCCGTGGACCAGGATAGATCCGCCGGGCTCCGGGGGACGGCCCGGTCACGGCGGGCCCGCCGGCCGGTCTCAGCCGTCGGCGAGTCCGCGGTCCACCGCCACGGCGTAGTCGTCGTCGACGTGCACGACGTCGTGGCCTGCGCGGTCGAGCAGGCTCGCCGCGATGCCGGCCCGGAAGCCGGAGGCGCAGTGCACCCACAGCCGCCCCCGGGGGATCTCGTCGAGGCGTTCGAGCAGCGAGTGCAGGGGGATGTGGGCCGATCCGGGGATCGCGCCGGCGGCGCGCTCGTCGTCGCGGCGCACGTCGAGGACGACGTCCCCGCCGCCGTCGCGTGCCGCCGCCACCTCGGCGAAGCCCACCCGCGGGTAGCTGCGCAGCTCGCCGGGCGCGGCCAGGTCACGCGGTGTCCCCACGGCGGAGGCGTCGGGCCGGTCGATCCCGATCCGGACCAGCTGGCGCTGGGCGTCGGCGACCTGCTCGGCGGTGTCCCCGACCAGGGTCAGCGGGGTGCCCCACGGGATGAGCCAGCCCAGGTAGGTGGAGAACTGCTGACCCAGCGCCAGGCCGACGGTGCCACCGATGTGCTCGGCGGCGTAGGCGGTCCGGTCGCGCAGGTCGACGACCCACTCGCCGGCCTCGATCCGGGTCCGCAGCTCCTCGGGGACCACCCGCCGGACCGGGGACAGGTCCGCGGCCGCCGGGCCCTCCAGGTTGCGGGCCCCCATGTGCGCGTAGTAGCGGGGGTAGGCGGTCAGGCCGGCGACGAGCCGGGTGACGAACGCGTCCTCGTCGGCCTCGACCAGCGCGTCGTTGCGCTCCCGCTCGACGCCGATCGTGCTGCTGTCCCCGCCGGTGGCCGGGCCCGACGAGCAGAAGCTGCCGAAACCGTGGGTCGGGTAGACGGCGTCGTCGGCCCCGCTCACGGCCGACAGCAGCCGCGCGGAGCGGTACTGGGCGCGGGTGAGCTCCTCGACGCGGTCGGGATCGACGAGATCGGTGCGACCGACGCTGCCGTAGAGCAGGGATCCGCCGGAGAACACCGCGGCCGGCCCGTCGCCGTCGTCGACCAGGTACGACACGTGGCCGTCGGTGTGGCCGGGTGTCGCCACGACCCGTACCCGCAGCCGCCCGGCGGTGAGCTCGTCGCCGTCGCGCACGGCGTGCCGCTCGAACGCGACGTCGTCGGCGGCGGCCACCGCGTAGCGGGCCCCGGTGCGGCGTGCGAGCGCCAGACCGCCGGTCACGTAGTCGTTGTGGATGTGGGTCTCGGCCACCAGGACGCACGTGAGGCCCCGATCGGCGAGCACCGCGTCGACCCGGTCGAGGTCGCGCTGCGGATCGACCACGACGGCGCTCTCGCCGTCATGGGCCACGTAGCTCCGGTCGCCCAGCTCGGTTGTCTCGATCACCTCGACCTGCGGACTCACTCCGGACTCCTCTCCTCGCCGTCCGAATGACCGTACATTCTGGGCGGAGATGTGGCGACCGGGAGGCGGAAGCGGACGGTCGTGCCGGTGGGTAGACCGTCCAGCTCGCTGTCCGCGGTCAGCGCGCGGATCATCGCCAGGCCGTGGCCGCGGTGGCCGTTGTCCGTGGGCGCCGGCCGCCAGGTGCCGGTGTCGCGGACCACCGCCTGCACCGGGCCGTCCACCGCGCGGTGCAGCGTGCACTCCACCTCGCCGGGCGCCCCGTCCGGGTAGGCGTGTTCGACGGCGTTCGCGACGGCCTCACCGACGGCCAGCAACAGGTCGTCGGCGACCTCGGCGGGCAGCGCGTGCTGCCCGGCCCAGGCGCGCACCGCCGCCCGCACCGGTCGGAGCTGCCGGGGCCGGGCGGGCACGCGCAGCCGCAGCGGGGGCGGCAGGATCCGCGCCGCCACGACGGCCACGTCGTCGGAGGGGCGCCCGGCCGGTACGAGGTGTGCGAGCAGGTCGCCGAGCACGGTGTCCGGCGCGCGGTCGCCGAGCCCGGCGGCGTGGTCGGCGAGCCGCTGCATCCCGTCGTCGATCACCTCACCGCGGCGCTCGACGAGTCCGTCGGTGTAGAGCAGCACGGTCGCGCCGGGCCCCGCCGCGAGCCGGCTCTCGGTGTAGGGCGGCCGTCCGCACACCCCGAGCACGGTGCCGGGCGATCCGTCCAGCAGCCGGGCCCGGCCGTCCTCGAGCAGCATCGGCGGCGGATGCCCGGCGCGGGCCCAGCACAGCTCGCCACGCGTCCAGTCGACGACGACGCAGGCCGCGGTGCTGCCGCGCGTGCCGGGGATCCGCGCGGCGAACCGGTCGAGCTGCTCGAGCACCTGCGCCGGGCCGTGCCCGTCGAGGAGCGCGCAGGTCAGGGCGCTGCGCAGCTGCCCCATCACGGCGGCGGCGGCCGGCCCGTTGCCCACCACGTCCCCGACGACGACGGCGGCGCGGTGCTCGTCGAGGGCCAGGACGTCGTACCAGTCACCGCCGGCCTGGGTGCCGGCCGCGCCCGCGAGGTAGCGCGAGCCCAGCGCGAGACGCGGGAGCTGCGGCAGGCGCTGGGGGAGCAGGTTGGTCTGCAGCACCTCGGCGATGCGGTGCTCGGCCTCGTAGAGCCGCGCGTTCTCGATGGCGAGCGCGGCGCCGGTGGCGATGTCCTGCACGAACGGCACGTCGTCGGCCCGGTGGCGGTGCCCGGAGTCGGTGAAGCCCACCCACAGCGCCCCGACGACGGAGTCCCCGGCGAGCAGCGGCACCGTGATAGCGGAGACGGCGGCGAGGGCGGGCGGCACGTCCGGATCGGGCGCCAGCTGCTCGGCGAGGACGCCGCTCCCGGTGGACAGCACGTCGAGGACGTCCGGTCCCGGCAGCCGCGACAGCATCGGTGCCAGAGCCGGGTCGGCGTGGGCGGCGGCGACCCGCTGCGGGCGTCCCCCGCCCCCCGGCACCACCAGCACGGCGAGGTCGGCGATCTCCGGCACGACCGCCTCCACGAGCAGCCGCCCGCGCAGCTCCGGGCCGTCGGCGGCGTTGAGCCGCTCCAGGACGTCGCTGCGCACGCGCTGGCGGGCGGCCCGCCGCTCGGCGACCTCCCGCAGCCTGATCGACAGCTCGTAGAGCCGGACCCGCTCGAGCGAGTTCTCGACCTGCAGCGCGACCGCTTCGAGCAGGGTGCGCTCGTCGACCGGGAACTCCCGCTCCTCGGCGAAGTGCGCGGCGACGTACCCGACCGGCGCGCCGGCGCGGTGCAGGGGGAGCACCGCCGCGGCCCCGTACGGTGTGCCCCGCCAGCAGTGCGGTGACGTCCGGGAACTCCGCCGCGGTGCCGTCGCGGTCGCGCAACCAGCGGGCCCTTCCGTCGCGCACGGTCGCCGGGCCCGGCAGGGCGGCGTCGACGGTGAGGTCCGCGTGCCGCCGGGTCGTGGCCGCGGGGAAGCCGAGGGTGGCGACGCGCAACGCGCCGTCCGGGCCGAGCACCCCGACCGAGGTCGCGCCCGCACCGAGCGGGACCAGGCCGGCCTCGTGCACCGCCCGCACCGCCTCGTCGAGCGTGGCCGCCGAGCCCAGCGCCGCGGCGGTCCGGTGCAGCAGTTCTGCCCGGCGCAGCGCGCGGCGCTCGACGTCGTAGGCGGTCTCCGCGGCGAGCCGCTGCGAGTCGGCGGCGGCCGCGCGCAGCAGGGTGCGCTCGCGCTCGCGGATCTCGGCGGCGAGCGCCGCCGTGGTCACCAGCACGACGGCGATCAACGCCTGGACGTAGCTCAGCGCCAGCCCCGGGGCCACACCGAGGTCGGCCGCGAGGCCCTGCTCGCTCGCGACCGACGCCGACGCGGCGAACGCGACGCCGACCCCGGCCGCCGTGACCCCGGCGACGCCGAGCCGGAAGGCGATCCACACCAGCACGACGGCGACGAGGTAGGCCAGCGGCAGCGCGTGGCGGGACACGACCGCGGCCGCGGCGAGCGTGGCCAGCACGACCAGGGCGGCGGCCTCGGGACGTCGGCGCGGCACCCGCCACACCGAGTCGGGTGAGCGCAGGGCCAGCAGCGCCCCGCCGACGACCAGCACGCCCAGGCCGTCGCCGAGCCAGATCCGCACGGCGACGTCGAGGAACCGGTCGGGGGCCACGAACAGCGCGTCCGTCGTCGCCACCAGCACGGCCCCGAGCAGCGGGGCGACGAGCACCGGGCCTGCGACGAACCGGAACAGGTCCTCGCGCCGCTCCAGGTCGATCCGCCTGCCCCGGTGGGCGCCGAGCAGCAGTGCGCCGGCGAGCGGCTCGGCGATGTTGGCGATCGCGAAGCCGACGCCGGCCGCCGGGCCCAGCCCGTTGACCGTGTCGAGCACCATCTCGGCGAGCAGCACCGCCGCGGCCACGACCGGCCACAGCCGCCGGTCGAGCACCACGAACGCGGCCAGGGTGAGCCCGGCGGGCGGGAAGAAGGTGCCGCCGAGGCCGAGTGCGCCGAACCAGCTGAACGCGGCCTGGGACCCCGCCGCGTAGGCGAGGGCGACGACGACGAACACCACCGGGGCGGCCGGGTGGACCGCCGTTGACCTGCTCCCGGGCGCACGGCCGCGGGGCGGCTGCATGGGGCAATTATGGGTGGCGCCTCGGTGCTGTCAACGAGCGGGACATCCGCGCCCGATGGCGGCCTGCGAGGATGGCGGCCCGACCGTGGGAGGGAATGTCGTGGGGATCAGGATCGCCGTGCTCGGAGCCGGCGCCGTGGGCGGGATGCTCGGCGTGCTGCTGGCCGAGGCGGGCCACGACGTCACGATGCTGGCCTCGGACCGCACCAGCACCGCGATCAACGTCGGCGGACTGACGCTGCGCAGCGCCCGCTTCGGCGAGGTCCGGGCGCGGGTACCGGCCCGGCCGTGGCTGTGCTCTCCCGTCGACGCGCTGTTCGTCGCGGTCAAGGCGCCGGACCTGCTCGCCGCGCTCACGCGGGTCCCCGCGGGTCTGGTCGACGGGGCCGCTGTGGTGCCGCTGCTCAACGGCGTGGATCACGTCCCGCCGCTGCGGGCCGTGTTCCCGGGCGCCGACGTGGTGCCCATGACGGTGTCCGTCGAGGCCACCCGGGTGGCACCCGGCGTGGTCGAGCACCTCTCCCCGTTCGCCGACTACGCGATCTCGGCGGCGGTCCCGCAGCGGGCCGTCGACCCGGGCGCGGTGCTGCGCGACGCGGGTCTGGACGTCGACGACTCCGCGCCCGACGAGCCCACCCTGCTGTGGCGAAAGCTCGCCTTCCTCGGCCCCTTCGCGCTGCTCACGACCCGCGCGATGGAGCCGATCGGCCCGGCCCGCGAGGCCCGGCCCGACCTGCTGGACGCCCTGGTGGGGGAGGCGACGGCCGCGGCGGCCGCGGGCGGGGCGGCCGTCGACCGGGACGGTGTCCGCAACCGGCTGGCCGCCATGCCGGCCACGATGCGCTCGTCGATGCTCAAGGACGCCGTGGCCGGGGCGACCCTGGAACTCGACGCCGTCGCCGGCCCGGTCCTGCGCGCGGCCCCGGGCGGGGCGCCGGTCACCCGCGGGATCGTCGCCGAGATCGCGGAGCGCGCCGGCGGGTGATCGCCCGATGAGACACCACGGCGTCCCGGCGTGCGGTATCCCTGACGACGACATCCCCAGACGCAAGGAGGCGTCGTGATCTTCGTCGTCATCAGGATCGACATCCGTCCGGAGAAGCGGGAGGACTTCCTCGCCGGCATCACCCGGTACTCGGCGCAGGTGCGCGAGGAGCCGGGGAACCTCGTGTTCAGCTGCTTCGCCAGTGTCGAGCGCCCCGACGAGTACGCGGTGATCGCCAACTACGCCGACCAGGCCGCGGGTGAGGCGCACGTGGCCTCCGAGCACGCGCAGTGGTTCTTCGGCTGGCTGCCGTCCGTGGTGGCCTCGGTGCCGAGGATCGTCTACCAGGAGCTGCCGGGCGAGGGCTGGTCGGAGATGGGGGAGGTGGTCCTGGACTGACTGCCCGTCGCGGTCCGGCGGCGCTCCTCCCGCCGCCGGACCGGCGCCCGTCGCCGTTGTCCGGCCGAGACAAGGCGTGGGCCGACATCTCCACCACGTTCACGCGGCCGAAGAACTACATCGAGGCCATCACCGGCGGTGCGGTGTTCGCCCGCGAGAAGTGGAACACCCCGATGGGCGAGGTGTACCCGATCAAGATCGACGACCTGGGTGACCACCTGGGCCGCGTCCAGAACGCCACGCTCAAGCTCTACACGAAGACCGCGCGGATGAACCGGCGCGACCTGATCTGGAACGGCCAGTACGTCTACTACGTGGACATGATCCTCCCGCACATGCGGCTGGCCGGGAGCTACGAGAAGGCCTGCCGGGACTACGACCTGTGGGAGATCGACCAGCGGGTCGCGAACTACTACTACGACATCACCAAGCGCGGCTTCGCCCAGGAGACCGTGCCGAGCAAGATCTTCTCGGGGGCGGGCTACCTGCCCTTCTCCGAGGACGCCGACCGGCGCAACTCGAAGGGCCGCTGGCTGTAGCAGGGGCGGATGCCCATTGCAGCAAGGCCACCATCACGCAACCAGGCTGCATGAAGGTGGCCTTGCTGCAATCAGGACGGGAGACGCCCGGTGCTGGACAAGACCGACTATGACGTCCTCAACGTCGTCGCACTCAAGAAGATGGTCGCCGCCGACGTCGTCGCCGGTGACACGGGGATGGCCGCGCCGGACGTGGAGTCGGTGCTGGAGCGGCTCGCCGGGCAGGGTCTCGTCGTCGTGGCGGCGGGGGCGGCCTTCCCCTCCGACGACGCGGAGCCCGCCCTGGCCGCCGCCGCGGCACACCACTACGCGCGGGTGCGCGAGGACGGGGAGCTCGCCCCGCTCGTCGACCGCTTCGAGACCGTCAACGCGCAGTTCCTGACCACGATGTCGTCCTGGCAGCAGGTCGACGTCGGCGGCCGGAAGGTCACCAACGACCATTCCGACGCCGAGTACGACGGCAAGGTGATCGCCCGGCTCGACAAGCTGGTGGCGCGCCTGGGCCCGCTGCTCGACGCCCTGACCGCGCACGACCCGCGGTTCGCCGCCTACCCGCGCCGCTTCGCCGCGGCGATGGACGGGATCGACGCGGGGCGCCACGAGCTGGTCTCCTCGCCCACCCTCGACTCGGTGCACAACGTGTGGTTCGAGTTCCACGAGGACCTGCTGCGCACCCTGGGCCGGGAACGGGTCGAATGACCTTCACGCTGACCTTCGCCGAGGCCGACCCCGCCGACCTCGACCGGCTGGGGGGCAAGGGGGCCGGCCTGGCCCGGATGACGCAGGACGGGCTGCGGGTCCCGCCCGGGTACGTCATCTCGACCGCCGCGTGCCGCCGCTACCTCGCCGCGGGCGCGTTGCCCGACGGGCTGGTCGGCGAGGTGTTCGACCGGCTGGCGGCACTGGAGGCGCAGTCGGGCAAGACGTTCGGGGCGGGACCGCTGCCGCTGCTGCTGTCCGTCCGGTCCGGGGCGCCGGTGTCGATGCCCGGGATGATGGACACCGTCCTCAACCTCGGGCTCGGACGCGGCGCCGCGATCGCGATGGCGACGGCGACCGGGGACGTGCGCTTCACCGCCGACCTCGTCGCCCGGTTCCACGCCATGTACGCCGACACCGTGCTGGGGGCACTGGACCCGGGCGCCGGGATCGCCGACGTCGTCGCCGCGGTCGAGCCGGGCGAGGACCCGGGGGAGGTCTACGACCGCGTGTGGACCGCGTGCGAGCGGGCGCTGGACGACGACTGCGGCGAGAGCGTGCCCGACGACCCGCGCGCGCAGCTCATCGGGGCCGTCGAGGCCGTGTTCCGGTCCTGGAACACCCGCCGGGCGCGCACCTACCGCGACCACCACGGCATCCCGCACGACCTCGGCACCGCCGTCGTGGTGCAGGCGATGGTGTTCGGCAACCTCTCGGCCGACTCGGGTTCGGGCGTGGTGTTCACCCGCAACCCCGTCACGGGCGAGCCGGGGCTGTTCGGCGAGTACCTGGCGCACAGCCAGGGCGAGGACGTCGTGGCCGGCACCCGCACCCCGGACCCGGTCGGCACCGCGCTCGCCCCGGACCTCCTCGCGGAACTGCGCACCACGTGCGCGGAACTGGAGCGCAGCCACGCCGACGTGCTGGACATCGAGTTCACCGTGGAGCGCTCCACCCTGTGGCTGCTGCAGGTGCGCAGCGCCAAGCGCACGCCCGAGGCCGCGGTGCGGATCGCCGCGGACCTGCTCGCCGAGGGCGCCGTGCGGCCCGCCGCCGCGCTGCGGGCCGTCACCGCCGAGCAGGTCCGGCAGGTGCAGCGGCCGGGCTTCGCCGCGGGCGACGTCGACGCCGCCCGAGCCGGAGGGCGGTTGCTCACGACCGGGATCGGCGCGTGTCCCGGTCAGGTCAGCGGCGCGCTCGTGCTCGATCCCGACCGCGCCAGGGCCGCGGCCGACGGCGGCGCGGCGGTGGTGCTCGCCCGGCCCGTCACCAGCCCGGCCGACCTGCACGGCATGATCGCGGCGCGGGGTATCGTCACGGCCACCGGCGGGTCCACCAGCCACGCGGCCGTCGTGGCGCGTGCGCTCGGCACGGCATGCGTGGTCGGGGCCTCGGAGCTGGTGGTCGACCCGGGCGCGCGGACGCTGGCCGTGAACGGCCGGACCCTCGCCGAGGGCGAGCCGGTCTCCCTCGACGGCGCCACCGGCGAGCTGTTCGCCGGGACCTTCGCCACCGCCACCCCGGCCGCGGCGACCGGGGCGCTGTCGGCGCTGCTCGACGTCGCCGCGCGAGCCGCGGGCTGCGAGGTCCTCGGCCGGGTCACCCTGCCCTCCGACGTCGGCCGCGCACTGGCCGCGGGCGCGACCGGTCTGGTGACGGCGGTCGACGACGTCCTGGCCGCCACCGGGCACCTCGACGGGCTGGTGGCGGGTCTGCTCGGGCACGGTCCCGGCTTCGACGCCATCGCCGACCTGGTGACGGCCGAGTTCACCCCGCTGCTCGCGGCGGCCGGTGCGGTGGAGGTCGGTGTGCGCGCCATCGACCTGGTCGCGGACGAGGCCCGCGAGCTGCTCCAGCAGACGGCCGTGACGACGCGGCACCCGGAGCTGTCGGTGCCGCTGGGGCGTCCGGAGCTGGTCCGGGCGCAGTTGGAGGGCCTGCAGGGCGCGCTGCGGGCGTCCGGGTCGCGGGCCCGGGTACACCTCGCGGTCCGGCACGTCAGCGATCCGGCCGAGGCCCGCGCGCTGACCGGGCTGGCCGCCGAGCTCGGCCCGGACGTGGCCGTCGGCACCTACCTGACCAGCCCACGCGCCGCCCACGCAGCGGTGGACATCGCGGCGAACAGCGACGTCGTCTGGCTCGAGGTGCGCACACTGCAGGCAGCGGTGTTCGGCATCCCCGCCCGCCAGCTGCTCACCGCGGAGCCGCTGGACGGCTACCTGCGTCGCGGGATGCTCGGCTGCGACCCGCGCACCAGGCTGGACCCCGCCGTGCAGGACCTGCTGGCCGGGGTCGCCCGGGCGACCGATCGCTCGGGCCGCCGGGTGGGCATGCGGCTGTCCGGGGAGGTCTCGGAGTCGGTGGCCGCGCAGCTGCACGGGCTGGGGTTCCGGCGCTTCGCCGTGGACGCCGCGCAGGCCCGCCCGTTGGTGCTCGCGCTGGGCAAGGCGGCCCTCGCCGGGTGAGCCCGGCCTCGTCAGGGCGCCGGTCCTGCCCGGCTCGTGTAGATGTGCCCGGTCGGGGTGGTGGTGCGTACCGTGTGCGGCTCCGGGCCGAGCCCGTCGTGGACGGTCTCGACGGTCCAGCCCGGCATCTCACGGACCAGGTTCCCGCGCGCGCAGACCCCACGACCGTTGGTGAACGAGGTCGGACCGCCCGCCCGGTGCCGGTCGACGTGGTCGAGATGGCGGATCGGGGCGTCGCAGAAGGGGTCGCGGCAGGAACCACCGTCCCGGGTGCCGATCAGCCGGGCGAGCCACCCGTCGAACCGGCGTCGCCGTGGATCCCCACCCACGAGCGGGCCGCCCGCGGGCATGGTGAACAGCCGTCGCCACCACAGCCGCCCGCCGCTACCGGCCAGGATGTCGCGTGCGATCCCGGCCGGGACCGGGCCGTAGCCGGTCAGCTCGGCGGTGCGGTGGGTGTCGGGGTCGAGGACGGAGTCGATCGGCATGACGATCCCGACCTCGGCGTGCACGTCGCACGCCCGGACCTGCCCGGTGACGCGTTCGACGAGGGTGTCGGCCATGATCTGATCCCGGGTCCGCCCGTCGCCGCCGGAGATCAGGGTGTCGGCGTGGCCGCGCAGCGCCGCCCAGCACGCCACCCCCTGGTCGGCGGGGAGGTATCCGGTGAGCAGGGACATCGTGTCCGGGGCCGGGCGCAGGCCGACCCGACGGTGCGTGCGCTGGGTGCGGCCGCGCTCGACGTAACCGTGCGGGTCGGCCTCGTAGGCGAATCTCCGCGCGATGGCCGCCGCCCGGCGTGAGGACAGCCCGGCGATGCCGCCCGCGACGATCCGGGCGTCCACCTCGCGGCGCAGATCCGCGGGCAGGTGGCGGATCTCGGTGACGACCAGCCCGGCCACGTACTCGCTGATCGCCCCCTCGCGCAGCAGCGCCGCGGTGGCCGGTAGATCGCCATGCAGGGCACGGGCGATCCCGAGCCGCCGCGATCCCTCGCCGGGTGAGACGTGACACGCCAGCGCGATCTGGTCGGCGATCCCACGCCCGACCGCCCGCGGATCCCGCAGCACCTGCTCCTGCTGCAGCTCGACCTGGGACCGCGCGAACGCGACCATCTGCTCGTGCTGTGCCGCGGCTGCGGCGGCCTTGACCCGCTCCAGCAGTGCGATCCGGTCGATCCGGGCTGCATCGTCGGTGTGGGCGTCGCACGCGGCGAGGGTTCCCAACCGCGCCAGCATCGCCGACAGCTCGTCCACCATGGCGTCGGCGGGCGAGCTCGTGTCGCCGACCTCCGAAGCCACCGCTGCTGTCATGGTTCGAACATACTGTCGACCCCTGACAGTTCCGGGTCGCATCCGCGACACGGCCACCGAGTCGCCGTCCGATCTCCCGGAATCAGCTCGTGCACCGGCGCGATCACGGGCTCCGACCCGCATGCCGGGACGTCCGTCGGTCCGGTCGACCGCACCGGCCCAGGCGCTCCTGGTCGAGTGGGGTGGGTCGCGGGTCTCGCCAGGGCCGCGGTGGACGAACTCGGCCGCCGCCGTGGGGTCGGCCCGGCGAAGGCGGCGCGGGTCGTCGCAGCCTTCGTCCTCGCCGATCGGCCCGCCGGGCCGGCGCTGGGCCGGTCGTTGCGCACCTCGGCCGACATCGCCGCGGTGGCGCCGCCGCTCATCGGCCGGGAAGGCGTCGAGCAAGTGGCACCAGAGATCAGGGATCGACCGGCTCCAGCAGCCCGTCGGTCAGCTCGGCCACCACCGAGGCCGGGATCCCGCGGGCGGCGGCCCACCCCGCCGCCCCGCCCCAGTCCCGGTCGAGCACGTCGAGCAGGCCGCGGATCGTGCGCTCCTGCGCCTGGTAGACCTCGGGCGGCACCGTGGCCATGTGGTCGCGGTAGAACGGCCAGTCGCGGAACCGCTCCACGATGCGCGGCATGTTGTGTGCGCTGGCCAGGTAGTCCGCGACGACGTCGGCCTCGTCCACGCCGGCCAGGCGCAACGTCAACGCGGTCACCAGCCCGGTGCGGTCCTTGCCCGCGGCGCAGTGCAGCACCGTGGGGCGTCCCGCGGCGGCCGCGATCAGCCGCACCACGGTCGGCAGCACCGGGCTGGGCGAGGCCAGGGCCGCGCGGGAGAAGTGCAGGGTCTGCTCGGCGGGCGGCAGGTCGGTCACCGGCACCGTGGGCAGCGGCGCGTTGAGGTAGCAGATGCCCTCCGCGGCGAGCGGCCCGCGCCCCTGGGCCACCGTCTCCGGTCCGAGCCGCAGGTCCACCAGCAGCTCCACGCCCACCCGGTCGACGAGCCGGGCGACGTCGTCGGCGGTGAGCGCCTGCAGCGTGTCGCTGCGGAACAGCGCCCCCTCGCGCACGCGCCGCAGCGGACCGGCGCGGAGCCCGCCGAGGTCGCGGAAGTTGAACGCCCCCGCCAGCGGTGAGACGTGCCGTGCCGGGTCAGTCACCGCGGCACACCGCGCGGACGGCGGCGAGCAGCTCGGCCGGCACGCTGCAGTCCGGGGTGGGCGGGGGAACGGTGGGCGCAGGAACGGTGGGCGCGGCCAGGGCGGCCAGGACGTGGTCCCTGGCCGCGGTGCGGCGCCGCCGCCGGACCGCTGCGGCCCTGCGCGCCGGGTCGTCCGTCCCGCCGGCCCCCGAGCAGCCGCAGCCGCAGTCCCGCTCCGCCGGGCGGATGGGCACGGCACACGCCCCGCCGGGCGGCTCCACCGCCGCGTCGCCCAGCAGGTACGCGGTGATCTCCTGTGGCCACAGCGCGACGAACTCGGCCCCGGCCTCGGTGAGCTCCTCCACCGTGTGCATCCCCCATGCCACGCCGACGACGCGGATGCCGGTCTCGCGGGCGTCGCGCACGTCCCCCGCGGTGTCGGTGACCAGCACCGTGCCGGCCGGGTCGGGTGCCGTGTGCTGCCCGGCCTCGTCGTAGTCCGCGGCGCAGCGCCGCCCGAACCCGCTGCCGGAGTCGGCGAGGAAGGCCCGGATCGCGGCCCGCTTGTCCGGGGCGACGTCGCCGCCGAACACGTGGGCGAAGCAGAACGCCAGGTCGTTGCGCACGAGCACGCGGCGCAGCACCTGCATGGCGTTGGACGACATGACGGCGAGCGTGCAGTCGCCTGCCAGCCGGCGGACGACGTCGGTCATCCCGGGGATCATCGGGGGGGTGTAGTCGGTGCGCAGCAGGTCCAGGAACGCGGCCTTCACCTCGTCGGCGTGGGCGTCGTCGCGGCACAGCGAGCGGATCGAGGCGAACACGTTGGTGCGGAACAGGTCGAAGTAGCGTTCCGGGCTGTCGACGCCGAGGGAGAACCGGTCGTTGATCCGGGAGAACACCTCCCACGACGCGACGCGCGTCTGCACCAGCGTGCCGTCGAGGTCGAAGACGACGGCCCGGACCGGCGCCGGGCCCATCTCAGGTCCGGTTGTACACGGCGCCGAGCTCGCCGAGACCGATGAAGTCCATGCACTCCCCGTACCCGGTGCGCTCGGCCCCGGACGGCGGTGTGACCGTCCAGCGGTGCAGCACGTTGTGCCCGACCGTGCCCGGCCAGGCCTGCCACGGGAACGTCGTGAGCCCGCTGCCGTCGAGCTCCCACGTGCGGTCGGCCGAGTCGGTGACCGACAGCTGCACGCGCTCTCCGTAGAAGCCGGTGCGCCACGACGTGCCGCCCCCGGCCTTGAGGCCGTAGACCTTGCCCCCGTCCAGGACGTAGCCGTGGGTCATCGTCAGCGGCGAGGGCGCGTCGGGGCCGGCGTCGGTGGAGAAGTCGGAGATCACGTGGATCGCGAGGTCGCGGTCGACGTGGGCGTGCAGCCACGACAGCCGCGAGGTCTGGCGCTCGGCGCGCACGCCCCAGCTGTGGTCCATGGTGGACACGCAGTCGATCGGGAAGGTCTCCCCGCGCAGCGTCAGCTCGCCGGAGAAGTGTCCGGTCTGGTCGAAGTGGCCGGCGTAGGCGTGACCCCAGGTCTTGGCCATGTCCCGGTCGGCGGCCATGGGGTCCTGCGCGGGGTCGTTGATGTCGTAGGCCTCCATCAGCGCGGTGTAGCGGAAGCGCAGGTCCAGCCCGGCGGCGGCGTCGGTGTAGGAGACGTCCCAGACCGCGTTGGGCTCGGAGCACACGACCTTCAGGCCGTTGGCGAGCTCGTAGTCGAGCAGGTTCGACGGCTGCGGCACGACGAGGTGCTCCCAGGCGTCCCAGTAGTCGGCGGCCCACGGCATCGTCACCCGCCTGCGGTTGATCGCGACGGTGGAGCCGACGACGCCGAGCGGCTCGCGGAACAGGCCGTACACGCCGATGTTGACCGGGCTGTCGGTGTCCTGTGCGGCGTAGAGACCGAAGTAGTTCGTCTCGGCCCACAGCGGGTCGTCGCTCGTCGGCGGGTGGAACTGGGCGTCCTCGGGACGGATCACCGGTGACCTCCTGACGCGGCTGTGACCGGGCCAGCCTGCTCCGCCCGGGCGGGCCCGGCCAAGAGCGTCGCGGGACAACGGCGGCCCGGGACGTTGTCCGGTTCGGATAGCGCCCGGCGGCGTCGGCCCGACCTACTGTCGCCTTCCGCCCGACCGAGGTGTGGAGGTGACGACGTGCTGATCGCCAAGGTGCTGGGGCAGGTGGTCGCCACGGTCAAGGAACCGGGCCTCGGTCGCTTCACCCTGCTGCTGCTCCAGGACGCCGCCGGGGTCGATCCCGAGCGCACCACCGGTCCCGCCTACGTCGCCGTCGATCTCGTGGGGGCGGGCGTGGGCGAGATCGTCCTGGTCGCGGCGGGTGGCGCGGCCCGGATCGCCGCGGGCGCGGACGCCCCCACCGACCGCGCCGTCGTCGCGATCGCCGACTCGGTCGTCCGGGGCGGCACCGTCACATACCGCAAGTCCTGAGAGCCCGCAAGTCCTGAGAGCACTGGAGGACCCGATGGCAACCACCCCGACCGGCGCCGCAGCCGGCGCGCCGACCGGACCGCGCGGCGCGCTGGGCCTGATCGAGACGAAGGGACTCGTCGGGGCGATCGAGGCCGCGGACGCGATGGTGAAGGCGGCCAACGTGCAGATCGTGGGGCACCGCGAGATCGGCGGCGGCCTGGTGACGGTCATGGTGCGCGGTGACGTGGGCGCGGTGAAGGCCGCCACCGACGCCGGTGCGGTCGCCGCGGGCAAGGCGGGCGAGGTCGTCTCCGTCCACGTCATCCCGCGTCCGCACGACGAGACCGAGGGCATCCTCGCGATCCTCACCCACCCGAAGGGCTGATCCCCCGGTGGACGCCGATCTTGCGGGCCTCGCGGACGTCCGGAGCAGGGCCCGGGCCGCTCGGCGCGCCTTCGACGAGCTCGCCGGCGCCGACCAGGAGACCCTCGACGGCTACGTGCGCGCCATGGCGCGGGCCGGGACGGGGGCCGCCGAGGAGCTGGCCCGCCTCGCCGTGGACGAGACCGGGTACGGCGTGTACGAGCACAAGATCCACAAGAACCGCTACAACACCGGGTTCGTCGCACGCTGGATGCTGGAGCGTCGGGCCGTGGGCGTGCTGTGGGTCGACGAGGACGCGCGCGTCACCGCGGTCGGCAGTCCGATGGGCGTCATCGCGGGGATCATCCCGGTGACCAACCCGACCTCGACGGCCCTGTTCAAGTGCCTGGCCGCGGTGAAGTCGGGCAACGCGATCGTGCTCGCCCCGCATCCGCGGGCCGCGCGCTGCACGCGCCGCGCCGCCGAGATCATGGCGGAGGCGGCGGTGGGCGCCGGTGCACCGGAGGGGCTGATCTCCTGCCTGGAGTCGCCGACGCTGTCCTCGACCCAGGAGCTGATGCGCCGCGACGAGATCGCGCTGGTGCTCGCCACCGGCGGGCCGGGGATGGTCCGCGCCGCGTACTCCAGCGGCAAGCCGACGATCGCCGTCGGCGCGGGGAACGTGCCCGCCTACGTCGGGGCGTCGGTGGCGGATCCGGCCGAGGCCGCCGAGATGATCATCACCTCGAAGTCGTTCGACAACGGCACCGCGTGCGTCGCCGAGCAGTCCGTGGTCGTCGTCGAGGCGGTCGCCGACGCCTTCCTCGCCGCGTTCGAGCAGCGCGGCGCGCACTGGATGAACGAGCCCCAGCAGGCCGCCCTCGTCCGCACCCTGTTCGACGAGCGGGGCGCCCTGCGCCCGGCCGCGGTGGGGCAGAGCGCGGCGCGGCTCGCCGAGCTGTCCGGGTTCGCCGTGCCGACCCGCACCCGCGTCCTGGCGGCCCGACTGGACCGGGTCGGCGCCGACGTCCCGCTGTCCCGGGAGATCCTCGGGCCGGTGCTCTCGGTGTACCGCGAGCCCGACGCCGCGGCCGGCTGGGCCCGCTGCCGGGAGGTCCTCGCGCTCGACGGGGAGGGCCACACGTGCGCGGTGCACGCGGCGGACCCGGCGGAGATCGCCCCGTTCGGCACGCTCCCGGCCGGGCGGATCGTGATCAACACTCCGGCCCTGTTCGGGGGCATGGGCTACTCCTGCGAGGTCGACCCGTCCTTCCAGCTCGGCACCGGGACCTGGAGCGGCTCGATCTGCTCGGACAACGTCACCCCGCTGCACCTGATCAACATCAAGCGGATCGCGCACGAGGTGCGTCCCTGGCGCACCGTCTACGACCCGGTGGAGCTCTAGTGCTCGTGGAGACGAACCCGCGCGCGCTGCTCGAGGCGGCCGCGGCCTGCAGCGCCCCCGAGTCGGTGGTCGGGCCGCTGCAGGTCGGCGTCGACCTCGGCACGGCGACGTGCGTGCTGGTGGTGCTCGACGCGGCCGGCGCCCCGGTGTGGGTGGACGCCCATCCGTCCGGCGCGCTGCGCGACGGGGTGGTCGTCGACTTCGCGGCGGCGGTGGCCGCCACGGCGCACCTGCGGACCCGGGCCGAGGCGGCGCTGGGCGGGCCGCTCACGACCGCCGCGACGGCGTACCCGCCGTGCATCCCCGTGCGCGACGCGCGGGCGTGCACCTACGTCTGCGAGACGGCCGGGTTCGTCGACGTCGTCCTCGTCGACGAGGTCACCGCCGCGCAGCGCACGCTCGACGTCGCCGACGGTGTGGTCGTCGACGTCGGTGGCGGCTCGACGGGCGTCGGCGTCTTCCGGGACGGGGTGCTCGACGTCCTCGACGACCGGCCCGGCGGCGGCCACCACCTGGACCTGGTGCTGGCCGGCGCGCTGGGCCTGACCGTCGAGCAGGCCGAGGCGTACAAGCGCGCGGAGCCCGAACAGGCCCTGCCGATCCTCGTGCCCGGGCTACAGCGGATCGCCGAGTCGGTCCGCCTCATGACCCGCGGCGTGGAGCACCTGCCCGTGCACCTCGCCGGGGGAGCCCTGATGATCCCCGGCGCGGACTCCGTGCTGGCCGGCTGGCTGGAGCGTCCCGTCGTGACCTACCCGCACGCCCTGCTGATCACCCCGCTCGGGATCGCGAGGTCCGCACCGTGAGCACCGGGCCGACGCTGCGCACCGGACCGACCCTGCGGACCTACGCGTTCGTGGACCGGATGCAGCCGCAGTGCGCCGCGCACATCGCGGCCACCAGCCCGGGTGACGTCCCGCTGGCCGGGATGGCGGAGCTCTACATCGAGATGGCGCCGGGCAACGAGGTGTTCCGGGCCGCCGACATCGCGCTCAAGGCCTCCGGCGTGCGCCCGGCTCTGCAGATCATCGAGCGCGAGTTCGGGTTGCTGGAGATCCACTCCGAGCAGCAGGCGGAGGTGCTCGCGTCCGGCCAGGCGGTGCTCGACGAGCTCGGCCTGACCGAGGCGGACCGCATCCGGCCGACGATCGCGTCCACCCAGTTCATCACCAACGTGCACCCCTACCAGGCGCAGCTGCTCAACAAGTGGCGCAAGGGGTCGATGCTGCTGCCCGGCCGGAGCCTGCTGGTCATGGAGGTGGCCCCGGCCGCCTACATCGCCGTCGCGGCCAACGAGGCCGAGAAGGCCGCGAACATCACCGTGATCGAGCTGCGCGCGGTCGGCCGGTTCGGGCGCATGTTCCTGTCCGGGTCCGAGAGCGACGTGGTGACCGCCCGCGACGCGGCGGTGGCGGCCCTGGACGCGATGACCGGACGGGAGGCCCCCCGATGAGCGCGCCACGCCGACGAGCGGGACTCCTGTACGAACCCGGCGTGGGGACGTCCCGCTCGTCCGGCCCGGGGAGGGGGGTCCGGTGACCGTGGTCGGGGCCGATGCCGTCGACGCCGCGGTCGCCGCGGGCGTGCTCGCCGTCGGGCCCCGCGACGTCGTCACCCCGCTGGCGCGCGAGCGGGCGCGCGAGCGCGGCGTCGAGATCGTCGTCGCCACGCCGGGTGCGCGGGCGGCGGTCACCGGCGACCGGCCCGCGCCCGCACCGGGACGGGGGAGCGCCGCCACGGTTGCGGGGCCCGGGCCGGCCGGGCCCCCACCCGCTCCGGTCCGCCCACCGTCCGGGGCGCTGTTCCGCCGCGGCGCCCGGCTGCCCCCCGGGACGGCCCGCGGCGCGGCCCGCCCCGACCGCACGACCGCCCGGGTCGCCCGGATCGCCCCGGACGCCGTGCTCGTGGTCGTGCCCGACCCGCTGCACCTCGGCCTGCACGTGGGCCGCGACGGCGTGCGGGAGGTCGTCGAGGTGCAGCTGCCACCCGGCGAGCTCGCCGACCTGCGCGCGTCCGCCGACCGGATCCGCGGCCGCACGCCGCCGTCGCCGTGAGGGCCGTCGTGTACGCGGGGCAGGGACGGGTCGAGGTGGGCACCGTTCCCGACCCGCGCGTCGAGGACCCCACCGACGCCGTCGTGCGGGTGCGGCGCACGGCGGTCTGCGGTACCGACCTGCACGTGGTGGCCCACGCCGCGGGCCTGCCCGAGGGCTTCGTCGTCGGCCACGAGTTCGTGGGCGAGGTGGTCGACACCGGGCCCGGCGTGCACGCGCACCGTCGCGGGGACCTCGTCGTGGGGGCGGACTTCACCTCGTGCGGGCACTGCTGGTGGTGCCGGCGCGGGGACCACTGGGAGTGCGCCGAGCGGCGGTTCTTCGGCACCGGGTCGGCGTTCGGACCGCCGCTGCCGGGCGCCCAGGCCGAGCTGGTGCGCGTGCCGCACGCGGACACGGTCCTGCAGCCGGTGCCCGACGGGGTCCCCCTGGACGTCGCGGTGTTCCTGGGCGACACGCTCGCCACCGGGTACGCCGCCGTGCAGCGGGCGGCCCCGCGGCCCGGAGACACCGTCGCGGTCGTCGGCGGGGGGACGGTCGGGCAGCTGACCAGCCTGGCCGCGCAGGCCTGCGGGGCGGGGATCGTGGTCCTCGTGGAACCGGTGGACACCCGCCGCGACCTCGCCGCGGCCCACGGTGCGGTGGTGGCGACCCCCGACGACGCCCGCGCGGTGATCGACCGGCTGACCGACGGTCGCGGCGCCGACGCCGTCGTCGACGCGATCGGCGGACCTCGCGGCCTGGACGCCGCGTTCGCACTGGCGCGCAGGCGCGGCACCGTCGTCTCGGTCGGCGTGCACACCGACACGGGCTGGACGCTGCCGGTGGCCCGGGCGTTCACCGACGAGCTGACACTGGCGTTCGCCATCGGCGACCTCGCCCGTGACGCCGGCCCGCTGCTGGCCCTCGTACGCAGCGGGGTGCTCGCCCCGGCGGTCGTGGCCTCGGAGACGGTGCCGCTCGACGGCGTCCCGGAGGCATATGCACGCATGGCACAGCGACGTACGCTCAAAACGCTGATCGCGACATAGCACCGGAGGTCCGGCGATGACGCCAGCCGAACGCGAGAGGCACGGGGTGCTGCTGCTCGTCGACGAGCCCGCCGCCGCGCTGGAGCGCCTCCTCGCGACGGTCCCCCCCGACGCGGCCGCCGCGCAGGCCGAGCTGACCGCGCTGGCCGGCCGGCTCGTCGGGTCGGCGGTCACGGCGCGACCGGTGGGCCAGGAGATCGAGCTGCACTGGGACCCGGCCCGCCCGGTGCCGTCCGCGACCCGGTCGCTGCTGCGCCGCGCCGGCGTGTGGCTCACCCTCGCCGCGGCCCGTGACGAGGCCCGCGACGGCGCGGCGGCCGAGGCCGCGGAGACGGCGGTCGTGCGCGACGTCGTCGAGCGGCTGCTGTCGGTCCGTGATCTCGACCAGGTGCTGCTGTCCATCGCAGACCGGACGGCCGAGTTGCTCGACGCCGACATCTGCGGGGTGTTCCTGCGCGAGGGCGACGAGGTACGGATGCGCTCCTGCGTCGGCAACCGGGTCGTCGAGACCGCCCGCCTGCGGATGCAGCGCGGGCAGGGCGTGGCCGGGCTGGTGTTCCTCACCGGCCAGCCCGCGAAGGTCGACAACTACCTCGACGACCGCACGATCAGCCAGGACTTCGTGTTCCTCGCGGTGGCGGAGGAGACCCAGTCCGCGCTGGCCGTGCCGCTGCGGCTGCACGGTGAGCTGGTCGGGGTGCTGGAGGTGTGGCGGCGCCGGCCGTCGCTGTTCACCGAGCGCGACGTGCGGCGGATGGTGACCTTCGCCGACGTCGCGTCCGTCGCGATCGACAACGCGCGGCTGCACGTCGAGCAGGCCACGGCGGTCCGGGAGATGGAGCAGGCCGGCGCGGCGCTGCGGCGCCAGGTCGCGGTGCTCGACCGCTCGTCGCGGCTCCAGCAGACGCTGCTGACGACGGTGCGCGACGGCGGTGGGCTGCCGGCGATCGCGCGGACCGTCGGCGGTGAGCTCGGCTGCCAGGTGGGGATCTACGACACGCAGGGCGTGCTCGTCGCCGCGCACGGCGGCCGCAGCCTCACCGCGGACCTGCCCGCCGCCGTGCCCCCCGGCACCCGCCCCGGACGCACCACCGTCGCCGGACGGGAGCTGTGGACCCAACCGGTGCACGCCGACGGGGACCGGATCGGCTGGGTGCTGCTGCGCCCCGACGGTGACTCCGCGGAGATGATGGACGTCGTCGCCGGCCAGGTGGCGATGGCCTGCTCGCTGGCCCTGCTGCGCCAGCGCGCGGCGAGCCGCGCCCGGTCCGAGGTGCTCGAACAGGTCCTGTGGGACCTGCTGCAGGGCCCGGTCGAGCACCGCATCGCCGCGCGGGCCCGCGCCCAGCAGCAGGGCGTGCCGCTCGGCGGGGCCCTGCGCGTGCTCTACGGGCAGCTGGAGAACGTCGAGGAGCTCGCCGCGGAGCTCGGGTGGGACACCTCGCGGACCGACCGGGTGCGCCGGGCCGCGCTGCGCGCCGTGCGGGGCGTCGACGACGGGCGGGCGCTGTCGCTGGCCAGCCTGCGCGGCGACTTCGTGGTCGCCGTCGTCTCCGACCCGGACCGCGCCGCGGTGAAGGACCTGGTGGTGCGGATGACCGCCGTCGTCCGGGATGGGGCCGGCGCGCTTCGCCTGACCTGGGGGATCAGCCGGGCGCACGACGACGTCGTGGAGCTGCCCAGCGCGCTGAACGAGGCGCGCACCGCGCTGTCCGCCGCCCACCGGCTCGGCGGCGAGAACGTGTTCCTCTACGAGGAGCTCGGCATCGTGCGCCTGCTGCTGGGCTCCGGCGACGACCCGGACCTGCTCACGTTCATCGAGGAGGTGACCGGCCCGCTGCTCGCCTACGACCGGGAGAACGACGGGTCGCTGATCCGCACGCTGCGCGGGTTCTTCGACGCGGACTGCTCCCAGCGGGTCGCGGCCGAGCGGTTGTTCATCCACCACAAGACGCTGCGCTACCGGCTGGAACGGATCAAGCAGCTCACCGGCCTGGACCTGAGCCGCCACGAGGACCGGATGCGGGCCGACTTCGCGCTGCGCCTGCTGCAGGTGAGCGGGTCCGACGACCCGGGGACCGGTGAGGGCCTGGACCTGATCGGCCGTCCGGGGGCCGCTAGGTCGGGGTGATCGCGGCCTCGATGACGGCCTCGGTCTCGCCGTGCGGCCGGGGGATCACGCGGGCGACGTAGAGCTCGCCGACTCGCGCGGCGGCGGCGCAGCCGGCGTCGACCGCGGCCTGCACGGCGCCCACGTCGCCGCGCACCAGGATCGACACCTGGCCGTTGCGCAGCGTCCGGTACCCCTCGACCTGCACGTTCGCCGCCTTCACCATGGCGTCGGCCGCCTCGACCGCGCCGACGAGACCCCTCGTCTCGACCATGCCCAGAGCTCCGCTCGCCATCGCCGTCACGTCTCCTCGGTGGGCACGCTGGTTCCGGTCCCACGGTAGGCGAGGAACGCGTCCCGCCCGTTGTCCCCGGCGGACAAGGGGCGGGCACCCCGCTGTCCGCGCCGGAGGGGCCGATGTGCGGAAGGCGCGCGCACACCACTGCTGATCCGTTCGGCCTATTGACCGGCGCGGGCGGCGCACCGACGATCTGCCGATGGTCGAGCGCCGTCTGCACGTGATCGGAAGCTATCCCGCGGCGACGGCACCGGAGGCGATGCGGGAGATGCTGGCCCGGGCCGCGCCGCACCTCGCGTACCTGCCCGACGGCGAGACGGGGGAGCGGCGCGACTGGATCGTGCACATCATCAACGGCCTGCGCGAGTATCCCGATCTGGTGGTCCGGAAGGAGGGCGACTGGTCGGACTACGGGAACCAGCTCAACTTCGCCGTCCGCCGCGGGCACCGGCTCAGCGGTGACACGCTCGACTTCGGCCACTCCACCGCGCACGCCGCCGCCCGCCCCGCCTTCGAGGAGCTGCGCGCCGAGCACGGCCGGCCGGACCTGCCGTTCCAGGTCGGTATCCCGGGGGACCTGGACATGGCCATGTTCACCCTCGGCCCGACCGGACCGTTCACCCACCGCAGGCCGTTCACCGAGGCGGCCCTGCGCGAGATCGCCCGCATCCACGCCGCCGCGGGCGACGACGTGGTGTTCCAGCTGGAGGTGCCCGCCGAGCAGGTGTTCGTGGCGATGGCCCCCGGCCCGCTGCGCACCGCGGTGGCGCGCTGGGCGGGCAGCGGTGTCGCCGCGCTCGCCCGCCGCTCCCCGGCGGGTGCCCGGTTCGGGATCCACCTGTGCCTGGGCGACCTGGGCCACAAGGCGCTGACCCGTACCGGGGACGCGTCCCCGGCGGTGCGGCTGGCCAACGCGATCGCCCGCAGCTGGCCGGCCGGGCGCCCGCTCGAGTTCGTGCACGCTCCGCTCGCCGCGGGCGACGAGCCCCCCTCGCTCGACCCCGCGTTCTACGCCCCGCTGGCCGCGCTGCGACTGCCGGTCGGCACCCGGTTCGTCGCAGGCCTGCTCCACGAGGCCCGCAGCACCGAGGAGCTGCGTGGGGTGCTCGCCGCGATCGAGGCCGCGGTCGGCCACCCGGTCGACGTCGCCGCGTCGTGCGGGTACGGGCGCCGCAGCGTGCAGGACGCGCAGCGCACGCTCGACCAGGGGGTCGCCCTCTGCGCGTCGTGACCGGTCAGGACCCGTCGAAGGGGCCCGCGGCGTAGGGGTTGGCGTCGGCGAGCGGGGTGGCGGCGGGGTAGGAGTCGGTGTCGAACACGCCGTCGAGGTCGGTGTCGTCGGAGACCACGTCGGCGTACCCGTCTCCGTCGACGTCCACCGCCACGACGTCCGGGACGAACTCGCCGTCGGGCACGTTGTCGAACACCGCGACGTCGTCGTAGCCGTCGCCGTCGACGTCCACGAGCGCGGTGTCGACGACGGCGTCACCATCGGTGTCGAGGACGGTGGTCTCCTGGTAGCCGTCGCCGTCGGTGTCGACGAACTCGACGGCGTAGGGCTCGGAGCTGAAGGACTCGGACATGGGATCCACCTCTGGGTCGGTCGGCTTGCGCTGTCGTCGGAGAGGACGCTCGCGGGCCGCCCAGGGTTACACCCGCGCACGAAATCCGACCGTCACGCGACCGTCGCCGCGACGGTGGTGCTCGACGCCCGGGCTCCTCGGTACGGTGCGGTTCCGCGCACCTGGAGGTTGCACCGTGGTCGAGCCCCGCATGCACGCCATCGCCTACCCGGCGCCGGGTTCCCGACCGCACCGCCACGACCTGGAGCCGCTGGCGCCGCACGTGATCGTGCTGTTCGGGGCCACCGGCGACCTCGCCAAGCGCAAGCTGCTGCCGGGGCTGGCCTACCTGGAGGCCTCGGCGCTGGCTCCCGACGTCCGCGTCGTCGGCACCGCGATGGACGACATGTCCGTCGAGGAGTTCCGGGCGCTCGCGAGGTCGGCGATCGAGACCTTCGGCACGCGCGCCCTGGACGACGAGACGTGGGCGCGGTTCGCCGAGCGGCTCACCTACGTGCCGCAGGGAGCGGGCCCGCAGGGGCTGATGGCCGCGGTGCGGTCCGCCGAGGACGAGCTCGGCCCGGCCGTCCGCAGGCTGCACTACCTCTCGGTGCCGCCCAAGGCGGCCCAGGCGGTGATCACGATGCTGCGCGACGCCGGGCTGACGCACAACGCCCGGGTGGTCATGGAGAAGCCCTTCGGCGACGACCTCGCCAGCGCGGTGAAGCTCAACGACTTCGTCCACGAGGCCTTCGACGAGTCGCAGATCTTCCGTATCGACCACTTCCTGGGCAAGGAGGCGGCCCAGAACATCCTGGCCTTCCGCTTCGCCAACGGCCTGTTCGAGCCGATCTGGAACCGCAACTTCATCGACCACGTCCAGATCGACATCCCCGAGACGCTCGGGCTCGACCAGCGGGCCGACTTCTACGAGTCGACGGGCGCCTACAAGGACATGGTCGTCACGCATCTGCTGCAGGTGATGGCGTTCGTCGCGATGGAGCCGCCGACGGCGCTGGAGCCGCGCGCGATCAGCGAGGAGAAGAACAAGGTCTTCCGGTCGATGCTGCCGATCCACCCCACCGACGTGGTGCGCGGCCAGTACGGCGGCTACCGGGAGGAGACCGGGGTCGCCCCCGACTCCGAGACCGAGACCTTCATCGCGCTCAAGGCCGGCATCGACAACTGGCGCTGGGCCGGCGTGCCGTTCTACCTGCGCACCGGCAAGAAGATGGCCGAGGGGATGCGGATCATCTCCATCGCCTTCAAGGAGGCGCCGCGCACCATGTTCCCCAGCGGGTCGGGGGTCGGGGCGCAGGGTCCGGACCACCTCACGTTCGACCTGGCCGACGCGTCGCGGGTGTCACTGTCGTTCTACGGCAAGCGCCCCGGCCCGGGCATGCGGTTGGAGAAGCTGTCGATGCAGTTCTCCACGCAGGAGACCGACCGTGCCGGTGACGTGCTGGAGGCCTACGAGCGGCTGATCCTCGACGCGATGCGCGGCGACCACACGCTGTTCACCACGGCCGAGGGTATCGAGTCGCTGTGGGAGCGTTCGGCGCTGCTGCAGGAGGACCCGCCCCCGGTGAAGAGCTACGCCCCGGGGACGTGGGGGCCCAACGCGATCCACCAGCTGATCGCCCCCAACGCCTGGCGGCTGCCGTTCGAGCGGGCGTGGCGGGAGAAGAAGTAGCGGGACCGGCTCTCGCCTGCGAACGCCGCGTTGCGGCGGATGCGGGGTCTGTCCCGTCGCATCCCGACGGCTCCCGGGCCGACTCCGTACTGCGCCGCGGCGGGTGTGGTCGACCTACCGAGGTGCTGCCGCGTCGATTCCGCTCCTCGACGCCGGTGCGCCTGTGGCGTCGGGCCGGCCGGGTTCGGGGTTCGGTGACCCCTCCGGGGTTCAGGTGAACCGTTTCGGGGGTGGTCGGCTTCTACCGACCCACGTCGGGGCTGCCCGCCGGGTCGGGTGGGCCGGGTTCGGGCGTCTCGGCGAATCTTCCGGGTGGGGGTGGTCGGCCTCTACCGATGTGCTGCCGCGCCGATTCCGTTCCTCGGCGCTGGCGCGCCTGCGGTACGGATCGACTTGCCACCGAATGAACCACTCGATCCCCGTAGCGGGTCGGGTCGGCCGCTCTAGTGGGGCGTCGATCTCCCGATCGTAGTGGGTCGCCGAATGGTCGACCCGTGTCGACAAGCGGCATCTTCACGCAGGTCAGTGGCGGTATAGTCGAACACATGTTCCCATCCGTCGCCGCGCCCTACGCGCCCGAACCGGACGCGCCCGAGTGGGACGCCGCCCAGGCCCCGCCCACCATGGCCGACACCCCGCCGTCGGGGGTGTTCGCCGCCGAACTCGACTTCGCCACCACACACCCGGCCGCGCTGACCGACGCCGAACTGGTCGACGCCGTGGTCGCCTACGAGAAGCTCGCCGCGTGGGCCGCG
>NZ_JAJCYB010000042.1 GCF_029263155.1 Pseudonocardia sp.
CCACCGGCCAGGGCCGCAAGCGCTGGATGATGCGCTGGAAACCCGCCCTCAACGCCTTCGAGATGACCTTCGACGGCCGACTCGCCGCTGGCCGTCGGTAGACCCGACCAACATCAGTTACACCGTTCAGTTGACAGTCCCACATCTACAGAACGCCGCCGTCGCTACCAGCCGGTGGCGAGCGAGTCAGCCCGCACGGTCCAGCAGGAGGTCCTCGGTCAGCGCCAAGGCGTGGGGCAAGGGTTCGAGTCCCCCCTCGGACACAATTTCGTGGCATCCCTGCCACATCCGACGTGCCGGTGCTCGAAGGCACTCCAACACCCAAGCGCGGCTCATCTCGCCGCACCGGGGTTGCTCCTGCAGCGGCCTCGGTCCTCACCCCGCTGCTCATTCCGGCCGTACTGCCTGGAACCGCGCAACCTCGCACGGCCGCGCCACGCACGGTCCTGCCGTTGGCGTCCGTGCCGGCCACGCGGCCGCACGACGCCGCCGTCTACGGGATGGCGGCCATCGATGACCGCGGCCGGATCACCGACCAGCTCGTCCTGCGAGCCCTCCGCTGGGAGCCTGGCACCTGCTTCGACGTCGCGGTGAGCGGCGACGTCGCGACGCTGACGGCCCGGCCGGGAGGCGACGGCCGCATCACCCACACCGGACGGTTCCGCCTGCCGGCGCGGGTGCCGCAGGCGAGGATCTGGGAGGTCAAGTCGATCAGCTCCGGCGAACCGCGCGTCCACCGGCTCCGCGGCGGCGCCGACGGCCACCGGGCGCGCCCGGACCTGCCGGCCGGTCCGGCGATCGGCGCGGCCGGGGGCGGGCCGCTCCCCCGGATCACCCCGACGCACCCGGCCTGCGCGCCGAGCCGCGCGGCGACCGCTGCGTCGGTGGTCGGCAGGTGCGCGGCGACCGCACCGACCGGCAGGACCGCGCAGTAGGCTACGGCGTAGTCGACGAACTCCAGCCGGTCAAAGAACAGGCCCGCCCGGTCGCCGCGCCGCAGCCCGCGGGCCGTGAGCGCCCGGGCCACGGCCTCGGTCTGCGCGGCCCACTCGCCGAAGACGAGGCTCCCGGCGACCTCGCTCCCGGCGCCCACGACGAACGCCGTCGCGTCCGGCTCGGCGATGGCCCGGTCCCGCAGCAGGTCGGTCAGGACGTACGTCGTCACCTCGGGGCAGCGGGTTCCAGCGCGGTCATGGTCGCACCGTAGGAAGCGGGCGACTCCCGATCCGTTCACAGATGAGCAGCTCAGGCCCGGTGCCGCCCGCGTGGTAGAACCACCGCATGAGCGCCCCCGAGCTGACCAGACGCGCCGTGCTGGGCCACCGGTCCGCCGTCCACGGCCTCGACCGGCGGGCGGGCGGGGCGGACAGGGTGCTCGGGCTCGGGATCCAGGACACCCTGTACGGTTCCGCGGCGCGCGCCCTGGCCGCGCGCGGTGCCGCGCCCGCCGACGGCGCGGCGGGGCCGCTGGTCTGGACCTGGCGCGGCGCACCGCACCTGCACCGGGCCGAGGACCTCGCGTTCCTGGCCCGCGCCCTCTGGCCGGTCGGCGACGCCGACGCGACGAAGCGCATCGCCACCACGAGCATCCGCCAGGGCGCCCGCCGGGGCGTGGAGGCCTTCACCGCGGCCGCGACGGCGATGCGGGACGTGGTCACCCACCGGATGTCGAAGGGCGAGGTCAGCGCGCTGGTCAGCGAGCGGGTCCCGAACGACCTCACCTACGACTGCGAGTCGTGCCGGGCCCGGCACATCTCCGGCGCCCTCTTCCAGCAGGTGGGCCTCGCGGCCGGGGTGCAGGTCGTCCCCGAGGGGCGCAGCACCCTCCTCGAACCCCTGCCCGAGGACGTCCGGCCGCCCCGGGTCCCGGAGCGCGGCGAGGGTGCCGCGGCGGCGCTGCTGCGCTACGTGGAGCTGCACGGGCCGGCGTCGGCCGCGCACCTCGGGTCTTTCCTCGGCACCACGACGGCCGTGGCGAAGAGCGTCGTGCAGGCCATGGTGACGGCCGGGGCACCGGCCGGCCTCGTCGAGGTGAGCGGGCCGGGCGGGCCGGGCTGGATGACGCCCGACGCGCTGGACCGCGCGCGCGACGCCGAGCCGCTGCGGGCGACCCGGCTGCTGCCCCCGTCGGATCCCTGGCTGCAGGCCCGCGACCGCGAGGTGGTCGTCCCGGACGCGGCGCGCCGCAAGGTGGTGTGGCGGGCGATCGGCAACGCGGGCGCCGTCCTCGCCGACGGCGAGGTCGTCGGCGTGTGGCGGTCCGCGGCGCAGCGCGGGGGCCAGCTCACCGTCACCGTCGAGGCGTTCGAGCCGCTGGCGGCGGGGCGGCGCGACGAGATCGACGCCGAGGCCCAGCTGCTCGCCGCCCCCGGCTCCGGGACGCCCCCGGTGCAGGTCGCGTTCGCCGCCTGATCCGCGCCGGGGCCCCCGCGACTCAGCAGGTGATGAGCTCGAACGCCTGGGCGGGCACCCCGCCGAAGCGGGTGGCCGTCCACTCGGCCGCGCGGGTCACCGGCGCCCGGACGTTCGCGGTGGGACGTGCTGCGTCGTGCTCGGGTCGGGAAAGCCCAGGCTCCGGTAGCCGGGTGCGCGCTTGCGCAGCGAGGACGCCAGGACCCCGGTCTGGATGTCGTGGTAGTCGTGCACCTCGACGACGTGCTTCCCGGGCGCCGCGCGCAGCACCCGGCCGACGTACTGCACCAGGCGGCCCTTGAACGCGATCGGTGCCGCCAGGAACACGGTGTCGAGCGCAGGACAGTCGAACCCCTCACCGACGTAGGGACCCGTCGCGACCACGAGCAGTGGCCCGTCGTCCGGCTGGAGCCGGTCCAGCGCAGCGCGGCGCTGACCTGCTCCCATCCCTCCGCGCAGCACCACCGGTTCGTGCCCTGCGGTTCGCAGCAGGTCGGCGAGCACGGCGACGTGCCCGGTCCACTGGGTCAGGACCAGGCAGTTCCGTCCGCGGGCGAGCGCGGCCAGGACGTCGGTGAGCACCTGTTGATTCCGGGCGTCGTCAGCGACGAGGTCGCGGTAGACGGCGGCGATCCCGCCAGGAGCCGACGGATCGGCGTCGCCGCGGTAGGCGAAGTCGGTCAGGTGGACGGTGAGGGATCGTTCCGCCGTGCCACCGGCCGCGGCGGCGGCGAGGGTGCCCGGCTCGGGGGCGCTCATGGTGTGCCGGACCGGGCCGAGTTGCAGGGCGATCAGGTCGTCGAGCTCGTCGCGTCGGTATGGGGTAGCCGTCAGGCCGAGCCACCGCCGGGCCGCGATCTGGCGGACGGCATTGTCGAACGCCGTGGCTGGGAGGTGGTGGCACTCGTCGACCACCACGAAGCCGTAGTTGGCGGTCAGCTCCGGCAGGTCGTCGCGCCGGGACAGGGTCTGCAGGGTCACCACGTCGACCGTGCCGCGCACGCTTCGTGCGGCCACCACCGAGCTGGCCCGCGGTGACGCCGAGGTGCTCGGTCAGCCGCGCCCGCCACTGATCGGCGAGGGTCTTGCGGTCGACCAGCACCAGTGTCGAGGTGGCGTGCCGCGCGATCAGCGCGCACGCGATCACAGTCTTGCCCGCCCCGGGCGCGGCGACCAGCACCCCGTGGTCGTGATCGGCGAGGTCGGCGACCGCGTCGTCCTGGTCGTCGCGCAACGTCGCGGTGAACGCGAACTGCTGCGGTGTGCCGTCCGTGCGCCGGTCGTCGATCTCCAGTGCACTCCCAGCCTCCTGGATGACGTTCGCCAGCAGGCCGGCCAGCCCGCGTGGAAGCACCAGCCGACCGTCGAGGGTCTCGTCGAACGAGTGCAGGAACCGCGGGACGCCCCAGGTCGAGAACCGGCGACGCTGCCGGTCATAGAACGCTGGATTCGGCATCGACGCCGCATGCTTGAGGGTCGCGGGCAAAGCCGGCGTCAACGCGGACATCTCGACCGAGGCGCCCGCAGCAAGTTGCACGCCCACCACCGGCGCCGGGCGGGGTTGGATACCCGAGGCCGTGGCCGGCACCAGCCTGGTGACAGCGACACCGACCTTCGGCGGGGCAACCTGGCCGGCGAGGCGCGCCACCTCCCGTGGTGACAGCCGGTGCAACGAGGCCAGGTAGGACCACTGGTCGGCATGCGGCTCCAGGGTCGCCAGGTCCAGGAACACCGTCGCCCCGTGCCGACGTGATCGGCCCTGCAACGGCGCCGCGATCAGGTTGCCGATCCCACCCGATGCCGAGAGCACATCCTGCGACGGGAACAGCCGGTCATACGCGGTCAGATCCATCCGGCCCCGCAGCGCGATCGCCTCGCGCAGCAGCCCAGTGCCCAGCGCCCGAGCAGTGGCGGCGGGCACCGGACCGGCGAAGAAGATCCAGACGTGCGCCCCGATGCCCGACCGCGACACCTCCAACGCCGCCGGAACCCCGACCGCCCGAGCCGCTTTGAGGTACGCCAGCGCATCGAGCATCGCGGACGGGCCGTCGAAGTCCGCTGCGAGCCAGTGGCAGGTGTCGCCGGCGACCAACGGGTACAGCCCGAGGTGGACCTCGCCCTTCAAGTGCGCCTCCACCACGCGGTCCGTCAGGCGCAGGTACGGCCGGTTGGTGCCCTTCCGCCACCCGCCCTCGACCGCCGGCGACCACCCCGAACGGCCCGTCCGCGCGCTGTCCCACCTGATCGCATACACGTCGGCGCGGGCGGCGAACAGCGTGCGGAAGAAGCGGACCTTGTCCGGCCCGATCGACGACGCCGTGACCGGACCGGGCTGGTCGAGGAACAGCCCCGTCTGCGCGGCAGCGGGAAGGCGCGCCTGCTCGGGCGTCAGGTCCAGCAGCCGTCGCAGCCGCGCGTTCTCCGCGCGCAACGCCGCTACATCGGCCTCGGGCGAGGACGATGCTGAGCTCGTCACGGCCCGGCGTACCCGAGCCGTTCAAGATGCGCCCGGGTCGACACCCCGCGCCATCCAGCACCCTGGCTCGCCAGCACCACCCGCACCGGCCTCCACATCTTCGACAGCCGCTGAACCTTGACACAAGAACCGCAGCGGGGCGACCGTGCTCCACACCGTGCCGACCACACACGCCGACCCGCGGTCGCCCGGGCATCAGCCCTCCGGAAGGCCGACGTCCAGGCGGCGTCCGGCGGCGGATCACCTGGCCCAGCGCCGGTACGCCTCGATCCACTGGGCACCGGGCGGAGGCGGCGTCGGCAGCGGGAGGCCCAACACCAGGATCGCCTGACACATCCCGCCGCGCGAGCAGCGGGCGACGATGTGCCCACGACCGGTCAGATCGAGGTCCTCGACGGTGACTGCGACTCCAAGCACGGTCGTCTGGAACGGCACGGCGAGCTCGTCCACCATCACGCCGTAGAGGCCGGCGACCTGCTCGTGCTCGTCGTAGCAGTCGATGGTGGCCTCCGCGATCAGCGCGTCGAGCTCGGCCACACTGAGTCCGCTCATCGCGGGAGGGTACCGACCGCGGACCGGTGCCCGGCGGGACAGCGCGAGCACCCGCCTCGGTATCGTCGCGGCCCGCAGAAGGTCGCCGCGGGAACCGACCGCCACAGTCGAGCCACAGCGGGTGGAGGATCCGTGCCAGCACGATCACCGGCAGTGAACGCCCTGTCCCCGGCGGAGAAGGCTGAGCTGCTCGACGCTTTGCTCACCGCGCGACCCGAACTGCGAGGGCAAGCCGAGGAGCTCGCAACCCGGCGGCTCTCACAGGTGGACCCGACCGGGGTCGCCGACGGCGTGGAGTCAGCGCTGCGATTCGTGGAGATCGACGAACTCAACGGCCGGGCGGGACACCGACCGGGTATCGGCTACCTGCATCCGGTGGACGCCGCCGCCGAGATCCTCGACGAACTGCTGCAGCCGTTCCTCGACGATCTGCAGCGGCACGCACGGCTGGGCATGACGGTCGCCGCCACGGAGGTGGCGGTGGGCATCCTGCATGGCCTGTACCGATGCCGGGACGGCGGCTCGGAGTCCCTGCTCGAGTACTCGCCCGACTTCGCGGACGAGCGAGCAGAGCAGATCGTGCGGCAGTGCCGCGCTCTGGCGGTGGACCTTCCGGTCGACGACCTCGTCGATGCCCTGCCGGGTTGGGAACCACTGTTCGGTCACGGATGGTCGATGCGATGAGTGAGGCAGGCTGGTCCCCCGCCGGCAGCGACGGCACCTACCAGTACGCGACAGCGGCCCTCTCGGTGTTCTGGCCCGAGGAGCAGTTCCGCATCCTGGTTGCGCGATGGCCGCACCTGGCCGCTCGCGTGGGCGCGACGTGGGACGAGCACCGCCGCCGTGTCGAGCAGCACTGCGCGTTCCTGGAGCAGCAGGGACTGCGGGTCCAACAGCTACCTGGAGACGTGTCCAGTTTGGCGACCTTCCTCGCCGCGCGGAAGGTCACGAAACCCGGTGACGACGACCTCAACGCCTACCCGGACCTGCGCACCGTCACGACCCCGATGACGGCGTGGCCGCCGGCACGAACCGCGCCGTGCTGGTGCGGCTCGGGGGGCAAGTACAAGCAGTGCTGCCGCCGGTACGGGCTCGGCACCCTGGTCGTCGGCAACATCAGGACTTGAGGACGTAGCAGCCGTGCTGAGTGACGTCGTCGGCCAGGGTCGATTCCGTCCGGTTGCCCTGATCGATCAGCCTGCCCGTCCTCCGGTGACTCCGCCCGGGGATCGGACGACGGCACTTGAGTGCCCGCGGCCGCTCGTATGTTCGGCGACCCCGGTAAGCCCCGATAGTGTGTGGAAGGAGGAGGCAGCATGACGATCGTGGCGGATGAAGCGGAGGAGTACCGGATCCCGCTCTACACGCAGCCGCAGGCTGCGCAGATCATCGACGTGCGCCCGGAGACCCTGCGCAACTGGGCGCGCGGATACGCCTACAAGACCCTCGGCGGGGTCGTCGAAGCGTTCCCGATGATCACCACCACGCGCAGCGGCAGCGGGCGGGCGCCGTCAGTCCCCTTCCTCGGCCTCGCCGAGGCATACGTACTCGCCGCGTTTCGATCCGCAGGCGTCCCGATGCAGCGGATCCGCCCGGCTATCCAGTGGCTCGACGAACACATCGGACTTCCTGCAGCCTTGGCGAGCGAGCGCCTCAAGACCGACGGCGCGGAGATCCTCTACGACTTCAGCCGGCAGTCCGCTGCTACCGACGGTCGGGTCGTGGACGACATCGGCGACCTGGTCGTGGTCCGTAACCAGCAGCGGGTCTTCGCCCCACTCGTGAGCCGTTATCTGCAGACGATCTCGTACCGAAACGGCTACGTGGAGCTCATCCGGTTGCCCCGGTACGAGCAGGTGGAGGTCACCATCGACCCCCGGATCAACTCGGGAAGGCCGACCATCGCCCGGCGCGGCCTGCGTGTCGCCGACGTCGTGTCCCGGCTTGCCGCGGGTGAACCCGCCGCGCAGGTCGCGGCGGACTACGCCCTGACCACCGACGAGGTCCGGGCGCTGGTCGCCACGCGGATGTGATCTGATGCCGACCGCGGCCGTCGACGAACCGCGGTTCTTCCTCGACCGCGGCCTCGGGTCACAGATCGTGCCGACCGCCCTACGAGCCCGGGGATGGTCCCTCACCACGATGGACGAGCGGTACGGCACGGATCGGAGCCAAGCCGTCGGCGATGAGGAGTGGATCTCGGACGCAGCCGTCCGGGGAGAGATCCTGCTGTGCAAGGACCGAGCCGTCGCTCGCAATGTCGCTGAGGCCAGGGCCATCTACATGCACGACGCCCGGGTGTTCGCCCTCGCCCGGGCCGACCTCACCGGGCCGGCGATGGCTGCACTGTTCCTGGACGCAGAGCAACGCCTTCTCCGTATGGCTGTTCGCGCCCGAGGCCCATACGTGGTGTCCATCTCCCCGAACGGCCTGACCCGCCTCCGACTCGCCTATCCGTTGCCCGGCGGCCGGTAGCACCGAGACAGGTTGATCTACTCGAAAAGCAGCAGGTCAGCGCGGTGCAAGACGGTGGGGTCATGGTACAACTCGGTCCTCGGACACCAAGATCGACTCACGGACGTGCCCCAAGTCCCACGCTGGCGGTCGCCGAGCTTGCCACGACAGGTCCCGGCCACCTGACAAGCAGAACGCCTATGGATCTTCCAGATCCGCGAGCAGCAAGGCGACCACTCGCCGCTCGGGAACAGCGGTGCCGTGCTCGGCGAGGGCTGAGCGCATAGGCCGCGAGGCGCACCCCCTCACCGTCGAGATCACCGTGGTAACGCAGCGAAGCGCCGCCTGCCGCCAACGTCCGCAAGAGCAGCATCGCGGCCGGCGATGGACGCCGACGACGTCGCCGGGACGCCAGCCCGGCCGCCGAGACGCGCGTGTTCCTCGATCCGCCCCACCACCGCCCAACTGCTCGAAGACCCGAGCCCGACGCACTCTCGGGCCTGCTGTCCCGCGCGCGCTGCGCGGCCACCGGCGGCGACCGGCTGCACATGCACGACGACGGGCCACCGTGCCTGCGCTGCGCCGGGCTCGACCACCTGGTGCGCCTCGCGGCCGGTGACGCGCGGCGCGCGCTCGACACGACGAACTGACCGAACAGCGCACGAGGCGAACAGGATCGGTCAGCGGCTGCAGCTTCGACCAGCTGGCCTCCCGGACCTCGTCGACCTGCTCAGCAACGAAGTGCAGCAGGATCTGCGGCCCGTCGTGCTGCCCCCGGTCTCGGTCACGCCGGGGTACCGACATGCCCCCACCGCCAGAGCCGAACAGGCCCGAGCGTCGCCTGCCGTTCGCCACCATCGTGCTCGCCAACCCGATGTCGCATTGCCGTCCCAGGACGTGCTCGGTCGCGAACTCGGCTCAGCGGGCCCGAGCGACGGCGCGTCGCGCGATCGCCACGGCGCGTTCCGCGGCAGCCACCGCGCCACGCGCCTTGGTTGCGGATACCTGGCCCGGCTCGTAGTGGGCCTGCGTCTTCAGCGGCATCAGGCGGCGAAGCTCGCGCGCGATCTCCTTTCCTTCGTCCCCCGCCTTGGCGACGAAGTCCGCCGCCTGCTCGTGCGGTCCCTCCCAGCGCAGCCCGATGAACTCGACCTGATCAACACCGCCGCCCGGACCAGCGGCAACGACGTCATCCTCGACACTCTCCTGCTCCGACTGCACACCGAGACCGCCTGCCGCCGGGGCGGCGCCCTCGCCCTGCGCGGGGCCGACCTCGACGTGGGCAACTGCCTGATCCGGCTACGGGAGAAGGGCGGCACCCCGCACTGGCAGCCGGTCAGCCCGCTGCTCGCCGGCCGTCTCGCCGAGCACGCGGAGCACCGCGGCGCCGTCGCGCCCGGCGACGCACTGTTGCGCTACCGCGATGGTCACGCGCTGACCAGCCGCAGGTACGGCCACCTGTGGAAACGCCTCGGCCGGCAGCTGCCCTGGATCGCCACGCACGGCGTCTCCACCCATTGGTGCGCCACACCACCCTATCCTGGGTCGAGCGCCACTCCGGCTACCGCATCGCCCGCGCCTACACCGGGCACACCGACAGCAGCGGACCCACGACCACGACCTACATCAAGGCCGACATCCACGCCGCGGCCACCGCGCTGGCGACACCCACTCACTTACTCCGGCCCAGGCAGGTCCGCGGCCCCGACGAGGGGGATCGCGTGCTCGGTCGACGTCTGGCCGTCGGTAGGGTCCGCGCCGTGCTGAGACGCGACCACCGTTCGGGCCGCTCGATCCGGCCGCGCGATCACGAGAGCGCGGCCGATCCCGCCGCGGAGGGGGGAGCAGCGGCCACGCCCACCCCGGCCGTCGTCGACGCGGCACGTGGCTGCCTGCTCCTCACCCGCGCCCGGGCCGTGGCCGCGTTCGTCGGCACCGGCCGTCCGGTCACCGCGAAGGCGGTGCTGCGCCGCGCCGACATCCCCGCGGCATGCGCGAGAGCCGGGTTGCCCGACCCGGGTCGGGTGGTCAGTGCCGCGCACGTGCCCGCTCTGCACCGGGCCTGGACCGCCGCCCAGGGTGCCGGCCTGCTGACCGTCGGCGCCACTCAAGCATGCGCAGACACGACCACCGACGACCCGGTCGACCAGTGGCGGCACGGCGTCACCGCCGTCCTGCGTGCCGAGTCCGCCGACCCCGGACGCCGCAGCGCCACACTCGTCTGCGCCGCCGCCCTCGACGTCCTCACCACGACACCCGACCTACCCGACCCCGGTTTCGGCGACGCCCTCGACGGCGTGCTGGACCTGCTGCCGCTGCGCGACCAGATGACGATCGGGTACGCGTTCCGCCGCGGCCTGCTCCCCGAGACCGGTGCGATCGAGGTGCTCGCCGAGTGCGGCGCCGTCGATCCCGCGACCCGCAAGGTCACCGCGCTCGGTCGGTGGGCCCGACCCGAACTGGATCGACCTCCGGCTCCCCGCACCGCGTGGACCGAGGACGACCAGCTCGAACTGCGGATCGACCTCGACCGGTTCCGCCCACCGGTCTGGCGTCGAGTGCGGCTGCCCGCCGCAACCACACTCACCGAACTCCACGAGATCATCCAGGTCCTCTTCGAGTGGGACGGGGACCATCTGCACGTCTTCACCGTCGACGGCATGCACTACGCCGACCCGATTCACGAGCTCCAGGAGTGCGCCGACTCCGACCAGCTCACCCTGGCCGAGGCGCTGCCCCGAGCCGGCGCCCGGCTGTCCTACCGCTACGACCTCGGCGACTGCTGGGACCACACCGTGCTGCTCGAGACCGGTGGGCCGGCCGCCACCCCGACCCGGCCCACCTGCATCGGCGGCCGAGGAGACGCGCCCGTCGAGGACTGGCCGGACGAACAACCACCCCCACCCCGCCCGTTCGACCTCGCCGCCCTCGACCGGGCTCTGGCCAGGCACATGAGCCGCACGTGACCGCGCTCGCGACCGCACCGCTCAACACCGCACCGCTCAACACCGCACCGCTCAACACCGCACCGCTCGACACCGCACCGCCGGGCACTTCAGCGACGAGCCGTGGCGAGGAGGGTCCGTGATCGCGCAGCCCGGCCTGTTCGATCTGCCCGACCCACCACCGACCCCCGCCGTCCGTGCGCCCCGGGACCGCGGACGGCGCGGCGAGCACTGGACCCGCACCGTCGTGGCTGGGCTGCACGTGGTCGACCGCGGCGCGCTGCGCGACGCAGCACACCGGCGCCTGTCCGAGGGCATCGTCATCGACCTCGGGCCCGCCGACGATCTCGACGAGGACCTGCTCGACCCGCACGAGGAGATCGCCATCAGCAGCGCCGCCGCTGTGCGCTGGTGGATCGACCCGACCGCCGGAACCTGGCCCGAGCTGGCCGAGGCGCTCCGGCTCGACGCCGTCGACCTCGACGCCAGCGACGAGACCCCGCGGCAGGTCCGGGCCAGCTGGTCGGTGACCGCCACGATCACCGATCTTGACGTACTCCGCACGCTCGCAGCCGGCCCGGGCCGCGGGGACGGAACCTTCCCCGACCTGTGGAACCGCGCCGCCGACCCCTACGCGCCGCTCGCGGGCCTGCCGGGCATCAGCTGGGAACCGATCGGCGTCGAGATCATCCGAAGTCGCTGATCCGTGTGCATCGCGCCGGCACTCGGTTCAGCAGCCGTGCGACCGTCCGGCAGAGATCGACCGTGGTTGCTGGTCGACCACCGGGGTCACGACGACTCGTCACGTCACGTCGATCCGACCGTGCCGGCGTACAAGCCCGGCCGTACTGCAACTGGCCAGCCGCTCAGCGAAGATCCATCGCGCATGGCGATCACGACCTCCGCGCCACCGTCGGTGTACCCCGGGTCGACGCCCGATCCGAGGACGGGCTGGCCCGACCCGCGCGCCGAGGGCGAGAAGATCATCGCCGACCTGCCGGCCGGGCTCGGGGAGCTCGCCGTCATCACCGGCGCCGGCCACCACCCGCACGCCCAGACCCCCGACGCGCTGCTCGCCCTGGCCCTGCCCTTCCTGGCCAGGACGCTGACCAACGTCTAGCTGCACCGCACCGGCAGTGCTGCCGGCGCCCATCGGAACCGGACGACACCTTCGCCGCCGACCTGAACACCCTGCTGGACACCCTCGACCTGCGCGAGGTCATCCTCGTGGGGTTCTCGATGGGCACCAGCGAGCTCGCCCGCTACGTCTCGCGCTACGGCCCCGAGCGGGTCGCGAGGCTGGCGTTCCTCGCCTCGTTGGAACCGTTCCTCGTCGCCCGCGACGACAACCCCGACGGAGTCCCGCAGAAGGTCTTCGACGGGATCGAGGCCGCGGCCAAGGACGACCGCTACGCCTGGTACTCGCAGTTCTTCGCCGACTTCTACAACCTCGACGAGAACCTGGGCAGCCGGATCAGCCAGGAGGCGGTCACCGGCAGCTGGAACGTCGCGATCTCCAGTGCGCCCGTGGCGGCCCACGCCGTCGTCTCGTCCTGGATCGAGGACTTCCGCGCCGACGTCGAGGCGGTCCGCGCGAGCGGCAGGCCGGCCTTGATCCTGCACGGGACCGCCGACAACGTCCTGCCCATCGACGCCACCGCCCGCCGCTTCCGGCTGGCCCTGCCCGAAGCGCGGTACGTGGAGATCGACGGCGCCCCGCACGGTCTGCTCTGGACCCACGCCGAGGAGGTCAACACCGCGCTGCGCGAGTTCCTCGCCCTCCCGTAGGCGCCCGCCGGCGCCGGGTGTCCCGCGTCCGCCCGGGGGACGCGGTGACCGCCCGGCGCCCGGGCGGGATCGCGACGGCTACAGGCGGACCGGTGACGGCTGACTTGGGCATGATTCTTCAATCTATGCACGATCACAGTATTTGTGCATAATTGGACGCACCATCATCCACCCGAGGACTGTCCGTCGCCGGAGAGGACCCACCCATGACCGTCACGACTCAGGGATCCGTCCTGGGCAACCGCGTGCTGCGCACCGAGGACCGGGAGCTGGCCGGCGGAGCGGGCGACTACACCGCCGACCTGCCCGTCGAGGGCGCCTACCACGTGGCGTTCGTGCGCTCCACGATCGCGCACGGGACGATCACGTCGATCGAGGTGGGCGAGGCGGCCGCCATGCCGGGGGTCCGGGCCGTGTACACCTTCGACGACATCGGGCTGGCCCCGCGCCAGGGCCTGCCCGGCGTGGTGCCCGAGACGATGGCCCGCCCGCACCTGGCTCGGGGCAAGGTCCGGTTCGTCGGCGACATCGTGGCCGTCGTGGTCGCGGACTCCGCGGCCGAGGCCCACGACGCCGCGGAGCACGTGGTGGCCGACATCGAACCGCTGCCCGCCGTGGTCGGGATCGAGGAGGCGCTCGCCGACGGCGTCGCGCTGCTGTTCGACGAGGCCGGCTCCAACCTCGTCGCCGGCGACGGCACCGGCGAGGTCGAGGGACTCTTCGACAAGGTCGACACCGTCGTGCGGGCCACCTTCCACAACCAGCGCCTCGCCGGTGTCCCCATGGAACCCAACGCGTGCGTGGCCCGGCCCGGCGAGCCCGACGGCGGGGTCACGATGTGGCTGCCGACGCAGGCGCCCAACGGCGCGCAGGCCACGCTGGCCGCGGACCTGGGCCTGGACCCGGCACGGATCCGGGTGATCGCGCCGCGGGTCGGCGGCGGGTTCGGGCCCAAGGCGTTCGACTACGTCGAGTGGGCCGTGGTCGCGAAGGCAGCGCTGCTGCTCGGGCACCCCGTGCGATGGACCGAGACGCGCTCGGAGAACATGCTCTCGATGGTGCACGGCCGCGCCCAGGTGCAACACGTCGAGCTCGGCCTGACCCGCGAGGGCCGGATCGTCGGGCTGAATGCGGACGTGATCGGCGACGCCGGGGCCTACCCCGCCATCGGGACCATCCTGCCCAGCCTCACCCAGCTGATGTCGCAGGGCGTCTACGACATCCCGGCGATCGAGTTCGCCTGGCGCGCGGTCGCCACCACGACCACCACCGTCGGGGCCTACCGCGGTGCCGGCCGCCCCGAGGCCACCCAGATGCTCGAACGGATCCTCGACATCGCCGCCGACGAGCTGGACATCGATCCGGTGGAGCTGCGACGGCGCAACCTCATCCCGCCCGACCGGTTCCCCCTCACCACACTGACCGGCGCCCCCTACGACAACGGCGAGTACGCCAAGACCCTCGACGCGGCGCGGCTCGCGGCCGGCTACGACGAGCTGCTCGAGCAGCAGCGCGCCCGCCGGGAGTCCGGGGACCGGGTCGCGCTGGGCATCGGGGTCGGCTGCTACGTCGAGGTCACCGCACCGCTGGGCCTGGACGTCGAATGGGGCAGTACACAGGCACATCCCGACGGCACGTTCACCGTCTCCGCCGGCACCAGCGCCCACGGCCAGGGCCACGAGACCGCCTTCGCACAGGTCGCCTCCGCGGTCCTGCAGGTGCCGATGGACAAGATCCGGCTGGTGCAGTCCGACACCGCGCTGGTGCCCCGCGGCTCGGGCACCATGGGGTCACGGTCGCTACAGACCGGTGGCAGCGCGATCCACACCTCCAGCACCGAGCTGGTGGTCCGCGCCCGGGAGATCGCCGCCCACCTGCTGGAGGCGTCCATCGACGACGTCGAGCTGTCCGCGGCCGGGTTCGGGGTCAAGGGAGTCGCGGGCCCGGCCGTCAGCTGGGCCCAGGTCGCGGCGGCGGCCGAGGACGGCACCGGCAGCCCCGACGGCACCGCGGCCGCGCTGCGCGAGGAACTGGACTTCGCGCAGGGCCAGTCCAGCTTCCCGTTCGGCTCGCACATCGCCGTCGTCGAGGTCGACCTGGACACCGGGCTCGTCACCCAGCTGCGGCACGTCGCCGTCGACGACTGCGGACGGATCCTCAACCCGCTGCTCGTCGAGGGCCAGCAGCACGGCGGCATCGCCCAGGGCATCTCCCAGGCGCTCTACGAGGTGTTCGACTACGACGCCGACGGCAACCCCACCACCGCCAACCTGGTGTCCTACACGATCCCGAGCGCGGCCGACGTGTGCGCGTTCGAGGCCTCCACCACCGAGACCCCGACACACCTGAACCCGCTGGGTGCCAAGGGCATCGGGGAGTCGGGGACGATCGGGTCCACCCCGGCCGTGCACAACGCCGTCATCGACGCGCTCTCCCACCTCGGGGTGCGCCACATCGACATGCCGCTCACCCCCGAGAGGGTGTGGCGGGCGATCCAGCAGGCAGCCGGCTGACGACGCCGCCGCCGCCGGCCCTCGACAGGGCGCCGATCCCCCCTCGACAGGGCCGGTCTCACCGCACTCACCGCGGCGGGGCCCGGAGTTGAACAGTCGCACGGTCACCGCACCCGATGCCGTCACCGCACCCGATGCCGGGGCCGGGGCGCCGATCGGTTCGGCAGGGCCGAGCACCCCCTCGCGGATGGGCCGGTACTCGCCCCTGCTCGCGGCCCCTGCTCGCGGCCCCTGCTCGCGGAGCGGGGCTTCGCGCCATGATCGGCAAGGGCCGCCGCTCGGCCGAGGCCGTGCACCGCCCGGAGGGGTCGTCGACTTCCGGCCCCTCGTCGTCGACCTGCACGATGGCGACATGACGGGGCCCGCCCGGTGGAGCGTGGTCACCGGGCGGGCGATCGTGGGGTCAGGCCGTCGCGAGATTCGCCGCCACCCTCGGCTCCACGCCGGTGACCAGGCTCGCCGCCTTCGACCCGATCATGGTGATGGCCGCGTTCGGGTTCACCCCGACCATGAACGGCATGATCGACGCATCGGCGATCCGGAGGCCCTGCAGCCCGCGCACCCGCAGTTCGGGATCGACGACGGCGTCGGCTCCGGTGCCCATCGCGCAGGTCCCGGCCGGGTGGTAGTAGGTGCTCGCAGCCTTGGCGACGAACTCGCGCAGCGCGGCGTCGCTCGTCACGTCCGGGCCGGGCAGCACCTCCCTCGCCCGCCACGGCGCGAACGCCCGCGCCGCGCCGACCTCGCGGGACAGGGCGATCCCCTCGATCAGCCCGACCACGTCCGCGTCGTCGGCGAGGTAGTTCGGGTCGATCGCGAGCCCGCCGTCCGGCAGCAGGCGCACGCTCCCCCGGCTGCGCGGGTACACGATGCCGGGGGCGATGGTGTAGCTGTTCGCCGGCGCGGTGAACTCCGGTGAGTGGAACGGGACGTGCACCAGCGCGACCTGGATGTCGGGTGCCGGCAGGCCCCGAGATGCGCGCAGCGAGCTGTGGGTGAACAGCACGCTCTCCGAGAGGTTGTTGCGACCCGGCGGCAGCGGCTGCGCCGCCTCGTACACCACGCCGAGCAGGACGTGGTCGTGCAGGTTGCGGCCCACGCCCGGCAGATCGTGCACCACGTCGACGCCCACCGCGCGCAGCTCGTCGGCCGGCCCGATCCCGGACCGCAGCAGCAGCCGCGGCGAGTCGATGGCTCCCGCGCACACGATCACCTCGCGGCCGGCGAGGATCCGCTCGCCGCTGGCCAGCTCGACGCCGGTGACCCGGTCACCCTCGACGAGCAGCCGGGCGACGGACGCGCCGGTACGCACGGTGAGCCCGTCCCGACCGGCCACCGGGGCGAGCAGGCAGGTCCAGGTGTCCTGACGCACCCGCTCCTTGATCGACACCGGGCCGAATCCCGCACCCTCCGACGTCGCGCCGTTGAAGTCGTCGTTGGCGGGGTAGCCGCGCTCCAGGCAGGCCGCCACGAACGCCTCGGAGGTCGGGTTGTGGTCCTTGTCGCGCAGGGTCGACACGTGCACCGGCCCACCGACGCCGTGGTACGGGGAGGCGCCGCCCTCGTTGTCCTCCAGGTCCACGAAGTGCGGCAGCACGTCGGCGTAGCTCCAGCCGGGGTTGGGGCCCGCCTCCGCCCAGGCGTCGAAGTCGGAGTGGTGGCCGCGGATGTACTGCATCGCGTTGAGGCAGCTCGTGCCACCGAGCACCTTCCCGCGGGGATGCTCCTATGGATGTCAAGCTGCGGATGAAGGTCGTTCCTGTTGAGCGACGGGTGTTCTGCCTCCCTCCCGGGTAGATCGTCTTCCGCCGCTGGTCGGTGTCAACGTCGTTCGTCCTCGCTGCGCTGCGGGC
>NZ_JAJCYB010000043.1 GCF_029263155.1 Pseudonocardia sp.
CTCCGTCCCAGCCACCCGCGGTGGCGCGCCGGCGGTGTCCACATGGAGCGCCCGCAGCGCAGCGAGGACGAACGACGTGGACACCGACAAGCGGTGCCGCATGATCTCCGGCGGAGGAGGGGTTGACAAACGGTGTCTCACCGGAGCTCCCGCAGCGCCGGCAGGACGTCCTCGGAGAACTGGGTGAGGAAACGCTCCTGGTCGTGGCCGGGACCGTGGAACACCAGGTGGGTGAGGCCGGCGTCGACGTAGGGCCGGATACCGGCCAGCGCCTCCTCCGGGGTGGACGCCACGATCCAGCGCTTCGCGACCTGCTCGATGGGCAGCTCGTCGGCGAGGCGCTCCATCTCCACCGAGGAGCCGACGCTGTGCTTCTGCTCGGGGGTGAGCGACAGCGGCGCCCAGAACCGGCAGTTCTCCAGCGCCAGGTCGGGGTCCCGGTCGTAGGACATCTTGATCTCGATCATGCGGTCGACGGACCCGCCGACCTTCTCCGCGGCCTGCTCGCCCTCGGCGACGGCGGGGAGCAGCTTCTCGGTGTAGAGCTCCATCCCCTTGCCCGAGGTGCAGATGAAGCCGTCGCCCGCGCGCCCGGCGTACTTCGCCATCTGCGGGCCGCCCGCGGCGATGTACACCGGCACCGGGGTGTCCGGGCGGTCGTAGATCGTGGCGTCGACGGTGCGGTAGTACTCGCCGTCGAACGACACCGGCCCGTCGGAGCACCAGAGCTCGCGCATGAGCCGTACGGCCTCGCGCAGCCGCGCGTAGCGCTCCTTGAACTCCGGCCACTCCCGTCCGGACACCGCGATCTCGTTGAGCGCCTCCCCGGTGCCGACGCCGAGCATCACGCGGTCCGGGTAGAGCATCCCCAGGGTGGCGAAGGTCTGCGCGAGCACGGCGGGGTTGTACCGGAACGTGGGGGTGAGCACCGAGGTGCCCAGCTGGATGCGCGAGGTGCGCTCCCCCACCGCCGCCAGCCAGCTCAGCGCGAACGGCGCGTGCCCGCCCTCGTGCCGCCAGGGCAGGAAGTGGTCCGACACCGCCGCGCTGTCCAGGCCCACCTCCTCGGCCCGCACCGCGTACTCCACCAGCTCGCGCGGGGCGAACTGCTCCGCCGACGCCTTGTAGCCGATCCGCAACGCCACGTCCGTGCCTTCCCTGTCGGTGATCAGTGCCTGCCCCAGCCTGCTACACCGCGGCCCCCGCCGCCTATTCCCTCCCGTTCCGCCTGGACGGCGGTACCGGCCGCCCGCACGGCGCCGGTATCACGACGGGGCACCCGCGCACCTCAACACCGTCGTCGAGGCAGGTGGACATGAAAGCGCAGAAGCGCAGCACCCAGATCTACGCGCCCCCGGAGCCCGACGTGGGCCGCGACGCCCTCTTCGTGCGCCACCGGCACCGGAGCCCGCGGGTCTCCCCCTCGGCCTACATCGCCCCGACGGCGGTGCTCTGCGGCGACGTCACGGTCGGACCGCACAGCCGGGTCCTGTTCGGCGCGGTGATCACCGCGGAGGGTGGCCCGGTCGAGATCGGTGCCCACTGCGTGATCATGGAGAACGCCGTCGTGCGCGGGGTTCCGCAGCATCCCACCCGGCTCGGCGACCACGTGCTCGTCGGCCCGCACGCGGCGCTGACCGGCTGCGTGATCGAGGGCGACAGCCGCATCGCCACCGGGGCGGTCGTGTTCAACGGGGCGCGGGTCGGCGTCGGCGCCGAGATCGACTTCCACGCCGTCGTGCACGTCAACACGGTGGTGCCCGCCGGGATGGCGGTGCCGATGGGATGGTTCGCGGGCGGGGATCCCGCCGAGCTCATCGCCCCGGGCGACCGGGAGCGGATCCGGGAGCGGCTGGGGCCGCTGGACTACCCGGGCACGGTGTTCGGGATCGGGGAGACCGACGCCCCGATGCCCGACATCGCCCGCCGCTACGCCCGCAGCCTGGCCCTGCACCGTCAGGACCAGATCCTGCCCCCGCACCAGCATGAGCGCCTGCCCGACCAGCCCCCTGAAGAGCGACCCGCCCGGCCGCCGGGCCCGCTCTGATCACGACGCCGGGGCAGCCGCGGAGCGCGCCGGCCTGCCGGCGGCCCGGGTGCGACCTCCTCGGCGTCAGCTGCTGAGGGTGAGCTCGAAGGAGTAGCGGCTCGCCCGGTAGACGTGCGAGCCGAACTCGACCGCCCGGCCGGCCTCGTCCCACGCCGTGCGGACCATCGTCAGCATGGGGGCGCCGCGGGGGTCGCCGAGCTGGCGGGCCTCGGCGGCGGTGGCCGCCTTCGCGCCGACGGTCTGGCTCGCCATCCGCGGCACGTGGCCCGCGGCGCGCAGCAGCTCGTAGAGCCCGCGCGTGGCCAGCTCGTCCTCGGTGAGCGGCAGCAGGTTGAGCGGTACCGCGTTGTGCATGATCGCCAGCGGTTCGCCCCCGGAGTAGCGCAGCCGCTCGATCCAGGTGATGTCGAGCCCGCCGGGCACCCCCAGTGCCTCGGCGACGTGGTCGGGCGCGCGGCGCACCTCCAGCAGCAGCACCTCGGTGCGGGGCTCCTGGCCGTCCTTGGCGAGGTCGTCGTAGAGGCTGGTCAGCTCGACGGGCCGGCGCACCTTGGGGTGCACGATCTGGGTGCCGATGCCGCGGCGGCGCACCAGCATGCCGCGCTCGACGAGGTAGGCGATGGCCCGGCGCATGGTGGGCCGCGACACACCGAGGCGCTCGGCGAGCTCCACCTCGTTCTCCAGGCGGCTGCCCACCGGCAGCTCGCCGTCCTCGATGAGCTGCTGCAGGCGGGTCGCGACCTGGAAGTACAGCGGGACGGGGCTGGTCCGGTCCAGGGGAACCTCGGGAACCGTCCGATCCGCCATCGCTGAACCACCTTTGTTAGAACAAAGTGTTGACCTGATCTTTGGACGAGAGTACACCTGACCCCGCGCGAGAAGCCACGACCAGCGACGAGGGAGTCGGATGCCAGGCCACGACACGACCACCGCGGCACCGGAGGTGCTGACGATGGGGCGCATCGGCGTCGACGTCTACCCGCTGCAGACCGGGGTCTCGCTGCGCGAGGTGACGACGTTCGGCAGGTACCTCGGCGGCAGCGCCACGAACGTCGCGGTGGCCGCGGCCCGGCACGGCCGGCGCAGCGCGGTGATCACCCGCACCGGCGACGACCCGTTCGGCGCCTTCCTGCACGACGCGCTGCGCGGCTTCGGCGTCGACGACCGGCACGTCACCGCCGTCCCCGGGCTGGCCACGCCGGTGGTGTTCTGCGAGATCTTCCCGCCCGACGACTTCCCGCTCTACTTCTACGGCCGCGACCCGGCCCCGGACCTGTGCATCCGCGCCGACGAGATCGACCTCGACGCCGTGCGCGCCGCGGAGGTGTTCTGGGTGACCGTCACCGGCCTGTCGCGCGAGCCGAGCCGGGAGGCGACGCTCGCCGCGCTGGCGGCCCGGGAGGGGCGCGGCACCACCGTGCTCGACCTCGACTACCGCCCGATGTTCTGGGAGTCCCGCGAAGAGGCCCGGCGCCGGGTGCGCGAGGCGCTCCCGCACGTCGACGTCGCCGTCGGCAACCTCGACGAGTGCGACACCGCGGTCGGCGAGCGCGAGCCGCAGGCCGCGGCGCGGGCGCTGCACGCCGCCGGCGTCCGGCTCGCGGTGGTCAAGCAGGGGCCGGCCGGTGTGCTGGCCTCCGAGACGACGGGGTCGGGGGGCACGACCCAGGTCGAGGTGCCGCCGGTACCGGTCGAGGTCGTCAACGGCCTGGGTGCGGGCGACGCGTTCGGCGGCGCCCTGTGCCACGCACTGCTGTCCGGGTGGGAGCTGGAGCGCGCGATGCGGTTCTGCAACGCCGCCGGGTCGATCGTCGCGGGCCGGCTGGCCTGCGCCGACGCGATGCCGACCTCCGCCGAGGTCGAGGAGATGCTGAAGGAGACCGTCGGTGCGTGACGAGGTCCTGCGCACGCTGGTCGAGACCCGCGTGCACCGCCCCGGGGCGATCGCCGAGGCCGCCGCGGCCCGGGTGCGCCCGGCGTCGCTGCTCGGCGAGCACGGCCGGCTGATGATGATCGCCGCGGACCACCCCGCCCGCGGCGCGCTGCGCGCCGGGAACCGCGCGATGGCCATGGGGGACCGCGCCGACCTGCTCGACCGGCTGGTACTCGCCCTGTCGCGCCCGGGCGTCAACGGCGTGCTGGGTACCCCGGACGTGCTGGAGGACCTGCTGCTGCTCGGGGCGCTCGACGGGAAGGTGGTCGTCGGGTCGATGAACCGCGGCGGCCTGGCCGGCACCGTGTTCGAGATCGACGACCGGTTCACCGCCTACGACGCCGCCGGCATCGCCGCGAGCGGCTTCGAGGGCGGCAAGATGCTCACCCGCATCGACGCCGAGGACCCGGCCACCGTGCTCACGCTGGAGGCCTGCGCCCGGGCCGTCACCGACCTGGCCGGGCACGGGCTGATGGCGATGGTCGAGCCGTTCCTCTCCCACCGCGTGGACGGCCGCGTGCGCAACGAGCTCACCGCCGACGCCATGACCCGCGCGATGACCGTCGCCGCAGGGCTGGGCGCGACCTCGTCGCACACCTGGCTGAAGGTGCCGATCGTCGAGGAGATGGAACGGGCGATGGCCGCCACGACGCTGCCCGCGCTGATCCTGGGCGGGGAGGTGAGTGCCGACCCGGACGCCGCGTTCGCCGATTGGAGCAAGGCGCTGGCCCTGCCCACGGTGCAGGGCCTGGTGATCGGCCGCTCGCTGCTCTACCCCGCCGACGACGACGTCGCCGCGGCCGTCGACACCGCGGTGGGGCTGCTGTGAGCGTGATCCGGGCCGGGGAGGCCGTCGAGGGGTCGTTCTCCCTGGTCGTCACGCCGATGACGGCCGGGTGGGAGTACAGCTCGCTGCGCGTGTTGGAACTCCCGCCCGGGGGGAGCGCCACGTTCGACACCGGCGAGGACGAGACGATCGTGCTCCCGCTGGCCGGTGGCTGCACGGTGGCGTGCGACGGCGAGCGGTTCGAGCTGGCGGGGCGTCGCTCCGTGTTCACCCGCGTCACCGACTTCGCCTACCTCCCCCGCGACGCACAGGTCACCGTCACCTCCGCAGGCGGCGGCCGGTTCGCACTGCCCGCCGCCCGGGCGTCGCGGCGGCTGCCCGCCCGCTACGGCCCCGCCGAGGGCGTGTCGGTGGAGCTGCGGGGCGCGGGGCAGTCGAGCCGGCAGGTCAACAACTTCTGCATGCCCGGCGCCTTCGACGCCGACCGGCTGATCGCGGTCGAGGTGCTGACGCCCGGCGCCAACTGGTCGTCGTTCCCGCCGCACAAGCACGACGAGGAGCGCGACGGCGAGTCCGTGCTGGAGGAGATCTACTACTTCGAGGTCGCCGGGGGCGGCCCGGGCTACCAGCGGGTGTCGACCTCCGGCCCGGGCCGCGAGATCGACGTCTGCGCCGAGGTGCGCAGCGGCGACACCGTGCTGATCCCGCACGGCTGGCACGGCCCGTCGATGGCCACCCCCGGCTACGACCTCTACTACCTCAACGTGATGGCCGGCCCCGGTGCCGAGCGGGCCTGGCGCATCTGCGACCACCCTGACCACGCCTGGGTCCGCGGCACCTGGGACGACCAGGCGGTCGACCCGCGGCTGCCCCTGACCACCGCGGAGGAGAAGTGAGACTCACCGTCGCCCAGGCCGTCGTCCGGTTCCTGGCGAACCAGTGGAGCGAGCGCGACGGCGCCGAGCAACGGCTCGTGCCGGGGATGTTCGGCATCTTCGGCCACGGCAACGTCGCCGGGATCGGGCAGGCGCTGCTCGAGGTCGCCGACTCGCCTGATTCGTACGGGGGGGACCTCCCGTACCACCTGGCCCGCAATGAGCAGGGCATGGTGCACGCCGCCGTCGGCTACGCCCGGATGCGCGATCGCACGCAGTTCCTGGCCTGCACCGCGAGCATCGGCCCCGGCTCGACGAACATGCTCACTGGCGCCGCGCTGGCCACCACCAACCGCGTCCCGGTGCTGCTGCTGCCCTCGGACGTGTTCGCCACCCGCGTCGCGAGCCCGGTGCTGCAGGAGCTGGAACGCGCCGACGGCTACGACGTGTCCGTCAACGACGCCTTCCGGCCGCTGTCGGTGTTCTTCGACCGGGTGTGGCGCCCCGAGCAGCTCCCCGCGGCGCTGCTCGGCGCGATGCGGGCGCTCACCGACCCCGCACAGACGGGGGCGGCCACGGTCGCGCTCCCCCAGGACGTGCAGGCCGAGGCGCACGACTGGCCCGACGAGCTGTTCGCGAAGCGCGTCTGGCACCTGGCCCGCCCGGTACCCGAGCCCGCCGCGCTCGCCCGCGCCGCCGCGGTCATCGCGGGTGCGCGGCGACCGTTGCTCGTCGCGGGCGGGGGCGTGCACTACTCGCAGGCCTCCGACGCGCTGGAGCGCTTCGCCGGGGCCACCGGCATCCCGGTCGCCGACACCCAGGCCGGCAAGGGCGCGCTGCTGCACGACCACCCGCAGGCCGTGGGCGGCGTCGGGTCCACCGGATCCCCCGTCGCCAACGCACTCGCCCGCGACGCCGACGTCGTGATCGGCGTCGGCACCCGCTGGTCGGACTTCACCACCGCCTCGCGCACCGCGTTCGGGGACCCGGGCGTCCGGTTCGTCAACCTCAACGTCGCCCCCCTCGACGCGGCCAAGCACGCGGGCGAGATGCTGCTCGCCGACGCCCGCGAGGGCCTCGACGCGCTCACCGGGGCACTGGCCGGGCAGCGCTGGGAGTGCCGGTGGGACGCCGGTCCCTGGAACGCCGAGGTCGACCGCGCGTTCCACCTGGGCCACGGGCCGCTCCCGGCGCAGACCGAGGTGCTCGGTGCGCTGAACGAGGAGATCGACGCCCGCGACGTCGTCGTGCAGGCGGCCGGGTCGATGCCCGGTGACCTGCAGATGCTCTGGCGTGCCCGGGACCGCAAGGGCTACCACGTCGAGTACGCCTACTCCTGCATGGGCTACGAGATCGCCGGCGCGCTCGGCGTGAAGATGGCGTGTCTGTCCGAGCCGGGTCCCCCCCGCGAGGTCTGGGCGCTCGTCGGCGACGGCTCCTACCTGATGATGGCGAGCGAGATCGTCACCGCGGTGTCGGAGGGGATCAAGCTCAACCTGGTGATCGTCCAGAACCACGGGTTCGCCTCGATCGGCGCGCTGTCGGAGTCGCTCGGCTCGCAGCGCTTCGGCACCTCCTACCGCTTCCGCGGCGGCTCCGGCCGCCTCGACGGCGACGTGCTGCCCGTCGACCTGGCCGCCAACGCCGAGAGCCTCGGCGCCGACGTGATCCGCGTGCGCACCGTCGAGGAGTTCCGCGACGCGCTCAAGCACTGCCGGGCGGCGACCCGCACCACCGCGATCCACATCGAGACCGACCCGCTCGCCCCGGTGCCCGATCCCGACAGCTGGTGGGACGTCCCGGTGTCGGAGGTCTCGGCCCTGGAGAGCACGCGCCACGCCCGCACGACCTACGAGGCGGGCAAGGCCGCGCAGCGCCCCCTGATCGGAGGAGTCACCCCGTGAGAACCATCAGCCACTGGATCGGCGGAAAGCCCACCACCGGCACGTCGACCCGGACGAGTCCCGTGTGGAACCCCGCCACCGGCACGCAGCAGGCCGAGGTGCTGCTCGCGGGCACCGCCGACGTCGACGCCGCCGTGCAGGCCGCGCGGGCCGCGTTCGAGACGTGGAGCCAGTCGTCGCTCTCGCAGCGGGTGAAGGTGCTCTTCGCGTTCCGCGAGCTCGTCAACTCCCGCATCGCCGACTTCGCCGAGATCATCTCCGACGAGCACGGCAAGGTGCTCTCGGATGCGAAGGGCGAGGTGCAGCGCGGCCTGGAGGTCGTCGAGTTCGCCTGCGGCATCCCGTCGCTGCTCAAGGGCGAGTACTCCGACCAGGTCTCCGGCGGCGTCGACCTGTTCTCCTTCCGCCAGCCCCTGGGCGTCTGCGCGGGGATCACACCGTTCAACTTCCCGGCCATGGTCCCGATGTGGATGTACCCCGTCGCGATCGCCACCGGCAACACGTTCGTGCTCAAGCCCTCCGAGCGCGACCCGGGCGCGTCGATGCTGGCCGCCGAGCTGTGGGCTGAGGCCGGCCTGCCCGACGGTGTGTTCAACGTCGTGCACGGCGACAAGGAGTCCGTCGACGCCTTGCTCGACCACCCGGAGGTGGCCGCCGTGTCCTTCGTCGGCTCCACCCCGATCGCGAAATACATCCACGAGCGCGGCATCGCCAACGGCAAGCGCGTGCAGGCGCTGGGCGGCGCGAAGAACCACGCGATCGTCCTGCCCGACGCCGGCATCGACTACGCCTCGGACCACCTCGTCGCCGCCGCGTTCGGCTCGGCCGGCGAGCGCTGCATGGCGATCTCCGCGGCCGTGGCCGTCGGGTCGGCCGCCGACGCGCTCGTCGAGGCGGTCAGCGCGAAGGCGCTGGCCACCAAGGTCGGCTCCGGGCGCGACGCCGATTCCGAGATGGGCCCGGTGATCACCGCGGCCGCGCGCGACCGGATCGTCGGGCTCATCGGCACCGGGGAGGCCCAGGGCGCCACGCTCGCCGTCGACGGCCGGGGGCTCACCGTCCCCGGCCACGAGGACGGCTTCTTCGTCGGCCCGACCGTGATCGACCGCGTGACGACGGAGATGGACGTCTACACCGAGGAGATCTTCGGCCCGGTGCTGTCGGTGGTGCGCGCCGGGTCGGTCGAAGAGGCCATCGCGATCATCAACGCGAACCCCTACGGCAACGGGACCGCCATCTTCACCTCCAGCGGTGAGGCCGCACGGCGGTTCCAGCGGGGCGTGAACGTCGGGATGATCGGCATCAACGTGCCCATCCCGGTGCCGATGGCCTACTACTCCTTCGGCGGCTGGAAGGACTCGCTGTTCGGGCAGTCCCACATCCACGGCCCCGAGGGCATCGCGTTCTACACCCGGGCGAAGGTCGTGACGTCGCGCTGGCCACGGATCGAGGCCGCCTCGGACTCCTCGTTCCACTTCCCCACCGCGACCTGACCCCCTCGTGCCCCGAAATCCCGTCAACAGAAGGAACACACCGATGAAACTCCGCAAGGGCGTCGTCGTGGCCGCCTCGGCCGCGCTGCTCCTCGCCGCCGGATGCAGCGGCACCGGCCAGGCCCCGTCCGCCGAGAGCGCGGGTGGTGGCGGTGGCACCTACGGCTACACCTTCACCGTCGTCACCCACGGCGCCGCCGGTGACACGTTCTGGGACGTGGTGAAGAAGGGCGCCGAGCAGGCCGGCACCGACGAGGGCGTCACGGTGACCTACCGCGACAGCAACGGTGACCCGGCCCGCCAGTCCCAGCTCATCGACGCCGCGGTGAACGAGGGCGTCGACGGCCTGGTCGTGTCCATGGCCAACCCGGACGCGCTGCGCGGCTCCATCGAGGCCGCGGTCGCCGCCGGCATCCCGGTGATCACCATCAACTCCGGGCAGGACGCCTCCACCGAGTACGGCGCGCTCGCCCACGTCGGGCAGGACGAGACCATCGCCGGGCGCGGGGCAGGCGAGCAGATGGCCGCGGCCGGGGTGAACAAGGCGCTGTGCGTGATCCAGGAGGCCGGCAACATCGGCCTGGAGCAGCGGTGCGCGGGCTTCGCCGAGGGCCTCGGCGGCACGGTGGAGAACCTGCAGGTCGAGAACAGCAACCCGACCGGCGCCCAGGCCACCATCCGGGCCAAGCTGCAGTCCGACCCCTCCATCAACGGTGTCCTCACCCTCGGCCCGGTCATCGGTGCCGTCGCGATCACGGCGGTCCAGGAGTCCGGCTCCTCGGCGCAGCTCGCGACGTTCGACCTCAACGGCGACGTCACCCAGGCCATCGCCGACGGCGACATGCTCTTCGCCGTCGACCAGCAGCAGTACACGCAGGGCTACCTGCCCATCGTGATGCTGACGCTGTACAAGTCCAACCTCAACACCATCGGTGGCGGTCAGCCGGTTCTCACCGGTCCGGGCTTCGTCACGCAGGAGAACGCCGCGCAGGTCCAGGACCTCGCCACCCAGGGCACTCGCTAGAAGCCACCGGAGGGGAGCCGGGCGACCGGCTCCCCTCCACTCCGCGAATCTCCACCCGGGAATCGAGAACCCACCATGACCACGACCCTGTCCCCACCCACACCCGACGCCGACGAACGGGTGGCCCGGATCGGGCTGCTCCGCCGGCTCGTCCTGCGTCCCGAGATCGGCTCGCTGATCGGCGCGGTGATCCTGTTCGTGCTGTTCGCGGTGTCGTCGACGCAGTTCTACTCGCTCGCCGGCATCTCGAACTGGCTCGACCCCGCGTCGCTGTTCGGCATCATGGCCGTCGCGGTGGCGATGCTGATGATCGGCGGTCACTTCGACCTGTCCGCGGGGGTGCTGACCGGCACCGCCGGCCTCGCGACCGCCGTCATGACCACCCAGTGGGGCCTCAACATCTGGGCCGCGCTGCTGGTGTCGCTGCTGCTGTGCCTGGGCATCGGATTCGTCAACGGCTACCTCGTGACACGCACCGGCCTGCCCAGCTTCATCATCACCCTCGCCACGTTCCTCATGCTGCAGGGCCTCAACCTCGCCGTCACCAAGCTGATCACCGGCACGGTGTCGGTGGGCGGGATGGCGCAGGTCCCGTTCTACGACAGCGTGCAGCCGCTGTTCGCCAGCCGGATCAACGTGTTCGGCGTCGATTTCAAGATCCAGATCCTCTGGTGGGTCCTGGTCGTCGCGATCGGCGCCTGGGTACTGGCCAAGACCCGGTTCGGCAACTGGACCTTCGCCGTCGGCGGCGACCCCGTCGCCAGCCGCAACATCGGCGTCCCGGCGGCCCGCACCACCATCACGCTGTTCATGGCGGTGGGGGCCTGCGCGTGGCTGGTCGGCACGCTCAAGCTGATGGAGCAGACCTCCGTGCAGACCAACCAGGGCTTCGGCGAGGAGCTGATCTACATCGTCGCCGCGGTGATCGGTGGCTGCCTGCTGACCGGCGGGTACGGCTCGGTGATCGGTGCCGCGATCGGCGCGCTGATCTTCGGCATGACCAGCCAGGGCATCGTCTACGCGGGCCTGGACAGCGACTGGTTCAAGTTCTTCCTCGGCGCGATGCTGCTGCTCGCGGTGCTCGCCAACCAGTACGTCCGCCGCTACGCCGAACGGAGCGGGAAATGACCACGCCACTGATGGAGATCCGCGACGTCTCCAAGGTGTTCGGCAGCGTCATCGCGCTGCAGGACATCTCCACCAAGGTCGGCGCCGCCGCCGTGACCTGCGTGCTGGGCGACAACGGCGCCGGCAAGTCCACCCTGATCAAGATCTTCGCCGGGGTGCACCGGCACGACGGCGGCGACTTCCTCCTGGAGGGCGAGGCCGTCTCGTTCAGCTCGCCCCGCGAGGCGCTCGACGCCGGCATCGCCACCGTCTACCAGGACCTGGCGGTCGTGAAGCTGATGCCGGTGTGGCGCAACTTCTTCCTCGGGTCCGAGATGCGGAAGGGCAGGGGCCCGGTCGCCCGGCTGGACACCGACGCGATGCGCAGGATCGCGAAGGCCGAGCTGCTCGCCATGGGCATCGACCTGCGCGACATCGACCAGCCGATCGGCACGCTGTCCGGCGGGGAGCGGCAGTGCGTCGCGATCGCGCGGGCGGTGTACTTCGGCGCCAAGGTGCTCATCCTCGACGAGCCGACCGCTGCGCTGGGCGTCAAGCAGGCCGGGGTGGTGCTCAAGTACGTCATCCAGGCCCGCGAGCGCGGACTGGGCGTCATCTTCATCACCCACAACCCGCACCACGCCTACCCGGTCGGCGACCGGTTCATGCTGCTCAAGCGGGGTCGCAGCCTCGGGGACTTCGCCAAGAGCGAGATCACCCGCGAGGAGCTGACCGGCCTGATGGCCGGCGGCGCCGAGCTGGAGGCGCTGAGCCACGAGCTGCAGCAGGGCGGCGGCGCGGCGGCGGAGGCGGCCCAGCAGATCGAGGCCGAGGCGCACGACCTGGCCATCCCCTCCGGTGTCGGCACCGCCGGGACCGGCACACCGCCCGCGAACCGGTAACCGGACCCGAGGGGAACGCAGTGAGCATCAACGTCGGCGTCATCGGCGTGGGCGCGATCGGGCAGGGCCACATCCGCCGGTTGTCCCACGTCCTGTCGGGGGCGCGCGTCGGCGCGGTCACCGACGTCGACCTCGACCGGGCCGGGGAGGTCGCACGCGACCTCCCCGGCACGGTGCTCCACCCGACGGGCGCCGCGCTGGTGGCCGACCCGGGCGTCGACGCCGTCGTCGTCACGTCCTGGGGGCCGACGCACGAGGAGTACGTGCTGGCCTGCATCGCCGCCGGCAAGCAGGTGTTCTGCGAGAAGCCGCTGGCCCCCACCCGGGAGGCCTGCGAGCGGATCGTCGAGGCCGAGACGGCGGCCGGGCGGCGGCTCGTCATGGTCGGGTTCATGCGCCGCTTCGACGCGCAGTACCGGGCGATGAAGGACGTCGTCACCGGCGGGGAGATCGGCCTGCCGCTGCTCATGCACGCGGCGCACCGCAACCCGTCGGTGCCGGACTTCTTCACCAGCGACATGATCATCAACGACTCCGCGGTGCACGACATCGACGTGGCCCGGTGGCTGTTCGACGAGGAGATCGCGGCGGTCACGGTGCTCACGCCGCGGACCTCGCGCAAGGCGAAGGCCGGGTTCCACGACCCGCTGCTCGTGCTGCTGGAGACGGGCAGCGGCGTGCTCGTCGACGTCGAGGCATCGGTCAACGCGGGCTTCGGCTACGACATCCGTGGTGAGGTGGTGGGCGAGGACGGCACCGTCGAGCTGTCGGAGTCGGCCGGAGTGGTCGTCAAGCGGGCCGGGGCGTACTCGGGCCGGGTGCCCGCCGACTGGCGGGAGCGGTTCGTCCGCGCCTTCGACGCCGAGCTCCAGGCCTGGGTCGACGCGGTCGCCGCGGGCGGCACCACCGGCCCGTCGGCGTGGGACGGGTACGCGGCCACGGTCGTCTGCGAGACCGGGCTGGCCGCGCTGCGCTCCGGCGCGCGCGAACCCGTCGTGCTCCGGGAGCGGCCCGATCTCTACGAGGTCGCCCCGTGACGCGGGTCGGGGTGGGGCTGGCCGGGCTGGGGCGGATGGGCCGGATCCACGCCGCCGCGCTGGCCGGCCGGTGTTCCGTCGCCTCCCTGGCGTGCGTGTACGACCCGGACCCGGACGCGGCACGGGCCGCGGGCATCGAGTTCGACGTGCCGTGGACGACCTCGTACGACGAACTGCTCGACCGCGTCGGTGCGGTGGCGATCGCGTCCCCGACCCGCACGCACGCGCCGTTGACGGTGCAGGCGGCGGCCGCGGGCAGGCACGTGTTCTGCGAGAAGCCGATCTCGCTGGACCGCGCCACGACGCTCGACACGCTGAGGGCCGTCGAGGCGGCCGGGATCGTGTTCCAGGTGGGCTTCCACCGCCGCAGCGACCCGGACTGGGCGGCCGCCGCGGCCCGGATCCACGCGGGCGAGCTGGGCGAGGTCACGCTGTTCCGCACCTCGCTGCGCGACATGACCCCGCCGGACCCCGCGTTCCTGTCCGGCTCGGGCGGCTTCTTCCTCGACGTCGTCGTGCACGACCTCGACGTGGCCCGCTGGCTGGTCGGCGAGGTGGTCGAGGTGCACGCGCACGGCGCCGCGGCCGACCCGGCGTTCGCCGCGCTCGGTGACATCGACACCGCCGTCACGGTGCTCCGGTTCGCGAACGGCGCCCTGGGCGTGATCGACAACAGCCGCAGCGCCCGCTACGGCTACGAGTGCTCCACCGAGGTCATGGGCACCCTGGCCACCGCCCGCATCGACGCCCCGCACGTGCGCGGCGTCGAATGGCGGACGCCCGGGCTCGCCTCCCGGGACCTCGCGCGCGACTTCGAGCAGCGCTACCCCTGGGCCTACGCCGCGGAGCTGGACGCGTTCGCCCGCGCCGTCCGCGACGGCACCCCGCCCCCCGTCACCGGTCGCGACGCGCTCGCCGCGTTCGACCTCGCCCTGGCCGCCGACGAGTCCTGGCGGACCGGCGAGCCGGTACGTCCGAAGGAGAACGGATGAAGATCGCCGGAGCGCCCATCTCGTGGGGCGTGTGCGAAGTACCCGGCTGGGGCTTCCAGCTCCCGCCGTCGCGGGTACTGGCCGAGATGCAGGACGTGGGCCTGGCCGCCACCGAGTTCGGACCGGAGGGCTTCCTCCCCGAGGACCCCCGCGACGTGCTCGCGCAGCACGACCTGCAGGCCATCGGCGGGTTCACCCCGCTGCTGCTGCACGTCGCCGGGCACGACCCGGTGCCGGAGGTGGAGAAGCTGCTCGCGACCTACGCCGCCACCGGCTCCGACACCCTCGTGCTCTCCGCGATCAGCGGCCTCGACGGATACGACACCCGCCCCGCGCTCGACGACGCCGGCTGGCGGACCCTGCTCGGCAACCTCGACCGCCTCGCCGGCACCGCCGCCGCGCACGGCGTCCGCGCGGTGCTGCACCCGCACGTCGGCACCATGGTGGAGAACACCGACGACGTGCAGCGCGTGCTCGACGGCTCCACGATCGCGCTGTGCCTCGACACCGGACACCTGCTCATCGGCGGCACCGACCCGGTCGCGCTGACCCGCCAGGCACCCGAGCGGATCGCGCACACCCACATCAAGGACGTCGATCTGGGGCTGGCGCGACTGGTGCAGGACGGGCGCCGTACCTACACCGAGGCCGTCCGCGAGGGCATGTACCGCCCGGTCGGGCACGGTGACGTCGACTTCTCGGCGATCGTCGGCGACCTGCGCGACCACGGGTACACGGGCTGGTACGTCCTGGAGCAGGACACCATCCTGCACGAGGCGCCCTCGGGTGAGGGCCCGCTGACCGACGTCCGCACCAGCGTCGACGCACTGCGCTCGATCCTCGCGCGCGCGTGACGGCGCCGTCGGGCCCCGGCCGGGACGGGCAGCCGGTGAGATCGACACCATCGGGGTCTGCCGGCCGCGGAACCCCCACCACGTCGATCTCAGCCGCATCGTGAGCCGGCCGTTGCGCAACGGCGTCCTGGGCGCGGCGCGGATCACCCGGCAGGCGCTGGTCGAGCCGGCGAGGGAGACCGGCGACCGGCTCGTCGCCGTCGCCGCGCGGGACCCGGAGCGCGCCGGGGCGTTCGCCGCGGAGCACCGCGTCGAGCGGGTCGTCGGGTCCTACGCCGACGTGCTCGCCGACCCCGAGGTGGAGATCGTCTACAACCCGCTGGCCAACGCGCTGCACGGACCGTGGAACCTGGCCGCCGTCGAGGCCGGGAAGCACGTGCTGAGCGAGAAGCCGTTCGCGAGCAACGCGGCGCTGGCCCGGGCGGTCCGCGACGCCGCGGCGGCCGCGGCATCACCGCCCGCGTCGCCGGTGACCGGGGCGAGCCCACGGCGATGAACGTGGTGCTCCCCCAGCGCGACGACCGGGTCGTCGTGCGCGGCCCCGACGGGGAGCGCACCGAGCACCTGGGCACCCGGTCGACGTACCTGTACCAGCTGGCGGCCGTGCGGGCGCACCTGCGCGACGGCGCGCCGTTCCCCACCGGGGCCGACGACGCCGTGCGCACCGCCGAGCTGATCGACGCGGTCTACTCCGCGGCGGGCTTCCCCGCCCGCCCCAGCATCTCGAGGTAGTGCACGTTGGTCATCACGCCGAGCCGGTTCGTGCCGGTGCTGCGCACCCACTTCGGGCGGCACTGCGACGCCGGTCCACCCGGGCCGGACGGCCGCTCGCAGGTGCGCGTGGGCGCCCCGACGACGCTCGACGTCGCCCGGACCCTGGCCGGGTGGGGTGCGGCGGTGGAGGTGCTCGACCCGCCGGCGGTGCGGGCGGAGCTGGCCCGGATCGGCACGGAGCTGGCCGGGCGCTATGCCTGAGCGCGGCCCGCGCGTCGGGGCCGAGCCGCACACCGGTGCTGGACGCGGCGCACCGGTTGCGACCGGTGTGCGGAGGACCGGACCCGGTGCGTGGGGGCGGCGTCACGGCACCCCTACAGGCGGTCCCGTCGTGCCGCGCACCACCAGGCGCGGCCGCAGCACCCGCTCCACGACGCCGCTGCGCCCTCCGTCGAGGCGCTCCAGTGCGGCGTCGACGGCCATCCGGGCCTGCCCCGGTGCGTCCTGGCTGACGGTGGTGAGCCGCACGTGGGCCAGCCGGGAGAGCTCGGCGTCGTCGTAGCCGACCACGGAGACGTCGCCGGGCACGCGCACACCCGCGCGGAGGAACACGTCGAGCAGGCCCAGGGCGCTGCGGTCGTTGGCGGCGACCACTGCGGTGGGCAGGCCGGTGTCGATCAGGGTTTGGGCCGACCGGGCCCCGGCCTCCTCGCTGGCGCCCCCCGGCACGACCCGCGGCTCCAACCCGTGCCGGGCCATCGCCGCGGTGTAGCCCTCGCGGCGCTCCTGCGCCATCTCGGCCTGCCCGCCGTCGACGTGCACGATCGCGCGGTGCCCCAGCCCCGCGAGGTGGTCGACGGACTGGCCGAGGCCGTCGGCGTCGGCGACGCGCACCACGTCGACACCGTCCGGGGGCAGCCGGCGCCCGATCACCACGGTCGGGACGCGCGCACCCAGCGCGGCCAGCGCCTCCGGGGACGACCCGGGCGCCAGCAGCAGCACGGCCTCGCAGCGCAGGTCGAGCAGGGTCTCCACGACCCGCTGCTCGTCGTGGGTACGCGTGATGCCGCTCAACGCCACGGTGTAACCACGGGCGTCGGCGGCGAGCTGCACCTCCTCGGCCAGCTCGGTGCGGAAGGCGTCGCGCAGCAGCACCGGCACCCCGAGCACGTGGGTGCGCCGCCGCGCCAGCAGGCTGGCGCTGCGGTCGGCGCGGTACCCGAGCCGGGCCGCGGCCTCCAGCACGCGCTCGCGGGTCTCGGCGCTCGGGCCGGGAACACCTCGCAGGACGAGCGACACCGACGCCGTCGACACCCCCACCGCGGCCGCGACGTCCTCCAGCCGCGGCCTCTTGACAGTTCCGGTCACGTCCCGGATCGTACACAGTGTTAAAGCGCTTTAAGGCTCATCACAGCAGGGAGATGATCGTGGACGCGCCCGTCCTGGACGAACTGATCGCCGTCCTCGGCGACCGCACCGACCCGCGCGACTACCCGCACGCGGCGCACGTCGAGCAGGAGGTGCTGGTCTACGACGCCGCCGGCCTCCGCGCCGCGCCCCCGTCGGAACTGGCGCGGGCGTTCGCCGAGGGTCCCGGGGTGATCGTCGTGCGGGGGGCGCTGGAGCGGGCCGTCGTCGACCGCGCCACGGCCGAGTTCGACGCGATGATCGCCGAGCAGCACGCGGCCGGGCGCCGGGTCGGCGACCACTTCGCGGCCCCGGGCACGAACGACCGGGTCTGGAACGCGCTGGAGAAGCTGGCCGTGCGGGCACCGGAGGTGTTCGTCGACTACTACGCCTGCGACGTCCTCGCGCTCGTCTCGCTGGCCTGGCTCGGCCCGGGCTACCAGGTCACCTCCCAGGTCAACGTCGTGCACCCGGGCGGTACGGCGCAGGTCGGGCACCGCGACTACCACCTGGGCTTCCTGCCGCCCACCGAGATCGCCCGCTACCCCGCGCCCGTGCACCGCCTCTCCCCCGTGCTCACGCTGCAGGGCGCCGTGGCGCACGCCGACATGCCCGTGGAGTCCGGCCCCACGCGGTACCTGCCGCACTCGCAGAAGTACGGCGACGGCTACCTGGCCACGGCGCTGCCGGAGTTCACCGAGTACTTCGCGCGACGCCACGTGCAACTGCCGCTGGACGTCGGGGACGCCGCGTTCTTCAACCCCGCGGTGATCCACGGGGCGGGCGACAACCGCAGCGCCGACGTCCGGCGCACGGCCAACCTGCTGCAGGTCGGCTCCGCGTTCGGGCGGGCGATGGAGTCGGTCGACCGGGCCCGGATCTGCCGCGCGGTGTACCCGCACCTGCGCGACGGCCACGAGCACGCGATCGCCGCCGCGGCGGAGGGCTACGCGTTCCCGACGAACCTCGACCGCGACCCGCCGGTCGACGGGCTCGCCCCACCCACGCAGGCCGACCTGCTGCGCCGCGCGGTCGCGCAGCGCTGGACCGCCGCGGCCTTCGACGCCGCCCTCACCGATCACTCACGACGCCGGGAGAGCCACTGATGGGACTGCTGGACGGGACGGTGCTGCTGGTCAGCGGCGGCACGCAGGGCGTGGGGGCCGCGGTCGCGCGCGCCGCCGTGCGGGAGGGCGCGCAGGTCACGGTCAGCGGCCGCCGCGCCGACGTCGGGGAGAAGGTGGCCGCCGACATCGGCGCGCAGTTCGTCGCGGCCGACGTCGCCGACCCGGAGCAGGCGCTCGCGTCGGTGGCCGCGGTGGTCGACGCGCACGGCCGGATCGACGCGCTGGTCAACGCCGCGGGCCTGACCGACCGCGGCACGCTGCTCGACACCACACCCGAGCTGTTCGACCGGCACGTCGCGGTCAACCTGCGCGGGCCGTTCTTCACGATGCAGGCCGCCGTCGCCGACATGGTCGGCCGGGGCGCACCCGGCTCGGTCGTCAACGTCATCTCCAGCTCCGAGCTGGGCGGGCAGCCCTACCTCGCGCCCTACGTCGCCGCCAAGGCGGGCCTGGCCGGGCTGACCCGCAACGCCGCCCACGCCCACCGCTACGACCGGGTGCGCATCAACGGCCTCGACATCGGCTGGACCGACACCGAGGGGGAGGACGCCACCCAGCGCGCGTTCCACGACGCCGGCGACACCTGGCGCTCCGACGCGGCCGCGCGGCTGCCGATGGGCAAGCTCGGCCAGGCCGACGAGGTCGCCGACGTCGTGGTGTTCCTGCTGTCACCGCGCAGCGGCGTCGTCACCGGTTCGGTCATCGACTGGGACCAGAACGTCCTCGGAGGGTTGGACTGATGAGACTCGGACTGATCGGGCTGGGGCGCATCGGCGCCTTCCACGCCCGCACGCTGGCCGCGCTGGACGCGGTGGACTCGCTCGTCGTCACCGACGCGGTGCCGGCCGTCACCGCGGCGGTGGCCGCCGAGGTCGGCGCGGAGCCCGCGGACTCCCCGGAGAAGCTGCTCGCCGCGGGTGTCGACGGGGTGCTGATCGCCGCCGCCACCGACGCCCATCCGGTGCTGCTGCGCGCCGCCGTCGCCGCCGGGCTGCCGGTGTTCTGCGAGAAGCCGCTGGCCGCCGGGCTGGCCGACGCCCGGGCCACGGCCGACTCGGTGCGGGGCGCCCGGGTGCAGATCGGCTACCCCCGCCGCTTCGACGCCGCGTTCCTCGCCGTGCGCGACGCGGTCGCGGCCGGGCAGCTGGGGCGGGTGCACACCGTCCGCTCCACCACGCTCGACCCGGCGCCGCCGCCGCGCGCCTACCTGGCCGGGTCCGGCGGGTTGTTCCGCGACTGCACCGTGCACGACCTCGACGCCGTCCGGTGGGTCACCGGGCAGGAGATCACCGAGGTCTACGCCACCGGCTCCGACCGTGGCGACCCGATGTTCGGCGAGCTGGGCGACGTCGACGCCGCCGCGCTCGTCCTCACGATGGCCGACGGCTCCCTCGCGCTGGTCTCGAACAGCCGCTACAACGCCCGCGGCTACGACGTGCGCCTGGAGGTGCACGGCGCGGCCGACAGCGTCGTCGCAGGTCTGGACGACGGGCTGCCGATGGCGCCGCTGGGGCCGGGCGCGCTCACCGTCGACGGGCCGGCGCACACGTTCTTCATGGACCGGCTCGCGGCGGCGTTCCGGGCAGAGCTGGCCGCGTTCACGGAGGTGGTGGCCGGGACCCGCGAGTCGCCCTGCACCGTCGACGACGCGCTGGCCGTCGCCGCCGCGGCGGAGGCGGCCACGATCTCGCTGCAGGAACACCGCCCGGTCCGTACCGAGGAGTTCACCTGACCCGAGCACCTCGCTCGCGGCTGCCCGCGCACCCGCCGGCCATCTGCGCATGTCCGGACGTGCGCGGGTGGACGGACGGTGCGCAGCTCACACCCAGGTGTCGGCCTCCCGGTGCGCGGCCGGGTTCTCCGATCCGGCCACGGCCGCAGGGGCCGGCGGCCTACCATCGGCCGCGTGCTCCCCGACACCGCGCCGGCCCCGCTGGAGATCCTCAACCGCGTGTTCGGCTACGCCGCGTTCCGCGGGCCGCAGCAGGAGGTCGTGGAGCACGTCTGCGCGGGCGGCGACGCGCTGGTCCTCATGCCCACCGGCGGGGGCAAGTCGCTGTGCTACCAGGTCCCGGCGCTGGTCCGGCCGGGCACCGGCGTGGTCGTGTCGCCGCTCATCGCGCTGATGCAGGACCAGGTCGACGCCCTGCGTGCGCTCGGCGTCCGCGCCGGGTTCCTCAACTCCACGCAGAACCCCGACGAGCGCCGCGACACCGAGCGCGCCTACCTCGACGGCGAGCTCGACCTGCTCTACCTCGCGCCCGAGCGGCTGCGGGTCCCGTCCACGCTGGTGCTGTTGGGTCGCGGCACCATCGCCCTGTTCGCGATCGACGAGGCGCACTGCGTCGCGCAGTGGGGCCACGACTTCCGCCCCGACTACCTTGCCCTGTCCGACCTGCACGAGCGCTGGCCGGACGTCCCCCGCATCGCCCTGACGGCCACCGCCACCGAGGCCACCCGCACCGAGATCGCGCAGCGGCTGAGCCTCGTCGGGGCCAAGCACGTCGTCGCGAGCTTCGACCGGCCCAACATCCAGTACCGGATCGCGCCGAAGAACGAGCCGCGCAAGCAGCTGCTGGAGCTGCTGCGCACCGAGCACGACGGCGACGCCGGGATCGTCTACTGCCTGTCCCGCAAGTCGGTGGAACAGACCGCGGAGTTCCTCGCCGCCCAGGGCATCACGGCGCTGCCCTACCACGCCGGGCTCGACGCGGCGGTACGCGCGCGCCACCAGTCGCGGTTCCTGCGCGAGGACGGCGTCGTCATGTGCGCCACGATCGCGTTCGGCATGGGCATCGACAAGCCCGACGTGCGGTTCGTCGCCCACCTCGACCTGCCCAAGTCGGTGGAGGGCTACTACCAGGAGACCGGGCGCGCGGGCCGCGACGGGCTGCCGTCCACCGCGTGGCTGGCCTACGGGCTGGCCGACGTGGTGCAGCAGCGCAAGATGATCGACGAGTCGGAGGGCGACCGCGCGCACCGGCACCGCCTCGCCCAGCACCTCGACGCGATGCTCGCGCTGTGCGAGACGGTGCAGTGCCGCCGGGTGCGGCTGCTCGACTACTTCGGCCAGAGCACGCAGCCGTGCGGCAACTGCGACACCTGCCTGACGCCGCCGGAGTCGTGGGACGGCACCGTGGCGGCGCAGAAGATCCTCTCGACGGTGTGGCGGCTCAAGCGGGAGCGCAACCAGTCCTTCGGCGCCGGACACCTGATCGACATCGTGACCGGCAAGCGCACCGCCAAGATCGAGCAGTTCGCCCACGACGAGCTCACCGTGTTCGGGGTCGGCGCCGACCTGACCGAACCGGAGTGGCGTGCGGTCGTCCGCCAACTGCTGGCGCAGGGCCTGCTCGCCGTGCAGGGCGCCTACCAGACCTTCGCCCTGACCGAGGCCAGCGGCGCCGTCCTGCGCGGGGAGCAGCCGGTGCCGATGCGCAAGGACCCGGTGAAGCAGGCCCGCACCCGCGCACGCGGGACCCGCGGCGACGCCCCGGCGATGCCGGCCGAGCTGGCGCCGGTGTTCGAGCGGCTGCGGGCCTGGCGCGGCGCGACCGCCAAGGAACAGGGCGTGCCCGCATACGTGATCTTCCACGACGCCACGCTGCGCGAGATCGCCACCCGGTCACCGGCCACCCTCGCCGAGCTGGGCACGATCAGCGGCGTCGGGGAGAACAAGCTCGCGAAGTACGGTCAGGGTGTCCTCGACACGCTCGGGGCGGACGCCTGATCACGAACCGCCACACCTGCCGGACCGATGCGCCGTTCGTCCTCTTGACCTGTGTCGACGCGACCCCGACGATCACCGCACGGTCGATCGACGGTTGCACGTGATCGGGAGCTACCCCGCGGCGACGGCGGAGGAGGCGATGCGCGAGATCCTGGACCGCGCCGCGGCCCACCTGGCCTACCTGCCCGACGGCGAGACCGGCGAGCGCAAGGACCGGATCGTCCACAATCATCAAGGGCCTGCGCGACCACCCCGACCTGGAGGTCCGGCGGGACGGCGACCGGTCGGACTACGACAGCCAGCTCACCTTCAGGGTCCGCCGCGGGCGCTGCGTGCGGGATGACTCACTCGACTTCGGCCACGCCGCCGCCCGGCCGGTCTTCGACGCGCTGCGCGCCGAGCCCGGACGCACCGACCTGGCGTTCCAGGTCGGCATCCCCGGTGACCTCGACATGGCGATGTTCACCCTCGGACCCACCGGGCCGCTGACCCACCGGCGCCCCTTCGGCGACGCCGCGGTCGCCGAGATCACCCGGATCCACGCCGCGGCAGGCGACGACGTGCTGTTCCAGCTCGAGGTGCCCGCCGAGCACGTGTTCGTCGCGATGGCGCCCGGTCCGCTGCGCCCCGCGGTCGCCCGGCTCACCGGGGGCGGCGTCGCGGCGCTGGCCCGGCGCGCGCCGGAGGGTGCACGCTTCGGCCTGCACCTGTGCCTGGGCGACCTCGGGCACAAGGCCCTCACGCGCACCGGCGACGCCCCGCCGATGGTGTCCCAGGCCAACGCGATCGCCCGGCGGTGGCCCGCGGGCCGACCGCTGGAGTTCGTGCACGCGCCGCTCGCCGCGGGTGACGAGCCGCCCTCCCTCGACCCGGCCTTCTACGCCCCGCTGTCCGGCCTGCGGCTGCACGTGGGCACCCGGTTCGTCGCCGGGATCCTGCACGAGGGACGCAGCACCGACTAGCTGCGCGGGGTGCTCGACACCATCGACGCCGCCGTCGGGCACCCGGTGGACGTCGCCGCCTCCTGGGTACGGGCGGCGCAGCCGGGAGGACGCACGCACCACCCTCGACCCGGAGGGATACGGGTCAGCCGGCCGTGAGCCGGTGCAGCATCGCCGGGAGTTCCCGCGCGTGCACGACGGCGAGTCGCTGCGTGGCGCGGGTGAGCGCCACGTACAGGTCGTTGGCGCCACGCGGGGACTCGGCCAGCATCTCGGCCGGCTCGACCAGCACCACCGCGTCGAACTCCAGGCCCTTCGCCGAGGAGATCGGGAGGACCACCACCGGGGACTCCAGGTCGACGCTCGGGTCGGCCGGGCCGTCGGGGGTGTCCGGGCCCGGTGCCGGCTCCGCGGCCCCGAGCAGGCGCACCCGCAGGCCGCGGACGCGGGCGGCCGGGGCGAGCACCACGGTGCGGCCGTCGGCGACCGCGCCCGCCTCCTCGGCGAGCACCTTGGCCACCGTGTCGTCGAGAGCGCCTGCGTCCGCGCGCACCGACCGCGGCGGCACCCCCGTGCTGCGCACCGAGCGGGGGGCGGCCAGCCCGGGTTCGATCACGGCGAGCACGTCGTCGGCCACGTCGGCGATCTCGGAGGGCGTGCGGTAGTTCACCGTGAGCTGCGCGAGGCGCCAGCGGTCGGCCACGTAGGGCGAGAGCACCTGCCCCCACGACGAGGCGCCCGCGAGGTCCCCGGTCTGGGCGATGTCACCGACCAGGGTCATCGACCGCGTCGGGCAGCGGCGCATGATCAGCCGCCAGGCCATCGGGGAGAGCTCCTGGGCCTCGTCGACGATCACGTGGCCGTAGGTCCACTCGCGGTCGGCCGCGGCGCGGTCGGCGGTGGAGTCGTAGCGGCGCACGGCCTGGCGCTCGGCGAGCCGGTCGGCGTCGACGACGTCACCGGCGCGCAGCAGCTCGTCGTCGAGGTCCTCCTCCAGGTCCAGGACGTCGAGCACACCCTGCGCGTAGAGCACCTCCTCGCGCAGTGCGGCGGCCTCGCGGGCGGCGGCCTCCGCGCCGTCGTCGCCGAGCAGCTCGGCGGCCTCGTCGAGCAGCGGGACGTCGGCGGGGCTCCAGCGCTGCCCGGGCGGCACGTCGTCGCCGGGGGCCGGGCGCAGCAACCGCTCCCGGTCGGCGGCCGGGAGTCTGCGCGCCACCGAGTTCAGGCGGCGCGCGTCGGCGAACAGGTCGCCGAGCAGCTGCTCGGCCGAGAGGGTCGGCCACAGGGCGTCCAGCTCGCGGGTCAGCTCGCGGCTCTCGGTGAGCTCCTCGCGGATGTCGGCGAGGTCGCCCGCGTCGAGCAGGCTGCGGGAGTTGCTCTGCGGGCCGCCCAGCGTGCGCGCCACCTGCTCGGCCAGCAGCCGGACCGCCTCGGAGTGGAAGATCCGCTTGGCCTCGTTGTGCGGCTTGCGCGAGCGCCGCGCCCGGGTACGGGCGGCGTTGGCGACGTCGCGGTCCAGGCGCACCCCCTGCCCGTCGACCACCAGCTCGACGGCCCGGCGCGGGACCTGCTGGCGGTCGCGCACCGCCGACGCCACCACCGCGGCCATCTCGGCCCGGCCCTTGACCTCGGCGGTCTCGGCCGGCTCGGCACGCCGCGCGTCGAGGTTCGGGAACAGCTGCCCGACTGTGCCGAGCACCACGCTCGTCTCACCCAGCGACGGCAGGACCTGGCCGATGTAGCGCAGGAAGGTGGGGTTGGGTCCGACGACGAGCACGCCGCGCCGCGCCAGCCGGTCGCGGTGGGTGTAGAGCAGGTAGGCGGCGCGGTGCAGCGCCACGGCCGTCTTGCCGGTACCGGGCCCGCCCTGGACGACCAGGACCCCGGAGGGCTTCGAGCGGATGATCGCGTCCTGCTCGGACTGGATGGTGGCGACGATGTCGCCCATCCGCCCGGTCCGCCGCGCCCCGACGGCGGCGAGCAGCGCCGCCTCGCTGGTCAGCCCGGACGAGCCATCCGCCGCGTCGACGGCGTCGAGGTCGAGGATCTCGTCGTCGAGCGCCAGCACCTCGCGCCGCCGCGTCCGCAGGTGCCGGCGGCGCCGGATGCCCTCCGGGGACGCCGCGGTGGCCGTGTAGAACGGGCGCGCCGCGGGGGCACGCCAGTCCATCAGCAGCGGCTCGTAGTCGTTGTCCTCGTCGAGCAGGCCCAGGCGGCCGATGTAGCGGCGCTCGCCGGGCTCGTCGCCGGTGGGGTCCACGTCCAGGCGGCCGAACGCGAGGCCGTGCTCGGCGGCGCGCAGCGCGGCGAGACGGTCGGTGTACATCGCCGACGCGGCGTCACGCTCGGTGAGGGCCTGCGGCGTGCCGACGGTCTCCGCGTGCAGCACCTCGTGCAACCGGCGGGCCGTCTCCGCGCGGCGCTCGTCGAGCCGCCCGTAGAGCATCGCGACGTAGGCGCGCTCGTGGGCGATCCCGTCCTGATCCGCCTCCGCGGGAGGCCCGAGAGACGTGCTGTTCGACACCGGCAGATCACCTTCACACCGCAGTTCGGACGCAGGACGCGGCCTTCGAACCTACCAGCGGCGACGGTTTTGCCGCGTGGCGGCGCGGGTAACCCCACCCATGACGCGCGTGCACCCGGACAGACGTGGCTGAGGACTCGGAGTACGGCCACCTCGAACCGCTGTTCGCCGAGCTGGCCCGGTTGCCGCCCGAGCATGCCGATCACGCGGCGCTGCGCTCCAAGCTGGTCACCGGCTACCTGCCCGTGGTCCGGCACATCGCCCGCCGGTTCGCCAACCGCGGCGAGCCCGTCGACGATCTCGAGCAGGCCGGGACGCTCGGCCTGCTCGGTGCCGTGGACCGCTACGACCCGGAGCACGGCAGCGACTTCCTGTCCTTCGCCGTACCCACCATCACCGGGGAGATCCGGCGGCACTTCCGGGACCGCACCTGGGGCATGCGGGTGCCGCGCAGGCTCAAGGACCTGCAGGGGACGATCTCCGGGGCGGTCGGACCGCTGTCGCAGGAGCTCGGTCGGGCGCCCCGGCCCAGCGAGATCGCCCGGCGCCTGGACATGCCGGTCGAGGAGGTGCTGGAGGGGCTCGACGCCCAGCACGCCTACCGCAACGCCTCGCTCGACGAGCTGGTGGCGGGTGCGGACGTGCCCCTGACCGACACCCTCGGTTCGGCCGACGCCGAGCTGGAGAAGGTGGAGTACCGCGAGGTGCTGGCGCCGCTGCTGGCGGAGCTGCCCGAGCGGGAGCGGGCGATCCTGGTGCTGCGGTTCTTCGGGAACATGACCCAGACCCAGATCGCCGACCGCGTCGGCGTGTCGCAGATGCACGTGTCACGGCTGCTGGCGCGCACCCTCGCCCACCTGCGCGCCAGGATGGCGCCGCCCTGACCGGGCCAGGGATCGAGGGCGGCCCCACCGCCCACGGAGGGTCGGTCGTCCCTGGACGGTGGGGTGATGGCCGTCAGGCCGTCGCGCCGGGCGCCTCCCCGGCGAACTCCTCGACGATCCGCGCGCAGAACGCGTCGAGATCGCCGGGGTCGCGGCTCGACACCAGGCCGCGGTCGGCCACCACCTCGTCGTCGACGACCGTGGCGCCCGCGTTGCGCAGGTCGGTCCACAGGCTCGGGAACGAGGTGAGGGTGCGGCCCTGCACGACGCCCGCGTCGATGAGCGTCCACGGACCGTGGCAGATGACGCCGACCGGCTTCCCGGCCCGGACGATCTCCTGCACGAAGGTGCGGGCGTCGGGGTCCATGCGCAGCCGGTCGGCGTTGACGGTGCCGCCGGGCATGATGAGCGCGTCGTAGTCCCCCGCCGTGGCCTTCGCCACCTCGAGGTCCACGGGGAACCTGGCGCCGGGTTGGCGTACCCGGCCGCGGCCGGGCCATGCCCGGCGACGCGCTACGCGACGACCGGGGTGTCCGCGTGCGCCCGGCAGGTCGGCACCTCCGGCCGCGCCTCCAGCCGTTCGTCGTCGATCCGGTTGCCGCAGACCGCGCAGCGGCCGTAGGTGCCCTCGTCGAGGCGGCCCAGCGCCTCCTGCACGAGCCGACGCTGCTCGGACACGGTGTCGACGAGGAGTTCGGAGTCCATCGTCCCGGCCACCTCGCTGCCGTGGTCGCCCGGGTGCTGGCCCAGCGCACCCTCCTCGGTGTCCCCGGAGGAGTCGGCGAGCGTCCGCTCGGCGAACCGGGCGCGCTCGTCGAGTTCGGCGAGCTCGGTGGTCAGCAGGTCACGTGCGCGTGCGTCGTCCATGTGTGCGCATACCCCGATCGCCCCGGCCCGAACCCCGTCACCCGCCGGGGTGGCGCGCCCGGGGCGCGCGGCCGAAGGGCTGCTCCACCGGCTCCACCCGCTCGATCTCCGGGATCGGGCGCGTCACCGGGTCGTCGGCCAGCGCGAGGGGTTCTCCGTGGTGCTGCAGCCGCATCGGCGGCCCGCTGACCAGCTGGTACTCGGCCTCCTCGGGCCGGATCTGCACGCGCAGCTGGCGGCCCTGCCAGCGCAGCCCGAACGAGATCCGGGACAGTGCCGGGGGCAGCCGCGGGGAGAACCGCAGCCCGCCGCCCTCGCACAGCATCCCCCCGAACCCGGCCACGACCGCGATCCAGGTGCCGGCCATCGACGCGATGTGCACGCCGTGGTCGGAGTTGCCCGCGAGGTCGCCCAGGTCGACGAGCGCCGACTCGGCCAGGTAGTCGTAGGCGAGGTCCAGGTGCCCGGTACGGGCCGCCATCACCGCCTGCGTGCACGCCGACAACGACGAGTCCCGCACCGTCAGCGCCTCGTAGTAGGCGAAGTTGCGGGCGGTCTGCTCCGGGGTGAACGCGTCCGGGCGCAGCTGCATGGCCAGCACCAGGTCGGCCTGCTTGGACACCTGTTTGCGGTACAGGTCAAAGTAGGGCACGTTGAGCAGCAGCGGGTACATGTCCGGCTTGGTGGCCTCGAAGTCCCACACCTGGTGGTCGGTGAATCCCTCCGACTGCGGGTGCACCCCCAGCGCCTCGTCGTACGGGATGCGCATGGAACCGGCGGCGTCGCGCCAGCTCGCCATCTCCTCCGCGTCGACGCCGAACTTCGCGGCCGCGCGGGTGTGCCGTGCCGCGGTCTCGGCGGCCACGCGCAGGTTCAGCTGCGCCATGAGGTTGGTGTAGACGTTGTTGTCGACCACGGCGGTGTACTCGTCGGGCCCGGTGACGCCGTCGATGCGGAACTGCCCGGCGGAGTCGTGGTGGCCCAGCGACCGCCACAGCCGGGCGGTTTCCACGAGGATCTCCAGCCCGACCTCCTTCTCGAAGTCGACGTCGCCGGTGGCCGCGACGTGGCGGCGCACGGCGTCGGCGATGTCGGCGTTGATGTGGAACGCGGCGGTGCCCGCGGGCCAGTAGCCCGAGCACTCGTGCCCGCGGATCGTGCGCCACGGGAACGCCGCACCCTTGAGCCCCAGCTGCTCGGCGCGCTCCTTGGCCAGCGGGATGATCGACTGCCGCCAGCGCAGCGCGTCGGCCGCGGCCTCCGGGGCGACGTGGGAGAGCAGCTGCAGGCAGAACGTCTCGGTGTCCCAGAACGTGTGACCGTCGTAGCCGGGGCCGGTCAGTCCCTTCGCCCCGATGGCCCGGCGCTCGGCGCGGGCGCCGGCCTGCAGCACGTGGAAGATCGCGACCCGGACCGCCTGCTGCAGCTCCGCGTCGCCGTCGATCTCGATGTCGGCGGTGGCCCAGAAGTCGTCGAGGTAGTGGCGCTGCTCGTCGACGAGTCCCTGCCAGCCGGTGTAGCGCGCGGCGGCCAGCGCCGCCCGGACCTGGTCGTGCACCGCCGACAGCGACCGCCGCGACGACCACCCGTAGGCGATGTACTTCACGATCGACAGCGTCTGGCCCGGCCGCAGCCGCGCGATCACGGTGGTGCGGCCGATGTCCTCGGTGGCCTCGGAGCTGATCTTGAGGCCGTCCGGCCCGGTGACCTCGTGGTCCATCGCCGCGGCCACCCGCAGGCCGGAGGCGCGGGTCTGGTGCACCAGGGTGGCACCGGTGTCGTCGGAGCGGTGCTGCTCGGACACCAGGGGGTCGGTCATCGCGGCCTCGACCCGGGGGTCGTCGTCGTCGCGGGCGGGCAGGGCCTCGTTGGCCACCAGCTCGGACTGCACGACGAGCAGCGCGGGCGAGTCGAGCACCTCCACCTCGTAGCGGATCGCGGCCACGGCCCGCTGGGTCAGCGACACCAGCCGCTCGGTGTGCAGCTTCACCACCCGGCCCGCCGGGGACTCCCACTCGACGTCGCGGGTCAGCGTGCCGGCCTGCAGGTCCAGCACCCGCTCGTGATGGCGCAGCCGGCCGTAGCGCAGGTCGAACGGCTCGTCCTCCACCAGCAGCCGGATCAGCTTGCCGTTGGTGACGTTGACGATCGTCTGCCCGGACTCGGGGTAGCCGTAGCCGCCCTCGGCGTAGGGCAGCGGGCGCCGCTCGTAGAACGAGTTGAGGTAGGTGCCCGGGGTCTGGTGCGGCTCCCCCTCGTCGAGATTGCCGCGCAGGCCGATGTGGCCGTTGGACAGGGCGAACACCGACTCCACCTGGCCCAGCAGCTCCAGGTCGAGGTTGGGCTCGCGCACGACCCACGGCTCGACGGTGAACGCACGACCGGGATCGGGGCTCACAGCAGCTCCTCCAGGTCCTTCACGACGACGTCCGCGCCGTGGGCGCGCAGCTCGTCGGCCTGGTCGAGGCGGTCGACACCGACCACGACGAAGCCGCCCGCCTTGCCCGACGCGACACCGGCCAGTGCGTCCTCGAACACCACCGCGTGCTCCGTGGCGACGCCGAGGTCCGCGGCCGCGGCCAGGAACGTGTCCGGGGCCGGCTTGCCGGGCAGGCCGCGCTCCTTGGCGCTGGCCCCGTCGACCCTGGTGTCGATGTACTGGGCGAGGTCGGCGACGTCGAGCACCTGGGCCGCGTTGGCGCTCGACGACACAACCGCCGTGGCCAGCCCGGCCTCGCGCACGGCCTGCAGGTAGCGCACCGAACCCGGGTACACCTCCACGCCGACGGTCACGATCTTCTCCTGCACCAGGTCGTTCTTCCTCGTCGACAGTGCGGTGATCGTCTCGGCGTCCGGAGGGTCGTCGGGGCCGCCTTCGGGCAGCTCGATCCCGCGCGAGGCGAGGAAGCTGCGGGTGCCGTCCAGCCGCGGCTTGCCGTCCACGTACGGCCCGTAGTCGGCGGAGGTGTCGAACGGTACGAACTCGGTGCCGTCGCGTTCCGCGCGGGCGCGCAGGTAGTCGTCGAACATCTGCTTCCACGCCGAGGCGTGCACGCTCGCGGTGTCGGTGAGCACGCCGTCGAGATCGAACAGGCACGCGCGCGTTCCGTCGGGGAGACCCAGCATGCCGCGCACGGTACCCAGCCGCCGGTCGCACAGCGTGCCCGGAGCCCGGGAGTTCACCAGCCCGTGACCCCGGCGACCCGGCCCGGCGCGTGATCAAGGGCGGATGGCGCCCGGTGGATCACCGGGCACGACCGTCCGCCCTTGATCAGCGGCGGGCCCGGACGGCGGGTGGCCGGGCCGCGGTCAGGACGCGGCGGGCAGCAGCAGCCGGACCGTCTCCCCCGCGGCCGCGGTGACCGTGACCTCGCATCCCTCGCCGACCGGCCGGGCGGTGACCGCGACCAGGCCGCCCTCACGCAGCGGCTCGATGCCCCGCTGCACGGCCTCGCGGACGATGTCCAGCACCCGCATGGCGGCGACCGGCACCGGCTCCACCCCGGTGTCGACGTTCACGGCCACCTGCAGCCGCGCCCCGAACCGCGCCTGCTCCAGCTGCAGGTAGGCCCGGACGGCCGCGAGCTCGCGGCCGACGGTGCTCTCGGCAGGCCCGTCGGCCACGCGGGACAGGTCGGCGAAGCCGTACACCAGGTCGCGGGCGCGGGCCGGGTCGGTGCGGATGAGAGCGGCGATCGTGTTGAGCGAGTTGTAGACGAAGTGCTGCTCCAGCCGGCGGGCCTCGACGGGCTCGGCCGCGGGCGGGTCCTCCGGCGCCGGCTCGGCGGGGGCGAGCTCCGGGGCGGCCGGCTCGGGCGGGGCCGGGCGCGGGGCCGGCGCGGGCGGTTCGGCGTACTGGCTGTCGTCGATCTCGGAGAAGTCGGCCAGTCCCCGCCAGCGGGGCAGCCGCAGCCGCGTGCCGCCGACCCATCCGGTGAACTCCACCCGCCCGACCAGGTCCGGGGTGACCCAGACCGCGTGCTTCGCGGCGTCGGCGGGCAGCTCGGTGGTGAACGGGGAGGCCTCGACGGCCCCGCCGCGCAGGTCGCCGTCGAGCAGCCTGCGCTGCTCCGCCCCGAGCCCGACCCGCCCGACGTAGCGCAGGCCGTCCGGATCGGGCACGCCCAGCAGGAGCGTGGCGATCGTGTCGGGCCGGTGCGGGTCGGTGGGCGTCCACCCGCCGACCACGACGAGCCGCGTGCGCTGCACGGGCACCCGCACCCAGAACTTCGATCGCCCACCGGGTCGGTACCGGGCCCCCAGGTGGCGGGCGTGGAAGGCCTCGACGCCCTCGCTCGCCGCGATCCGCATGATCGCGTCGAGCTCGGTGGCCGGGAACAGCGCCGTGGTCCACACCGGGGCACCGTTCAGGCCCAGTCCCTCCAGCAGGCCACGACGGTCGCGGTAGGGCAGGTCGACGCAGGAGTGCCCGTCGAAGAACAGCAGGTCCGCGACCTGCAGGTCGACGGGCACCGCGGCGATGTCGGAGTCGGTGGGCTTGTAGCGGGAGTGTCGGCGCTTGAGCAGGCGCGGCCGGCGGGCGTGCTCCTCGCCGCGGGCGACGATCGTGCCGTCGAGCACCATGCCGCCGGGCGGGCAGCGGGCCAGCAGCGGCGCCGTCAGCTCGGGGTAGGCGTGGGTCATCGAGTTGCCCGCGCCGCTGAGCAGCCGCACCCGTCCCGGCGAGACGTAGGCGATGCAGCGGTGCCCGGTCCAGGCGACCTCGACGCGCCAGTCCGGCCCGGTCGGCGGCTCCCCGGAACCGGTCGAGGGCAGCATCGGGGGCACGAGGCGCGGCATCGCGTCGTCGGTGGCCCCCGTCACCGGCCCACCGTATCGGCCCAGGCCCGGCAGGATCCTCGGCCGCCCGCGCAACCAACGGCACGTCCGTCCACGGGAGTGCCGTTGGTTGCCTCCGGGGACCGGGTCCGGCGGCACCGGGTGAGACGATCGACCCCATCATGACGCTCACCGACCGCATGCCCCCGACCGCCGACTCCCCCGACGACCTGGTGGAGGCGTTCGTCGACTGGGCGTTCGAGGAGCAGGGACTGTCGCTGTACCCGGCGCAGGAGGAAGCGCTGCTGGAGCTGGTGACCGGCAGCAACGTCATCCTGTCGACGCCGACGGGCTCCGGGAAGTCGCTGGTCGCGATCGGCGCGCACATGGCGGCGCTGGCCCGCGGGCAGCGCACGTTCTACACCGCGCCGATCAAGGCGCTGGTCAGCGAGAAGTTCTTCGCCCTGATCGACGTGTTCGGCCCGGACAAGGTCGGGATGCTCACCGGCGACGCCGCCGTGAACGAGAAGGCGCCGATCATCTGCTGCACCGCGGAGATCCTGGCCAACATCGCGCTGCGGTCGGGGCGCGACGCCGACGTGGGTTCGGTCGTGATGGACGAGTTCCACTTCTACGCCGACCCCGACCGCGGCTGGGCCTGGCAGGTGCCGCTGATCGAGCTGCCGCAGGCCCAGTTCCTGCTGATGAGCGCCACCCTCGGGGACGTCTCCTTCTTCGCCGAGGACCTCGAGCGCCGTACTCACCGCGGTACGGCGGTGATCACGTCGGTGGAGCGGCCGGTGCCGCTGGTCTACACCTACGTCCACACGCCGGTGCACGAGTCGATCACCGAGCTGATCGGGACGAACCAGGCGCCGGTGTACGTCGTGCACTTCACCCAGCAGTCGGCCGTCGAGCGGGCGCAGGCGCTGATGAGCGTGAACGTCACGTCCAAGGAGGACAAGGCGGCGATCGCCGCGCTGATCGGGAGCTTCCGGTTCACCTCCGGGTTCGGCAGGACCCTGAGCCGGCTGGTGCGCCACGGCATCGGCGTGCACCACGCCGGCATGCTCCCCCGCTACCGGAGGCTGGTGGAGACGCTCGCGCAGGCCGGGCTGCTGCGTGTCATCTGCGGGACCGACACCCTCGGCGTCGGCATCAACGTGCCGATCCGCACGGTGCTGTTCACGGCGCTGGCCAAGTACGACGGCACCCGTACCCGCCCGCTCAAGGCGCGCGAGTTCCACCAGATCGCCGGTCGGGCCGGGCGGGCGGGCTACGACACCGTCGGCACGGTGGTGGCGCAGGCACCCGACCACGAGGTGGAGAACGCACGACGGGTGGCGAAGGCGGGCGACGACCCGAAGAAGCTCAAGCGGGTGGTGCGGACGAAGGCGCCCGACGGCTTCGTGGGCTGGTCCGACGTCAGCTTCGCGAAGCTGCAGACCGCCCAGCCCGAGCCGCTGACCAGCCACTTCCAGGTCTCGCACGCCATGCTGCTCAACGTGATCTCCCGGCCGGGGGACGCCTTCGCGGCGATGCGGCACCTGCTGGAGGACAACCACGAGCCCCGGCCGCGGCAGCGCCGCCACATCCTGCGCGCCATCGCCATCTACCGCGCGCTGCGGACCTCCGGGGTGGTCGAGGAGCTGCCCGAGCCGGACGCGGAGGGTCGGCGCGTGCGGGTCGTCGGGGACCTGCAGCTCGACTTCGCCCTCAACCAGCCGCTCTCCCCGTTCGCGCTCGCCGCGATCGACCTGCTCGACCGCGGGTCGCCGTCCTACCCGATGGACGTGCTGTCGGTCGTCGAGGCGACCCTCGACGACCCCCGCCAGGTCCTCTACGCCCAGCAGAACAAGGCCAAGGGCGAGGCCGTGGCGCTGATGAAGGCCGACGGGATCGAGTACGAGGAGCGCATGGCGCTGCTCGAGGAGGTCACCTGGCCCAAGCCGCTCGACGAGCTGCTCGGCGGGGCGCTGGAGACCTACCGCCGCGGCGCGCCGTGGGTGGAGGACGCCACCCTCTCGCCCAAGTCGGTCGCGCGGGACATGTTCGAGAAGTCGATGACGTTCGTCGAGTACGTCTCGCACTACCAGCTCGCCCGTTCCGAGGGGCTCGTGCTGCGCTACCTCGCCGACACCTACCGCGCGCTGCGCCAGACCGTGCCCGACGACGCCAAGACCGAGGAGCTCACCGACGTCGTCGAGTGGCTGGGCGAGCTGGTGCGCCAGGTCGACTCGTCGCTGCTCGACGAGTGGGAGGCGCTGGCGGCGGGCGCCGGGACGGGCTCCGAGGAGGTCGCTCCCCCGTCGCTCGACACCGGGCCGGCCGGGGTCACCCGCAACGTCCGGGCGTTCCGGGTGCTCGTGCGCAACGCCATGTTCCGCCGGGTGGAACTGGCGGCCCACCGCCGCTGGGATCTGCTCCACGAGCTCGACTCGGCTGCGGGCTGGACCGCCGAGGCCTGGCGCGCGGCGCTGGCGCCCTACTTCGACGAGCACGGCGACACGTTCACGGCCATCGGCACCGGCGCCGACGCCCGTGGACCCCAGCTCATCACGATCGCCGAGGAGCCGGAGCGCTGGCTGGTACGCCAGGTCCTCGACGATCCCGAGGGCGACCGCGACTGGGCCATCGCCGCGGAGGTCGACCTCGCCGCGTCCGACGAGGAGGGCTCCCCCGTCATCTGGATCACGGCCGTGGAGCCGATGGGCGGGGCGTAGCGCCTGCCGACCCGACGGGTCCGCCGTCGGGTCGCCGTGGGTCCGGGCTCGCGGCCGGTAACCGTGGGTTCGGGTCCGCGGGCCGGTGACCGCGGTCGGGTGCCGGATGGCTGGAGGCGGATGGCTGGGCCTCGGCGGCCGGAGCCGGGCGGCCGGAGCCGGGCGGCGGGCTGCCGCACCGGGCCGGGTCCTCGGTGGGGCGGGCAGCGGGCGGCGGGCAGCGGCGTCATGATCGGCGGCTGGGAAGCGGTAGCGCGTCGGGACGCGCCTGCCGGTTCCGAGCTGACGATCTCGCCCGGCCTGCCCGGCCTGCCCGGCCCGTCCGCCCGGCCCGTCCGCCCGTCCGCCCGTCCGCCCGGCCCGCTCGCCCGTCCGCCCGGGCCGGCCCTCCGGTCTGCCCACCCTCGGTGCGGGGCCCCTGATCGGCGGCTCGGAACGCGGAGCGCGCTCCGACACGTCCCACCGTTCCCGGACGCCGATCACGGATGACGCGGGGCCGTCCTCCCGGCATCGGCGGCCCGCCTCCGCTCCCCGGTCGTCGAAAGGTTGACCACCGGATGGCGTCAATCTATGATTGACACATGAAGTACGAGGAGGCCCAGCGGTGGCTCGAACGGGCCGACCCGTCGATCGCCAGGCAGCGCGAATCGATCACCCAGCAGCTCGACGGGCTCAAGGAACGGGCCACGGACGGCCTGCTCACCCACGACGGCGCCGCCGCCTGGTACGCGCTGGTCGGCGAGATGCGCCGCCTCGCCGACTACTACGAGCGCGACCTGATCCGCAAGCTCCGCGCCGACGGCCTGACCTGGGCCCAGGTGGCCGACGCCGTGCAGGCCCAGCTCAACAGCCGGCAGGCCGCGCAGGGCAAGTGGAAGCGCCTGATCGACCCCGGCCGCCGCACCACCACCGGCAACATGCGCCGCGGCGGACGCCGCAAACGGACCGAGACCTGACTCCCGCCCACGGGCGCCGTCCGTGGCGCCGGCCCGTCCCCCGCCGACGGCGATGGCTGCCTGCGCGGCTCCAGTGCGTGAGACCGGCGGCCGGGTTGCCGGGCCCACGCTGTTGTTCCGCCGGGAGTCCGCGGCCCGGTAGGACGCGGACTCCCGGCGGAATCTGCGGCAGTGCCGCGCGGCGCGCGGCGGGCTCACACCCGCACGAGCGCGTCCACACCCAGCACCGCCGCCAGCAGCAGCAGGACGACCCCGATCGGTCGGGCCAGCCGGTCCCCGAGGGTGGTATTCTTCTCCACCGCCATTACCGCGGCCAGCGCGGCCATCACGAGCAGGTCGTGCAGCCCGGCCACGACCATCACCGCCATCAGCGCCCAGCAGCAGCCGACGCAGAAGCGCCCGTGGTCGGCGCCCAGCCAGGCCGCCTCCCGCAGCGGGCGCCTGCCGTGCCAGTGGGTCAGCACGAACGTGCGCGGGCTGCGGCACTGCTCCAGGCAGCGGTACTTCAGCGGGACGAACTGGTAGGCCCCGGCCAGGGCCAGCACCCCGACCAGCGGCAGCCCGGGCGCGACGGTGACCGGGGCCACGGCGGCCAGCGCCCGCGCCCCGCGGTCGGCGAGGAACGCCAGCACGCCCGCCCCGAGCCACGCCGCCAGATAGCCCGCGACGACCGCGCCGAGCAGCACCGGACGGTCCCGGCGGCTGCGCACGGCCGTGGAGAACAGGCCCAGCAGCGGGCGGGTCGTGGGCAGCATCATCGCGACGAGCATCACCAGCCAGGCGCCGACATAGAGACCGAACGGGGCCGCCACCGGGCCCGCCCCGTGGTGGTGCCCCGCACCCGCGCCGCGGTGGTCGAACCAGAGCCACACCCATGCCAGCGCGGCCGTGGCGAGCAGGGCCAGGGTGACCCCCGGCCAGCGGGTGCGGGCCGGGGGCCGGGTGGTCGACGACGACATCAGGCGCTCGCGTAGGCGAAGTCGAACTGCTCGGCGCTGTTCACCGAGAAGTCGAACCCCAGGTGGTGGGCCTGCATGTCGTGCCGGGTCGGCATCCCCGGGTAGGCGGTGCGACCGAGCACACCCGAGAGCGCGTGGTCGGTCAGGGTGGTGGGCCGCCCGTCGGGACCGCGGTGCGCGGCGACCTCGGCCGCGGCGACCTCACCGATCCGGAACCGGCCGGTGCCCTGTGCCACGTCGAAGTCGAACGTCACCCGCTCGACGGTGACCACCTCCCCGATCAGGGCCGCCAGCTCGGCCAGCGGACCGCCGGCCTGCCCGGTGAACGCCGCGAGCAGCGCGTCGTGCTGCGGGGTGGTCGAGGCGTCGTCGACGAACACCGCCGCCCGCACCGTGCCCGGCACCCCCGGCCGGCCGTCGAGGTGCCCGATCACCCCCATGTTCAGGCCCGCGACACCGACCCCGTCGATCTCGCCCTCGTCGAAGTGGAACACCCAGTTGAACTCGCAGAACCCGCCATCGGGCTCCAGCCCGGCCGAGCACGGGCAGTAGGTGTGGCAGGTGCACACCTCGGCCATCCGGCCGTGCAGTCGGTAACCCATCGTCATCGTCTCCCTCCGTGTCGGGCAACTGCCCTTCGGAGGGTGGCGGACGGGGCGTTCCCGGATCGTTCCCGACCCGCGGGCGCCGTCGGCTCAGCGCTCGGCGAGCCGGCGGCAGCGGGCCTCGTCGAGGGGCTGCCCGGCCCGGGCGAAGCCGGCGGCCGCATCGGCGAACCGGGCCGCGGCGCCGGCGGGATCGGCGGCCGCGGCTCGCAGGTGCCCGTGCACCTCGGTGAGCGCGGCGTCCCAGGCCGGCAGCCGCATCACCACCCCGGCGAGGTACTCGGCCGCGCGGGCGTGCCGGTCCGCGCGCTCGAGGTCCCCGCTGCGGGCGGCCGCGATCGCGGCCGGGACGGCGAAGGTGATCCGGCAGCCCGGACAGGTCTCCAGCGGGCCGCGCACCGCCGCCTCCGCACGGTCGAGCACCGCGGGCAGGGCGGCCGGGTCGGTGGTCGCGGTCAACCGGGTGCCGTAGATCCGGTCGAACAGGTGGAAGCCGATGTCGGTCTCCCGGGCCGCGGCCAGGGCGTCGTCGAGCAGCGCCGTGGCGTCCTCGGGCCGCTCGCGCAGCAGCGCCAGCTCGGCGAGCCGTTGCAGGGCCAGCGACTCGCCGACCGTCGCCCCGATCCGCCGGTAGGCCCCGAGCACGTCGCGCAGGTCGCGCTCGGCGTCGTCGAGCCGGCCGGCGAGCAGCTCGGCCTCCCCGCGCAGCGTCCGCGCGAACGCGTCGGCCCGGGCGGCCCCCAGCCGGCGCGCCTCGGCGCCGAGGGCGTCGGCGTAGGCGATGACGTCGGGATAGGGCCGGGCGCCGTAGAGCAGTCGCTGGGTCATGCACAGGTGGCCGTCGAAGACCCGCACAGCCAGCTCGGGCAGGTCCGCGGTGTCCAGCAGGTCGGCCTGCACGCTCTCGCGCAGCTCCCCGCGGGCGTGTGCGGCCGCGGCCTGCGCCCAGGAGGCGACCACGATCGCGGCGCGGTCCCCCGACTCCAGCGCGACCCGGCGGCTGCGGGCCGACAGCGCGCTGCCCCGCGCCGGGTCGGTGTAGCCCAGCGCGGCGGCACCGCTGTGGGTCAGCGCCTGGGCCAGCCGCCCCGCCACCGTGGCCGGGGTGAGCCCCTCGACGGTGCGCATCGCGCGCGGGCCGTCGCCCTGCTTGAGCTCGGCGAGTGCCTGCATCGCCCGCAGGTCCTGGGCGTCGGGATCGCCCAGGCGGTGGGCCGCGCGGTCGTAGGCCGCGGGCGCGCGCGGGTCCCCCAGCGCGTCGAGGACCTCGGCGCGGCGGCGCAGCGCGACCCGATCGTCCGGCGCGTCGGCGAGCAGCCGGTCGAGGTGCCCCAACGCGTCGGGGAACGCGCCCAGGGCCGCGGCCCGATGGGCGGCGTCCAGGAGCCAGGGGCGGGCCCGGTCGGGCCGGTGACCCGCCCGCCAGTGCGCCGCGACCAGGGCGGGCGACGCGGCGACGACGCCGAGCCGGTCGGCGATCGCCCGGTGTTCGACCGCGCGCCGGTGCGGGGGGATCTGCTCGATCAGGGCGTCACGCACCAGGTCGTGGCGGAACCGGTAGCGCCCGTCGGCGACGACCAGCGCACCGGTGGCGACGGCGTCGTCGAGCAGCCCGGTGCTGTCCGGTTCGGGTAGCGCCAGCAACGACGCCACCTCCGCCGGGTCCAGCTCATCGGCGGCCAGCGCCAGCGTTCGCAGCCCCGACAGGTGCGCGGGCGCCAGATCGAGGAACCGCGCGGTGAGCGCCGACCACACGTTCATCGGCACCGCCAGCGGCTCACGGGCGCCGCAGGCGCGGGCCAGCTCCTCGGCGAAGAACGGGTTGCCGCGGCTGAGCTCGGCGATGCGGTCGAGCACCCCGTCGTCGGGCCGGGTCGTCGCGGCCGCGACCGCGACGGCACGGATGTCCTCACCGGCGAGCGGGCCGAGGTCGATCCGGGCGCTCCGGTGCGCGCGGGCCAGGTCGACGACCAACCGGTGCACCCAGGACGGCACCTGCTCCGGTCGCAGTGCGAGGACGATGGTGACCGGGCACCGCGCGCCGTCGCGCGCCAGGTCGGTGCACACCTCGGCGGTCGCCTCGTCCATCCGGTGCGCGTCGTCGACGACCAGCACCGTCCCCGGGGACGGGCACGCCTCGAACAGCCGGCGCACCGCGCCGATCACCCGGTGCCGGGTCAGGCCGGCGTCCGGGTCCGGCACGGCGCCGCGGACCAGGGCGAGCAGCACCTCGCGGTGCGCCTCGCCGATCGTGTCCGGCAGCCGCGCACCCGGATGGTCACCGGCGCCGCGCAGCACCTCCGCGACGGCACGAGCGACCGGGCCGTAGGGCCGGTCGTCGGGAACCGCGTGCACCGTCGCCACCGTCGCGCCGCGCTCGCGCGCGGAGTCGGCCAGGTGTGCACACAGGGTCGACTTGCCGATCCCGGCCGGGCCGAACACGAGCAGGGCGCCCGCCGTCCCACGGTCGGGCGCGTCGAGCACCGCGCCGGCCGTCGCCAGCTCGACCTCGCGTCCCCGCAGCACCGGTGGCGGCGCGTCGAGCCCTTCGACGCACCGCAGGTAGACCTCCCGGGTCCGCGGGTCGGGGGTGACGTCGAGCTCCTCCGCGAGCGCGGCACGCAGCCGCCCGTACCAGCGGATCGCCTCGTGGCGGGCCCCGTCGGCGAGCGCCGCGCGCATCAGCTCGCGGTGGGCCTGCTCGTCGGTGGGGTCGAGCTCGACGATCCGCGCCCACTCGCCCGCGCGGCGCAGCAGCCGCAGACGCAGTGCCGCCACCCGCTCCCGGTCCTCCCGGGCCCAGTCCGCGTAGCGGGCGTCGGGCAACGGCTCGCCGGGCAGCGTTGCCGCCAGTTCGCCCGCGCGTCCCGGGTCGGGCCCGTCCAGCGCCGCCCGGGCCCGGTCCTCGAACTCCTCGACGTCGGTCCGCACGGTGGCGTCCGGACACAGCGCCACGGCGCCGCCGGCCAGGGTCACCGCGTCCGGTCGGTCCAACGCCTTGCGGGCGTGGTGCGCGGCTTTACGCAGGTTGGCCGCACCTGCGCCCGGCTCGAGGTGCGGCCACAGGGCCTCGATCACCTGCTCGCGCCGCAACCGGTGCCCCGGCGCCAGTGCGAGCAGCGCCACCAGCTCCTCGCAGCGCCGCGTAGGCCAGCGGGGTCCGGCCACCGGCCGGCCGTCGACGACGGCGCGAAACCCGCCGAGCAGCTCGAACCGCACCTCGCCGAGGGGTGCGTGGTCGGTCATGTCCACCGCCGATCCTCGCCCGTGCCTGGTGTCACCCGACGATAGGTGCCGGACGCAAGGAGCACCGTCGTGCCACCGGCCCGCACCGGAGCACCCGGCCGCACCCGCTGCTCCCACCACCCAGCGCCACAGACCTCAGGGCGGCAGGGGGGCACCGGTGCGGCGAACGTCCGGCCCGCACCGGCGCAGCGCGGGCGCCACCAGCGCGCAACCGAGCAGGGTGAGCACCAGTCCGCAGACCACGACGATCCGCACCGACCCCGGCACGCCCTCGACGATCAGTGCGGGCACCGACGTCAGCGCCGACACCAGCCGCAGGACCACGAGCCAGCGCAGGGCGACCCGCCCACCGCGCCAGGCGGGCACCAGCAGCACCAGGCTCACCACGCCCAGCACGCTGGCCGCCACCGCGACCTCGATCGGCGGGAACCCGCCCTCGGCGAACAGCACCGTGACCGCGTCGAGCACGGAGAGCACGCCCAGCAGGACCAGCCCGGCGGTCGTCGCCGCGGTGCGCCTCATGCCGTCACCACCGACGGGCTGCGCCGCACGAGCACGGCGGCCGCGGCGGCGAACCCGACCCCGGTCAGCGACCACGCCACCGCATCGAGGACGTGGTTCGGCAGCAGCACCACGAACACCAGGTGCAGCGGCTGCGACACACCCAGGGCCACGGCCGCCCACGTCGGGATGACCCCGCGCAGCGCGACGGCCAGCAGCACCGCACCGAGGATGTGCCCGACCACGAACACGAGGCCCGGCAGTGCGAGCACCGGGATCGCCGCGGCGGCGGTCTCGAGGGCCACGACGGTCTCGGCGGGCACCCCGGCGCCGGCCGCGGCCAGGGCCGTCGCGTCGACACCGTGCGAGGCGAACAGGCTCAGGAAGCCCAGCCAGGACAGCACGGCCGCGACCGCCCCGAGCACCGGCCGCGACCGCACGGCGAGCCAGCCCGCCATCCCCACGCCCAGGGGCAGCGTCAGCAGCGCCAGGTAGGCCAGCCAGAGCACCAGGGTCTGGGCGCCCGGTGCCGCCATGATCTTCTCCACCAGGACGAGCGGTTCGTCGACGGTGTCGTAGGGCAGCACACCGCGCAGCAGCCCGATGGCCACCGGCCCGGTGAGGGCGACACCGACGGCGGTGCCGGCGAGCAGCCGGGACAGTGCGGGCGGCCGGTCGAGGGCGGCCACAGGGGTGGGTTCGTGCAGCATCGGATCCTCCGGGGGGGTGGACGGGCTGGTGGACGCGGCTCAGCGTCGACGCGCCCGGTACCCGCGCGACAGGGCAGCGGGCCGGTCCGACCCGGGCGATCGCCCGGCTGATCCGGGTGGTGGACCCGGGACAACCGGCCCCGGACGGCCCATGATGAGCGCCATGAGCACCGACGGGTTCGGACGCACCCGGGCCCGCACCGGAGCGGCGTTCGGCCTGTTCGGGCTCGTCGTGGCCGAGGTGGGCGTCGCCCTCGGCGGATCGCTCGCCGTCGGCATGGGCTTCGCCGACTTCCGCGACTCCTTCGCGCTCACCAACTCGGCGATCGCGCTGTCGTGCGCGGTGAGCGGGGTGCTGATCGCCTGGCAGCGGCCCCGCAACCCGCTGGGGTGGGTGCTGCTGGCCGCCGGAGTGCTGCAGGGTGCCACGGCGGCGATGTCACCGCTGCTGGCCGCCGCGACCGCGAACGACTGGCCGGAGCCCGCGATCCGGACGCTGACCACGGTGTTCCTGTTCTCGTGGCCGTGGTCGATCGGGCTGTGCCTGCCGCTGGCGCTGCTGCTGTTCCCCGACGGACGGTTGCCGGGTCGCCGGTGGCGGTGGGTCGGGTGGGCGACCGTGGTCTCCGGTGTGTTGTTCGTCGCGCAGTTCGGCACCGGGCCGGCGGACCTGCTCGACGACGCCCGGGTCCGGTCGTGGTTCGAGCTGCCCTTCTACTCCGATCTGGCCCCGCTGTGGCGGGCGTCGGAAGTGCTCGGCCTCGCGGTCCTGCTGGCCGCACTGCTGAGCCTGGTCGTGCGGTACCGCAACGGCGGCGAGCAGCTGCGCCGCCAGCTGCTCTGGCTGGTGCTGGCCGTGCTGGTGATGGTGGTGGCCCTGGTCGTCTGGGGACCGGGCGGGGACGGGCCGCTGGTGCTGATCCTGCTGTGCATCGCGGCGGTCCCGGCGGCGATGACCATCGCCGTGCTGCGCCACCACCTGCTCGACATCCGGCTCGCGGTGTCGCGCGCCGTGCTCTACGGGCTGCTCACCGCGGGCGCCGTCGGTGCCTACCTCGGTCTCGTCGCCGTGGCGGACGCGGTGCTGCGCAGCGACATCGGACCGGGCGACATCGGGCCGGGCGACATCGGGCCGGGCAGTCCCCTGCTGGCCACCCTGCTCATCGCCGTGGGTTTCAACCCGGTCCGGGTGCGGCTGCAGCGGGTCGTGGACCGCGCGCTCTACGGCGACCGCGCCGATCCGGTGCGCGCGGTGTCCCGGCTCGGTGCCCGGCTGGCCTCGCACGCCGGGACCGACCCCGCCGACGGGCCCGCGGTGGTCCGGGAGGCCCTCCGGCTGCCGTACGCGGCCCTGCGTTCCGGCGGTGTCGAACAGGCCGCCGACGGCGAACCCACCGAGCGGGTCGAGACCGTCGCCCTGGTCTACCGCGGCGAACAGGTCGGCGAGCTGGTCGTCGGGGTCCGCACGGGGCAGCAGCGGCTCGACCGGGCCGACCGGGCGGTGCTGGAACTGCTGGCCGCTCCCCTGGCCATCGCCGTGCACGCCACCGCGTTGTCCGATGCGGTGCAACGCTCCCGGGAACACATCGTGGCCGCCCGGGAGGAGGAACGGCGCCGGTTGCGCCGCGACCTGCACGACGGGCTCGGACCCGTGCTCACCGGCATGACCTTCCTGGCCGACGCCGCGACGAACCTGCTGCGGACCGACCCGGACCGGGCACTCGAGCTGCTCGGCCGGCTCCGCGCGGGGGCCGGTGAGGGACTCGACGACATCCGCAGGCTCGTCCACGAGCTGCGACCGCCGTCACTGGACGAGCTGGGGCTCGTCGGCGCCCTGAGCAGGCGGGCCGATCTGCTGCGCAGCACCGGCCGCGACGTCGTCGTCGAGGCGCCGGCGGAGCTCCCGCCGCTCACCGCCGCGGTCGAGGTGGCGGCCTTCCGGATCGCGGAGGAGGCACTCACGAACGCCATCCGGCACTCCCGGGCCGACCATGTCCGGGCCGAGCTCGTGGTGAACGGCGCGCTGGAGGTGACGGTCACCGACGACGGCGGGCCGGCGCGGGCACCGTGGCGTCCCGGCGTCGGGATGGCGTCGATGCGGGAACGGGCCACGGAGATCGGCGGGACCTGCGAGATCGGGCCGGTGCCCGCGGGCGGGCGGGTGCGGGCCCGGCTCCCCCTGCTCGGCCCCGCCCGCGGTGACGGAGGGCCGACCGATGGATGACCCGCTGCGCGTGGTGCTCGCCGACGACCACCCGGTGGTGCGCGACGGGCTGTCCGCCCTGCTCGCGTCGGTGGACCGCATCGACGTCGTCGCGACGGCGGCCACCGGCCGGGACGCGGTGGCGGCGGCGGTCACTGCGGCGCCGGACGTGATCGTGCTGGACATCCAGATGCCCGATCTCGACGGGGTCGGCGCCGCCCGGGAGATCCGCCGGGCCGCGCCGCGGGTCGCCGTCCTCATGCTGACGATGTTCGACGACGACGCGTCGGTGTTCGCCGCGATGCGCGCAGGCGCCCGCGGCTACGTGCTCAAGGGGTCGGGCCAGGAGGAGATCGTGCGGGCCATCCGGGCGGTGGCCGCGGGCGAGGCGATCTTCTCCCCCGGCGTGGCGGCCCGCGTCCTCGAGCACCTCTCCGGCTCGGCGGCCGCCGCCGACCCCTTCCCTGCCCTCACCCCGCGGGAGCGCCAGGTCCTGGAGCTGCTCGCCGCCGGCCTGCGCACCACCGAGATCGCCGCCCGGCTCGGCACGGCGGTCAAGACCACCACCAACCACGCCTCGTCGGTGTTCGCCAAGCTGCAGGTCGACGGCCGGGCGGAGGCCGTGCGGCGGGCCCGGCGCGCCGGCATGGGGGGCGGGCAGCCCCCGATCCCGTGACCCGCCGCTATCCCAGCGGTGACCGCGGCAGCAACCGGTCGGCGATGATCTTGCGCTGGATCTCGCTGGTGCCCTCGAAGATCGTGGTCAGCCGCGCGTCCCGCCAGTGCCGCTCCACCTGGTGCTCGGTGGTGTAGCCGTTGCCGCCGTGCAGCTGGATGCCGTCGCCGGTGACCTCCGCGGCCATCTCGGTGGCCATCAGCTTGACCATCGCCGCCTCCCGCTCGCAGGGGTGGCCGAGGTCGATCAGGTGCGCGACGTGCTGGTAGAACGCCCGCGCCTGTTCCACCCGGGCGGCCATGTCGGCGAGGGTGAACCGGACGGCCTGGAAGTCGCCGATCGGGTGCTCGAACTGCTCGCGGTCCTGCAGATAACCGATGCAGTCCTCGACGGCGGCGCGCGCCAGCCCGACCGCCCGGGCCGCGGTGTGCACGCGGGCGATGTTGAGCCAGCGCTGGGTGTCGGCGAACCCGGCCTGCCCGACCTGGTTGCCCACCGGCACCCGGAACCCGTCGAACTCCAGGTCCCAGGTGACGAACCCGTGGTAGCCGATCTTGTCGATCGGGCGGCCGGTGATGCCCTCGGGGAACGAGTCGCGCTCCTTCTCGACCAGCAGCGAGGCGAGCCCGGCAGAGCGCTTCTCGTCGGGCTCGGGGTCGGCGGTGCGCACCAGCACCTGGATGAAGTCGGCCGCCTTCGCGTTGCCGGTCCAGCGCTTGTGCCCGGTCACCACGAACTCGTCGCCGTCGCGCACGGCACGGGTGGCGACGCCGGCGAGGTCGGACCCGGCGTCGGGCTCCGACAGCGCGATCGCCCCGATCCACTCCCCCTTCGCGCTGCGCCGCAGCAGCTCCGCGCGCCGCGCCTCGTCGGCGACGTCGGTGCCCGCCCCCTGCGCGCGGGCGATGATGCTGCCGACGCTCATCCACGCGCGGGCCAACTCCTCGGCCACCATGCAGTACTCGAAGGCGCCCAGTCCCATGCCGCCGTACTCGCGGTCGACGGTGATGCCGAACCAGCCCTCGTCGGCCATCGCGTCGAGCAGCGAGCGCGGGATCTCGCCCTTCACCGGATCCAGCTCGTTCGCCACCGGGAGCACCTGCTCGTGGGCGAACCGGCGGGCCCGCGCCTGCAGCGCCTCGCGCTCGGGCGAGTGGTAGGGCGGGGACACCACCGGGACGGGCGCGGCGAGGGGTGCGTCGGTCATGGTGATGTTGTGTCACATCCCGGCGACCCGCGCACGGTCACAGCCTGCGCAGGCCCGCCAGCACCCGCTCCATCAGCGCCAGGTCGGGGCCACCCGCGTCGGCCGTGCGATGCACCGCGACCGCACCGGCCGCGTGCATGTCGGCCAGCAGGACCCGCACCACGCCGAGCGGGAACCCGGCCAGCGCCGCGACCTCCGCCACCGACCGCGGCTGCTCGCACAGGCCGCGGATGCGGGTGTGCTCGACGGGCTCGCCCGCGCGCGGCGGGCCGGGCCGGGCCGTGAGCAGCGCCTCCACCGCGAACTCCACCCCGGCTCGCGTGCGGCCGCCGGTCAGCACGTAGGGCCGGACCAGGGTGTACGGAGACGGTTCGGCGGTCGGCCCGGTCTCCGGCTCCCGCACGGGCGGGGGCAGCGCGGGCCACAGCTCGCGGGGCGGTTCCACCGGGCGCTCGGGGGCCCCCCGGCGCCCGGGGGCCGGCGCCGCGGCCTCCGGCGGGGCCGACTCCGGCCTGCGACGACGGGCGGCGCCTCCGAACCGCGCGCCGGTCAGGCCGATCGGATCGTCGACGACGTCGGCCCCGGAGGCCGGGGGCGGCGGGACGGAGACCGGGGACGGGACCGGGGACGGGGCCGGATCGGGTACCGGGTCCATCGCGGCGCGGCGCTTGCGGCGGGCGCCGCCGAAACGTGCGCCGGTCAGCCCGATCTCGGGTGCGGAGCCGTCGGGGGAGGGCACCGGCGCACCATCCCCGGGCCGCATTTCGGACAGGTTTCTCGGCCGTTCCGTAGCCATGACGACACCCTCCGTCTCGGACTTCCACCCGATATGGTGGACGTACCCCGATCGAACGACGACGCCGCACCCGGAGAGGACACCGTGGGACGAGCCGCAACGGTCTGGTTCGTGCTCACCGCGGTCGCGGCGGTCGTCGCGCTCGCGTTGCAGATCCCGATCTCCGCGGCCGACACCGACGGCGCCTTCGACACCCCCGCGGCCCGCGTCGCGAACCTGTTCACGCTGTTCACCGTGCTGACGACGCTCGTCGTCGCCGCGTCCTGCCTGCAGTGCGCGCTCCGACCCGGACTGGTCTCGACGTTCTGGCGGACGCTGCGGGTCGACGCCGTGCTGGGCATCGTGATCGTCGCGGTCGTCTACCACACGCTGCTCGCGGGGCTGGACGACCCGCAGGGCACCGAGGTCGTCGTCAACCTGCTGTGGCACACCGCGGTCCCGATCGCCACGGTGCTGGGCTGGCTGGCGTTCGGGCCGCGCGGGCGCGTCGACGTCCGGGTCGTGGCGTGGTCGGCGCTCTACCCGCTGGCCTGGCTCGCCTTCACGCTGGCCCGCGGCGCGGTCATCGGCTGGTACCCCTACCCGTTCGTCGACGTCGCCGAGCTGGGCTACGCGCAGGTCGCGCTCAACTGCCTGGGGATCACGGCCCTGTTCCTCTCGCTGGCCACGGCCCTGATGGCGGTGGACCGGATCCTGCCCGGTGCAGCGCCGCGTGCGCTGACAAGATCGGGTGCATGACCCACCCCATCCGGATCGGTGTCCAGCTCCAGCCCCAGCACGCCGACTACGCCCAGATCCGCGACGCCGTTGCGAGAGCCGAGGACGCGGGCGTCGACGTGGTGTTCAACTGGGACCACTTCTTCCCCCTCTACGGCGAGCCCGACGGCAAGCACTTCGAGTGCTGGACGATGCTCGGCGCCTGGGCCGAGGCCACCAGCCGCGTGGAGTTCGGCGCGCTGGTCACCTGCAACAGCTACCGCAATCCCGAACTGCTCGCCGACATGGCGCGCACCGTCGACCACATCTCCGGCGGCCGGCTGATCCTGGGCGTCGGGGCGGGCTGGTTCGAACGCGACTACGACGAGTACGGCTACGACTTCGGCACCCCCGGCTCCCGGCTGGCCGACCTCGCGCAGGCCCTGCCGAGGATCCGGGAGCGCTGGAGCCGGCTCAACCCGGCGCCCACCCGCGAGATCCCGATCCTGGTCGGCGGCGGGGGCGAGCGGAAGACGCTGCGCTACACCGCCGAGCACGCCCGGATCTGGCACGGCTTCGGCGACGTCGACGTGTTCACCCGCAAGAACGGCATCCTCGACGACCACTGTGCCGACGTGGGCCGGGCGCCCGGTGAGATCGAGCGGTCCGTCGGGGTCAACCGCCGGTCGCCCGGGGACGTCGCCGACGCGCTCGTGACGGCGGGCGCCACGCTGTTCACGGTGGGCGTCGGTGGACCGGACTACGACCTGGGCCTGGTCGAGGAGTGGGTGGCCTGGCGCGACCGGCGGGCATGAGGTGTCTGGGAAGCTGGACGCGTGGCCGTACTGAGCGCGGGGTTGTTGCTGTTCCGGCGGGGGTCCGCGGGCGTCGAGGTGCTGCTGGGGCACATGGGCGGTCCGTACTGGGCGCGCAAGGACGACGGGGCGTGGTCCATCCCCAAGGGCGAACACGAGCCGGACGAGGAGGCGCACGCCGCGGCGGAGCGGGAGTTCACCGAGGAGCTGGGGCACCGGCCGCCCTCCGGTGACTCCCGCGACCTGGGCACGGTGTCGCAGCGAGGCGGGCGGAAGCAGATCACGGTGTTCGCCCGGGAGGGCGACTTCGATCCCGCACACCTGCACCCGGGCACCTTCGACCTGGAGTGGCCACCGCGCTCCGGGACGATGCAGGCGTTCCCCGAGATCGACCGGGTGGCCTGGTTCGACCTCGACACCGCGCGGCGGAAGCTGGTGGCCGCGCAGGTGGAGTTCGTCGACCGGCTCACCGCGTCGCTGGTGCCCACCGACCCGGCGGGTACCCGGCAGCCGCCCTGACCGGCCGTCGCCGCCGTGGCATCGATCGCGCCGCCGGTGTCCGTCGCCCTCGGCATCGGGCGGCCAGTGCCCCGTCGGGTCAGCCCCGACGGAACCGGCGTACGGCATGCCGGAGCGCGTCCCGGGCGGCGCGCAGCGCGAGGCGGACCGCGCTCGCTGCGGCCGGCGTCGGGGCCGTGCCGGTCCGGGCGCTCTCGTCCACCGCGGCGGCGAACTGCTCGAACAGCCGCCTGCTGACGTCCCCGGCCAGCGCGCGCCCGAACTGGGCGATGCGGCCGGACAGGAACAGGTCGGCCTCGGCGCGCAGGACGGTGCCGCCGTCGGGGTCGGGCTCGGCGTGCAGCCGGATGTCGGCGCTGGTGGCGCTTCCTCCGGTGTCGCGGCCCTGGCCCACCAGGCGCAGGCCCCGGCCCTGCGGGTCCCGCTCGACTACGCGCGCGAGCCCCTCGAACGACAGCTTCACCGGCCCCAGCGCGGCGCCGGCACGGCCGCGGTAGCGGTCTCCGGGCAGCGTCTCGGTGAGCTCGGCGCCGGGAAGGCAGGCCACCAGGCGTTCGACGTCGGAGACGACCGCGGCGACGGCGTCGACCGGGGCCGTCAGCGCGCTGGCCAGCGTCACGGTGACCGTCGGTGCGCCGGTCGGGATCGTGACGTCCTCGGCGACCGGTGCTGCGGTGGCTTCGGTTTCGGCGGTGGGCGGCCCGGCCGGGGCGGACCCGCTGCCCCGGCCCACCAGGGTGCGCGCGGCGCAGTTGCGCGGTCCGGGGACCCCGTCGGGATGGGTCGCGTGGACGTCGGACACCGCAGCCAGGATGCCGCGGTAGCCGGTGCAGCGGCACAGCACGCCCGACATCTGCTCGGGCAGCTCGTGGTCGGCGGCCCGGTCGGGCGAGTTGGCGAGCAGGTCGTAGCTGCTCATCAGCATCCCGGGGGTGCAGAACCCGCACTGCAGCCCGTGGTGGTGGGAGAACGCCTCCTGCAGCGGGTGCTGCTCCTCGGCCGAGCCCAGCCCCTCCACGGTGACGACCTCGGCGCCCTCGCACTGCACGGCGAGCAGCAGGCAGGCCCGCGCGGCCTCGCCGTCGACGAGGACCGTGCACATCCCGCACACCCCGTGCTCGCAGCCGAGGTGGGTACCGGTGAGCCCCAGCTGCTCGCGCAGGGCGTCGGCGAGGTGCATCCGCGGCGGCACGGAGACCGACACGGGCGACCCGTTGACGGTGAACGCGACGTCGACGACGTCGTGCGCCCCCACCTTCCCCCGCGCCGGGGCGCACTTCGGAGCCACAGTGCTGTCCGGGACCCCTTCGGAGCAGCGCTGTGGCTCCGAAGTGCGGTGGGTGGTCATGTGCGCTCCTTTCGGGCGGCGCGCAGCGCGCGCGCCAGCTCGCGGGCGGCCAGCACCCGGAACAGGCGGCGGCGGTAGCCGGTGGAACCGTGCCCGTCGCCGCCGGTGTCCACGACCTCGCGCGCCAGGTCGCCCAGCGCGTCGCCGTCGTCGACGATGGACGTGACGTCGCGGGTCACGGGCGTGTCGGAGACGCCGAAGCCGGTGAGGCGGGCGTCGAGCACCGCGCCGTCGTCGCCGACCCGGACCCGGGTGACGACCCCGGCGAGCGCGAAGTCGCCGTGCCGGCGGGCGATCTCGCCGAAGCCGTGGCCCTCCCCCGGCCGTGCGACCGGGAACTCGACGGCGGTGACGACCTCCTGCGCCGACGCCCCGGTCGTCATCGCGCCGACGAAGAACTCCCCGGCGGGCACGCGGCGGCGACCCTCCGGACCGGCGACCTCGATCGTCGCCTCCAGGCAGGCCGCCACGGCCGGCAGCTCCGCGGCCGGGTCGGCGTGGGCCAGGCTGCCGCAGACGGTGCCGCGGCTGCGCAGCTCCCGGTGCCCGACGAACGGCATCGCCATCCCGATCAGGGGTACCGCGGCGGCGTCGGCGGAGCGCTCCAGGCGGCGCTGGCGGACGGTGGCCCCGACGCGGAGCATCCCGTCGGAGACGGCCAGGTCGCCCAGCGCGGCCACCGACCCGATGTCGACCAGCGTCGCGGGCCGGCCCAGCCGCATGGCCAGCACCGGCACCAGCGACTGCCCGCCGGCGAGCACCTTGCCGTCCCCGCCGTCCAGCTCGGCGAGGACGTCGTCCAGCGTGCCGGGCCGGACGTACGCGAACGGTGCGGGCTTCATCGGCCCGTGAACTCCGGCTTCCGCTTCTCCCCGAACGCCGCGACACCCTCGGCGAAGTCGTGGGTGGAGCGGAGCATCGCGTAGGCCTTCCGCTCCAGGTCGATGCCGGTGTACAGCGGGCCGTCGACCCCCTTGTCCAGCACCTCCTTCGCGGTGCGCTGGGCGATCGGCGAGAAGGCGGCCATCTTCTCCGCCAGCGCGTCGACGGCGGTGTAGAGGGCGTCGCGGTCGTCGTGGACCTCGGCGAGGATGCCCCAGTCCAGCGCCTGCTGGGCCTGGATGCGGGTGGCCGTCATGATGTGGAACTTCGCCCGCGAGAGGCCGATCAGCCGGGCCAGGCGCTGGGTGCCGCCGGAGCCGGGGATCATGCCGAGGTTCATCTCCGGCAGCGCGAACTGCGTGCGCGGGGTGCCGAGCCGGATGTCGCAGGCCAGCGCCATCTCACAGCCGACGCCGAAGCAGTAGCCGTCGATCGCGGCGATCACCGGCTTGGCGCTGCGGGCCGGGGCGGTGACGTTGTGGCCGAGGTCGGTGAAGTCCATGGGGTCGACCTCCATGAACCCGGCGATGTCGCCCCCGCTGGTGAAGTGCTCCCCGTCGGACCGCACCACGACCACGCGGATCCCCGGGTCGGCGTCGATCTCGGCGAACCGGTCCGCCACGAGCTGGCGCATCTCCCACGTCACGACGGTGTACTTCCCGTGCGACAGCGTGAGGTACGCGACCGGGCCCTTCTTCTCGAGCGTGACGTCGCCACCGGTCAGTGCCATCTACTTCTCCTCCATGAGCTGGTGCAGCACCTCGCCGTGCAGCGGGAGCCTGGTGATCGGGATGCCGGGCAGCGCGTCGGCCACGGCGTTGGCGAAGGCGACGGGGAAGCTCATCGACGAGCCCTCCCCGCAGCCTTTGGCCCCGAGCGGGGTGAGCGGCGACGGCGTGACGACGTGGTCGCTGCGCAGGTCGTAGCCGGTCTCGGCGCTGGTGGGGCACAGGTAGTCCAGGAACGTGGCCGAGGTCGGCTGCCCGGACGGGGCGTGGGTGAACTCCTCGTACATCGCGCCGCCGAGTGCGTGGGCGAGCGCGCCGTGCACCTGGCCGTCGAGGAGCTGCTGGTCGAGCACGGTCCCGGCGTCGTGCACCGAGGAGACCCGGTCGATCGTGATCTGCAGGGTCTCCGGGTCGATGTGCACCGCGACGATCTCGGCGACGAACCCGTAGCAGAGCGAGGAGTTGATCCGGTCGTCGCGGGTGGCGGCGCCGGTCTCGCGCGGGCTGAACTCGGCCTCGGCGTAGAGCCGGGCGGGCACGTCCGCAGGCAGCGACGTGGGGTCCCAGTGCACGATCCCGGCGGCGTGCCGGAACAGCATCGACGCCCCGGACGGGTGCACGACCGCGCCGTCGCGCAGCGTGAGCTCGTCGGCGGGGACCTCCAGTGCGACGGCCGCGGCGGCCCGGACGGTGGCCGCGATCGTGTCGGCGGCCGCCACCACCGCGCTCGTGCCCAGCGGGGCGAAGCGCGAGGAGTAGCTGCCGGAGGTGACCGTCCACGGCGTGGTCGCGGTGTCCATGTCGACGACGACGCGCACCTGCTCCACCGGCAGGCCCAGGCGGTCCGCCGCCACCTTTCGGGCGACGGTGGCGTGCCCCTGCCCCTGCGGCACCGTCCCGAGCAGGACCGTGACGACGCCCTGCACGTCCACCGAGATCCGCACGTGCTCGGTGGACCCGGACTTGTCGCGGCCCGGTTTGCGCTGCTCGGACGGGGTGGCCAGGCCGACGTAGCCGATGTTGGTGCCCGACGGGTCGACCACCAGCGCGACGCCGATGCCGTAGTGGGCACCCTCCGCACGGGCGGCGGCCTGGCGCGCGCGCAGCTCGTCGAGGTCGGCGTTCTTCACCGCCAGCGCGACGGCGGCGGCGTAGTCCCCCGAGTCGTAGACGCCGCCGGTGGGCGTCTCGTACGGGAAGGCGTCGACGAGGTTGCGCCTGCGGACCTCGATGGGGTCGAGCCCGGTGGCCGCGGCGACGGCGTCCATCAGCCGCTCCAGCCCGAAGTAGAGCTGCTGGCCGCCGAAGCCGCGGTTGAGCCCGGTGGGCATCGAGTTCGTGACGACGGCGCGCGCCCGGATCTCGACCGCGCCGATCCGGTACGGGCCGGTGATGTTGCCGAAGCAGCGGTAGAGCGTGGACGGCTCGGGCGGGCGCAGGTAGGCGCCGACGTTGTCGACCAGGTCCGTGCGCAGCGCGGTGATCTCGCCCGCGGCGCTCACCGCGGCGGCGAACCGCATCACCCGGTCGGCCCCCGACGACGACGCCAGCAGGTGCTCGACGCGGTCCTCGGTCCAGCGCACCGGCGTGCCGGAGTGCTTGCTGGCCAGGGCCATCAGCACCACGTAGGGGTAGATGCCTGCCTTGATGCCGAAGCTGCCGCCGATGTCGGCGGGCACGTGCAGCCGCACCGCCGAGGTGGGCAGGCCCAGCGCGCCCGCCATCACCGGCACCATCGTGAACGGGCCGTGGAAGTTGGCCCAGGCTTCGACACCGGGCCCGCCGGCCCCGGAGGCATCGACACTGCCCTCGCGGTAATCGGCGATGACCGAGTAGCACTCCATCGGCACCGAGGAGTAGCGCGGGAAGTCGTACTCGCCCTCGACGACGTGGTCGGCCTCGGCGAAGGCCTGCTCGACGGGCCCGAAGGAGAACGTGCGGTCGGTGGCGACGTTCGTGCCGGCCGCCTCGTGCAGCAGCGGCGCGTCCTCGGCCAGTGCCGCCCGTGCCCCGACCACCACGCCGCGCGGCTCGTAGTCGACCTCGACGAGCTCGGCGGCGTCCTCGGCCACGTAGCGGTCCGAGGCGACGACCACGGCGATCGGCTCGCCGACGAAGCGCACCACGTCGACGCCCGTGGGGTAGTAGTGCATCGGCGCGCCGGTGGACAGCGGGAAGGGCTTGAGCCCGGCGCGCACCTCGTCGGGCCCGACGACCGCGGCGACCCCGGGGTGCGCGCGGGCGCGGGACAGGTCGACCGACCGGATCCGGGCGTGCGGCTGCGTCGAGCGCACGACGGCCGCGTGCAGGGTGCCCGGCAGCGGGTCCTGGTCGTCGAGGAAGCGCCCCTGCCCCGTGACGAGCGCGAGGTCCTCGACGCGGCTGGGGGTCCATCTCTGCTGTGGCTCAGGCACGCGCCTGCTCCTCGAAGTCACCGGCCACCAGGGTGCGGCGCAGGGTCTTGCCGACGCCGCTGCGCGGGATCGCGGCCACCGCGATCACCCGCTTCGGGCGCTTGAGGGAGGGCAGCACGTCCCGGGCGTAGGCCATGGCCCGGTCGGCGGCCTCCTGCGGGGCGGTGCCCGCCCGGGGCACGACGAAGGCCGTGACGGCCTGACCCCACCGCTCGTCGGGCAGGCCGACCACGCACACGTCGTCGACCTCCGGGCAGCGGATGAGCGCGGCCTCGATCTCGTCGGGGTAGAGGTTCTCCCCACCGGAGTTGATCATGTCGTCGACCCGGCCGGAGACCCACAGGTCGCCGTCGGGGTCGGCCGTGGCGAGGTCGCCGGTGCGGTACCAGCCGTCGACGATCGACCGCTCGTCGGCGTCCGGGCGGTTCCAGTAGCCGGCGAACGCCTCGGGGCTGTCCATCGAGACGAGCACCTGGCCCTGCTCCCCCGGCGCCACGATCGCGTCGACCGGTGCGCCGACCTCGGGCGCCACCAGCCGGACCCGCGAGAACATCCCGGCCCGGCCCGCCGATCCCGGCTTCGCCGCGACGTCGGGACCGATCGTGAACGTGTAGATCTCGGTGCTCCCGAAGTGGTTGACGAACGACCCCGGCTCCAGCGCGCCCACGAGCTCCTCGGCCAGCGCGGGCGTCATCGCCGCGCCGGCGTAGGCCAGCCGGTCCGGACCGTGCGCCAGCCCCGCGCGCAGCAGCGACCAGTAGATCGTCGGCACGAGGTAGAGCGAGCTGATGCGCTCGCGGGCGATGAGGTCCAGCGACTCCGCGGCGTCGAAGGCGGGCTGACCGACCCACGTCCCGCCGACGACGATGCTGGTCAGCAGCGTGCGCAGGCCCATCGTGTGGAACATCGGCATCACGCCGAGCACCACCTCGCCGTTGCGCTGCTGGGTCTGGACCGCGTGGGCGACCGCGGCGGCGTGCTCGGCACGGTGGGTGCGCGGCACGCCCTTGGGCCGTCCGGTCGTGCCGGAGGTGTAGAGCAGGACGCTCAGCGCGTCCTCGCCGGGGGTCTGCGGCAGCGGGGCGTCGGACTCGGCCTCCGCCCGGGCGTCCAGGTCGGCCGCGGCGTGCGGCGTGCCGGCGAACCGGGCCGCGTTGGCCTCGTCGGCCACCACCAGAGTGGCGGCGGCGTCGTCGACGCAGTACCGCAGCTCGTCGGGGGAGAACCGGGTGGACAGCGGGACGGAGACGGCCCCGAGCTTCTGCGCGGCCAGGTGCAGGCTGGCCAGCGGCTCGCCCCCGGTCAGGCCGAGTGCGACACGGTCGCCCGGCCGCACCCCGGCCCCGGCGAGCGCCCGGGCCAGCCGGGTGGTGCGGGCGTCCCACTCGGCATAGGTGAGCTGCCGGCCGAGACCGCCGACCGCCCGCCGGTGCGGGTAGCGCTCGGCGGCCCAGCGCAACGTCGTCGCCAGATCCATCCCCACCTCCATCATCCAAACCGGACGGTACTAGGCAGATGAACACAGACGCAACCCCGGACGGTCCGGCCCGGACGGTTACGATCGTCACCGTGTCCGAGGTCCGGCTGTCCACCACCTCCTACGTGGTGCTGGGCATGATCGCGCTGCGCGGACCGTCCACTCCGTACGACCTCAAGCGCGCCGTCGGGCACTCCGTCGGCTACTTCTGGCACTTCCCGCACGCGCAGCTCTACTCCGAGCCCGACCGGCTCGCCGAGCTCGGGCTGCTCGCGCTGTCGGTGGAGGACTCCGGGCGGCGGCGCAAGACCTACTCGCTCACCGGTCCGGGCCACGACGCCCTGCGGGACTGGCTCGCCGCCCCCACCCACGAGCACTTCCAGATGCGCGACGTCGCCGAGCTCAAGCTGTTCTTCAACGAGGTCGGCGAGCCGGGCAACGTCACCGCGCTGGCGGCCGAGCAGTGCGCCCAGCACGAGAAGCGGATCGCGGTGTACGAGGACATGGTCGCCCGCTTCGGCGCCGACCCGGCCGCGGCGCCCCGCATGATCACCCTGGAGCTGGGGCTGGAGATGGAGCACGCCGCCCTGCGCTTCTGGCGCGCGCTGACGGCGGGGGACCTCGACGCGCTGCGCCGCGAGCGGCAGGATCGGGCGGACGGCCACCCACGGCCGGAATGAACGGGTCGGGTTCGGGCTTGGGAGCGACATGGCCGGTACCACGCGAGGCTTCTTCGGACGACGGCGCGAGCGCGACCCGCGGCTGCCCCCGGGCCAGTACGACGCGGGCGACCAGTGGCCGGTGCTCAACGCCGAGGCCACCCCCCGGATCGGCACCGACCGCTGGACCTTCACCGTGGAGGGCCTCGTCGAGCGCGAGACGACCTGGAGCTGGGACGAGATCCACGCGCTGCCGCCGTCGCGCTACTCCGGTGACATCCACTGCGTCACCACGTGGTCGAAGTTCGGCATGACCTTCGACGGCGTGTCCGTGGACACCCTGCTCGACGCGGCCGGGGTGCTGCCCACCGCCACCCACGTGATCGGGGTCTCCCACACCGGATACACCACCAACCTGCCGCTCGCCGACGTCACCGGCGGGAAGGCCTGGGTGGTCTGGGACGTCGACGGGCAGCCGCTGACCCGCGAGCACGGCGGCCCGGCCCGGCTGCTGGTGCCGCACCTGTACTTCTGGAAGAGCGCGAAGTGGGTCTCCGGCCTGCGCCTGCTCGACCACGACGAGCAGGGCTTCTGGGAGCGCAACGGTTACCACGACCGCGGCGACCCGTGGACCGAGCAGCGCTACCAGGGCGACTGATGAGCGAGCCCGCCGACCGACGACCGCCGCGTGCCGGCAGGGGTGGACGATGAGCCTCACCCCCGGCGGCACCACGCACCGCGCCACGCTGCGCTGGCAGACCGCCCGCGTGCTCGCGGTCCGCGACGAGACCCCGCGCGCCCGCACGCTGCGCCTCGCCCTGCCCGCGCCGCGCCGGCACGCCGCCGGCCAGCACTACGTCGTGCGCCTCACCGCACCCGACGGCTACACCGCGTCGCGCTCGTACTCGGTGGCCACCGCCCCCGACGACACCGGGGAGATCGAGCTGACCGTCGAGGCGCTGGAGGACGGCGAGGTCTCGGGATACCTGCACGAGGTGGTCGAGCCGGGCGACGAGCTGGAGGTCCGCGGCCCGATCGGCGGCTTCTTCGCCTGGACCGGTGACACCCCGGCGCTGCTCGTCGGCGGCGGGTCCGGGGTCGTCCCGCTGATGTCGATGCTGCGCCAGGCCCGCCGCGAGGGCGCCGCCGACCTGCTGCGGGTCGTCGTGTCGGCCCGCTCGCCCGCCGACCTCTACTACGCCGCCGAGCTCCCCGGTCCGCAGACCACGCTCGTGCACACCCGGGTGTCGCCCGGCCCCCGCCCCGCCGGACGGCTCACCACCGCCGACCTGGCGCCGCTGGTCCGCGGCGGGGAGGACGTGTTCGTCTGCGGCTCCCCCGGCTTCTGCGACACGGTCACCGACCTGCTGGGCGAGCTCGGCGTGCCGGTGGCCGCGATCCGGGTGGAACGTTTCGGCCCGTCCGGCTGAGCGCCCACCCAGTGAGCCGCCATCCACTGGGCCCGGTTCGCGCGCCGGCCCGGCGTTCGCGCGCCCCCGTGCGGCTCGCGCGTTGCCGGCGGCGCGCAGGAGACCAACCAGCGCGCGAGCGGCGGCTCGCGCGGCCTCCCGGGCGCGGTCGGGTCCCCGAGCAGGCCGCCGCCGACCTCCTCCCCGGGCGGGGCATCGGATGAGCTACCCGGTGCGCCCCATCGGCCACGTCCGCTCGGCCCTCCGCGATCCGGCACAGGCCCCGCGCCAGGGCGACGAGGGCGCGCCGCGGGCCAGGGTCGTCATCGAGCCCGCGTTCGCCCGGGGCATGGCCGACCTGCAGTCCGGTACCGAGGTCGTCGTGCTGACCTGGCTGCATCTCGCCCGTCGCGACGAGCTCGTCACCCGGCCACGCGACGATCCGGCCCGGCCCGAGCGAGGGGTGTTCAGCACCCGGTCCCCGCACCGGCCCAACCCCATCGGGCTGCACCGGGTGCGGATCGTGGCGATCTCTGGGAACGAGATCGAGGTGACCGGTCTCGAGGCGGTGGACGGGACACCCGTCGTGGACGTCAAGCCGGTGTTGCGGGGCCTGGCCGAGCGGTAGGGGACCGGGAGCACTCCGCCGGCGAGGGACTCGGGCCCGCTCGGCTCGACCGGAGGACGGCCGAGCGCGGTGGTGGCACTGCCGCCTCGCCGGACGCGGCGTCGATCCGCGACCAGGACGTCGACGCGGCGGGCAGCTCCCGACGACAGCCGGTCACCACTCCCTGATCAGGTGACATCGACACCACACCTTCGGGTGTGATCACGATCGAGTGCCTGACGGCCGGACGCGGGCCCGCCACCATGGAGGCCATGCAGAACACCCGGTCGGTGACCACATTCATCCTGGTCGGTGCGATGGTGGCCGCGCTCGCGCTCGGCGGGGCGGCGGCCGCCTCGGCGGGCGAGCCCACGAACCGGGGGTGGAACACCCCCGCCGGTCAGGCCGACGAGTTCGCTCAGGTCGCCGAGGACTGATCCCGCTCCCGGTACACCTGCGCGGCCGCCCGGGAGAAGCCGTCGGGCCGTCCGACCGCGGCGATGGCGTCGGCCGCCTCGTCCATCTCCCCGCTGAGCCGCCACGCCTTCGCGCCCGCGGCGTCGACCCCGGCCAGTGCGGCGTCGAGGTCGACCCCGGCCAGGCGGCGCAGTTCCGACCGGAGCGGGTCGCCGACCCCGTAGGCCTCGGCCGCCCCCGACATCACCGGCCAGATCGCGGCCATCGCCTTGCTGTGCAGTCCGAAGCAGGCCTTCAGCGCGCTGGCCGTGCCCAGATCGGGGCCCAGGGTGCGGGCGTCGAACGGGGAGTCCTCGAACAGCGCGGCCACCTCGGGCGCCCGCGCGCCGGAGAGCCAGAACACCGTCGTGCCGCGCTCCCAGGCCGGCGGGCCGATCACGGCGCCGTCGACGACGTGCGCGGCCCCGAGCAGGTCTGCGATCGCGTCCACAGTGGCCGGGGAGACCGCGTTGGCGTCGACGTAGAGCGGGCGGTCCGGGCGATCACCCAGCGCGTCGGCGACCTCCTGCGCCACCGCGCGCGCCGCGTGCGGCGGGCAGATCGAGATGATCACGTGCGAGCGGCGGGCCAGCTCGGCGACGTCGGGCACGCCCACCAGATCGGCGATCTCGGCGCGCTTCGAGGTGGGGACGCTGCGCCCGGCAGCCGCCCAGATCACGGCACCGGCCGCCCGCTTGAGGGCCGATCCCATCGCCGCCCCCATCACGCCGGGGTGCAGGATGCCGATCACGGGACGGGGCGGGAGGCTCACGACCCCATCATGGCGTCCCCGATGCGCAGGAGCACCGGCGCCACCCCCGGTACGACGAGCATCACCAGCACGAAGGTCGCCAGGGTCAGTGCGGGCGCCACGACCCAGGCCTCGACGCGGCCGCCGGTGCGGAACCGCAGCGGGCGCGGGCCGCCGACGGGATACCAGCGGCGCTGCCGGATGGTCAGCGGCCACAGCAGCGGCGCCCCGGACTCCGTCGCCGCGTCGCCGAGCGAGTGCACGATCATCCCGAGCGTGACGGCGACGCCCAGCCACCCCGCGGTGCCCGCGGTCCCACCGGGTACGTACTGCTCCACGGCGAACGTCAGTCCCGCCGCGATCACCAGCGACGGCGGGCCCGGCACGATCGCGTCCAGGCCCTTGATCGCGAGCGCGATGCAGACGAACAGCGTGCCGATCAGCACCGGCGCGCCCCACCAGGCCGAGGCCAGGTTGATCGCGAACCCGAGCAGCACGGCCCCGAGGACGGTGTGCGTCAGGCCGCGATGGGTGCCCTTCCCGGTGTCGCGGCGGGCGCGGGTCAGCCGGTACACCAGCCCGGACAGCGGCCGGACCACGTAGGACGCGGCCGCCGACGCCGCCGTGAAGTGCTTCGTGGCCGTCGACGACGGGTGGTCGAGATCGGGCAGCAGGGCCGCGCCCGCGCACACGGCGGCGAAGGTGACGACGGTGCCCGCGCTCGGCGACACCCCGAGCACCTGCGGCACGTACCCGGCGACCGCGAGCCCGAGAGCCGCACCGGACGTGGCATGCGAGATCCCGAGCACGTGGCGACGCTACGCAGCGGCGACGGCGCGACCGGTGAGGCGCGCCGGGTTCCGCACCCGCTGCGGGCCGTCGCACAGGATGCAGCCCGTCGCACAGGTTCCAGCCCGCGCGAGAGTCAGCAACCCGTGCGACACCCGCGGGCGGCGCCCGCCGCACAGGCTCCAGCCCGTCGCACAGGTTCCGGCCTGTGCGCGAGTCAGCAAGCACGCGCGAGAGTCAGCAGCACGTGCGAAACCCGCGGGCGGCGCCCGTCGCACAGGTTCCAGCCCGTCGCACAGGTTCCAGCCTGTGCGAGAGTCGGCAGCACGTGCGACAGCCGCGGACGGGGTCCGTCGCACAGGTCGCAGCCCGTGCTGTCTGTGCGCCGGGGGGGTCAGTCCGGCAGGCCCAGGGTGTCCAGCAGGCGGGCCGCGGCCAGGGTCGGTGTCAGGTCGCCGCCCCGGACCTCCGACTCCAGCTCGCCGATCATCTGCTTCGCGGCGCTCTGCAGCCGGTCCATCAGCTGGTCGCGGACCATCGCCCACATCCACTGCACCTGCTGCTCGGCACGTCGGGCCGCGAGCTCACCGTGCTCCTCGAGGGTGCGGCGGTGGTCCTGCACCGCCTCCCACACCTCGGCCATCCCGGCGTCGGTCTGCGCGCTGCACGCCAGCACCGGTGGGCGCCACGACTCCGAGGGCGGCGTCATCATCCGCAGCGCCCCCGCGAGCTCGCGCGCCGCGACCTTGGCGTCGCGCTCGTGGGAGCCGTCGGCCTTGTTCACCGCCACCACGTCGGCCAGTTCCAGGATGCCCTTCTTGATCCCCTGGAGCTGGTCGCCGGTGCGGGCGATGGTGAGCAGCAGGAACGTGTCGACCATGCCCGCCACGGCCACCTCGGACTGCCCCACGCCGACCGTCTCCACGAGCACCGCGTCGTAGCCGGCGGCCTCCATCAGCACGATCGTCTCCCGGGTGGCCCGGGCCACGCCGCCGAGTGTGCCGGCGCTGGGCGACGGGCGGACGAACGCGTTCTCGTGCACCGCGAGCTTCGCCATCCGCGTCTTGTCACCCAGGATCGAGCCGCGGGTGCGGGTGGACGACGGGTCGACGGCGAGCACCGCGACCCGGTGCCCGGCGGTGGTCAGCCGGGTGCCGAGCGCCTCGATGAACGTCGACTTCCCGACCCCGGGCACCCCGCTGATCCCCACCCGGGCCGCTCCCCCGCTGTGCGGCAGCAGTTCGAGCAGCAGCTGCTGGGCGGCGGCCCGGTGGTCGGGCCGGTTCGACTCGACCAGGGTGATCGCGCGGGCCAGCACCGACCGGGACCCGGCGAGGACACCCTTCACCAGCGCCGGGACGTCGGGGGCGGGCCTGCTCACCGCGCTCCCCCGCCGCGCCGGGCCGGACGCTCCGCGCGGGCGGTGTGCCGAGGGGTCGTGCGCAGGCGCTCGCTCACGGGGTGAGCTTCTCCAGCAGGTCCACCGCCGCCTCGGCGATCACGGTGCCCGGCCCGAACACCGCGGCCGCGCCCATATCCAGCAGCGTGGGCACGTCGCCGGGCGGGATCACGCCGCCGACGACGACCATGATGTCGCCGCGGTCGAGCTTCGCCAGCTCCTCACGCAGCTCCGGAACCAGGGTGAGGTGCCCGGCGGCCAGCGAGTTGACGCCGACGACGTGCACGTCGGCCTCCACCGCCTGGCGCGCGACCTCGCCCGGGGTCTGGAACAGCGGGCCCACGTCGACGTCGAAACCGAGGTCGGCGAACGCGGTGGCGATCACCTTCTGGCCGCGGTCGTGGCCGTCCTGGCCCATCTTGGCCACGAGGATGCGCGGCTGGCGCCCCTCCTGCTCGGCGAAGACGTCGACCAGCTCGCGGGCCCGGCCCATGGACGGCGTCGCGCCCGCCTCGTCGGAGTACACCCCGGAGATGATCCTGATCTGGCCCGAGTGGCGCGAGTAGACCTTCTCCAGCGCGTCGGAGATCTCCCCGACGGTGGCCTTCGCGCGGGCGGCGACGACGGCCAGGTGCAGCAGGTTCTGCTCCTCGGTGCGGGTGTCGCGGCCCGCGGCGTCGGTGAGTGCGGCCAGTGCCGACTCGACCTCGCCCGCGTCGCGCTCCTCGCGCAGCCGGCGCAGCTTGTCGAGCTGCTCGGCGCGCACCCCGGCGTTGTCGACCTTGCGCACGTCGAGCTGCTCGTCCTCGGCGACGACGTACTTGTTGATGCCGATGACCGGCTGGCGGCCGGAGTCGATGCGGGCCTGGGTGCGGGCCGCGGCCTCCTCGATGCGCAGCTTCGGGATGCCCGCGTCGATGGCCTGGGCCATGCCGCCGGCCTTCTCGACCTCCTCGATGTGGCTCCATGCGCGCCGCGCCAGGTCGTAGGTGAGCTTCTCGACGTAGAAGCTGCCGCCCCACGGGTCGATCACGTCGGTGGTTCCCGACTCCTGCTGCAGCAGCAGCTGGGTGTTCCGGGCGATCCGGGCGGAGAAGTCGGTGGGTAGCGCGAGCGCCTCGTCCAGGGCGTTGGTGTGCAGGCTCTGGGTGTGCCCCTGGGTGGCGGCCATCGCCTCCACGCAGGTGCGGATGACGTTGTTGTAGACGTCCTGCGCGGTGAGCGACCAGCCCGACGTCTGCGAATGCGTCCGGAGCGAGAGCGACTTCGCGTTCTCCGGCTCGAACTGCTGCACCAGCTTCGCCCACAGCAGCCGCGCGGCGCGGAGCTTGGCGACCTCCATGAAGAAGTTCATGCCGATGCCCCAGAAGAAGCTCAGCCGGGGCGCGAACCGGTCCACGTCCATGCCCGCGTCCATGCCCGCCCGCAGGTACTCCACGCCGTCGGCGAGGGTGTAGGCCAGCTCCAGGTCGGCCGTGGCCCCGGCCTCCTGGATGTGGTAGCCGGAGATGGAGATCGAGTTGAACTTCGGCATCTCCCGCGCGGTGTAGGAGAAGATGTCAGAGATGATCTGCATCGAGGGCTGCGGCGGGTAGATGTAGGTGTTGCGGACCATGAACTCCTTGAGGATGTCGTTCTGGATGGTCCCGGTGAGCTGCTCGTGGCTCACCCCCTGCTCCTCCGCGGCCACGATGTAGAGCGCGAGCACCGGCAGCACGGCACCGTTCATCGTCATCGACACGCTCATCTCGTCGAGCGGGATGCCGTCGAACAGCTGGCGCATGTCGTAGATCGAGTCGATCGCCACCCCCGCCATGCCGACGTCGCCGCCGACGCGCGGGTGGTCGGAGTCGTAGCCGCGGTGGGTGGCCAGGTCGAACGCGATCGACAGGCCCTTCTGCCCGGCGGCGAGGTTGCGCCGGTAGAACGCGTTGGACTCGGTCGCCGTCGAGAAGCCCGCGTACTGGCGGATCGTCCACGGCTGGGTGGCGTACATCGCCGGGTACGGGCCGCGCAGGTAGGGCGCGATGCCGGGGTAGGTGTCGAGGAAGTCGACGCCGGCGAGGTCGGCGGCGGTGTAGAGCGGCGCCACCGCGATGCCCTCGGGCGACTCCCAGGGCTGCGTCTCGCCGGTCCACTGCGCGGCGGGCGCCGGGTCGGCGTCGAGCGGCACCCGGGTGAAGTCGGGGATCGTCATGGGGAGACCTCCTGGCCTGCGACCGACTCGTGGAGACCCGCGACGACGGCGAGGGCGTCGCAGCCGGCGTGGAGCTGCCCGTCGACACCGTCGAACTCGCCCCGGCCCGCGAGCAGGATGCGCGTCGCACCGGCCTCGCGCAGCGCGGCGACGGTGTCCGCGGCGCGCTCGGCGTACAGCGCGTCGGTGGAGCAGAGCACGGCGACGCCCGCACCGGAGGCCGCGAAGGCGGCGCGCACGTCCTCGGCGGTCTCGGTCGGCCCCGCCTCGACGGTCTCGATCCCCCCGGCGGCCAGCAGGTTGCGGGTGAACCCGGCGCGCGCGGTGTAGGCGGCCAGCGGACCGAGCGTGGCCAGGAAGGCGCGCGGGCGCGCCCCCCGCTCGGCGAGCAGCGCGTCGGACCGGTCTCGGAACGCCTCGAAGGCCTGCGCGGGGCGGTACACCGGGAGTCCGCCCGACGGGGCGTCGGGCAGCGGGCGGCGCTCCACGGGCTGCTCGGCGAGGTCGGGGAACTCGCTGACGCCGGTGAGCGCGGTCCGGCGCGTGGCCACGGCCCGCTCGCGCCCGGCCCGGACCGCCGCGGTGCGCTCGGCGACCAGCCCCGCGTCGAGCGCCGCCACCGCCCCGCCCGCGGACTCGATCTCCTGGAAGAAGGCCCAGGCCGCGCGGGCGAGCTCGTCGGTGAGCGACTCGACGTACCAGGACCCGCCCGCCGGGTCAAGCACCCGGGCCAGGTGCGACTCCTCCACCAGCAGGGCCTGCGTGTTGCGGGCGATGCGGCGCGAGAACGCCTCGGAGGCGCCGATCGCGGCGTCGAAGGGGGCCACGGTGACGGCGTCCGCACCGCCGACGCCCGCCGCGAACCCGGCGAGCGTGCCGCGCAGCAGGTTCACGTAGGGGTCGCGGCGGGTCAGCATCGTGGGCGAGGACACCGCGTGCACGAAGGCCGGTTCGGCCGAGCCGCAGGCCTGCGTCGCCCGCGACCACAGCCGGCGCGCGGCGCGCAGCTTCGCGATCGTCGGGAACTGCTCCGCGGTGGCCGCGAGCCGGAACTCGCACAGCCGGTTCGCCGCCGCCACGTCGAGACCGGCCGCGGTGAGCACGCGCAGGTACTCCACCCCGGCGGCGAGCGCGAACCCGAGCTCCTGGGCGTCCGACCCGCCCGCGGTGTGCACCGGCAGGGCGTCGACGACGACCGCGCGCACCCTCGGGAAGCCGTCGGCCACCCGCAGCGCGAGCTCCACCACGGAGTCGACGGCCGGGCTCGACCCGGTGCGGGCGCGGGCGCCGACCGGGTCGAGGCCGAGCGTGCCGAGGCGCCCGGCGGGCTCGCCGGGCAGCGCGAGGAAGGCCTCGGCCAGGGCCGCCTGGTCGCCGGGTCCGGCGTCCAGCACGACCGGGGCGAGGTCGAGCAGCACGTCACCGAGCACGTGGGGCAGGTCCGCCGGGGTCGTCGCGGCCAGCCAGATCGAGGTGACGCCGTTCTCCAGGTCGGCCGTGACGGCGGCGCGGGCGGCGTCGGCGTCGGGCTCGTCGTGGCGCTGGCGGACGTCCCAACCCGCGGGCACCGGGCCGGTGGCGGAGCCGCCCCGCACGAACGGCGCCCCGCCGGGGACACCGGTCGCGACCGCGGGGGCGTCGGCCGCGGTGTACAGCGGCCGCACGGCGATCCCGTCCGGGCCGGTGCGCACCAGCTTCTCGACCCCGGCACCCGCGGGGGCGTCGTCGGGGATGCGGCGGGCCTTGCGCAGCACACCGTCGACCAGCGCGGTCCACTCGGCCGCGGTCGGGGTGGGGAACTCTGCGGCCAGCGTCAGGTCCGGCAGCTCTGCCTCGGGCATTCCCGGATCGTAGTGACCCGGACGTCACGCGGGCCGGACCGCCACCGGTGGTCCCGCTCACTCGCCGGCCGACCGCGGCCCCGGAACCCGCCGATCAAGGGCGGATGGCCGCTGGTGGATCTTCCCGGCCGACCATATGCCCTTGATCGGCGGGGTGCCACGGACGGGTGACCACGGCACCCCGGCTGAACCGCGGGGCGCCGCGGTCCGTGTGTCGGGGTGGGTGGGCGAGCATGAGTAGGGTCCCCGCCCGTGGACCGGACCGGCCGTGCTGATCGCGCGAGCAGCGCCGAACGGCACAGCAGCGACGAGGCTCTGGTCCACGCCGTCTACTCCGAACACGGACGGGCGATGCTGGTGTACGCGACGCGACTGCTCGACGACCGGGCCGCGGCCGAGGACGTGGTCCAGGAGGCCCTGATCCGGGCGTGGCGCAACCCCGACGTGCTGACCAACGGCCGCGGCTCGGTGCGCGGCTGGTTGCTCACGGTCGTGCGCAACATCGTGATCGACCGGGTGCGGGCGCGCGACGCGCGGCCGCGCGAGGTGTCGGCCGACCGGATGGCCCCGGGCGGCGCGGGCGCCGGGGACCGTCCGCCGGTCACCGGGGACCACGCGGACTCCGTCGCCGCCGCGGTCACCGTCCACGCCGCGTTGGGCACGCTGTCGACCGAGCACCGCGCGGTGCTGGAGCAGGTCTACCTGCACGGGCGCAACCTGGACGAGGCCGCCGCCGTACTGGGCGTGCCCAAGGGCACCGTGAAGTCGCGGTCCTACTACGCGCTGCGTGCGCTGCGCGCGGCGATGGAGCGGGCATGAACCTCGACGATCGGGCCGATCTCGGCGCCCACGCCCTGGGCCTGCTGACCGGCGACGACGCCCGCGCGGTGCAGCACCTGCTCGACACCGACGCCGACGCGCGCCGCGAGTGGGAGGCGCTGCACGCCACCGCGACGACCCTGCGGCAGGTGCCGCCGGAGATGTTCCTCGACGGCCCGCCGGAGTCCGACCTGCTGGTGCGCCGCGCCGTCCGCACGGTACGGGCCGATGGCAGCGGGGCACGGCGGCGGCGCCGGTTCGCTCTGGTCGCGGCCGCGGTCGTGGCCGTCGCGGCGCTGCTCGGCGGGGGCGCGGTGCTCGGCAGGGCGCTGCTGCCCGAGCCGGCCGCCGTCGTCGCCGCGGGAACCCGCACCGTCCAGGGCGCCCAGGGCCCGGTCACCATGACCGCCACGATCACCCCGGCGGCGGGCTGGGTGCGGGTGGCCACGGCGGTGCGCGGGGTCGAGCCGGGCAGGGAGTGCACGATCGTCGTCCTCGACGGTGACGGCGCCGAGCACGTCGCCGGCAGCTGGGTGATCGGGTCCGGCGGCGGGGGCGCCCCGATCGAGGGGGCCACGATCGTCGACCCGGCCGACGTCGTCGCCGTCGCGATCCGCGACGAGACCGGCACCGACCTGATCACGCTACCCGTGTAGCTGCCCGCCGGGGCGACGAGTGGGCCGTCCGTCCGACCCTATCGGACGGTCGGCCCACTCGTCGGCGTACGCAGCCGGGGCAGGACCTCCGCACCCAGGCGGCGGATGTTCTCCAGGGTGCGCGCCCGGTCGCCCGCGCCCTCGACCATGAGCACGACGTGCTCGATGCCGGTCGCCGCGGCGCCCGCGGCGAGCCGGGCGGCCGCGTCCTCGGGGGTGCCGACGGGGTGCAGGCGGCACAGCAGGTCGGTGTAGGCGAGCGGGTCGCGCGGACGGCGGGGCACGTCGTCGACGCGCCGGTAGCCGGCCAGGCCGGGGCCCAACCAGCGCGGGAGGGACGCGCGGATCGTCGCCCGGGCCTCGTCGCGGGTGTCGGCGACGTAGGCGAGCGCGGCGGCCATGTGGTCGGGCCGGGGGTGGGCGCGGGTGAGCTCCGCCCGCTCCGCGTCGTCGGCGTGCATCCCCAGCAGCATCGGCAGGCCGTGGTGGGCGGCCAGCGCCCGGCCCTCGGCGGAGGTGACCGCGAGGACCACCGGCGGGATCGGCCGGGTGCGCGGTCCCGGGACGATCTCGACCTCGCGGAAGGCGAACCGCTCCCCCGCTCCCCGGACCGGACCGCCGCGCAGGGCCCGCAGCAGGAGCGCGAGCCCCTCGGCGAACCCCGCGTCCCCGACGCGGTCCGGTCCGGTGCCGAACACCTCCAGGTCCACCCAGGGCCCGCCCCGGCCGACGCCGAGCCGGAAGCGGCCGCCCGAGACCTGGTCGAGCAGCAGCGCCTGCTCGGCCAGCGCGACCGGGTGGGTCGTGGACAGCACGCTCACCGCCGTGCCGACGCCCACGCGGCGGGTGGCCCCGAGCAGGTAGCCGGCCATGGTGATCGCCGAGGGGACCAGGCCGTAGCTCATGAAGTGGTGCTCGGCCACCCACACGTCGTCGAAGCCGGCCTCCTCGGCCGCGACCGCGGCGGCGACACAGCCGTCGAGCACGGTGCCGTGGTCGAGTCCGGGGAAGCCGGGGGCCAGCAGGAACGCACCGACGCGCATGTGGCGACGCTAGCGTGGACACCGACATTCTACGTCGTGTAGAACTACTACAGGACGTAGAAGATAGGGGGGCGCGTGGACGCTCTGGATCTCGCCCGCTGGCAGTTCGGCATCACGACGGTCTACCACTTCCTGTTCGTGCCGCTGACGATCGGACTGTCGGTCGTGGTCGCGGCGCTGCAGACGGCGTGGCACCGGACCGGGCGTGCGGAGTACCTGCGCGCCACGCACTTCTTCGGCAGGCTGTTCCTGATCAACTTCGCGATGGGGGTGGTCACCGGGATCGTCCAGGAGTTCCAGTTCGGGATGAACTGGAGCGCCTACTCGACGTTCGTCGGCGACGTCTTCGGCGCGCCCCTGGCCCTGGAGGCGCTGCTGGCGTTCTTCCTGGAGTCGACGTTCATCGGGCTGTGGATCTTCGGCTGGGACCGGCTGCCGAAGCGGGCGCACCTGGCGACGATCTGGGCCGCGGCGATCGGCTCGAACCTCTCGGCCTACTTCATCCTCGCGGCCAACGCCTGGATGCGCCATCCCGTCGGCTACGAGGTGGACGAGACGACCGGGCGGGCGCGGATGACCGACCTCGCCGCGGTGCTCACCAACGACCAGGCCTGGTCGACCTACCTGCACGTGCTCGGGGCGTCGTTCGTGGTGGCGGGGCTGTTCGTCGTGGCCGTCAGCGCCTACCGGCTCCTGCGTCACCCCGAGCACGACCGCGACCTGTTCCGGCGCACCCTGCGGGCGGGACTGCTGACCACGGCCGTCGCCGGGGTCGTGGTGACGGTCTCGGGCGACCACCAGGCGAAGCTGGCCGCGGAGTACGAGCCGATGAAGCTCGCCGCCGCGGAGGCGCTGTGGGAGAGCGAGTCCCCGGCCGGGTTCTCGCTGTTCGCGGTCGGGGACGTCGAGGGCAGCCGCAACGTCGTCAACGTCCAGGTGCCCTACCTGCTCAGCTTCCTGGCCACCGGCGACCCCGCCGGCACGGTCGAGGGCATCACCGACGTGCAGGAGCGCTTCGAGGCGCAGTTCGGCCCCGGCGACTACGTGCCGAACGTGCCGGTCCTGTACTGGGCGTTCCGGCTGATGATGGGGCTGGGCCTGGCCGGGGTCGGGATCGGGGTGCTCGGGCTGTGGCTGACCCGCCGCGGGCGGCTGCCGGACCGGGGCTGGATGTACGGCGTGGCGATGCTCGGGCTGCCCGCCGCGCTGGCCGCGAACATCTGCGGCTGGCTGCTCACCGAGATCGGCCGCCAGCCCTGGACCGTGGCGGGCGAGCTGCTGACCGCCGCGAGCGTCTCCCCCGGCGTGAGCCTGGGCGAGGTGGCGTTCTCGCTGAGCGTGTTCACCCTGCTCTACGGGGCGCTGGCCGTGGTCGAGGTGCGGTTGCTGTGGCGCTACGTGCAGGTCCGGCCCGTCCTGGAGGGGGTGCACTGATGGACCTGCCCACGGTCTGGTTCGTCGCGGTCGCGCTGCTGTGGACCGGCTACCTCGTGCTGGAGGGGTTCGACTTCGGGGTCGGGATGCTGCTGCCCGCGGTCGGCCGCGACGCGGACGGGCGCCGCGTGGCACTCGCCACGATCGGCCCGGTGTGGGACGGCAACGAGGTCTGGCTGATCGCGGGCGTCGGGGCGATGTTCGCGGCGTTCCCGGCCTGGTACGCCGCGACGCTGTCCGGGTTCTACGTGCCGGTGCTGTTGATCGTCGTCGCGCTGATCCTGCGCGGGGTGGGGCTGGAGTACCGGTCGAGGGTCGACGACCCGCGCTGGTGCGACGTCGCGATCGTCGCCGGGAGCGCGGTGCCCGCGTTCGGGTGGGGCCTGGTGTTCGCGAACATGCTGCGCGGCGTCGAGCTCGGCGCCGACGGGGTGGTGCGGTCCTCGCTGTTCGACCTGCTCTCCCCCTACGCGCTGCTCGGCGGCGTGGCCACGACGGCGTTGTTCGTGCTGCACGGGGCGCTGTTCCTGGGTCTGAAGGCCGACGGTCCGGTGCGGTACCGGGCCCGTGCGGCCGCGCGGCCTGCCGCGGTCGTGGCGGTGCCGGCGGTGGGGGTGTTCGCCGCCTGGACCGCAGGCGCCCTCGTGGCCGGGGTCGTAGTGGCCACGCTGCTGCTCGCCGTCACCTGCGCGGCGCGGCGGCGCGAAGGGTGGGCGTTCGCGGCGACGGCGGTGGCCGTCGCGGCGCTGTCCGTGCTGGTCTTCACCTCGCTGTACCCGGCCGTGCTGCCCTCGCGCCTGTCCCCGGCCTTCGACCTCACCGTCGCGAACGCGGCGTCGGCGCCGTACACGCTGGGCGTGCTCAGCGTGATCGGCGCGGTGTTCCTGCCGCTGGTGATCGCCTACCAGTCGTGGAGCTACTGGGTGTTCCGCAGGCGGGTCTCGGCATGAGACCGCTGGATCCCCGGCTGGTCCGCAGCGTCGCGGCGGTGCGGGTACACCTGGCCGTCGCGGTGGCCGGCGGCGTCGCGGTCACCGCGCTGGTCCTGCTGCAGGCCTCGCTGCTGGCGTCGGCGATCGCGGAGGTCTCGCTCACCGGGATCGGCGCGGTCGCCGCCGTCGCCGCGGCCCGGGCCCTGCTCGCGTACGGCTCGGAGACCGCGGCGCTGCGCAGCGCGGCCGCGGTGAAGTCGGCGCTGCGACGCAGGCTCGTGCGGCACGTCACCGCGTCCTCCCGCGACGCCGGGGAGGTCGTCACGCTCGCCACCCGCGGCCTCGACGCGCTCGACGACTACGTGGCACGTTTCCTGCCCCAGCTGGTGCTCGCGGTGCTGGTGCCCGTCGCCGTGCTGGTCGTCGTCGCGCGGGCGGACTGGATCTCCGCGCTGGTGATCGCGTTCACGGTTCCGCTGATCCCGGTGTTCATGGCGCTCGTGGGGTGGCACACCCAGGACCGGACGCGGCGGCAGTGGCGGCTGCTGGAACGCCTCGGCGGGCACTTCCTCGACGTCATGGAGGGGCTGCCGACCCTCGCGCTGTTCCGCCGGGCGAAGGACGAGGCGGCGCGGATCCGGGAGGCCACCGACGCGCACCGCGACGCCACGCTCGCCACGCTGAAGGTGGCCTTCCTGTCCGCGTTCGTGCTGGAAGTGGTGGCCACGCTGGCGGTGGCGCTGGTGGCCGTCCAGATCGGGCTGCGCCTGCTCTACGGGCACATCGACCTGGAGACCGCGCTGCTCGTGCTGATCCTCGCGCCCGAGGCGTACCTGCCGCTGCGCGAGGTGGGCGCGCGGTTCCACGCGAGCACCGAGGGGGTGGCCGCGGCCGAGCGCGTCTTCGCCGTCCTCGACGACCACGCCGCGAGTCCGCCTCCCCGGCACGGCGGGTTGCCCGTTCCGGCACGCACGATCCGGCTCGACCACGTGTCGCTGTCCTACCCCGGCCGCGACGGCACCGTCCTCGACTCGCTGTGCCTGGAGCTCGAACCCGGCCGCACGACGCTGGTGACCGGGCGCAGCGGCGCGGGCAAGTCGAGCCTGCTGGCCCTGCTGCTGCGCTTCGCCGAGCCGACCGCGGGCACGATCACCGTCGACGGGCGCGACCTCGCCGACCTGCCGCCGGCCCCCTGGCGCCGGCGGATCGCGTGGGTGCCGCAGCGGCCGCACCTGTTCGACGCCTCCGTCGCCGACAACATCCGCCTCGGCGAGCCGGGCGCGAGCGACGACGCGGTGCGCCACGCGGCCCGGCAGGCCGCCGCCCACGACATGATCACTGCGCTGCCCGGCGGCTACGACACCCGCCTCGGCGAGCGCGGCGCCCGGCTCTCGGCGGGCGAGCGGCAACGGATCGCGCTGGCCCGGGCGTTCCTGCGGCGCGCCGCGGGCGCGTCGATCGTGCTGCTCGACGAGCCCACCGCCCACCTGGACGGGGCCAACGCCGACGCCGTGCGGGCCGCGGTGGCGCGGCTGCTGGACGGTGCGACCGGGGTGATCGTGGCCCACGACGGCGGCTGGGCCGACCTCGCGGACCGGATCGTCACCCTGGACGCGACGAACGGCACTCCCGTCCACCCGGAGTGGACCGAGGTGCCGCTCGTGGCGCGGGCCGGAGGTGCGCGGTGAGGTGCGACCCGCTGCTTCGCATGATCGCGCTGGCCCGCCCGCGCGGTGCCCGGTTCGCGCTCGGCGTGCTGGCCGGGGCGTGCGCGACGGCGTCCGGGGTGGCGCTGCTCGCCGTCGCCGCCTGGCTCATCGCCACCGCCGCCACCGCACCGCCGCTGACCGCGCTGAGCGTCGCCGTGGTCGCCACGCGCGCGCTGGGCGTCACCCGTGGGGTGGCGCGCTACCTCGAACGCCTGGTCACCCACGACGCCGCGCTGCGCACCCTCGCCGATGTCCGGGTGCGGGTGTACGAGCGGCTGGCGCGCACGGAGCCGGTCCGCCGCTTCCGCTCCGGCGACCTCGTCACCCGGCTGGTCGGCGACACCGACGCCACGCAGGACCTCCTGATCCGCGGCCTGGCCCCGCCCCTCGCCGCGCTGGTGACCGGCGCGGGGGTGGTCGCGCTGTCGACGGCGCTGCTCGTCCCGGGTGGGGTGCTGCTCGCCGCGGGACTGGCGCTGGGCGGGGTCGCGGTGCCGGCCGTCGCGTACGCCGCGGGCCGGGGACCGGGGCGGCGGGCGGCCGCGGCGCGTGCGGAGCTGTCCACCGCCGTCGTCGACGCCCTGCACGGCGCCCCCGACCTGCACGCCTACGGCGCGATGGACGCCGCCGTGGCCCGGGTGGACGCCGCCGACGCGACCCTCACCCGGATCGCCCGCCGGGACGCCGCGCTGCTCGGGCTCGGTGCGGGGGCGTCCGCCCTGGTCGCGGGCCTGACGCTGTGGGGCACGCTGCTACTCGGGGTCGCCGCCGTGCAGCGGGGAACGCTCGGGGAGGTGCCGCTCGCGGTGCTGGTGCTCACCGCACTCGCGGCGTTCGAGATCGTGGCACCGCTGCCCGGTGTCGCGGGTCGGCTGGGCGCGCTGCGCGCGGCCGGGGCCCGGCTGTTCGACGTCCTCGACACCCCACCGGACGTGCACCGCTCCCCCGCCGCGACGGTCCGGCCGGAGCGGGGGCTGCGCATCCGCGGCCTGCGCGTGCGCTACGGGCCCGGCGAGCCGTGGGCCGTCGACGGGCTGGACCTGGACCTGCCGCCGGGGCGCCGGATCGCCGTGGTCGGACCGAGCGGGGCGGGCAAGAGCACGCTGGCCGCGGTGCTGTTCCGCTTCCGCGACCCGGACGCGGGAACCGTGCACCTCGACGGCGTCGACGTCACCACGCTGGACCCCGACGACGTGCGCCGCACGGTGTCCGGGGTGCCGCAGGACCCGCACGTGTTCGCCGGGACCGTCCGCGACAACCTGCGGGTGGCCGCGCCGGAGGCCACCGACGCCGAGCTGGCCGCGGTGCTCGACCGCGTCCGGCTGACGGCGTCGCTGGCCCCCGCGGGCGGCCTCGACGCCGACACCGGCCTGCGCGGCGAGCGGCTCTCCGGCGGCATGCGGCAACGCCTGGCGCTGGCCCGCGCGCTGCTCGTCGACCCGCGGGTGCTCGTCCTCGACGAGCCGACCGCGCACCTGGACCCGGACACCCGCGACGAGGTGCTCGACGACCTCCTGACGGCGACGCAGGACCGCACCCTGATCCTGATCACCCACGACCGGTCGCGGCTGGACCGGCTCGACGCGGTGGTCGAGCTCCCCACTCGTCCGGTGGGACTCAGTCCGTCGGGTCCGGCGCCGCGGCGGTCGGGGTCACGTTGTACATCCGCAGGCGCGCGTCCGTGCCGTCCAGCTCCAGCACCGTGAGGCTGGCCGGGGCGACCGGGACGACCAGCGTGGGGTGCAGGCCCAGCAGGTGGTGGCACAGCGCCCGGATCGGGCCGCCGTGGGTGACGACGAGGGTGGTGCCTGCCGTGCGGTCCAGCCCGGCCACCGCCTCGACGACACGGGCGGTGAGCTCGGCGAACGACTCGCCACCCGGCGGGGTGTACCGCCCGGCCCGCCAGTCCGGGTAGGCCGGCACCGGCAGCTCGGACGCCGGCCGGCCGGTCCAGTCGCCCAGGTGCGCCTCCTGCCAGCGCCGGTCGCCGGTCACCTCCGGGTACCCGAGAAGCTCGGCGGTCTCCCGCGCCCGCGCCAGCGGGGACGTCACGACCCGCACGGGCACGTGGGCGGCGACCAGCGGATCCAGGGCGCGGGCCTGGGCGCGGCCGGCCTCGGAGAGCGGCACGTCGTGGTCACCCTGCAGGCGGTGCGCGGCGTTCCAGGCGGTCTCCCCGTGCCGGACCAGCAGCAGCCTCACCGGCGCAGCCCGGTGGCCGCGTCGAAGACGGCGTCGGGCCGGTCGGGCAGTGCCACCCGCATCACGTCACCGAGGGCCAGCCGGGGCGGGGCGTCGGTCACCACCGAGATCCGCTGGCCGTCCCGGACCCCGGCGACGACGTAGCGCCCGGCCAGCGGGGTGGTCTCGGTGTAGCGCGTCTCGAGGTCGCCCGCGGGGTCCAGGCGGAGCGACTCCGCGCGGTACATGTGGCGCTCCCCGCCCGGGCCGTCGATCAGGTTCGCCGGCGGCGTGCCCATGAACGTCGCCACGAACGCGGTGGCGGGGCGCCGTACCAGCTCCAGGGGCGCCCCGAACTGCTCGACGCGGCCCTCGCGCATCAGCGCCACGTGCGTGGCCATCGTCATCGCCTCCACCTGGTCGTGCGTCACGTACACGCTCGTCGCGCCGGTCGCCCGGTGCACGGCCAGCAGCTCCGCGCGGGTCTCGACGCGCAGCTTCGCGTCGAGGTTGGACAACGGCTCGTCGAACAGCAGCACCGACGGCCGTGGCGCGATCATGCGCGCGATCGCGACCCGCTGCTGCTGCCCGCCGGAGATCTCGCCCGGGTAGCGGGCCGCCAGCTCGCCGATCGAGAGCAGGTCCAGCACCTCGGCGACGCGCTCGCTGCGACCCGGCGTCCCGGCCACCTTCAGCGGCCACTCGACGTTGGCACGCACCGTCATGTGCGGCCACAGGGCGTAACTCTGGAACACCAGCCCGGCCCCGCGCCGCGACGGCGGCACCACCGTGCCGACGCCGACGACCACCCGGTCACCGAACCGGATCTCGCCCGCGGTGGGGCGCTCCAGCCCGGCGAGCATCCGCAGCGTGGTGGTCTTGCCGCAGCCCGACGGGCCCAGCAGCACCAGGAACGCGCCCTGCGGCACGGCGAGGTCGATGCCGTCGACGGCGGCGCGGCCGCCCGCGCCGAAACGCTTCTCCAGCCCGCGAACGGTGATCACGTCTTCTCCAGCCAGGGTTGGGCCGCGCCCTGCAGGCGGCGGGCCAGGACGGTGGCCCCCACCGAGATGACGGCGATGATCACGGTGATGGCGTTCGCGAACTGCGCGAACCCCTCGGACGCGTACCGGAAGGTGAGCACCGACAACAGGGGCGTCGCCGGGGTGACGAGCAGCACGACCAGCGAGAGGTCACGCACCAGGTTGACGAACACCAGCACCGCTCCCGCCAGCAGCCCGCGTGACGCCAGCGGCACCACGATCCGCGCCAGCCGCCGCCCCAGCCCGGCGCCGGCCATCTGCGCGGACTCCTCCAGGTCCGGCGCGATCTGCCCCACCGCCGAACGCCCGGCCTGCGCCGCGTAGGGCAGCGTGTACGCCGCCCCGGCGAGCACCAGCAACGCGAACGTGCCGTACAGCGCCGGGATCGGCCCGACCGGGCGCCCGAACTGCGCGATGAACGCCGCCCCGAGCGCGATGCCGGGCACCAGGAAGGGCAGGAACGACAACGTCGACAGAGCGGTGGCCAGCGGCGTCACCCGCAGCCGCGTCACCGAGTAGCCCACCGCCAGCCCGAGCGCCGTGGCGGCGAGCGCGACCGACAGGCCCAGCCCGACCGTCGTCAGCGTGGCCTCGACGATCTGCGGGTTGCGCAGCACCCCGCGCTGCCCCTGTGCGATCGACGGATCGGACTCCCCTGTCCAGAAGTGCAGGGTGAACCCGCCGGTCAGCGAGTTGGTGCGACGCGCGAAGCTCGACGCCAGCAGCACCAGCCCGGGCAGCACCGTCGTCGCCGCGCACAGCGCGATCGCCAGCAGCGCGAGCGGGCGACGGGCCGCACCCAGCGGGGTCAGCGACCGGCGCCCGCCCTTGCCGGTGATCGTGGCGTACGAGCGGCGCCCGCCGACGAACCGCGTGCTGGTGAACAGCAGCAGCGCGGCCACCCCGATGAGCAGCAGCGCCAGCACGTACCCGCGCACGGTCTCCCCGGTCGCGATCGCGCCGTAGAGCCTCGTCGACACGGTCTGGAACCGCACGGGCAACCCGAGCAGGGCGGGTGAGGCGAAGTTGGAGACGCCCTCGGCGAAGGCGAGCAGCGCGCTGGACACGATCGCCGGCGCCACCACCGGCAGCGCGATCGACCGCGCCACCCGCAGCCGGGAGGCCCCGGCCATCTCCCCGGCCTCCAGCAACTCGCTGTTCACGGTGGCCAGCGCCGCGGCGACCAGCACGAACGTGAGCGAGTAGTAGTGGGCCACCAGCGTGGCCGCGACCGGGACCGCACCCCAGGCCAGCCAGTCCGGCACCGGGACGCCCAGGTCGAACAGGATCCCGACGCGCCCGCCGATCAGGTCGTTGCGGAAGACCGTCTCCCAGGCCAGGGCGAGGGCGAAGCTGGGCAGCGCGAACGGCACCATCGCCAGCAGCCCGATCGTGCGCCGCCACGGGGCGTCGGTCATCACCACCAGCCAGGCGGTGAACCCGCCGAGCAGCGTCGACCCCAGCGCCGTCGCGACGCCGACCACGAGCGAGTTGCCGAGCGGCTCGTAGAACAGCGCCGGCGCGAGGCGCCCGGTGAGCACGTCGGACCAGGCCTCGATGCCGTCCGGGCGCAACGTCGTCGCGATCAGCCCGACCAGCGGGGCCAGCACCAGGACCGCCAGGACCGCCGCCGTCCCCAGACCGAGGACGACGACGGGATCCCGGAGGGTGGTGCGCAGTCGGGTGCTCACTCCAGGGTCAGCAGCAGGTCGGCGACGTCGCCGCGGGCGTCCGCCGTAGCCTGCGGGTCGATCTCCCACGCCCCCAGTTCGGCCAGCGAGACCGCGTCGGCGGGCGCGACCACGTCGGAACGGGTCGGGTAGTCGCCCGCGACGTAGAACGGCTCGAAGCCGGGGCCGCCGGTCTCGCTGTCGTCGCCCATGAGCAGGTCGACCAGCAGCCGGGCGGCGGCGGGGTTCGCGGCGTCGCGGGTGATCGCGAGCAGGGCGGGGAACGCGATGCCCGGCGCCGGGACCACGCCCGTGGCGGCCTGCAGCGCCCAGCCCTCGTCGGCGTTGTCCCGGCGGTCCGAGTACGAGGTGAAGCCGATCGGCGGGTTCTCCTGGCCGCGCAGCCCGATCGCCGCGTTGACGTTGTCGGTGTCGTCGACGAGCACCACGCCGTTGGCGTAGAGGTCGGCGATCCACTGCTCGCCCGCCGTCTCGATCCCGTCGGACAGCACGACCGGGCCGCCCCGCAGCTCCTGGTGCGCCGCCTCCATCTCCGTCGAGCGCAGCACGATCTCGGTCATCAGGTCGAGGTAGTCGCCGCGCACGTTCGGATCGACCATCACCACCCGGCCGCTCCACTCCGGGTCGGTGAGCTGCCACAGGTTGGTCACCGGCGGGCCCTCGGGATGGGCCTGCTCGTTGTACATCAGCGTCTTGGTCGAGAGGCGGTTCGCCACCAGCGGCGACGTGTACTCGGCGGGCACCGCGTCGGCGACCCGGGGCGGGACGTAGTTGCGCAGCAGGCCCTCGTCGAGCAACTCGGTCAGCACCACCGGCGCGTCCGAGAGGTAGGCGACGTCGGCGCCGCCGGTGCCGGCCTGGCCCTCGGCCCGCAGCCGCGCGATCTGCTCGGTGGAGGAGATGTCGGTCGGGAGCAGGTCGACGCCGGGGAAGCGCTGTTCGAACACCGGCTCGATGGCGGCGATGCGGCTGGTGAAGGAGTAGACGACGACCTGCCCCTCCTCCTGCGCCTGCGCGTAGAGCTCCTCGGTCGTGGCGGTGTCGAGAGGATCGGGTGCCGGGGCGGCGGCGGGTTCGGCGATGGGGGTGCCCCCACCGCAGCCGGCGAGGACGAGGGTCAGGGTGAGGGCGGGAACGAGCAGGAACCGACTGGACACAGGAGGACTCCGGTCAGACCCGAATCCGCAGGTAGGTGCGCGACACGGGCCCCGAAATGAGGATGGGTGCCCTGCTGAGCTGGGAAAATGGTCTGTGCGAAGAGATCAAAGTCCCGGGCGGAAGGGCACCCATCAGATGCGGAAGATACGCG
>NZ_JAJCYB010000044.1 GCF_029263155.1 Pseudonocardia sp.
CGCGTATCTTCCGCATCTGATGGGTGCCCTTCCGCCCGGGACTTTGATCTCTTCGCACAGACCATTTTCCCAGCTCAGCAGGGCACCCATCCTCATTTCGGGGCCCGTGTCGCGCACCTACCTGCGGATTCGGGTCAGACCAGGGCGCGGAGCGGATCCGGGAGGTCGTCCACCTCGTCGTAGGGGCCTACCACCGCGGCGGTGAGCGGCCCGGAGAGCAGCTCGCGCGCGACGTCCGCCACCTGCTCGGGCGTGACGGCGGCGATCCGGCCGAGGCTCTCGGCGAGCGTGCGCTGCCGGCCGTGGTCGAGCTCCGAACGCCCGAGCCGGTTCATCCGCGACGGGGTGTCCTCCAGCCCGAGGACCAGCCCGCCGCGCAGGTTGCCCTGCGCCCGCTCCACCTCGGCCGGGGTCAGCCCGCCCGCGGCCACCTCGCCCAGCACCGACCGGACGACCGAGGCGACCTCGCCGAGCCGTTCGGGCGCGCAGCCCGCGTAGACGCAGAACGTGCCGGCGTCGGTGTAGCCGGTGAGCCCGGAGTACACCGAGTACGCCAGGCCGCGCTGTTCGCGGACCTGCTGGAACAGCCGCGAGCTGGGCCCACCGCCGAGCGCGGTGTTGAGCACCGACAGCGCGCTGCGCCGCGGGTCGTGCCGCGACACCCCGGGGACGCCGAGCATGAGGTGGGCCTGCTCGGTGTCCTCGCAGCGCAGTACCAGCCGGGGGCCGCGTGGCAGCGCGACCGTGCCGGCCGGCCGTGGCGCCGCCGGGGCCGCCGCGCCCGCCCGGCTCGTGGCCGCGTCGAACGCCTTCTCGACGAGGGCGACGAGGTGCGGGTGCGCCAGGTTCCCCGCCGCGGCCACCACCATCCGCGGTGTCGTGTACTCGCCGCGCCAGAAGTCGTGGAGCGTGTCGCGGACCATCCCGCGGATCGAGGACTCCGAGCCGATCACCGGCCGGCCCAGCGGGTGGGAACCGAACAGCGACTCGTCGAACAGCTCGCCGAGCAGGTCCTCCGGGTCGTCGTCGCGCATGGCGATCTCCTCGAGCACCACTCCACGCTCGATCTCGACGTCGGCCGGCGCCATGACGGCGTCGGTGACGACGTCGGCGAGCACGTCGACGGCCATCGGGAGGTCGTTGTCGAGCACGTGCGCGTAGAAGCAGGTGTGCTCCTTCGCGGTGAACGCGTTGAGGTCGCCGCCGACGGCGTCGAACTCCTCCGCGATCCCCGCGGCCGTGCGGGTACGGGTGCCCTTGAACAGCAGGTGCTCGAGGTAGTGCGCGGCCCCTGCCTGGGCCGGGGTCTCGTCGCGCGACCCGATGGCGATCCAGATGCCCAGCGAGACCGAGCGGACCCCGGGCACCGTCTCCGACAGCACCCGCAGCCCGCCGGCCAGCTCCGTACGGGAGACGCCGGGGACGGAGGCCGTCCCCGGCGTCAGGAGGTCGGTCAAGAGGAAGCGACCTCGGCAGGCTCCGCGGGGGCGGTGACGTCACCCGCGGGGGTGGCGTCCCCCTCCTCGACCGGGATCAGGCTGATCTTGCCGCGGTTGTCGATGTCGGTGACCTCGACCCGGATCTTCGAGCCGACCGAGACGACGTCCTCGACCTTGGCGATCCGCTTGCCGTTGCCCAGCTTCGAGATGTGGACGAGACCGTCCTTGCCGGGCACCAGCGAGACGAACGCGCCGAAGGCGGCGGTCTTGACGACCGTGCCCAGGAAACGCTCGCCGATCTTCGGCAGCTGCGGGTTGGCGATGGCGTTGACCATGCCGATCGCGGCGTCGGCCGACTCGCCGTCCGACGCGCCGACGTAGACGGTGCCGTCGTCGTCGATGGAGATGTCGGCACCGGTCTGCTCGGTGATCGAGTTGATCATCTTGCCCTTCGGGCCGATCAGCTCGCCGATCTTGTCGACCGGGATCTTGATCGCGATGACGCGCGGCGCGAACCGGCTCATCTCGTCCGGGCGGTCGATCGCCTCGCCGATGACCTCCAGGATCGTCATGCGGGCGTCCTTGGCCTGGGCCAGCGCCGCGGCGAGGACGGCCGACGGGATGCCGTCGAGCTTGGTGTCGAGCTGCAGCGCCGTGACGAACTCCGGCGTGCCCGCGACCTTGAAGTCCATGTCACCGAACGCGTCCTCGGCGCCGAGGATGTCGGTGAGCGCGACGTAGCGCGTCTCACCGTCGACGGTGTCGGAGACCAGGCCCATCGCGATGCCCGCGACCGGCGCCTTGAGCGGCACGCCGGCGTTGTAGAGCGACATCGTGGACGCGCAGACCGAGCCCATCGAGGTGGAGCCGTTGGAGCCCAGCGCCTCGGAGACCTGGCGGATCGCGTACGGGAACTCCTCGCGCGAGGGCAGCACGGGCACCAGCGCCCGCTCGGCCAGCGCGCCGTGCCCGATCTCGCGGCGCTTGGGCGAGCCGACGCGACCGGTCTCACCGGTCGAGTACGGCGGGAAGTTGTAGTCGTGCATGTAGCGCTTGCGGGTGACCGGCGACAGCGAGTCGATCTGCTGCTCCATGCGCAGCATGTTCAGCGTGGTGACACCCAGGATCTGGGTCTCGCCGCGCTCGAACAGTGCCGATCCGTGCGCCCGCGGGATGATCTCGACCTCGGCCGAGAGGGGCCGGATGTCGGTGAGCCCGCGCCCGTCGATGCGCACGTTGTCGCGCAGGATCCGCTGCCGGACCGCCTTCTTGGTGATGGCGCGGAACGCCGCGCCGATCTCCTTCTCGCGGCCCTCGAACTTCTCGCCGAGCACGTCGAGCAGGCCCGCCTTGATCTCGTCGAGCCGGGACTCGCGCTCCTGCTTGCCGGCGATGGTGAACGCCGCGGCGACGTCCTCGTAGCCGGCGTCGGTGACCGCGTCGTAGGCGTCGGGCTGGTAGTCGAGGTACAGCGGGAAGTCCGCGGTGGGCTTGCCCGCCACCTGCGCCAGCTGCTGCTGGGCCTGGCAGAGGACCTTCAGGAACGGCTTGGCCGCGTCGATGCCGGCGGCGACCACGGCCTCGGTGGGCACCTGGGCGCCGCCGTCGCGCAGCGCGAGGACGTTCTCGGTGGCCTCCGCCTCGACCATCATGATCGCGACGTCGTCGCCTGCGATCCGGCCCGCGATGACCATGTCGAACGTGGCGGTCTCGAGCTGCTCATGGGTCGGGAACGCCACCCACTGCGTGTCGATGAGCGCGACTCGCACGGCCCCGACCGGGCCGTTGAACGGGATGCCCGAGATCTGGGTCGACGCGGACGCGGCGTTGATCGCCAGCACGTCGTAGAGGTCCTGCGGCGCGAGGCTCATCACCGTCAGCACGACCTGGATCTCGTTGCGCAGCCCGGTGGCGAACGTCGGGCGCAGCGGCCGGTCGGTGAGCCGGCAGGTGAGGATGGCGTCGGTGCTCGGACGGCCCTCGCGGCGGAAGAACGAACCGGGGATCCGGCCCGCGGCGTACATCCGCTCCTCCACGTCGATCGTGAGCGGGAAGAAGTCGAGGTGGTCCTTGGGGTGCTTCGACGCCGTGGTGGCAGAAAGGATCATGGTCTCGTCGTCGAGGTAGGCGGCGACGGAGCCGGCGGCCTGGCGCGCGAGGCGCCCGGTCTCGAACCGGACGGTGCGGGTGCCGAAGCTCCCGTTGTCGATCACGGCGGTCGTCTCGTGGACGGCGTCTTCGATGGGGTCGGTCAAGGTGCATCTCCTCGTGAGATGTCAGCCCCCGCCCCGGTGATCCTCGTCGGGCCGGCCTTCGATCGAAGCCGTCGGGGCCCGTCCTTCGCGACTGGGTGCCCGGCGGCCACTACCGAGGACCGGCGGATCTGCTGCCGGGCGCAGGGGGTGTGGATGGAGTTGTGACGGGCCGGGCCACCGGAGGGTGCCCGGCCCGGGAGGTCAGCGGCGGATGCCCAGGCGCTCGATCAGCGAGCGGTAGCGCGCGACGTCGACCTCACGCAGGTACTTGATGAGCCGGCGGCGGCGGCCGACGAGCAGCAGCAGGCCGCGGCGGGAGTGGTGGTCGTGCTTGTGGGTCTTCAGGTGCTCGGTGAGGTCGATGATGCGCTTGGTCAGCAGCGCGATCTGGGCCTCGGGCGACCCGGTGTCGCCCTCGTGGGTGCCGTACTGGTCCAGCACGGTCTTCTTCTGTGCGGCGTCGAGAGCCACGGTGGGATTCCTCTTTCGTCTACGGTGCCGTGCGGCCGGGCGTCGACACGTGGGACGCCCGGAAGACGGTCACGGCCGCCACGGACTGCAGCCGGACCCAGTACGCCAGGTTACCAGCCGGTCCGGCGACCGGTGTCCCGCCCCGGCACGGGCGGTGGGCGGCCGGACGGGGTCAGCCCGGCCGGCCCGCCGCCTGTCGCAGCACCTCGGCGAGCTCCGGGAACCCGGGGCCGAGCGTGGCGGCGGCCGCGGCGAGGCGGGCGGGCGCGGCGATGCGACGCAGGGCGTCGGCCGCGGAGCTCCCGCCCGCCGGGGGCGCGACCGGGGCGACCGGACGGAGCCGGACGGGCGGGGCGGGCGGCAGCGGGGTCGGGGAGAACTGCCAGTGCGCCCGCGCGACGTCGGAGAGCAGCACCTCCACCGCGCGCGGCGGGATCGGCTCGGCGGGTGCGCCGAGCTCGGTGCAGCGCTGGTCGAGCAGCAGCAGGCGGGCCAGCACCGCCGGATCGCCGATCTTGACCCGCCGCCCGCTCGCGAGCTGGCTGAGCATGGCGGCGCTGATCCCCAGCGCCCGGGCCAGCCGGGCCTGGGTGATGTGCAGGCCGGTGGTGAGCCTGCGCACCCGGTCGCCGAGCGGGGCCCCGTAGAGCTCCGCCTGCCGGGCTCGGTTCTCGACGACACCGGGCGGGTACGACCCGGTCCCGGACCGCGCAGCACTGGTCATGCACCGATGCTGGCATCCCGACCCCCTCGCCCGTGGGCGAACGGGCAAACTCACGCGAGCAGTTCCCGGGTCCGCGCGACGTCGCGGTGCATCTGTTCGACCAGCGCCGCGATGTCGTCGTAGTGCACCTGCCCGCGCAGCCGCGCCACGAGGTCGACGGCGACCTGGTGGCCGTAGAAGTCCTCGTCGACGTCGAGCACGTAGGCCTCGACGGTACGCACCCGGCCGGAGAACGTGGGGTTGGTGCCGACGGAGACGGCAGCGGGCAGCACGCGCTCCCCGATCGCGAACCGGCCCGCGTAGATGCCGTCGGCGGGCAGCGCGGTGTGGGGGGCGGTGGCGATGTTGGCGGTGGGGAACCCCAGGTCACGGCCGCGGCGCGCGCCGTGCACGACGACCCCCTCGACGCGGTGCGGGCGACCCAGCGCCGCCGCGGCCGCGGCGACGTCGCCCGCGTCGATGCAGGCACGCACGTAGGTGGAGGAGAAGGTGACGGTGTCGTCGCCGGTGAGGTCGAGACCCTCGACGGCGAAGCCGAAACGCTCCCCCAGCTCGACGAGCAGCGGGACGTCGCCCGCCGCCCGGTGCCCGAACCGGAAGTTGCGGCCCACCAGCACCACGGCCGCGTGCAACCGCTCCACCAGCACGTGGTGGGCGAACGCCGCGGGCTCGGTGCGGGCGAGCTCCGGGGTGAAGGGCAGCACGCAGAACGCGTCGATCCCCAGCTCGGCGGCGAGGTCCGCGCGCCTGCGCAGGGTGGTGAGCTGGGCGGGATGGCTTCCCGGCCGCACCAGTTCGGCGGGGTGCGGGTCGAACGTGACGAGCACGGCGGGCAGCCCGCGTTCCCGGGCACGCGTCACGGCGTGGCCGACGAGCTGCTGGTGGCCGCGGTGCATCCCGTCGAAGACACCCACCGTGACGACGCTGCGTCCCCATCCGGTCGGCACGCCGTCCAGACCCCGCCAGCGCTCCACACCCGGAGCCTACGACCCGATGCCGGACGGCGGCCGCAGCCCCGTCCCCGACCCCGGCCGCACCCCCCGTTGCAGCATGGCCACCTTCACGCAATGTCGTTGCGTGAAGGTGGCCTTGCTGCAACTCAGCCGGGCTCGTTCGCCGGCGCCAGCACGACCACCGGGCGGGCGTGCTCACCGCGGTCCTGCATCAGGGCCAGCACGCGGCCGTCCGGGGCGAACGTGCCGTGCACCCCCGGCCGGCCGTAGGGCGGCAGCGGCCTGCCGTGCCGGACATCGGCTGCGGCGGCCGCGTCGAGGTCGCGGCGCGGGAAGGCGACGGCCACGGCGTCGTCGAGGGTCAGCGACAGGGCCGGGTCCGCGTCCAGCTGCTCCAGCGTGCGGGCGTGGTCGAGGACGAACGGGCCGACGCGGATGCGGCGCAGCGCGGTGAGGTGCCCGCCCACGCCGAGCCCGGCGCCGAGGTCGCGGGCCAGCGCCCGCACGTAGGTGCCGGACGTGCACTCCACGGCGACGTCGAGATCGGCCCCGCTGCGGGCGAGCAGGGTGAACGCCGACACGGTGACCGGGCGGGCCGCGAGCACCACGTCCTCCCCCGCCCGCACCCGCGCGTACGCCCGTTGCCCGCCCACCTTGATCGCGCTGACCGAGCTGGGGACCTGCGCGAGGTCGCCGGTGAGCGCGGCGATGCCCGCGGCCACCGCGGGGTCGGTGACGCTCGACGCGTCGGCGGTGGTGAGCGTCTCCCCCTCGGCGTCGTCGGTGGTGGTGGCGGCGCCGAGCCGGATCGTGGCGGTGTAGGCCTTCGTGTCCAGCGCGAGGTGCCCGAGCAGCTTGGTCCCGCGACCGACGCCGCAGACGAGCACGCCGGTGGCCATCGGGTCGAGGGTGCCGGCGTGCCCGACCTTGCGGGTGCGCAGGATGCGCCGCAGCCGGGCCACGACGTCGTGCGAGGTGAGACCGGCGGGCTTGTCGACGACCACCAGGCCGGAGGGGTTCACGGCCGGAGATTCTCCCCGCCGTGCGGTCGGCCGCCCCGCCGGGTGCGTCGGCGGGGTGCGGCCGCGGGCGGTCGACGTCGGCCCGCGCGACGTTCACCGGAAGGGCCGCGCATCCGTGGGGTCCGAGAGATTAGTGTCGGCTCACTGATCGATCTCCCGCCCGAACGGACACCCATGACCACCCCCTCGGCCGTCCTGCGCGGCGCGGCACGGGGCCAGCGCCGCGACGTGGTGCTGGCGTCCCTGCTCGTCGCCGGGCACCAGCTCTCGGAGGCGGCCGTACCGGTGGTCGTCGGCGTGGTGATCGACCTGGCCGTGTCCACCGGTGACGCCTCGGCGCTGGGGCGCTGGCTCGGGGCCGTGGCCGGGGTGTTCGTCGTGCTCGCCTCCAGCGCCTACTTCGGGTACTGGCTCATGGTCCGCACCGAGAAGCAGGCCGCCCACGGGATCCGGCTCGACGTGACCCGTCGCGTGTTGCACCCGGCGGGCGGGGCGCCGGGACGCTCGGGCGAGCTGGTCAGCCTGGCCGGATCCGACGCCGACCGGGCCGGGCTGGTGTGTGTGGCGATCATCAGCGGGATCGCGGCGCTGTCCGCGCTCGCCGGGGGCGCCGTGGTCCTGATCAGCGCGTCGGTGCTGCTGGGGCTCGTGGTGCTCGTCGGGGTGCCGCTCGTGCTGGTCGCGTCGCGGCTGCTGGCGCGCCCGCTGGTCGGGCGCGCGGAGGCCGAGCAGGGCACGCTCGCCGCCGCCACCGGCATCGCCACCGACGTCGTCACGGGGCTACGGGTGATCAAGGGCATCGGGGCCGAGGCGGCGGCGGGCGAGAACTACCGCCGCGCCAGCCGGAAGGCCCTGACCGCCCGGCTCGCCGCGGTGCGGTTCGAGGGTGGCTACACCGCGGCGACCGGGATCATCACCGGGGTGTTCCTCGTCGTGGTGGCGTGGGTCGGCGGGCGGCTGGCGCTGGACGGCACGATCAGCGTCGGCGAGCTGGTGGCCGGGGTCGGGCTCGCGCAGTTCCTGATCGGCCCGCTGGAGCGGCTCACCGCCGTCGGGCCGCTGCTCGCCGGGGCGCGCGGCTCGGCGGAGCGGGTGGCCGCCCTGCTCGCGGCCGCGCCCGCCGTCCGGGCAGGCGACGCGGTGTTGCCCCCGGAGCCCGCGGGCGCGCTGCGGGTACGGGACATCGACGTCGGCGCGGGCGAGCACCTCGGCGTGGTGACCCTCGCCGCCGCCGACGCCGCCACCCTGCTCGACGTGCTGGCCCGCGACCGGGACCCCGGCAACGGCGCGGGCCCCCTGGTCCTGGACGGCACCGATCTCGCGGGCGTCGATCTCGACGAGGCCCGCCGCGCCGTGCTCGTGGCCCGCCACGACGCCACGCTGTTCGAGGGCACCGTCGCGGACAACACCGGCACCGACGCCGCGGCGCTGGCCGCGGCGGCCGCCGACGAGGTGCTCGACGCCCTGCCCGGCGGCCTGGACGCCGAACTCACCGAGCGCGGCCGCACCCTGTCGGGCGGGCAGCGCCAGCGCCTGGCCCTGGCCCGCGCGCTGGCCGCCCACGCCCCGGTCCTGGTGCTGCACGACCCGACCACCGCCGTCGACGCCGCCACCGAGTTCCGCATCGCCGCGGGCATCGCCGCGCTGCGCACCGGTCGCACCACGGTCATCCTCACCTCCAGCCCGGCCCTGCTCGCCCGCTGCGGGCGGGTCCTGCTGGTCGACGGCGCGACGGTGGTCGCCGCGGGAACCCACGCCGAGCTCGTCGAGGACGAGCGCTACCGGGCGGCGGTGCTGGCGTGAGCGACACCCTCCTGCCGATCGCGACCGCCGCCCGCACCCGTCGGTCGGTGGGCGCGCTGGTCCGCCCGCACCGGCGCCTGCTCGCCGGCACGGTCGTCACGCTGGTGGCCGCCGCCGCCTCGATCCTGGCCGTCCCTCCGCTGCTCGGCGCGATCGTCGACGTCGCGATCTCGCGCGGGGCCGTGGGCGCCGTCGACCTGCTGGCCCTGGGGATCCTCGCCGCGCTCGTCGCCCGGGCCCTGCTGTCGGCGCTGGGCACGGTGCTGGTGGCCCGGCTCGGGGAGATCGTGCTGGCCGGGCTGCGCGAGCGCGTGGTGAGCCGGGCACTGGGCGTGCGGATCGCCGACGTCGAGCGGGCCGGGTCCGGTGACCTGCTCCAGCGGGTCAGCGGGGACATCTCGGTGATCTCCGAAGGTATCCGCCAGGCCATCCCGATGCTGGTCATCGCGGGCCTCGACGTCGGCCTGACGCTGGTCGGGCTCGCCCTGCTGGACTGGCGCCTCGCGCTGGCCGGGCTCGTCCCGCTGCCCGTCTGGATCCTCGCCACCCGCTGGTACGCCCGCGTGTCCGGCGCCCTGTACGCCCGGGAGCGGGTGGCCGAGGGCGTGCGCACGCAGTCGCTGCTGGCCGGGGTCGGCGGGGCCGCCACCGTCCGGGCCTACCGGCTGCGGGCCCCGCTGCTGGCCCGGATCGAGGGCCACTCGGCCGCCGCGGTGCGCGCGTCGCTGCGGGCGATGCGCGCGCAGTCGAAGTTCGGCGCGATCCTCAACGGCGCGGAGCTGACCGGGGTGGTGGCGCTGCTCGTGGCCGGGTTCTGGCTGGTCCGCGCCGACGCCGTGACGGTCGGGGCCGCCACCGCCGCGGTGCTGTACTTCCTGCGCCTGTTCGACCCCATCGGCGCCCTGCTCTACCTGCTCGACGAGGCGCAGTCGGCGGGCGCGGCGCTGGCGCGGCTCGTCGGCGTCACCGACATGCCGGTGCCGGCCCCGCCCGCGGCCCCCCGGCGGCCGCGGGACGGGAGCGTACGGCTCACCGGCATCCGGCACGCCTACGACGGCGGGCCGGAGGTGCTGCACGGCGTCGACCTGGAGATCGCGGACGGCGAGCGCGTCGCGATCGTCGGGCCCAGCGGGGCCGGGAAGACCACGCTGGGCGCCGTGCTGGCCGGGGTGCAGGCCCCCACCGCGGGCTCGGTCGAGATCGGCGGGGTGGCGCTGGCCGACCTGGCGCAGCTGCGCCGCCACGTCGCCGTCGTCACGCAGGAGGTGCACGTGTTCGCCGGAACGGTGGCCGACAACCTGCGCCTGGCCCGCGCGGGCGCCACCGAGGTCGAACTGCTCGCCGTGCTGGAGCGCGTGGGCGCCCCGCTCGGGCTCGACGACGTCGTGGGCGACGGCGCCGACGAGCTGGGCGCCACTGTGGCCCAGCAGCTCGCCCTGGCGCGGCTGGTGCTGGCCGACCCGGCGGTCGCGGTGCTGGACGAGGCCACCGCCGAGGCCGGCAGCGCGGGCGCCCGCCGCCTGGAGGTGGCCGCCGACGCCGCGCTGGCCGGCCGCACCGCGATCGTCATCGCCCACCGCCTCACCCAGGCCGCCGCGGCCGACCGGGTCGTCGTGCTGGACAAGGGCCGGGTGGTGGAGTCGGGCCCGCACGACGAGCTCGTCGCGGCGGGCGGGAGCTACGCGGCGCTGTGGGCCGCCTGGGCGGGACCCCGTGGATAGCCATCTGGGCCGGTAGGATCCAGGCATGAAGGCAACCATCGACAGTGCCGGAAGATTGGTGATCCCCAAGCAGCTGCGCGACCGCCTCGGCCTGACCCAGGGCGAGGTGGAGGTGGAGGCCGACGGCGCGGATCTGCGGGTGCGGCCCGTCGCCGACGACACGCTCGCCGAGGAGGACGGATGGCTCGTCGTGCCGTCCACCGGGCAGCGGCTCACCGACGACGCCGTGCGGGAGATCCGCGATGCCGACCAGCGCTGAGCCCGATCCCGACCGGCCCGATCCCGACCACCCCGGCCCCGAGCTGCTGGTCGACACGAGCGTCGCCGTCGCGCTGAGCGTGGCCGACCACGAGGGCCGGGCGGCGGCGCGGGCGGCGGTCGAGGGCCGCCGCATCGGTCTGGCCGGGCACGCGGCGTTCGAGACGTACTCGGTGCTCACCCGTCTCCCCGCGCCGGCCCGCCGCACCCCCGCGGCCGTCGCCCGCCTGCTCGCCGCGAACTTCCCGCACTCGCGTTTCCTCGCCGCCGCGCGATCCGCCGAGCTGCTGGCCGGGCTGGCGAGGGCCGGGCTGTCGGGTGGATCGGTGTACGACGCGCTGGTCGGCGCCACCGCCGTGGAGCACGGGGTGCCGCTGGTCACCCGGGACCGCCGCGCGTTGGGCACCTACCGCGCCCTCGACGTCGACGTGGTACTCGCCTCGTGATCGTGGTGACGCCGTGGCGGGTACCTGCCTGATGGCGATGCACGCCGACCAGCTCGACGTGCCGCCCGCGGTGGCGCGCGCCCTCGTCGACACCCAGGCGCGCGAGCTGCTCCGCGCGGACTCGACTGCGCCGACCTGGAGTGCGAGCGCGGCCGGGCGTGGGCGTTCGCGCAGGCCATGGGCCTGGTCTGGTACTACGCCGACACCAACCCCGCGATGAGCACGCTGGGCAGGCGCACGCTGGACCGGCTGCTCGACGCCTGACGTATGTTACTGTGTATGGCATGCAGCGGACGACCATCTACCTGCCCGACGAGCTGAAGGCCCGTCTGGAGTCCGCAGCCCGGGAAGAGCGCCGGACGGAGGCCGACATCATCCGGGAAGCGCTGGACGCCGCGCTGCAGCGACGACGCAGGCCCCGTCCGCGGATCCCGCTGCTGCCCGGCACCGGGCTCGGTCGACCCGATGCCGCCGAGCGGAGCGATGAACTGCTCGACGGGTTCGGCGCCTGACGAGGTGCTGATCGACACCGGCGGACTTCTCTCCGCACTGTTCCCCGACCAGCACCGCCACCGGGAGTGCGCCGAGGCGCTCGAGGCGGCCCCAAGCCCCCTGGTCCTGTCTCCCTTCGTGCTGGCCGAGCTGGACTACCTCATCGGCAAGCTCGCCGGAGTCGACGCCCAGCTCGCCCTGCTCGACGAGGTCTCCCGCGGCGTGTACGAGCTGGCCGCTTTCTCCGCCTACGAGGTCGGGCTCGCCCGCAGGATCGCGGACACCTATCGCGACCTGCGCATCGGGCTCGCCGACGCCTCGGTCGTGGTGCTGTCGAACCGGCTGTCCGACCGGGACGTGCTGACCGTCGACGAGCGCCACTTCCGCGTCCTCGCCGGTGATCACCCGCTGCGACTGCTGCCGGCCGACGCCTGACGCCGTCGACGAGGTGCTGCTGCTCGACGAGCCGGACACCGCATCGGAACACGTTTCGGCCTCGACGTCCCCGGCAAGCGTTGGCTCGAGGAGCGGATCGGCGAGTCGGGCAGGAGCGTGCTGTTCGTCAGCCACGACCGGGACCTGCTGGCCGACACCGTGCAGCGCGTGCTCACGGTGGACCGTGCCGGCCGTGACGCGCCCCCTAGTCACCCGCGGCTTCGACCGCTTCGTCCTGTTCGCCGGTGACGGCGAGGTGCGCGAGACCCCGAGCCGGTGTGGGAGGTGAGCCGCTGAGCCCTCAGCCCGGCGGGCGCCAGTCGACCCCGGGAAAGCGCCCGAAGCCGGAGTCGTAGGTGATCACGGTGGCCCCGTGCTCCAGCGCGAGAGCCGCCAGGTGCGCGTCGTTCGTGAGGTTGCCGCCGGTGCCCGTGTCCCGCAGCAGCCCGGCCAGCACGGTCAGGTGGCGCGGCGTCGGTTCGAGCACGACGCCCGCGGGCTGGGCGAGCCAGGCCTGCACGCGGGCACACGCGCCGCCGGTGGACAGCGGAACGGGGAACAGCCCTACCTTCGTGGTGAGCCGCAGGAACGCGAGCAGCACGACCCAGCTGAAGCCGACCGCCTCGCCGCGGCTGAGCGCCCCGTCCAGCCAGGACCGCGACTCGTCGTGGCGGTCGGCCGCGGTGTTGACCGCGTAGAGCAGCACGTTCGCGTCGACGACGTTCACCGCCGGGTCCGCAGCTTCCGGACCAGCTCGTCGTCCTCCAGCTCGCCGGCCAGCACGAGTGCGCGGTCGAGGTTGACCGTCGGCGTGCCGAGATCGGCGGTCTCGGTCACGAACGGCGTGCCGCGGGTCGCCGCGGCCCCCTCCCGGATCGCGTCGTTGAGGGCCTGCTTGAACGAGACTCCCCGATCGCGCATCCGCTGCTGCACGAGGGCCGCCGTGTCGGCGTCCAGCGTCACCGTGGTACGCATGTCGGCATCATAGCATCACCCAACGAGATGTCATGATGCTCAACGCCGCACCGCCCCGGTCACCAGCCAGCGGTCCGAGCGCACCCGCAGACCGACGGCCACCAGCCGCGCCAGCATGAACACCGTCAGACCGGTCCAGATCCCGGCCAGGCCCCACCCGAACACCAGGCTCGCCCAGATCAGCGGTAGGAACCCGAGCAGCGCGGCGGCCAGCGTGGAGGTCCGCAGGAACGCGGCGTCGCCCGCGCCGAGCAGCACTCCGTCGATCGCGAACACCACCCCGGCCACCGGCTGCATCGCCACGAAGAACCACCAGGCGACGGGCACCAGCGCGAGCACGCTCGCGTCCCCGGTGAACACCGGTGGGAGCACCCCGACCAGTGCCGCGAACAGCACCCCGAACCCGACGCCGAGCACCAGCCCGTAGCGCGTGACCTGCCCCGCCAGGGCCCGCGCCCGGGCCGCCCCCACCGCACCGGCACCCAGCGCCGCCCCGACCAGCGACTGCGCCGCGATCGCCACGGCATCGAGCACGAGCGCCATGAAGAACCAGAGCTGCAGCACGATCTGGTGCGCCGCCACCGACGCCGCGCCGAACCGCGCGGCGACCGCCGCCGCGGACAGGAAGCACACCTGGAACGCCAGGCTGCGCGCGATCAGATCGCGGCCCAGCACGAGCTGGGCCCGCATCGTCGCGGGGTCCGGGGCCACGAAGCCCCGCTCGCGGTACAGCGCGGCCAGGAACAGCCCGGCCCCGAGGGACTGCCCGAGCACGTTCGCCGCGGCCGACCCCGGCAACCCCCAGCCGAGCACGTGCACGAACACCGGGCAGACGAGCGCGGAGAGCCCGTTGCCGGCCAGCACGTAGCGCAGCGGCCGGACGGTGTCCTGCACGCCGCGCATCCAGCCGTTGCCGGCCAGCGTCACCAGTATCAGCGGTGCCCCGAACAGCGCGACCCGCAGCCAGGACACCGCCGCGTCGGCGACCGGACCGCCGTCGGCGAACGCGGCGGCCACGGGTTCGGCGACCAGCTGGCCCACCACGAGCAGCCCGATCCCGACGGCCAGCGCCAGCCAGGTGGCCTGCACTCCCTCGGCGACGGCGTCGGCGCGGCGCCCGGCCCCGTGCAGCCGGGCGGCCCGGGCCGTGGTGCCGTAGGACAGGAAGTTCAGCTGGCTCGTGACCTGCGCGAACAGCACCCCGGCGATCGCCAGCCCGGCCAGGGGCACCACCCCGAGCCGACCCACCACCGCGGTGTCGACCAGCAGGTACAGCGGCTCGGCGGCCAGCACCGGCAGGGCGGGTGCCGCCAGGCGCAGCACCTCGCGGGCCGGGACCCGCTCCCTCACCGGCGCGGGCGGCGGCAGACGTAGACGAACGCGGGCGGCACGTTGCGCCACACCGTGGCGCTGACGAGCACCTCGTCGAACCTGGCGCGCAGGGTGGCCCGGAACCGCCGGGCCGCGGGCAGCGCCATTCCCTGCAGGTACGCGAACGTCGTGAACGCCCCCGTGTCGCCGATCGCCCGGGCGACCTCGCCGAGGACGTCGGCCTGGACCTCGTCGGGGAACAGCGCCCACGGCAGCCCGCAGATCACCGCGTCCGCCCGGTCGAGCCCGCGCTCGGTGAGGATCCTCCCGAGGTCGCGGGCGTCGCCGGGTACGACCTCCAGCGCGGGGAGGGTGCGGTTCAGGTAGGACACCATGTCCGGGTCCAGCTCGACGGCCAGGTGCCGGGCCCCGGTGGGGAGCCGCCCGGCGATCACCGCGCTGACCGCCCCGGTGCCCGGCCCGAGCTCCACCACGACCGGCGCGCCGTCGCGCGGCACGATCGAGGCCAGCACCGACGCCAGGCGCCGCGAGCTCGGCGCCACGGCCCCCATCGTGGACGGGCGGCGCAGCGCGGCGGACAGGAAGGCCCCGAGGGCGCGGGGACCGGAGGGGGGATCGGGGCTCACCCCGGCACCGTAGTCGCCGCCGGCACCGCGAGCGCCGTGCGCAACCCGGACAGGACCTGCTCCGCGGTGCCGTCCGCGGTGAACCCCGCGGCCGCGCGGTGGCCGCCACCGCCGAGCCGTCCGGCGGCGGCGGCCACGTCCACGCCGCCCGCGGACCTCAGCGACACCGACCAGCGCCGCTCCCCGACCTGCTTGAGGACGGCCGCCACCTCCGCCTCGGCCGCGGTGCGGACGATGTCGACCACCCCGTCGACCTCCTCGGGCCGGAAGCGCCGCACGTGCTCGGCCGCGATGACCGTGTGGGCCAGGCCGAGACCGCCCGCCGCGTCCGGGTCGAGCTCGCAGGCCACCAGCGCGGCACCGAGCGCGGCGAGCCAGGCGTGGGGATGGGTGTCCATGATCGGGCGCACGAGCGCCTCCGGATCGACCCCCGCCTCCACCAGCTCGGCCGCCATCCGGTGCGCCTGCGCCCCCGCGGTGCGGAACCCGCGGGTGTCGGTGACCAGCCCGGCGTAGAGGCAGCGCGCCACGTCGACGTCGAGCGGCACGTCCAGCGCCGCCAGCACCCGGTGCACCAGCACGACCGTGGCCTCGGCCGCGGTGTCGAGCACCTGCACGCCGCCGAAGCCGGGGTTCGACGCGTGGTGGTCGATCATGACCGACGCCCGGGCGGCGGCCAGCCGCCCGGCGAGCGCCCCCAGCCGCGCGGGCTCGGCCGCGTCGCAGGCCACGACCAGCTCCGGAGCCTCGGGCACCTCCGAGGGCGCCACGACGAGGCCGAGCACGTCGAGCGGGCGCAGCGTCTCCGGCACCGCGTCCGGGCTGGCGAAGGAGACCCGGACCGTGGCACCCCGCCTGCGCAGCGCGATCCCCAGCGCCAGCGCGCTGCCGAGCGAGTCGGCGTCGGGCTGGACGTGGGCGAGCAGCGTGACGTCGGCGGCCGCGGCGAGCAACGCGGCAGCCGTCCGGACGGGATCGGCGACCACGTGCGGTCCTTCCTGCGGAACGGTCCTCGGACCCGACGGAGCGTAGTCGCGCCCCGGCGGGGTCGCCCCTCTCCGCCCGGGTGGGTCGCAGGTGGCGACCGAGTTGTTACTCGGCGTCGCTGCTCGGCGTCGCTGCTCGTCGTCGCTACTCGTCGTCGACGTCGCGCTCGCGCGGCACCCGGTAGGGGTCGGGATCGCCTGCGGGGCGAGCGCCTGCGGCGAGCCGGGCCACCTCGGCGTCGGACTCCCGCGCCCGGGCGAGCATCTCCTCCATCCGGCGGGACTCGTCGGGCACGATGTCGGCGACGAACACCAGCGACGGCGTGTGCCGGATCCCGGTGCCCGCCCCCACCATCGACCGCAGCACGCCGGTGGCACTGGACAGCGCCGCCGCCGCCCCCGCCATGTCCGGCTCGGCGTCGACGGTCTCGCCGAGCACCGTGTAGTACACGGTGGCCTCGCGCAGGTCGCCCGTGACGCGGGTGTCGGTGATCGTCACCATCGCCAGCCGGGGGTCCTTGACCTCGTGCTCCAGCGCGGCGGCCACGATCTGCGAGATCCGCTTCGCGAGCCGTCGGGCCCGTGCCTGGTCCACCATCCGAGCTACTCCTACTCATCCTCCGGGCCGAGCACCCGGTGCCGGGCCGAGAGCAGTTCCAGTTCCGGCCGGGCGGCCACGAACCGCTCGCACCGAGCCATCACGTCCACGACATGGCCGTGGTCGGCCGCCACGCACGACACGCCGATCAGCGCGCGCCGGTGCAGGTCGAGATGGCCCGCCTCGGCCGCGGCGACCTCGAACCGGCGCCGCAGCTCCGCGACGACCGGCCGCACCAGCGACCGCTTCTGTTTCCGGGAGTGCACGTCGCCGAGCAGCACGTCGAACTCCACCGCGCCCACGTACATGTGCAGCTCCGCAGCTCGTGAGGGCGCAGCGGTGCTCGGAGCACCGCTGCGCCCTCACGAGCGGTCAGGCCCGCGGCTTCTCGCGAAGCTCGTAGGTCTCGATGACGTCGCCGTCCTTGACGTCGTTGAAGTTGCCGAGCGTCAGACCGCACTCGAAGCCCTCGCGGACCTCGACCACGTCGTCCTTGACCCGCCGGAGCGACGCGACGGTGAGGTTCTCCGCCACCACGACGCTGTCGCGCAGCAGGCGCGCCTTCGCGTTGCGGCGGATCAGCCCGTCCATCACCAGGCAGCCGGCGATCGACCCGAAGCGCGAGGAACGGAAGACCTGGCGGACCTCCGCGCGGCCCAGCTGGACCTCCTCGAACTCGGGCTTGAGCAGGCCCTTGAGCGCCTGCTCGATCTCGTCGATGGCCTGGTAGATCACCGAGTAGTACCGGATCTCCACGCCCTCGCGGTTGGCGAGCTCCGTCGCCTTGCCCTCGGCCCGGACGTTGAAGCCCAGGACGATGACGTTGTCGGCGATGGCCAGGTTGACGTCGCCCTCGGTGATGCCACCGACGCCGCGGTGGATCACCCGCAGCTGGACCTCGTCCCCGACCTCGATCTTCATGAGCGCGTCCTCGAGAGCCTCGACGGTTCCCGAGTTGTCACCCTTGATGATCAGGTTGAGCTCGTTGGTCTCCTTCAGGGCCTCGTCGAGGTCCTCCAGCGACACGCGCTTGCGACGCCCGGCCAGCTCGGCGTTGCGCTCGCGCGCCCGCCTGCGGTCGGCGATCTGGCGGGCCACCCGGTCCTCGTCGACGACGAGGAAGGTGTCGCCCGCGCCGGGCACCGAGGTGAAGCCGATGACCGCGACGGGACGCGAGGGGTAGGCCTCGGTGATGTCCTCGCCGTGCTCGTCGAACATCCGCCGGACGCGTCCGGAGGCGTCGCCCGCGACGATCGAGTCGCCGACACGCAGCGTGCCGCGCTGCACCAGCACCGTGGCCACGGGGCCGCGGCCCCGGTCGAGGTGGGCCTCGATCGCGACGCCCTGGGCCTCCATGTCCGGGTTGGCCCGCAGGTCGAGCGCCGCGTCCGCGGTGAGCAGGATCGCCTCGAGGAGCGCATCGATGTTGATGTTCTCCTTGGCGGAGATCTCCACGAACATCGTGTCGCCGCCGTACTCCTCGGCCACGAGGTTGTACTCGGTGAGCTGCTGCCGGATCTTGTCCGGGTTCGCGCCCTCCTTGTCGATCTTGTTGACCGCCACCACGACCGGCACGTTCGCCGCCTGCGCGTGGTTGATCGCCTCCACCGTCTGCGGCATGACGCCGTCGTCGGCGGCGACCACGATCACCGCGATGTCCGTGGACTTCGCGCCACGGGCACGCATGGCGGTGAACGCCTCGTGACCCGGGGTGTCGATGAAGGTGATCGGGCGCTCGTAGCCCTCCAGCTCGCTCACGACCTGGTAGGCGCCGATGTGCTGGGTGATGCCGCCGGCCTCGCCGCCCATCACGTTCGCCTTGCGGATCGTGTCGAGCAGGCGGGTCTTTCCGTGGTCGACGTGACCCATGACGGTGACGACCGGCGGCCGCACGACCAGGTCCTCCTCGCCGCCCGCGTCCTCGCCGTAGGAGATCGAGAAGCTGTCGAGCAGCTCGCGGTCCTCCTCCTCGGGGCTGACGACCTGCACGTTGTAGTTCATCTCGGTGCCGAGCAGCTCGAGGATCTCGTCGGAGACCGACTGGGTCGAGGTGACCATCTCACCGAGGTGGAACAGCACCTGCACCAGCGACGCCGGGTTGGCGTTGATCTTGTCGGCGAAGTCGGTGAGCGACGCTCCCCGGGCGAGCTTGACGGTCTCGCCGCGTCCCTTCGGCAGGCGGACGCCGCCGACCGAGGGGGCCTGCATCGAGTCGAACTCCTGGCGCTTCTGCCGCTTCGACTTGCGGCCCTTGCGGGCCGGCCCGCCGGGACGGCCGAACGCACCCGCGGCACCGCCGCGACCGCGCGGACCACCGGGACGGCCACCGCCACCGGGGCCACCGCGGAAACCGCCGCCTGCCGGGGCTCCTCCGGGACCACCCGGGCCGCCGCCACCGGGGCGGAAACCGCCGCCACCGCCGGGACCACCGGGACGGCCACCCGGACCACCGGGGCGGCCACCGGGACCGCCGGGACGGCCACCGGGGCCACCGGGACCGCCGCGGCCGCCGGGACCGGGACGCCCGGCTGCCGGGCGCGCCGGCATCATGCCGGGGTTCGGCCGCGGGGGCATGTTGCCCGGCGACGGGGGACGCGGACCGCCGGGGCGCGGGCCACCCGGACGCGGACCGCCCTGACCCGCACCGCCCTGACCCGGACCACCGGGACGGGGACCGCCCTGCGCGGAGCCGCCGGGTGCGGGGGCACCGCCGCCCTGACCGCCCTGCGCCGCAGCGCCGGGCTGGCCGCCCTGCGCGGGCGGGCCGGGGCGGGGCGGGGTGGCCCGCGGCGGGGCGCCGGAGCCGACCCCGAACGGGTTGTTGCCCACCCGCGGGGGACGGGGACCGGGCCGCGGACCGCTGGGCTTGGGCGGGACGACCGCCGATCCCGCGTCGGCCGCGGGCGCGGCCGGCCGGGACTGCTCGGCCGGACGGGACCGCTCGGCGGGCCGGGTCTGCTCGGCGGGCCGGGCCGGGCGTGCGGGGGCCGACGTCGGGTCCTGGGCCGCGGGCTCCTGGCGTGCGGGAGCGGCCGGGCCGGGCCGGGGACCGGGCCGCGGACCGCTGGGACGCGGCGCCTCGGTACGACCACCGGACGGCGTGGACGGGGACGCGGGGGCCGAGGACGGCCGGCCGGGAGCCTCGGCGGGCGAGGACGCCACCGACGGCGGGCCCGGGCGCGGCCCGGGGCGCGGCGGACCGGGGACGGGACCGCCGCTGCGCGACGCCCCACCTCCCCCGGGGCGACGGGCGGGGCCGTCACCGTTGGCGGTCCCACCGGAGACCGACTCCCGCAGCTTGCGCGCGACGGGTGCCTCGACGGTGGAGGACGGGGACTTCACGTACTCCCCGAGATCCTGCAACTTGCTCAGGACCTGCTTGCTGGAGATGCCGAGCTCTTTCGCGAGCTCGTGCACACGGGCCTTGCCTGCCACTGCACTCCTTGTTTCTCGGAGGCCGGCGGCTGGTCCCGCTCGACCTCGAACCTAGTGTCGAAGCACGTTCATGGTGCGATCTTCACAGCTGGCTCATGACGGGTCGACCTTGCTCTCATCCGTGACGGACCCGGGTGTCTCCCGGATCCCGTTGGCAACGATCAGGTGCTCGCGCACCGCGGCGACGTCCAGCTTCCCCGGGACGCGGAGCGCCCGCGGGAACGCCGAGCGGCGCTCGGCGCGGTGGAGACACTCCAGCGCGGGATGCAGCCAGGCACCCCGGCCGGGGAGTCGTCGGCGTGGGTCCGGGGTGAGCGCCCCGTGCACCACGACGACCCGCAACAGACCGTCGGCCTCCGACCTCGTCCGGCAACCGATGCACGTGCGCACCGGGGTGCGTCGAGCGGGTTGCCGGCCCGGGTCGTGGGCCGCCGCCGAGTGTAGCCCAGGCATCCTCAGCCGACCGACTCCGACTCCGATGAGGGCCGCTGGACGGCGGAATCGGCACCCGACGCCTCGCGCGGATCGGCGTCGCTGCGGATGTCGATGCGCCACCCCGTGAGCCTGGCCGCCAGCCGGGCGTTCTGCCCCTCCTTGCCGATGGCGAGGGAGAGCTGGAAGTCCGGGACGACGACCCGCGCGGACCGCGTGGCCGCGTCGATCACCGTGACCGACACCACCTTCGACGGCGACAGGGCGTTGCCGACGAACGTGGCCGGGTCCTCGGCCCAGTCGATGATGTCGATCTTCTCACCGGCCAGCTCGCTCATCACGCCGCGCACCCGCTGACCCATCGGGCCGATGCAGGAACCCTTGGGGTTCACCCCGGCCACGGTGGACCGCACCGCGATCTTGGACCGGTGACCGGCCTCGCGGGCCACCGCGACGATCTCCACCGTGCCGTCGACGATCTCGGGGACCTCGAACGCGAACAGCTTGCGCACCAGGTTCGGGTGCGTGCGGCTCAACGTGATCTGGGTGCCGCGCATTCCGCGGGTGACCCCCACGACGTAGCAGCGGATGCGGTCGCCGTGTTCGTAGCGCTCGCCCGGCACCTGCTCGGCCGACGGCAGGACCCCCTCGGTCTGCCCGCCGAGCGCGACGATCACGACGCCGCGGGCGTTGGCGCGGGCGTCGCGCTGCACGACGCCGGCGACGATCTCGCCCTCCTTGGTGGAGAACTCGCCGTAGGTGCGTTCGTGCTCGGCGTCGCGCAGGCGTTGCAGGATGACCTGGCGGGCGGTGGTGGCGGCGATCCGGCCGAAGCCCTCCGGGGTGTCGTCCCACTCGCGGGCGACGGCGCCCCCCTCGCCCGGCTCGTAGGCCATGACGCGGACCAGTCCGGTCTTGCGGTCGATGTCGATGCGGGCGTGCGGCTCGTGGCCGTCGGTGTGGCGGTACGCGGTGAGCAGGGCCGTCTGGATGGCCTCGATGACCGTCTCGAACGGGATGTCCTTGTCGCGCTCGATGGTGCGCAGCGCGGCGATGTCGACGTTCATGCTGGGTCCTCTGCGTCTTCTTCAGTTGTGTGGGGGGTGCCGCCGAGGCGGCGGATCTCGGCGTCGGGCGGTGACCGGAACTCCACCTGCACCGCGGCGTGCGCGACGTCGGCGTAGCGCAGCTCGCGCAACGCGCCCTCGACCAGCACCGTGACGGCGTCCTCGCCCGCCTCGCCCACGCGCGCCACCAGGGTGGCGCCCTCGCGCAGCCGTACCACCACCTGACGCAGGCGCGCGCGACGCCAGTGCCGGGGCAGCGTGAGCGGCCGGTCCACCCCGGGCGAGGTGACCTCGAGGGTGTAGGAGCCGCCGATCAGGTGCTCGTGCTGGTCGAGCTCGGTGGCGGCGGCGCGGGAGAGCCGGGCGATGTCGTCGAGGTCCACCCCGGTGTCGGCGTCCACGACCAGCTTGACGGTGTGGCGGCGGCCGGCGACCCGCACGTCGAGCTCGTCGAGCTCGAACCCGGCGTCGCGCACGAGCGGTTCGAGCACGCCGAGCAGCGGCTGCTGCACGGAGCGGGACGAGGACATGGCGAGTTCTCCTGGGGTCGGACCGCCCGATGGGCCCGTCAGCCTATCGCGCCACCGGCGGTGGTCCGGCCCACGCGCTCCGGCCGTCGGGGCCCGAGGAGCGCCTGGCAGGATGGGTGCCCACCGCCGGCGGCGTAGGGCCGGGACGGGTGCCGCGGGAGGGACGATGAGCAGCGCAGGGACCGAGCCACGGCGGCTTCCGCGGCGCCGCGTGCTCGCCGCCCTGGCCGTCGCCCCGGCCGCCATGGGCCTGCTGGGCGGGTGCTCCATCGCGCCGGCGGCGCCCCCGGAACCGGACTCCCTGACCCCGCTGGCCGACGCCGCCCGCGCCGACGCGGCACTCGTCGCGGCGGCCGTGGCCGCCGACCCGGCCCTGGCCCCCCGCCTGGACCCACTGCGCGACGCCCGCACCCAGCACGCCGACGCGCTCGACGCCGAGATCGCCCGCCTGGCCGCCACCCCGTCCGCGAGCGCGGCGCCCACGACCCCGCCGGCACCCGCCCCCGCGGGGCTCGCCGACGTGCGCGCGGCCGTGCAGGGCGCGGCCGCGGCCGCGACCGCCGCGGCGCTGGAACTGCCCGCCGACCGGGTCGGCCTGGTCGCGTCGATCTCGGCCTGCTGCGCCGCGTACGCGGCGGTGCTGACGTGAGTTCCGGCGGACGGGGGACGACGTGAGCGGCGTGTCCACGATCGACGAGTCGGCCACGAACGCGCTGCAGGACGCGCTGGCGGCCGAGCACGCGGCGCTGTGGTGCTACGGGCTCGTGGTGGTCTACCTGGACGCCGCGCAGGCTGCCCAGGCCCGCGCGGACGCCGACGCGCACCGGGCGCTGCGCGCCAAGGTCGAGACCACCCTGACCCAGATCGGTGCCCGCCCGGTGTCGGCGCAGCCCGCGTACGCCATCCCGCAGCCGGTGGTCGACGCAGGGTCCGCGGCCGCGCTCGCACTCGTCGCCGAGACCGACGCGCTGGCCGCGTGGCGCTCGGTGGTCGAGCGCACCGCCGACCGCCCCCTGCGCCAGGCCGCGCTCGACGCCCTGACCGAGGGGACCCTGCGCTGCAGCCGCTGGCGCGAGGCGACGAACACCCCGCCCCCCATCCCCCCCTTCCCCGGCCGCTGACCGCCCCACCCGCGAGTCGGGCCCTGCGTGCGCGCGAGTCGGGGCCTGCGTGCGAGTCGGGTCAGGTGAGCGCGTTCAGGGCGGCCGCGACGTCGTCCGCGGTGCAGTAGAGGCCGAACGCGAGACGCGCGGCGCCCGCCCGCTCGCTGCAGGCGACACCCGCCGCGGCGAGCCGGCGCGCCGCGTCGGGGGCAGGAACGGACACGATCGCCGACCCGGTGGGTCGCCGGCCCAGCCCGGCGCGCAGGGCGTCGCCGAGCCCGGCGCAGTGGGCGTGCACCGCGGCGCGGTCGAGCGTGGCGAGCCACGGCACGGCGACGGCTGCGCCCGCGTGGCCGTACCAGGCCGGCGAGGTGTCCAGCCCGCGCGCGTCGGACGCCAGCCGCGGCGGCAGGCCGTAGATGCTCGACCAGATGTCCTCGCCCGCGTACCAGCCGGCCTGCTCCGGGGGCAGCTCCCAGTCCGGGTGCACCGCCATCCAGGCGACACCTCGCGGGCTGAGCAACCACTTGTACCCGGCGCAGACCACGGCGTCGGCCCAGCCGAGGTCGGCGGCGAACCACCCGGCGGACTGCGTGGCGTCGAGCAGCACCCGGGTGCCGGGTCGGCCCCCTCCTCCGGCGGAGGGTGTCCCGCGGGCGGCGCGCAGTGCGTCGAGATCGGCGATCGCGCCGTCGGCGGACTGCACCACGCTGACCGCGACCGCGTCGAACCCGGCGGCCCGTTCCCCGATCTCGGCGAGGGGAGCCTCCACGAGCTCGTGCCCGCGGGCGGCCAGCGGCCAGGTGAGGCTGGTGAACTCGCCCTCGGACACGAGCACCCGCGAGCGCGGCGCGAGCCCGGCGGCGGCCAGGCTCACCAGCCCGGACACCGTCGAGCCGATCGCGACCCGGTCGGCCGCCACCCCCACCAGCCGTGCGTAGGCCGACCGCGCGAGCGCGACGGCGGCGTCGTGGCTCCCCGGGCGCCCGGCGCCGGTCCGCCACCCCGACACGGCGTCGGCGACGGCGTCGGCGGCGACCACCGGCGGCACCCCGATGCCCGCGGTGTTGAGATAGGCGTCGGGAACGTCGAAGTCCTGACCGAAGGCGTTCCGCACCGCACCAACCTACGACGGGCGACCCGCATGCACAGTGAGCTGATCGAGATCCGCAGCGGCCGGTCGGAGGCCGTCGTCGACCTCACCACCGAGATCGACGCGTTCCTCGCCGCGACCGACGCGACCGACGGGCTGCTGCACGTCTGGGTACCGCACGCCACCGCCGGGCTCGCCGTGATCGAGACCGGCGCGGGCAGCGACACCGACCTGCTCGACGCCCTGCACACCCTGCTCCCCGGCGACGACCGGTGGCGGCACCGCCACGGCAGCGCCGGACACGGCCGCGACCACGTGCTGCCGGCACTGCTCGCGCCGTCGATGTCGGTGCCGGTCCTCGGCGGACGGCCCGCGCTGGGCACCTGGCAGTCGGTGTGCCTGGTGGACACCAACGGCGACAACCCGGTCCGTTCGGTGCGCCTGTCGTTCCTGGCCGCGAGATGACCCGGGCGGGCCGACGGTCCGCAGCGCACCGCCGGTAGCGGCGTTAGGGTCGCGCCGTGACCACGCCGCGAGGGGGACCGCCCGGCCCCGATCCCGACGCGCCCCGGGACGTGCCCGCGCCCGACCCGTCGGTCACCGCGTGGGGTCCGCCTCCGCAGGGCCCACCCGGGCCATGGCCCGGACCGGCGCCCGGACCGGGACCGGGTGGTCCCGGATGGGGTGGCGGTCCGCAGCCCTCCGGCGGGTGGCCGGGCCCGCAGCAGGCGTGGGGCGCGCAGCCCCCTCCCGGGTACCCGCCGACCGGGCAGCAGTGGGCGCCGCAACCGGCGTGGGGCGCCCCGCCCCCCGGGTGGCCGCCCCCGCAGCCGCCGCGCCGGGAGCGCGGGCGGATCGTCGCGCTGGTCCTCGTCGGCGCGCTGGTGCTCGCCGGTCTGGGGGTCGGCGCGTTCCTGCTCGTCCGCACCACCACGGCCGGTGGGGGCCCGGGTTCGACGGTGCCCGCGGACTTCCGCACCGTCGCCACGCCGGCCCTGACCTTCGCCGTACCCCCGGGCTGGGAGGACAGCGCCGACGCGGCCCCCACCCTCGTGCTCGGTGCCGAACTCACCGGCCTGACCTACGGCCCGGCGTACTCGTGCGACGGCGGCGCCTACTTCCGGGGCGTCGCCGGGGTGGCGTTCGTGGCGGGCGAACGCCCGCCGGCCGCGGTGGCGGAGGCGTTCGGGCGCGAGACCGGCCGCCGGTTCTACGGATCCACCGGCGCCGAGCCCGGGGTGGCGCTCTCCGCGCCGCGTCCCGTCGACGTCGGCGGGACGACCGGACAGCTCGTGGAGGTCGCGGTCACGGTCCCCGTCGACGACGGTTGCCTCGCCACCTCCGGCACGATCCTGGTGCTCGCGGTGCCCGCGCCCGGAAGCGGTGCGGGTCCCGGCACGGCGGTGCTCCTCGTCAACGGGGACACCGTGGGCGGTCCGGCGTCGGCACCGCCGGTCCCCGACCGCGCCGCCCTCGACGCGATGGTCGCCAGCGCGCGGCTGCCCACCATCTGACCCCGGGTGGCGCCCGACCGCCGCCGACGGTCGATGATGAAGGTCCGACGGGCGGGAGGATCGTGGCGGCGCAGGCATCCGGGCGGACCGACGGGCAGACGTTCGGGCCCTACCGGCTCGACGGCCTGCTCGGCAGCGGCGGGATGGGCGAGGTCCACCGCGCCTACCACGTGGAGCAGGACCGCACGGTGGCGCTCAAGCTCCTGCACGCCGACCTCGGCGACGACGAGGAGTACCGCCGCCGGTTCCTGCGCGAGTCGCGGGTCACCGCGCGCCTGACCGACCCGCACGTGATCCCGATCCACAGCTGGGGCGAGATCGACGGCCGGCTGTACCTGGACATGCGCCTGGTCGAGGGCGAGGACCTCGCCGACGTCGTGGCCCGCACCGGGCGCCTCGCGCCGCTGCGGGCCGTCACGATCGTCGGGCAGGTGGCGCGGGCCCTGGACGCCGCGCACCGCTCCGGGCTCCTCCACCGCGACGTGAAGCCGTCCAACGTGCTGCTGGCGGCGGACGCGGGCGGCGACGGCGACTTCGCCTACCTGGTGGACTTCGGGATCGCCCGCTCCCTCACCAACGACACCACCGGGGCCGGCATCACCCGCGCCGGCACCGCGGTGGGCACGCTGGACTACATGGCGCCCGAGCGGTTCCTGGAGCAGCCCGTGGACGCTCGCGCGGACGTCTACGCGCTGGCCTGCGTGCTGCACGAGTGCCTGACCGGGGAGAAGCCGTTCCCGGTGCAGGGCCTGCCGTCGCTGATGAGGGCGCACCTGCGCACGCCGCCGCCACGGCCGTCGGCGCACCGGATCGCGGCACCGGTCGAGCTCGACGAGGTGGTCGCGCGCGGGATGGCGAAGGACCCGGCGCAGCGCTACCCGAGTGCCGGCGCGCTCGCCGCCGCCGCGCGCAAGGCGCTGGAGGGCCCGGCCACGGTGCCCGGCAGCGGGCCGGCGGCAGCGCCGGACGTCGCCCCGATCCGGCCGGCCCGCGGGGTGGCGCCGGAACCGGTGGCGCGGGCCGTCGCCCCCGACGAGCCGACAATCGCGCCGCGCGCCCCCGCCCCGCCCCCGGACGCCGGTCCGGCGCACCGGCCTGCCGTGGACCGGGCCGGGCCGCGCGGCCGGGCCGCCGGCCTCCCGCCGCCGGTGCCCGCGACCCCCCGCCAGCGGGCGGCGACCACGCGCGTGCCCATCCCGCCTCCCGGCCACCCCCTCGTCGGGCACCCGCAGCCGGTACCGCCCGCGGTGCCGCCGGCCCGCCGCCGGGGACGCGGCCTGCTGGTCGCCGCCGCCGTGGTCGTCGTCGCGGCGGTGGTGGCCGGCGCGGTGTACCTGCTCGGGCCCCTCGATCCGCCACCGCAGCCCGGTGGTGGGCCCACCGAGGCCCAGCGCGCGTTGCTGGCCGTGCTGCCGGTCGGTTACGGCTCGACCGACTGCGTGCCCGCCCCCGAGCGGGAGGGCGCCGCCGTCGACGCCGCCGTCACCTGCGCCGGTGGACCGGCGGACGGACCGAGCTCCGCGGTCTTCCTGCACTACCGCGACCTCGGTGCGCTGACCGACGCGCACGAGGCCGAGGTCACTGCCCGCGGGCTGCCCGTCGGGGACATCAGCACCTGCCGCGACGGCACCGCAACCTCCGGCGAGTGGGTGCGCGGCACCACAGGGGGCCTGCTCCTGTGCCGCGACGACGCCACCGCCGGCGCGGTGATCGAGTGGACCGAGACCCGGCTGCTGACGCGCGCCGTCGTCTCCCGCACCGACGGCGACTCCGCCGTGCTGTACGACTGGTGGTCCGCAGGCGGGTTCCTCTGACCGGCGCGAACGCCGGTGCGCACGTGTGCCCGGGTCAGGGGCCCGGGTCAGGGCCGCACGACGATGTTGCCGCGCTTGCGGCCGCTGTCGACCCGACGGTGGGCCTCGGCGATGCCGTCGAGGTTCCGGGGCGTCATGGCCGGGACCCGGTCGTGCACCACGGCGAGCGTGCCGTCGGCCACCAGGCCGAGCAGGTGCTCGAAGTCCGCGACCCGCTCGGGTGAGGTGCCCGTGGCGACGTCACCGCGGGCCCGGACCGTCTCCCCGAGGCCCGCGACGGCGAGCAGGAGCTTCCCGCCGGGGCGCAGCAGGCGCCGTCCGGAGGGGATCGACAGGCTGCCGACGGTGTCGAGCACCACGTCGAACCGCTCGGCCGTGGTGGCGAGGGCGTCGCCGGCGTAGTCGATGACGCGGGTCGCACCCAGCTCGGTGACCAGCGCCGCGTTCGGCGCGCTGGTGACCCCGACGACGGTCGCGCCGAGGTGCGCGGCGAGCTGCACCGCGTTGGTGCCGATTGCCCCGGATGCGCCGTTGACCAGCACGGTCGTGCCCGGCCCCACCGAGGCCCGGTCGCGCAGGAAGTACAGCGCCGTCGTGCCACCGAACAGCACCCCTGCCGCGTCGTCGTGGGAGATCCCGGACGGGACGCGGGCCAGCCTGCGTGCCGGCACGGCGAGGTACTCCGCGTGCGCGCCGAGCGTGACGCCCGTCATGCCGCACACCTCGTCGCCCGGCGACAGGCCGGAGACTCCCCTGCCGACCGCCTCGACGACCCCGGCGAACGAGCCGCCCAGGATCGGGCGGCGCGGCCGGACGACCCCGAAGGCCAGCCGCGCGAGGAACCCGAAGCCCGCGGGGAAACGGGCCGCGCGGATGCGCGCGTCGGCCGAGGTCACCGCCGCCGCCCGCACCCGCACCAGCACCCCGCCCGGCCGCGCCTGCGGCCGGGGCACCTCCGCGACCCGCACGACCTCCGGTGAGCCGTACCGGTCGACGACCGCTGCCCGCATGACTGTCTCCTTACACCCGTAAGTTCCGCTCGAATGCTAACCTTACAACTGTAAGTCGGCAACTCCGTACGTAAGGACGAACGCGATGCCCCGGCGGCCCGCGCTCACCCGGGAGCGCATCATCGACGCGGCGGTGCGCGTCGCCGACCGCGGTGGCCGCGAGCAGGTGAGCATGCGCACCGTCGGCAGGGAGCTCGGCGTCGAGGCGATGTCGCTCTACCACCACCTCGCCGGCAAGGACGCCCTGCTCGACGGGCTCGCGGACTGGGTCTTCAGCCGGATCGCCCTGCCCGCTCCGCGGGACCCGTGGCGCCAGGCGATGATCGACCGTGCCGCATCGGCCCGGCGGGCACTGGCCGCCCACCCCTGGGCGCTCGGGCTCATCGAGTCGCGCCGCTCGCCCGGCCCGGCCCTGCTGCGCCACCACGAGTCGGTGCTCGCGTGCCTGCGCCACAACGGCTTCCCCGTCGCACTGGCGTCGCACGCGTTCTCGGTGATCGACGCCTACGTGTACGGGTTCGTGCTCACCGAGCTCACCCTGCCCTTCGACGCGGGCGAGACCGCGGAGGACTTCGTGTCCGGGATCCGCCGGGCGCTGCCGGCCGACGTGTACCCGTGCCTGGTGGAGATGATCACCGAGCAGGTCGTGGGGAGGGACTACGTCTTCGCCGACGAGTTCGCCTTCGGGCTCGACCTGATCCTCGACGGCCTCGACGGGCAGCTGGGCGCGGCCTAGCGGTCGCCGGGCCCGCGCGGCGTGGCGGTCAGCCGGCGGCGGCCAGGCCGGCCAGCCGGTCGGCCACCTGTTCGGCGGTGGCGAGCCGCGCGGTGCCCTCGGCCAGGCAGGCGCGCACCAGCGCCGCCTCCCCCGGGGCCAGACCGGCGTGCACCTGCGGCTGCGCGGAGAGCACCTTGCGGATCGCGAGCAGCGGCTGGGAGTCGGGCAGCTCGCCGTAGAGCCCCTCACCGGCCAGCGCCCGGTGGATGGTGGCACCCAGAGCCCACACCTCGGTGCGCCGGGAGGGTCGGGCCCCGGCGAGCAGGTCGGGATCGGTGAACTCCACGGAGCTGGCGCGGCCCATGCCGGTGAGCGTGGTGCCCGGGCTCAGGTAGCGGGCCAGGCCCAGGTCCGACAGCCGCCCTCCGGTGGGAGCGCCGCGCTCCTCCCCGGCCAGCAGCACGTTGGCCGGCTTGATGTCGCCGTGGGCCAGCCCCGCCTCGTGCAGCGCGTGCGCGGCCCGGGCCGCGTGCTCCAGTGCGGTGACGACGGTCCCCCGCGTGAGCGGACAGCCGGGCGCGGCGAGCGAGCCGAGCGGGAAGTACTCCATCGCGTACACGAAGCTGTCCTCGAGGACGGCGTCGTACACGCGCACCAGGTGCTCCGAGCGCACCGCGGCGAACGCCCGCAGCTCGCGCACCCCGCGCTCGTAGGCCTGCTCCCCGACCCGGTCGCCGAACACCTTGAGCGCCACGAACTCCTCGGCCAGGCCGAGCCGCACCGGCGGCCGGGCCAGGTAGTAGCGGCCGTGGTTGCCCTCCCCGAGCAGCCGGACGATCTCGTAGTCGGCGACGGCCGCGGGCAGGCGGGCGGGGCCGGTCGACGCCGAGGCGCCGGTGACGGGAGCGTCCACGTCGACTCCTGGACCTTCGTCGGCGGATCCTCACGCCCCGCCGTGACGGCTAACATACGCCCGCCGCTGCGCCCGGTGGCGCGCTCGCAGGGGTCACGCGCCCGGAGGGAATCCCGGATGGATCTGAAGCACGTGATCGCGTTCGTCCTGCTGGACATCGCGATCGTGGTGGTGGCCGCCCGCCTCGTGGGCCGGCTGTTCCGGCGGCTGGGCCAGCCCGCGGTGATCGGCGAGATCGTGGCCGGCATCGCGCTGGGGCCCACCCTGCTCGGGGCGCTGCCCGGGCAGCTCGACCAGGTCCTGTTCCCGGCCGACGTCCGGCCCTACCTGTCGGTGATCGCCCAGCTCGGGCTGGCGCTGTTCATGTTCATCGTCGGGCTCGAGGTCGACCTGTCCCTGATCCGCGGCCGGCAGCGGATCGCGGGGGCGGTCGCGGCCGGGTCGCTCGTGCTGCCCTTCGCGCTGGGCGCCGGGGCCGCGCTGATCCTGTACCCGCTGCACGCGCAGGCACAGGGCGAGACCGTCAACCCGCTGGCGTTCGTGCTGTTCCTCGGCGTCGCGATGTCGATCACTGCGCTGCCGGTGCTCGCCCGGATCCTCACCGAGCGCGGCATGCAACGCACCCGGATCGGTGTGCTCTCGCTGGCCTGCGCCGCGATCAACGACGTGCTGGGCTGGTCGCTGCTGGCGATCGTCGTCGCGGTGGCGGCGGGGGGTAGCCTCGGGGGCGCGCTGGTGATCATGGGTTGGACGGTGCTGTTCGTCCTGGTCATGTTCTTCGCGGTGCGCCCGCTGCTGGCGCGCCTCGTCGCCTGGCACGCCCGGGCGGGCCGGCTCACCCCCGACATCCTGGCCGTCGTGCTCGCCGGGCTGTTCCTGTCGGCCTGGGTGACCGACCTGATCGGCGTCCACGCGATCTTCGGTGCGTTCCTGTTCGGGGCGGTCATGCCCCGCCGCGACGCCGCGGCCCTGAGCCGGGAGATCCTCGAGCGCCTCGAGCAGGTCAGCCTGCTCCTGCTGCTGCCGGTGTTCTTCGTCGTCGCCGGGCTGCAGGTGGACATCGGGGCGATCGGCCTGTCCGGCGTCTGGCAGCTCGCGCTGATCCTGCTCGCGGCCGTCGCCGGCAAGTTCCTCGGGGCCGCCGTAGCCGCGCGCACGCAGGGGATGTCGCAGCGCGAGTCGGGCGCGCTGGGCCTGCTGATGAACACGCGCGGGCTCACCGAGATCGTCATCCTGCAGGTCGGGGTCCAGCTCGGGGTGCTCGACCCCACGATGTTCACCCTCATGGTGATCATGGCCCTGGTGACGACGGCCATGACCGGGCCGCTGCTGCGGGTGTTCTACCCCGACCGGGTGCTCGCCCGCGAGCTGGCCGCGGCGGAGCGGGCCGAGCTGGGCGAGGTCGACGCGTACACGGTGCTCGCGGTGATCGAGGATCCCGCGGGCGGGCGCCCGGTCGCCGAGCTGGCCCGCGACCTCACCGGCCGCGAGCACCCCGCCCGGGTCGTGCTGTGCCGGCTGCTGCCCGCGCAGGTGGAGCTGGAGGTCGCGAGCGGGCTGGGTGCGGAGCTCGCCATCATCGCCGCCGCGGGTGACGAGCTGCGCGTGCTGGCCCGCGAGCTCGAGGCGTGCGGCACGCCGTGCTCGGTGGTGGCCCGCTTCGCCGCCGAGCCCGGCGCCGCGCTGTCCGCACTCGCCATCAGCGTGGCCGCGGACGTGGTGCTGCTCGCCGAGGACTCCGACGATCCCGCCCGCGCCGCCGCCCAGGTCGCGGCGCTGGCCGCGGTGCCGGAGGCCACCGTGGTCGCCGCGCGGATCCCCGGCGGGCCCGGCGCCGCCGGGGCGGCGCTCGCGCTGATCGACGGCGCGGCAGCCGGTCGGGCGGTGCTGCGGATGGCCGCGCACCTGGCGCTGCGGTCCGCGCAGGAGGTGGCGGTGGAGGCGCTCGACGGCCGCCGCGGCTCGCGGCGCTCGACCGCGGCCGCCGCCGCGCTGGTCCGGCGCGGGGTGGCGGCGCGCCCGTCGACCCCGGAGGACCTGCCCGGGGCCGCCGTCGCGGTGCTCCCCGACTCCGCGCAGGCCCCCACCGGCCTCCCGGAGCCGACGCTGCTGTTGCGGGTCCGGCCGGCCGCGGTGGACGTCGACGACGACCTGGGCCAGGCGCTCGCCCGCATCACCGTGGGGCAGCCCCAACCGGCGAGCCCCGACTAGAAGACTTGGCCACGACCGGGACCTCAGCGCACCCCGGACGGCGACTCGAACACGAACGTCCGCCCGCCCAGGCGCACCCTGGTGCCGGGCACCAGCCGACGCGACTGGCGCGCGGGCACCGGGGTCCACGCCGGGTCGCCCGGGGCCGCCACGAACGTGCCGTTGCGCGAGCCGGAGTCGACGAGCACGACGTCCCAGCCGTCGACCCGCACCTCGGCGTGCACGCGCGACACCGCACCGGAGCGGTCCTCGACCACGATCGAGCGCAGCGTGCCCGACCGCACCCGCTCGTCGGACTCGGGCATCCGGCCGACCAGGTACTCGGCGTCGACGGTGTAGGTGGCGCCGTCGTCGAACACCAGCAGCCCCAGCGGCGGCCGGGCCCCGATCACCAGCACGCCGGTACGCTCGTTCATCCGGATCCCGCACAGCACGCAGAAGTGGGAGCGCGGGTCGTTGAGGTGCCCGCGCGAGCACAGGTGTCCACGGGCCTCCCCCTCCCGGGGCGTCACCGGCACGCCGGTCGTCGGGTTCGGAGCCGCCGTCGACCGGCTGCCCGTGCCCACCGGCTCCCCCGCATCCAGCGGGGCCCGCGGCGGTTCGGCCGGCGCCACCCCGATGATCGCGTCGGAGCGCCGGGGCGGCCGGGCGGCCTGCGCCGCGCTCGGGATCGGGCCGGTGTCCTCCGGATCGCGACCGGGCCCCGACTTGCCCAGATTGGGCGGGTCGGCAGCAGGCGGGTCGGCGGCAGGCGGGTCGGCGGCGGAGGGGACGGCGGCGGGAATCGGCGGCTCGTCCGCTGCGGGATCCGGGACCGGCTCCGCGTCGGTCAGCGTCGGCTCGGCGTTGATGTTCGGGACGTCCTCGATTCTCGGGACGCCGTGGCGGGCCCCGGCGACCACGGCGGGCTCGGGCCCGGCGGAGGAGGCGACGGAGGAGGAGACGAGCTCGACCCCGCCGCCCGCGACGACCCCGCCGCGCAGATCCAGCAGTTCGGTGACCGGGCCGGAACCGTTCGCCGCCCCGTCGAGGGCCAGCCGCACCGGGCCGCCGCGGTGCGGGACGAGCCGGTCGGTCCAGGCCGCCGCGTCGGCGCCGGTGAGCACCGTGTCGCCCACCCGGGCCCGCACCGCGCCGGACAGGAACACGGCGGTGGCGTCACCGGTGGAGGCCACGGTCCCGAAGTCGAGGCCGTGCGGCGGGGCGTCGCTGCCACCGAGCCACATCGCGAGCCTGCGGGCGAGCGGGCGACCCGGGTCCGGGCCCGCCGCGGCGCGGCAGATCTCCAGCAGCCGGTGCAACGTGGCCGGGTCGGGGCAGCGCGCCACGCAGAGGATCCCCGGATAGCGCGCCACCAGGCCGTCGCCGGGGAGCACGACGGCCCGTGCCGTGTCGGTACCCATGATCAGATCAGCCTCCCGCCGCGGAAGCGCCAGTGCACGAACGGCACGCGCATCGGCCCGTTGACGACGAGCCACACGATGATCCAGGTGGTGAGGAACTGGACGAGGAAGGCCCCGAACGGCACCTGCGCCGGCAGGCCGGGGACGGCGCCTGCGCTGATCAGCAGCCACAGCAGCGCACCCTCGTTGACGAGCGTGACCAGCCCGAAGAACGTGGGCCAGTCCTTCTCCCAGCGGAACTGCTGGATGAAGTGGTAGACCAGCTCCCAGCCGACGCCGAGGACGGTCACGGCCAGCAGCACGACGTAGGTGGTGGCGTAGCTCTGCCCGATCAGCGGGGTGAGCAGCAGCGTCCAGATCCCGCCGACGACGAGCAGCACGAACACCCGGGTCTGGATCCGGCCGTTCAGGGTGGGGAGCACGGGTCGTTCCTCTCAGATCTTGCGGCCGCGGGCCCACAGCCACCACTGCCGGGTGGAGCGGACCGGTCCGAGGTTGGCGCAGAAACCCAGTGTGGCGAGGTCGTCGGCGATCTCCTGGGCGGCGATCTGCAGTCCGAGGAAGGTGTCGACGCCGGGGAAGTATCCACCGAGGGTGGCCGTGCCGGAGGCGTACATGCGGCCCGGCTCGCTGCGGGTGCCGCGCACCTCGAAGCTGCGCTCGACGTCGAGGCGGCCCAGCGGGTTGCGTCCCGCGCCGCCGTGGTCGAGCAGGTCGGCCAGCACGCGGTGCTCGCGGATGTCGGCCTCCAGCCCGGTGCAGTCGATGACGCCCATCACGCGCACGTCCCGCGGGCCGTGCTCGGTCGTCAGCGAGGCGTCGACGGTGCCGGGCGGGCCCGGCGTCAGGCCGGTGATCTCCCCCTGGAACGCGTGGTACCAGCGCTCCCGGCGCCCGCGCCGCATCTGCTCCTGCCAGTTGCGCCGGATCGGGGTGTTGGTGCCGCCGAAGAGCTTGTAGAGCTCGGCGCGGTCCTGACCCTCCAGCTTGCGCACCCGGGCCTTGAGCTGACCGCCCCACACCGACTTCGGGTAGTTGAAGCCCTGGTAGGCCCAGCCGTCGCCGCCGCGGCGGCGCATCCAGACGTGCGGCCCGTGGGCCCCCCGCACGAAGGTCCGGAACACGTGCAGGATCTGGGTCTGCAGCCCGCGGGCGTCGCGGTCGTCGACGAGCCGCTGCAGCACCCGCGAGGCCACGATCCCGCCCCCGCGGACCAGCACGGTGCCCGGCGCGGCGTGCAGGCGCTGGTAGATCTGCTCGTGCGGCTCGTAGGCGTTGACGACCGAGGAGTAGTCGCGGTGCTGCTCGCGGTAGGCCATGAGGTCGGGCAGGAACTTCAGGCCCGGGTACCCGACGGCCACGTGCACGTAGCGGCTGCGGAAGGCCACGCGCCGCGTGGGGCTGGTGCCCTCGGCCGGGGTGAGGATCGTGAAGTAACCACCACCGATCCGCCTGCGCACCATCCGCACCTGGCCCTTGACCACGGTGTCGGCGTAGGAGATGCGGTCGTGCTCGCGCTCCATCGACTCGAACGCCTGCCCCGCCCTCGGTGTGTAGTAGTCGTCGAAGATCGGCTCGACGGCGATCTGGATCAGCGGCTTCACCGACCGCGTCGCCAGCGCCTCGCGCACCGCGTAGCTGGGGAAGCCCCAGATGTTGTCCGGGCAGGACGCCGAGTCGCTGCGCAGCCGCTCGGCGCGCGGGATCTGCGAGACCCGCGTGAGGTACTCGTAGCTCTCCCAGGGGCTCTCCAGCTGGGTGAGCACGCGGATCGCCGAGGTCGGGACGCCGCAGATCCGCAGGTAGTCCACCGTTACGAAGGAGCCGATGCCCCCGCCGACCGACACGAACGGGACGTCGACGACCGGGATCCCGGCCCGCGCCACCTGGTCGTCGGACCACCAGTCGGTGGCGATCAGCTCAGGCGTGAGGTCGCCGGGCTGCACCGCACCGGGCGCCGGGTCCGGCCCCGCGGCGGCACCCGGGAGCCGGATGGTGTCCTCGCGCATGGTCCACTCCCCTGGATACGTGACGGCGTCGCGACGAGCGGATCACATCCTGCCGTCACCGGGACCGGTCCCGGCAGCGGGTGTTACCCATTCGGTGCACCGGAGTGGTAGCACCCGCGACCCTGCGCGCGACAAGGTCCAGGGTGGGTGCGGGACCGGGACCGGCCCACGACAGAGCGGGAGAAGTGACGTGTTGGACTCGACGTTCGGGCCGTACCGCATCGAGGAGCTGCTCGGCCGCGGCGGCATGGGTGAGGTCTACCGGGCCCACGACACCGACACCGACCGCCGGGTGGCGCTGAAGGTCCTGCCGCCGCACCTCGCGGAGGACGCGGAGTACCAGGAGCGCTTCAAGCGCGAGTGCCGCGCCGCGGCCCGGCTGCGCGAGCCGCACATCGTGCCGATCCACCGCTTCGGCGAGATCGACGGCCGGCTCTACCTCGACATGCGGCTCGTGGAGGGCACCGACCTCGCCACCTGGCTCAAGACCCACGGTGCGATGGCCCCGGACGTCGCGGTGTCGGTGGTGTCGCAGATCGCCGCCGCCCTCGACGCCGCGCACGCCGAGGGTCTGGTGCACCGGGACGTGAAGCCGTCCAACGTGCTGCTCGCCGGCGTCACCGGCGGGCAGGTCGACCGCGAGGTGTTCGCCTACCTGTTCGACTTCGGCATCGCCCGTGCCCAGGAGGGCGTGGGCGAGGACCCCGCGCTCACCCGCGCGGGCACGATGCCCGGCTCGCTGGCCTACATCGCGCCGGAGCGTTTCGCCGGGGTCGAGGGCGATCCGCGCGCCGATGTGTACTCGCTGGCCTGCGTGCTGCACCAGGCGCTCACCGGGCGCCCGCCGTTCGAGGGCGACATGGCCACCCTGATGCACAGCCACCTCAACGCCCCGCCACCGCGGCCGAGCACCGCACGGCCCGACCTGCCCTCGGGGCTGGACGCGGTCGTGGCCCAGGGCATGGCGAAGGACCCCGCCCAGCGCACGGCGTCCGCGGGAGCGCTGGCCACGGCGGCCCGCGCGGAGATCGGCGGCTGGCGCACCGACCCCGCGAGCGCGGACGCCACGGCCGCCTGGGCCGGATCGGCGGCCCCGCCCGACCTGCACAAGGCGTCCCCGCCGCCCGGCACGGCCGTCATCCCGCCCGGGTGGAACTCCTCCCCGCAGGCAGCGCCGTCGTGGAACGCCGCGTACGGCCAGCAACCCGAGTACGGCCAGCCCGCCTACGGCCAGCAGCCCGCCTACGGCCAGGCCCCGACCCAGGCCTGGGGCGGGCAGCCGCCGTGGGCGGGCGGGTCGCACCCGTCCAACCCCACCTACCACCCCCCGCAGCCGCCGCCGAGGAAGAACCGGACGGGCCTGATCGTCGCCGCCGTGCTGGTCGTGCTCGCCGCGATCGGTGGCGGCGTCGCCTTCGCACTCACCGGCGGGTTCGGCGGGGGTGGGGGCGTCACGCCGGTGGCCCAGCCGCCCGCGACGACGCCGCCGGTCACCACCGGGCCCACGACGATCCCCCCGACATCGACGGCGGCGACCCCCGCGACCGACCTGCTGCTCGCCGAGCTGCCCCTCGGCTACGGCGAGTCCAACTGCGAGCCCCAGGCGCTGACGGGCGCCACGGCGTTCGTGGCGTGCCCGTCGAACCCGACGACCGGCGTCGGGCCGACGGGCGCGACGTTCGCGCGCTACGCGTCGGTCGCGGAGATGGACGACGCCTTCGAGTCGCTGGCCGCGGCGGAGGGGATCGCGGCCGAGCCCGGGCTCATCGAGGACTGCGGCGCCAACGTCGACGCCCGGGCGATCTACTCCCGGGCCAGCGGGTCACTGGGCGGGCAGCTGGCCTGCTTCACCGACCCCGAGGACGGCTTCGCCTACCTGTTCTGGACCGACGAGTCGGCCGTGGCGATCGGGTACGTCAGCAACGCGGGGTCCGACGCGGCCGCGCTCTACGACTGGTGGACCTCGGTCGACTTCGTCGCGGAGCGCTGACCCGACCGCGGCGTCAGCCGCCGTGCACGGCGGCCCGCAGGTGGGCCACGGCCGCCTCGAGCGCGATCTCGCTGCGCTCGCCGCTGCGCCGGTCCTTGACCTCGACCAGCCCGTTCGCCAGTCCCCGGCCGACCACGACGATCGTGGGCACGCCGATCAGCTCGGCGTCGGCGAACTTCACCCCGGGCGAGGCCTTGCGGTCGTCGAGCAGCACCCGCAGGCCGGCGGCGTCCAGCTCACCGGCCAGCGTCTCGGCCCCGGTCGCGATCTCCTCGGTCTTGCCGGCCACCACGAGGTGGATGTCGAACGGGGAGACGCTGCGCGGCCAGACCAGCCCGGAGTCGTCGTGGTTCTGCTCGGCGATGGCCGCGACCAGCCGTGAGACGCCGATGCCGTAGGAGCCCATCGTGATCCGCACGGGCTTGCCGTCGGGCCCCAGCGCGTCCAGCGCCGCCGCGTCGGCGTACTTGCGGCCGAGCTGGAACACGTGCCCGATCTCGATGCCGCGCGCGGCCTCCAGCGGACCGGAGCCGTCCGGGGCGGGGTCGCCCGCGCGCACCTCGGCGGCCTCGATCGTGCCGTCCGGGGTGAAGTCGCGTCCGCACACCAGGTCGACGACGTGGTGGTCGGGCTTGTCCGCACCGGTCACCCAGGCCGTGCCGTCGACGATGCGCGGGTCGACGAGGTAGCGCACGCCGTTGGCGGCCAGCGACGCCGGACCGATGTAGCCCTTGACCAGGAACGGCGCCCGGACGAAGTCGGCCTCCTCCAGCAGCGCCACCTCGGCCGGCTCCAGCGCGGCCTCCAGGCGCTTCATGTCGACCTCGCGGTCGCCGGGGACCCCGACGCCGAGCAGCGTCCACTCCGTCGTCCCCGGCCTGCGGGTCTTGACCAGCACGTTCTTGAGGGTGTCCGCCGCGGTGAACGTGCGGCCGAGCCCGGCCCCGTTCAGGAACGTCACCAGCGTCTCGATGGTCGGCGTGTTCGGCGTGTGATGGGCCTGCGCGGCGGGCAGGCCCTCGATCTCCCGGGCGGGCGGGGCGGGCGTGGTGACGGCCTCGACGTTGGCGGCGTACCCGCCGGGGCTGCGGACGTAGGTGTCCTCGCCGGTCGGGGCGACAGCCAGGAACTCCTCCGACGCCGAGCCGCCCATCGCGCCCGACGTGGCCGCGACGATCACGTAGTCCATCGACAGCCGGTCGAAGATCTTCACGTAGGCGGCGCGGTGCTTGGCGTAGGACTCCGCCAGGCCGTCGTCGGTGAGGTCGAACGAGTAGGAGTCCTTCATGAGGAACTCGCGACCGCGCAGGATGCCCGCGCGGGGCCGCGCCTCGTCGCGGTACTTGTTCTGGATCTGGTAGAGCATCACCGGGTAGTCCTTGTAGGAGCTGTACTCGCCCTTGACGACCGCGGTGAACAGCTCCTCGTGCGTGGGACCGAGCAGGTAGTCGTTGCCGCGGCGGTCCTTGAGGCGGAACAGGTTGTCGCCGTACTCGGTCCAGCGGCCGGTGGCCTCGTAGGGCTCCCGCGGCAGCAGCGCGGGGAAGTGGATCTCCTGGGCGCCGATGGCGTCCATCTCCTCGCGCACGACCTGCTCGATCGCCCGCAGCACCTTCAGCCCCAGCGGCAGCCACGAGTACACCCCCGGGGCGACGCGGCGGACGTAGCCGGCGCGGACGAGCAGCCGGTGGCTCGGCACCTCCGCGTCGGCCGGGTCCTCGCGCAGGGTCCGGAGGAACAGCGACGACATCCTGGTCAGCACCCGCAGAAGACTAACGACCCACCCCGACCCCCGTCCCCCCGGTTCCCGCCCCCGCACTTCGGAGCCGTACTGCTGTTCCGGGGCCACCGGAAGTGCGTTGCGGCTCCGAAGTGCGGTCGGGGAGCGGCTAGTGCTGCGCGAGCAGCTCGGTCAGCAGCGCGCCCACCTGCTCGGCCTCGATGAGGAAGCCGTCGTGGCCGTACGGGGACTCGATGATCCGCGCCGGGCCGGAGCCGGGGATGCCGGCGGCCAGCTCGTGCTGCTGCTCGGGCGGGTAGAGCCGGTCGGTGCTCACCCCGCCCACCAGCGTGCGGGCCGTGACCAGCGCCAGCCCGGCCGCCACGCCGCCGCGGCCGCGCCCGACGTCGTGGGCGTTCATCATCTCGGTCAGCCGCACGTAGGAACCGGCGTCGAAGCGGCGCACGAGCTTGGCCGCGTGGTGGTCGAGGTAGCTCTCGACCGAGTAGCGGCCGCCGTGCCAGGGGTCCTCGCCGTCCTGCGGGTCCCGGCCGAACCGCTCGGCCAGCTCGAACCCGCTGCGGTAGCTCAGGTGCGCGATCCGTCGGGCGATGCCCAGGCCGCGGTGCGGGCCCTCCCCGGGGGCGGCGTCGTGGTAGTCGCCGCCCCGCCAGCCGGGGTCGCTGCGGATGGCCGCGATCTGCGGCGACGCCCAGCCGATCTGGTCGGCCGAGGTGGCCGCCGGGCAGGCCAGCAGGCACAGCCGCTCCACCCGCGACGGGTGCGACGCCGCCCATTCCAGCGCCCGCATCCCGCCCATCGACCCGCCGACGACGCACGCCCACCGTCCGACGCCCAGCGCGTCGGCCAGCACCACCTCGGCGGCCACCGCGTCGCGCGGCGTCACCAGCGGGAAGCGGCTCCCCCACGGGCGCCCGTCCGGTGCCGTCGACGCCGGACCGGTGCTGCCCTGGCAGCCGCCGATGACGTTCGGCGCCACCACGAACCAGCGTGCCGGGTCGAGCGGGCGCCCCGGGCCGACCAGGGTGTCCCACCATCCCGGCGTGGGGTGGCCGGGCCCGGCGGGGCCGGTGAGGTGGGTGTCGCCGGTGAGCGCGTGCAGGACCAGCACCGCGTTGGACGCGTCGGCGTTGGGCGTGCCCCACGTCTCGTAGGCGATCCGGACCCCGGGGATCGTGGCCCCGGACTCCACGGCGAACGGGCCCGGCAGCGAGATCCACCGGCGCCGGCCGGGGTCGCTCCCCTCCCGCCACGCACCGGTGGCGGGAGGGGAGCTGACAGTGCTGGTCACCGCTGGATCATGCCTCAGGCGCCCTTGGCCGCCCGGAAGCCCGCCTCGAGGTCGGCCTTGATGTCCTCGATGCCCTCCAGCCCGACCGAGAGCCGCACCAGGCCCGGGGTCACGCCGGTGGCGGCCTGCTCCTCGGCGGTGAGCTGGCTGTGGGTGGTACTGGCCGGGTGGATCACGAGGCTGCGCACGTCGCCGATGTTGGCGAGGTGGCTGTGCAGCTCCAGGGCGTCGACGAACCTCTTGCCCGCCTCGACCCCGCCCACGATGTCGAACGCGACGATCGCGCCCGCGCCGCGCGGCAGGTACTTCTGCGCCGCCGCGTGGAACCGGCTCGAGGGCAGGCCCGCGTAGTACACGGTCTCCACCTCGTCACGCGCCTCCAGCCACTCGGCCAGTGCCTGCGCGTTGGAGGTGTGGCGCTCCATCCGCAGCGACAGCGTCTCGATGCCCTGGATGAGCAGGAAGCTGTTGAGCGGGGCGATGGCCGGGCCGATGTCGCGCAGCAGCTGCACCCGCAGCTTGATCGCGTAGGCGAGCGGGCCGAGCGCGTCGGTGTAGACCAGGCCGTGGTAGCTCGGGTCCGCGGTGGTGAGGCCGGGGAAGCGCTCGGCGTGGTCGGCCCAGGGGAAGGCGCCGGAGTCGACGACGACGCCGCCGATCGCGGTTCCGTGCCCGCCGAGGAACTTCGTGGCCGAGTGCACGACGATGTCGGCGCCGTGCTCGATCGGACGCAGCAGGAACGGTGTGGGGACGGTGTTGTCCACCACCAGCGGTACCCCGACCTCGTGGGCGACGTCGGCCACCGCGCGGATGTCGAGCACGTTGTTGCGCGGGTTGCCCACGGTCTCGGCGTAGAACAGCTTCGTGTTCGGCCGCACCGCGGCCCGCCACCCGTCCAGGTCGTCGTCGTCGACGAACGTGACCTCGATGCCCAGCTTGGGCAGCGTGTAGTGGAACAGGTTGTAGGTGCCGCCGTAGAGCGAGGCGCCCGAGATGATGTGGTCGCCGGACTCGGCGATGTTGAGGATCGCGAGCGTGGTGGCCGACTGCCCGGACGCCAGCGCGACGGCGGCGACGCCGCCCTCGAGCGCGGCGACGCGCTGCTCCACGACGTCCTGCGTCGGGTTCATGATCCGCGTGTAGATGTTGCCGAACTCGGCCAGGCCGAACAGGGCGGCGGCGTGGTCGGTGTCGCGGAAGGCGTAGGCCGTGGTCTGGTAGATCGGGGTGGCCCGGGCTCCGGTGGTGGGGTCGGGCGCGGCACCGGCGTGGACCTGCTTGGTCTCGAAGGACCAGGATTCGGACATACGTGTCTCCAGAGAGAAAGGGGCGTGCAGGAGCGGTCAGCGGCCGGGTCGACAGGCCGTGCTCGTGACGCGCATGTAGTCCACATGCCGGCGGGTCACGAGGCGGATCACGGACCCGACCCTAAAGGGGTCGCCACCTCGGCACAACGGCCCGCCCCGCTACCGTTCGGGTGTGCTCGTGCTGCTCCCCCCGTCGGAGACGAAGATCGACGGCGGCGACGGGCCACCCCTGGCGCTGGAGGCGCTGAGCCACCCGGGGCTCGACCCCCTGCGCACGGACCTCGTCGACGCGCTGGTCGAGCTCGCGGCCGACGTGCCCGCCGCCCGTGCGGCGCTGGGCCTCTCGCCGGCGCAGGACGGCGAGATCGCCCGCAACGCCGCGCTGCGCACCTCGCCCACGATGCCCGCCCTGCACCGCTACACCGGTGTCCTCTACGACGCCCTCGACGTGCGGTCGCTGCGCGGCGCCGCCGCCGGGCGGGCCCGCGAGCGCCTGGCCGTCTCCTCGGCGCTGTTCGGCCTGCTGCGCGCCGAGGACCCGGTGCCGGCCTACCGGCTCTCGGCGGGCTCGGCGCTGCCCGGCCGCGGCACGCTGGCGGCGGCGTGGAAGCCGCTGCTCGAACCGCTGCTGCGCGGCGTCGCCGACGACGGGCTGGTCGTCGACCTGCGCTCCGGGTCCTACGCGGCGCTGGGGCGCGTCCCCGGGGCGGTGGGCGTCGACGTGCTGGCCGAGCGCGCGGACGGTCGCCGCAGCGTCGTCAGCCACTTCAACAAGGCCCACAAGGGCCGCATCGCCCGGTTACTGGCCGGCACGCGCGCCGAACCGACCGACGCCGCCGCGGTGGCGGTGCTGCTGCGCCGGGCCGGCCTGCGGGTCGAGCGCCCGACCCCGACGGGCCTGCACGTCGTCATCCCGGCCTGACCCGCCCGTAAACGGGTTGCGGGCCGTCGCGGGACCCGCCAGGGTGTGCCCGACCGGCCGGAGGGTCCGCCGGAGCCGATCGCGAGGAGGTGTCCGTGTCCATCGCCGCCCGGGTCGACGCACGCCCTCGTCCGATCCCCTCCGCCCCTCGCTGACACAGGCGCGGGGCGCCACTCCACAGGAGCCCCCGTTGTCCCGGTTCGAACCCATGCGTTCCCGTCGGCGCCGCTTCGACGACGAACCCCGCACCCCCCGCCGCCGCGTCCCGCTCACCGAGCTGGACGAGCGCGCGGGCTCCGATCCCGACGGCCCGCCCGAGGGCGACCGATGGTCCACATGGGACGGGGCCGAGCACGGCCCCGACCCGTTGCCGCACTGGGTGATCACCGAGCACGCCGCGGTGGACACCGAGCTCGGCGTGGTCAAGACCGGCAAGGAGGCCGACGTCCACCTCGTCGAGCGCGCCGTGCCCGGCACCGGGCGCGGCGTGCTCATGGCCGCCAAGCGCTACCGCTGCGCCGAGCACCGCATGTTCCACCGCGACGCCGGCTACCTGGAGGGCCGGCGCGTACGCCGCTCCCGGGAGACCCGCGCCATGGCCAACCGCACCGGGTTCGGCCGCGACCTGCTGGCCGGCCAGTGGGCGGGAGCGGAGTTCGCGGCGCTGGCACGGCTGTGGAGCAGCGGCGTGGCGGTCCCCTACCCCGTGCAGGTCCACGGAACCGAGCTGTTGCTGGAGTTCCTCGGCACCGACGACGGCACCGCGGCACCCCGGCTCGCGGAGCTGCGCCCCGACACCGAGACCCTGTGTGACCTCTGGCACCAGCTCGTCGACGCGCTGCTCGGGCTGGCCCGCCACGGGCTGACCCACGGAGACCTGTCGGCCTACAACCTGCTGGTGCACTCCACGCCGTCCGACCCGCGCAGGCTGGTCCTGATCGACCTCCCGCAGGTCGTGGACGTGGTCGGCAACCCGCAGGGGCCCGAGTTCCTGGCCCGCGACGTGCGGCGGATCGGGGACTGGTTCGCCGCACGAGGCCTGCCGCCGCAGGTCGGGCAGCCCGACATCCTGCTCGACGAGCTGCTCGTCGCCGTCGGGATGCCGGGTGCGACGGGAACGTCACAGCGGTAGGCGTCGATGGGTGTCGGGCCGGCGCGCTAGGGTGGATCTCGAGCGCCCGGCCCGACACACGGTCCATCGCCGAGCGCACCTGCAGTACCTACTCGGGCGCAACGTCTGCGCTCCGGCTCGTCTGTCGAGTCTCAGCCCGTCATCTCGGCGCTGCTTCTCCGCGCGACGTGCCACGTCCCGGAGGTCTACTTGTCATCCCCCAGCTCTGCTCGCCGTGCGAACTTCTCGGCGAACCCCCGCCCCCGCCGCTCCGGCGGCGGCGGCCGTCCCACCTCGGGCCGCGGGCGCGGCCCGGCCGCCCACACGCAGCGCCCCTCGGCACCGTCGGTGCCCGAGGTCCTGTGGACCGTGCCGGAGAGCGGCATGCCCACCTTCGCCGAGCTCGGTCTCCCCGAGGCGATCGTGCGCGCCCTGGACGCCGAGGGCTTCACCGAGCCGTTCCCGATCCAGGCCGCCACGCTGCCCGACACCGTCGCCGGGCGTGACCTGCTCGGTCGCGGCCAGACCGGCTCGGGCAAGACGCTCGCCTTCGGCCTGGCGCTGCTCTCGCGGCTCGCCGGCGGCCGCGCGCAGCCCCGCCGTCCCCGCGGCCTCGTGCTGGTCCCCACCCGGGAGCTGGCCACGCAGGTCGTGGACGCGCTCACGCCGTTCGCCAGGGTGCTCGGGCTGACCACCACCTCGGTCGTCGGGGGCATGTCGTTCAACCGGCAGGCCGCCGAGCTGGGCCGCGGGATCGACCTGCTGGTCGCCACCCCCGGCCGACTCACCGACCACACCACGCAGCGCACCTGCGACCTGTCCGGCATCGAGATCACCGCGATCGACGAGGCCGACCGGATGGCCGACATGGGCTTCCTGCCCCAGGTCCGCAAGATCCTCGACCTCACCCCGCAGGGCCAGCGGCTGCTGTTCTCCGCCACCCTCGACGGCGACGTGGGCACCCTGGTGCGCCAGTACCTCACCGACCCGGTCACGCGCTCGATCGCCTCCTCCACCGCGCAGGTGGAGACGATGGACCACCACGTGCTGCACGTCGACCTGGCGTCCAAACCCCGCGTGATCACCGAGATCGCCGCCCGCGACGGGCGCACCATCCTGTTCGTGCGCACCAAGCACGGCGTGGACCGGTTGGTGAAGGGCCTGCGCCGCGACGGCGTCAACGCCGGTGCCCTGCACGGCGGAAAGGCGCAGAACGCCCGCAACCGGGCGATCGCGGAGTTCAAGGACGGGCAGACGCCCGTGCTGGTCGCCACGGACGTGGCCGCCCGCGGCATCCACGTCGACGACGTGAGCCTCGTGGTGCACGTCGACCCGCCCGCCGACCCGAAGGACTACCTGCACCGCGCGGGCCGCACCGCCCGCGCCGGCGACGCGGGCACCGTGGTCACGATGGTCACCCCGCCGGAGCGGCGCGACGTCGAACGGCTCACCCGGCTGGCGGGCGTGCGGGCCACCCACACCGACGTCGCGCCCGGCGACGCAGCGCTGACCCGGGTCACCGGCGCGCGCACCCCGTCCGGCGTGCCGATCATCGATCCCCCCAAGCCCGCCCAGCAGCCGCGAGGCAGCGGTGGCGGCCGTCGGCGCGGCGCACCCGGGGCCGGCGGCGGCATCCGGGGCGGGCGTGGCGGACAGGGCGGACGTGGCGGCCAGGGGGGCGGGCGTCCCCGCTCCGGCGGGCGACGCAGCGCGGCCTGACCGACCGCACGACAGCGCAGGCGCGGCACCCCGACACCGGGGTGCTGCGCCGTCGTCGTCGCGGGGCGAACGCCGACCCTGCGTTCCCGACGCCGGACTCGCCGGGTCGGGACGGCGGAGTCGCGTGCCGGAGGCGCGACGGCGTGCCCCCCGGCCCCGACGCGCGGGCACCCGGCATCCTGTGGGGGTGCGCCGACCCCTGCTCGTGACGATCCTCGCGGCGGTGCTGCTCCTGTGCGGCTGCACCGCGATCGACGTCCCCGCCCTCGACCTCCCCGATCTCGGCGAGATCACCGTCGGTCCGGTCCCCACCCCCACCGGCGACGCCGCAGCCGCGCTCGCCACGCTGCCGGTGAAGGGCCGCGCGCCGAAGACCGGCTACGAGCGCGACCGGTTCGGCCAGCGCTGGGCCGATGTCGACCGCGACGGCTGCGACCAGCGCAACCAGGTGCTCGCCCGCGACCTCACCGCCGTGGAGTTCCGGCCGGGCACCCGGGACTGCGTGGTGCTGTCCGGAGCGCTGCTCGACCCCTACACCGGAGAGGGCGTGCCGTTCCTGCGCGGCCAGGACACCAGCGCCGACGTCCAGATCGACCACGTCGTCGCGCTGTCCAACGCCTGGCAGACCGGCGCGCAGCAGCTCGACGCCGACGTCCGCGAACTGCTCGCCAACGACGTGCTGAACCTGCTCGCCGTCGACGGGCCCACCAACGGTTCCAAGGGCGACGGCGACGCCGCCACCTGGCTCCCGCCCGCACGCGGCTACCGCTGCGCCTACGTGGCCCGGCAGGTCGCGGTGAAGGCGAAGTACGGCCTGTGGGTCACCGCGGCGGAGTCCGAGGCGATCGCGCGGGTGCTGCGCGCCTGCCCGGGTGAGCCGCTGCCCGCCTCGACCGTGCCGTCCGGCCTCACCGGGTGACACTAGACGGCGACGGTGCGCCCGCCCGGCTCGACCGGCGCGTCCACGTCGACCACGCGGGTGCCCAGCGGGATCAGCGCCAGCCCGGCCATCTTGAACGACGCCACCCCGAACGGGATGCCGATGATCGTGACGCACAGCAGCAGCCCGGCCAGCACGTGCGCGAGGAACAGCTCCCACCCGAACAGCACGATCCAGATGACGTTGCCCAGCAGGGAGGCGACCCCGGCGCCGCGGTGCACCACGACGCGCCGCCCGAACGGCCACAGCGCGTACCCGGCGAGCCGGAACGACGCGATGCCGAACGGGATGGTGATGATCAGCACGCAGGCGATGACCCCCGCCACCGCGTAGAGGATCGCCAGCCACCACCCGGCCAGCAGGAACCACAGGACGTTGCCGACGGTGCGCATGTACCCACTATGCCCGGCTCCGCGGCGATCAGCGGGCGGCGGGCGTCCGGCACAGCGCCGCGTGCCGGGAGACGGCCTGCTGGTCGGTGAACACCGCCACCTGGTCGACGACGACCCGCAGCCGCGCCGCGTCGTCGTGGGCGGCGAGCCAGTCCTCGGCGAGCACGGGGTCGAGCGTGCCGGGCGCACCGGCGAGCAGCGCGGCACCCAGCTCGGCCATCAGCTCCCGCTGCCGGGCCTGCATCGCCAGCCGCGCGGGGTCGCTCATCACGTAGTGCAGCGCCACGGCCTTGAGCAGCGCCACCTCGGCGGCGGCCAGGGGGGGCACGACGAGATCCGCGCCGTAGCGCGTGAGCGTCCCCTCACCGTGCACGGCACGGGTGGCCTCCACCGCGGCCAGCACGAACCGCCCGACGAGATCGCTGGTCAGGCGCTTGAGCGCGACGTGGGCCGAGGTCGCCGCGGACACCGACCGGAAGCCGCGCACCGCGTCGACGACGGGCAGTGCGACCAGCGCCTGACCGGCCTCCAGCAGGGCCGCCGGATCGGCGCCGAACGCCCGCGCGGCCGTGGCCGCCAGCGCCGCCCGCTCCGAGGGGGACCCGAGCACGGCGAGGTCGATGCGCCCGGACAGGATCCCGTCCTCCACGTCGTGTACCGAGTAGGCGACGTCGTCGGACCAGTCCATCACCTGTGCCTCCAGGCAGCACCGGTGCTCGGGCGCGCCCTCCCGGATCCAGGCGAACACGGCGGCGTCGTCGGCGTAGGCGCCGTACTTGACCATCCCGGGGCGGCGGGTCCAGGGGTACTTGCTCGACGCGTCGAGGGTGGCGCGGGTGAGGTTGAGCCCGCTGGAGCCGACCTCGTCGCCGATCTTGGGCTCGAGCCGGGTGAGGATCCGCAGCGTCTGCGCGTTGCCCTCGAAGCCGCCGCACGCCGCGCCGAACCCGTCGAGGGCCACCTCGCCGTTGTGCCCGAAGGGCGGATGCCCGATGTCGTGCGCGAGCCCGGCGGTGTCGACGACGTCGGGGTCGCAGCCCAGCTCCTCGGCGATCCCCCGCCCGATCTGCGCCACCTCCAACGAGTGGGTGAGCCGGGTGCGCGGGATGCCGCTGATCTCCGCGCCCTCCCCCGGCCCGACGACCTGGGTCTTGCCGGCCAGCCGGCGCAGAGCCGCCGAGTGCAGCACGCGAGCGCGGTCCCGCGAGAACGGGCTGCGCCGCTCGGAGCCCCGCTTGAACGGCTCGGGGGCGACCCGTTCCCGGTCGTGCGCGCTGTACATGCTCAGCCGAGCCCGGAGGTGTCCGTGTCGACGGAGGCGTGGGTGAGGCGGTAGAACAGCAGCGCCGCGGTCTCGCGCAGGATGTAGCGGAACTGGGTCTCCCGCGTCTGGACGACGGGGCCGCTGCGGGTCGGCGAGGTCCACGCGTCGAGCCCGGCGTCACGGGCCATCGTGCGGGCACGCAGCGAGTGCCACGGGTCGCTGACCAGCAGGACGCTGTTCCAGCCGCCGTCCTCGGCGACGTCGGCCACGGCCGCCACGCTGCCGAGGGTGTCCGAGCCCTCCCCGACGGCCACGACGGCGTCGGCCGGCACGCCGCGGTCGATCAGGTACGCGCGCCCGGCGTCGGCCTCGGTGGTGGCGTCCCCGGCCCGCCCCCCGCCGGTGGTGACGATCAGCGGCGCGAGGCCCTCCTCGTAGAGCACCTGGGCGTGCCGCAGCCGCCACGAGAAGATCGAGCTCGGCTCGCCGTCGTACTGCGCGGCGCCGAGCACCACCACCGCGTCGACGGGCCGGCGATCGTCCACCCGAGCCACCTGCCACACCCGGAACGCGGTGCCGCCCGCGATCAGCGCCGCCACCAGCAGGGCCCCGGCGACGAGCCGGAACACCCAGCCGTGCCCGGTGCGCGCGGTCCGGACCGGACGGGCGGAGCGGGCCGGACCGGCGGAGCGGGGCGGGCGGCGCTCACCTGCCGAACCCGGGGACCGCCGGGCCGGGACGGTCGGCGCCTCGGCCACACCCAGCGGCCCGCGCAGCCGCCGCGTCGGCCGGTCGGCGTTCGTCATCCGCCGATCCGGCCTTCCGCCGCGGCCAGCGCGCTGCCGGCCCGACCGGACCGGGCGGCCACCACCTGCGCCACGATCGACACGGCCGTCTCGGCCGGGGTGCGGGCGCCGATGTCGAGGCCCACCGGGCCGCGCACCCGGGCCAGTTCGTCCTCGGTGAGGCCCGCGGCCAGCAGCCGCTCGCGGCGCGCCGACTGGGTGCGGCGCGAACCGAGCGCACCGAGGAAGCCGCGGCCGTGCCGGATCCCGGCGAGCAGCGCGGCGTCGAAGGCGGGGTCGTGGTCGAGCAGCACCAGCACGTCGGCGTCGGAGAAGGCCTCCACGGCGGCGACGGTGGCGTCGAGGTCGCGCTCGGTGCGACCGCCCCAGCCCAGCAGCGCGGCCTGCGCGAGCACGGCGTCGCCGATCGCCCCCGCACCCACGACCAGCACCGAGGGCACGGGTACCCACAGGTCCAGCAGCAGGTCGCCGCGCTCGGTGGGCACCTGCTCGGTGACGGTGGCCCCGCGGCGCAGCAGGGTGCGGGCCGCCGTCGCCGCGGCCTCGTCCAGCTCGGGGGACCCCAGCGAGCCGGTGACCGTGACCAGCTCGGGCCCGGCGAGCACGACCGCGGCGGAGCCGTCCGCGGTGGACACCAGCGCCGCGGGGAGCCCGGACTCCAGCGCCGCGCCGAGCGCCCGGGCGTGCCCGGCCGGGAGCGGGTGCCCGAGCAGGGTGGCCCCGCCGGCGCAGGCCAGGCCGGCCTCGAGCGCGGCAGGCTCGGTGACGTGCGCGTCGCGCGACTGCGGCGCCGCCAGCGACGCGGCGGCCAGCGGGCGCACCGAGTCGTCCAGCGCGCCGCGGTAGAGGATCCCGGCGAGCGCCCCGCCGGTGGACCCGACGACGAGCTGCCCGCTCTCGACGGTGCCGAATCCGTGGCGCTCCAGTACCCGCACCACGCCGACGTCGCCCTCGTCGGCGAAGCGGCGCAGGGCACCGCCGAGGTCGCGGAGGCGTGAGGTGGCGTCGGGAGCGGTCACGTGTCCAGGGTAGCGACGGAACGCCGGGGCCGTATCGTGGCGGGTGATCGCGCGCGGATCCGGGAACCCCCGCCGCAGCCGCGTCGTTGAACCGGGCGACACGAGCCCGGCTCGGGCCCCTCACGGATAAGGAACCATGGACCCGTCCGATAGTACGTGCACCGCCCTCGCAGGGCGGTGCACATGATCGTCTCTACCGTCCTCTCCCTCCTGCTCGGCGTACTCGTCGTGGTCGCGATCACCGCGCTGACCGGCTACTTCGTCGCCCAGGAGTTCGGCTACATGGCCGTCGACCGCTCCCGGCTCAAGGCCCGCGCAAGTGCGGGTGACGCCGGCGCGAAGCGGGCGCTGACCATCACCGACCGCACCTCGTTCATGCTCTCCGGCGCGCAGCTGGGCATCACCGTCACCGGCCTGCTGGTCGGGTACGTGGCCGAGCCGCTGATCGGCGAGAGCGTCGGCGCCCTGCTCGGCGGCGTCGGGATCCCGACCGGTGTCGGCATCGCGATCGGCACCGTGCTCGCGCTGCTGTTCGCCACCGTCGTGCAGATGGTGTTCGGCGAGCTGTTCCCGAAGAACCTCGCCATCGCCCGGCCCGAGCCGGTGGCCCGCGCGCTGGCGCTGTCCACCGGCATCTACCTGCGCCTGTTCGGCTGGCTCATCCGGATCTTCGACGCCGCGTCGAACCTGCTGCTGCGGGCGCTGCGGATCGAGCCGGTGCACGACGTGGAGCACTCGGCCACCCCGCGCGACCTGGAGGCCATCGTCGACGAGTCCCGCGACAGCGGCGACATCGACGAGGAGCTGTCGGTCCTGCTCGACCGCGTGCTCGACTTCACCGACCGCACCGCCCGCGCGGCGATGATCCCCCGCCCGCGCGTGGCCTCGGTGCAGGCCGACGAGACCGTGGCCGACCTCGTCGCGATCATGGCGTCGGGGCACTCCCGGCTGCCGGTGCTCGGCGACGGCGCCGACGATGTCGTCGGCGTGATCTGCCTGCGCGACGTGCTGGAGCTGGAGGGGCGCGACCTCAGCGGGGTCCGCGTGGCCGACGCCGCCCGGCCGGCCGTCATGGTCCCCGCGTCGCTGCCGCTGCCGGCCGTGCTGGCGGCGCTGCGCGAGGCAGGCGACGAGTTCGCCTGCGTCGTCGACGAGTACGGCGGCCTCGCCGGCGTCGTCACCATGGAGGACATCGCCGAGGAGCTGATCGGCGAGATCACCGACGAGCACGACCCCGCGGGCCGCGACGCCATCCGCGTCGGCGACGGCGAGTGGACCGTGCCCGGCACCTACAACATCGACGAGGTGGAGCGGCTCATCGACACCGACCTGCCCGACGGCGAGTTCCACACCATCGGCGGTCTGGTCATCGACCGGCTGCAGAAGCTGCCCGAGGTCGGCGACACCGTCGACCTGCGGGCCAGTGACCGGCGCCTGTCGGTCACCGTCTGCACGGTGGAGCGGCGCGTGCCGGCCACCGTCCGGCTCGCCTGGGCCGACGACCCGGCCGGCTCGGAGGTGTCGGCGTGAGCGTCGCCGTCTCGCTGTGGGTCACCGTCGCGCTGGTCGCCCTGAGCGCGTTCTTCGTCGCCATCGAGTTCGCGCTCGTCGCGGCGCGGCGCTACCGGCTGGAGGAGGCCGCGGAGACCAGCGCCGCGGCCCGGGCCGCGCTGAGGAGCGCGAAGGACCTCTCGCTGCTGCTCGCGGGTTCCCAGCTGGGCATCACGCTGTGCGTGCTCGGCCTCGGTGCCGTGAGCAAGCCCGCCGTGGAGGAGATCCTCGCGCCGCTGTTCGGCGGGCTGAACGAGGGCGTGGCGAGCGTGCTCGCCTTCGTGCTGTCCCTCGTCGTCGTCACGTTCCTGCACCTGGTGGTGGGCGAGATGGCCCCGAAGTCCTGGGCCATCGCGCACCCCGAGCGCTCGGCCACGATGCTGGCGCTCCCCATGCGCGGGTTCATGGTGCTCACCCGGCCACTGCTGGTGGCGCTCAACGGCATGGCCAACTGGTGCCTGCGCCGGGTGGGTGTCGAGCCGGTGGACGAGCTCGGCGAGGGGCGCACCTCCGAGGACCTGCGCGAGCTGGTGGACCACTCGGCCAACACCGGAACGCTGGACGTCGAGCAGCGCGACCAGATCCTCAGCGCGCTCGACCTGGACCGCGCACCGCTGCGCGAGATCGTGCGCCCCCGTGACGAGCTGGTCGGCGTGCCGCGCACGGCGGACGTCGAGGAGATCCGGGCGGTCTCGCGCGCCAGCGGGCACCTGCGGCTCGTCGTCACCGACGGGGAGCGGCCGGTGGGAGTCGTGCACGTCCGCGACGCACTCGCCGCTCCCGCCGGCACCACCGCGGCCGACCTCATGCGCCCGGTGCCGACGCTGCAGGCCGAGACGCCCATCCACGACGCGCTGCGCGCCATGCGCGAGCGGCGCAACCACCTGGCGCTGGTGGACTCCGGCGGCGAGCTGCTCGGCCTGGTCACCCTGCAGGACCTGCTGGACCGGCTGCTGCCCGCACCGGCGTGAGCGACGAACGGCACTCCCGTCCGCTCCTGGTGGACGGGAGTGCCGTTCGTTCGCCGTCGGGGTGGCTCAGCAGCCGATCAGCCGGCTCGCGATGTAGCCCTCGACCTGGTCCAGCGCCACCCGCTCCTGCGCCATGGAGTCGCGCTCGCGGATCGTCACGGCCTGGTCGCTCAGCGTGTCGAAGTCGACGGTGATGCAGAACGGGGTGCCGATCTCGTCCTGGCGGCGGTAGCGGCGCCCGATGGCGCCCGCGTCGTCGAACTCGATGTTCCAGTTCCGGCGCAGCTGCGCGGCGAGGTCGCGAGCCTTGGGCGAGAGGTCGGCGTTGCGGCTCAGCGGCAGCACCGCGGCCTTCACCGGCGCGAGGCGGCGGTCCAGGCGCAGCACGACGCGCTTGTCGACGCCGCCCTTGGCGTTGGGTGCCTCGTCCTCGGTGTAGGCCTCGACGAGGAACGCCATCATCGACCGGCCGACCCCGGCCGCGGGCTCGATCACGTACGGCCGGTACCGCTGCCCGGTGGCCTGGTCGTAGAACGACAGGTCCGCGCCCGAGTGGTTCGAGTGCGTGGTCAGGTCGAAGTCGGTGCGGTTGGCGATGCCCTCCAGCTCGCCCCACTCCTGGCCCTGGAACCCGAAGCGGTACTCGACGTCCACGGTGCGCTTGGAGTAGTGGGAGAGCTTCTCCTTCGGGTGCTCGTAGTGCCGCAGGTTGTCGCGCGCGATGCCCAGGTCGACGTACCAGTCGGTGCGCTGGTCGATCCAGTACTGGTGCAGCTCCTCGTCGGTGCCGGGCTCGACGAAGTACTCCATCTCCATCTGCTCGAACTCGCGGGTGCGGAAGATGAAGTTGCCCGGCGTGATCTCGTTGCGGAAGCTCTTGCCCATCTGACCGATGCCGAAGGGCGGCTTCTTGCGCGACGTGGTCTGCACGTTGAGGAAGTTGACGAAGATGCCCTGCGCGGTCTCCGGGCGCAGGTAGTGCAGCCCCTCCTCGGACTCCACCGGGCCGAGGTAGGTCTTGAGCATCATGTTGAAGTCGCGCGGCTCGGTGTACTGGCCGCGGGTGCCGCAGTGCGGGCACGGCACGTCGGACAGGTCGTCCTCCCCGGCCGGCTTGCCGGTGCGCTCGGTGTACTCCTCGGCGAGCTGGTCGGCGCGGAAGCGCTTGTGGCAGCTGCGGCACTCCACCAGCGGGTCGGTGAACACGCCCACGTGCCCGGACGCCACCCACACCTGGCGCGGCAGGATCACCGAACTGTCGATGCCCACGACGTCCTCACGGCCGGTGACCATGTTGCGCCACCACTGCCGCTTCACGTTCTCCTTGAGCTCCACGCCCAGCGGCCCGTAGTCCCACGCCGACCGGGTGCCGCCGTAGATCTCGCCGGAGGCGAAGACGAACCCGCGGCGCTTGGCGAGCGCGACGATTGTCTCGATCTTGGCGGATGACGGCGTGCTGGCCACGGGTACTCCTGGAACTCCGAAGGTAGAACGGAAGGGCTCAGGGTAGCGACCACCCGGAACCGGCTTCCGACAAGGCGCCCACCGGGGTCTCGCGCACCGAGCGGGCGTTCGCGCGCCCACCGGGGTTTCGCGGAGCGCCGGCCGCGCGCGGAACCCGGTTCGGCGCGCGAAACCCGGGATGCAGGCGCTCAGCCCGGACCGAGCGCCCGCCGCAACCCGCGCGCGACGCCGTCGAACGGAGCGAGCTCCGCCCACGTCCACCGCACCACGCGGCGGCCGGGCTGCCGGATCGCGTCCTCGCGGACCTTCTCCGCAAACACCGCGTCACCCGCGCTCTGCCCGGGCCGCAACAGCCCCCCGTACTTCACGCGACCGTCGAACTCGCCGACGACCTGGTGCTCCTCCCACCAGAAGTCGACCCGACCCAACGACCGGCCCTCGGTGGAGTGCAGCACCACCTGCAGCGCGGGCGCCGGGAGCCCGGCCGCCGCCATCGCCACCCGGCTGCGCGACTCCCCCACGCTCTCCGCCAGATCGGTGGCGAAGCCGAGCACCCGGCCGGCCGCCGCGCCACCGTGGCGGCGCGGATACCGGGCGAGCGCGGCCGCCAGATCCCCGTGCCGCCCGCCCTGGCCCGACCTGCGGGCCAGGTGGAGCGCGCTGTCGGTCACCACGACCGCCTGCTCGAACGGGAGCACCCTGGCCAGGTCGGCGACGGTGCGAGCGACCGAGGTGACGGCGATCCCGCCGACCAGGACGATGTCGTCGGGCTCGAGCGGCAGGACGTGCAGGTGGAGATGCCGGCTGCGCCGCCCACCCGATCGCCCTCGGCGCGTCACGTGCACCCGGTCGAGCGGCACGTCCCACACCGCGAGCCCGTGCACGACGGCCGCGGACACGTGGCTGACCACCGTGCCGGGCCCGAGCTGCGCCACCGCCGCCCGGACCGCGAGCAGGTGCCGGGCCTCCGGCGTGCCCAACCGCTCGTCGTCGGGCTCGACGTACGCCCCGCGCCGCACCGCGACCAGCCGCCGGGCCAGCCGGCGCGTCTCGTCGTCGGTGTAGCCGCTCGCGAGCAGGTGCGAGCGGAGCATCAGCCCGCCTGATCCGTTTCCCATGGGTCGAGACTGCAGCCGATCCGGGCCGGCCGACACCCCGCCGCCCGATCTGTGGATGGGCGTCCGGACATGGGGACAACCGCCGCACCACGCCACGGCTCGCGCGCCCGACCGGCCCTCGCGCGCCGCCGACGCCCCGCGAGACCCGGCTCGGCGCGCGCAACCCGGCTCGGCGCGCGGGGCCCGGCCGGTCAGGTGCGCAGGCTGGGGTGCCCGGTCGCCGCGCCGGCCGACGCGTCCACCAGCGTCTCGTAGGTCGCGGGCTCGTCGGCCAGTGCCTGCGACAGCAACGGGACCACGTGCTCGCGCACCGGGAACGGCGACAGCGCACGCCGGTAGGCGTCCACCGAGGTGAAGCGGACGACCAGCACCCAGCGCTGTGCCGAACCACCGGTACGGGGGTCGTCGACGGCACGACCGAGCCGGCCGTCCAGTGCCCCCTCGGAGGCGGTCAGCAGCTCCAGCGCCCGTCGCCCGCGGGCGAGGAACGCCGGGGCGTCGGCGGGATCGACCGCGAAGCGGCACACGAGCAGCACGGCTCCGCAATCTACCGACGCCTACGATGGGGGCGCGGGGGCGGCCGACGCCCCCGGGATCGGAGACACGGATGTCGATCGTCGCGGGTGCGGGAGCCGCCGGGGAGGCGATGGCGGTCGAGACGGACGGAACCGGCGACACGAGCAGGGCGAACCAGGCGGACGGGACCCACCACGCCGAGGGCCGGGCGGCCGTGGCCCCGGGGCCGGTCCGCACGCCGCGCACGCTCGCCGCGGCGGGCGACCTGCTGCGGGCCCTCGCCGCCCCGGTGCGGATCGCGATCGTGCTGCAGCTGCTGGAGTCCGCGCGCTGCGTCCACGATCTCGTCGACGCGCTCGGCGTCACGCAGCCGCTGATCAGCCAGCACCTGCGGGTACTCAAGGCCGCGGGCGTGGTGCACGGCGACCGGCACGGACGCGAGGTCGTCTACTCCCTCGTCGACGACCACCTCGCGCACATCGTCGTGGACGCGGTCGCCCACGTGGAGGAGGACTGATGGCCCAGCAGATCGACGGGCACACCGATCATGGACCGGCAACCCGGGTCGTGCGGGCCACCCGGCAGCGGGCGGCCGTCTCCGCGCTGCTCGACCGCCTCGACGATTTCCGCTCCGCGCAGGAGATCCACGAGGAGCTGCGCCGCAGCGGCGACGGGATCGGCCTGACCACCGTCTACCGCACGCTGCAGACCCTCGCCGACGGCGGTGAGGTCGACGTGCTGCGCACCGCGTCCGGCGAGGCCGTCTACCGCCGCTGCGAGTCCGCACACCACCATCACCACCTGGTGTGCCGCCGCTGCGGCGCCACCGTGGAGATCGAGGGCCCGGCCGTCGAGAGCTGGGCGAAGGCGGTGGCCGAGCAGCACGGGTTCTCCGAGCTGAGCCACACCGCGGAGATCTTCGGGCTGTGCCGGGAGTGCGGCTGACACGCCGCCGCGACCGCGGGTGAGACCGGCGTCTCAGATCGAGTCATCCGGATCGGCGATCGGGCGTTAACGTGCGGCTTCTGACGCACCGCAGCGAGGGGAACGTACGTATGTCTGAGCCCGGTACCAACGGCGAGTCGGGGACGGACGGTGCGGCACCTGCCCCCAACGCCGTCCGCAAGCTCGACGCCCCCGAGACCACCGAGCTGGCCACGCTCGCCTCGGTGTTCGAGGACCTCCAGTACGTGCTGCGCTGCTGCGAACACCTCGTCACCGCGCTGAGCGGCCCGGACAGCGGTCCGGTGCAGGTCCAGACCGACGACGCGCTGGTCGAGGCCCTGTGGACCGGCGCCCTGATCGGCTACACCCGCTGCTTCTCCGGGCGGATCGGCATCCTCACCGACGAGGACGTCGCCGCCATCGAGCTGCCGGGCGAGCTGTCCTCGGCCGATCTGCACGCCATGCTCAAGAAGCTGCGCGACCACTACGCCTCGCGCCACGTCAACCCGCGTGAGGCGTTCACGATCGGCGCGGCGCAGTCCAACGACGGCGACCTGATGGGCGTCGCCGTGGTCTCCTCGCCGCGCCCGATCGTCGACGACACCACGGTGCGGCTGCTGGGCCGCGTCGCCTACTCGCTGTCCGGCCTGATCGACGGCCGCATGCAGGAGGCCCAGAACAAGGTGCTCGGGGTGGCCCGGGAGATGAGCAAGCTACAGCTCAACTCCCTGCCGCTGGTGCACCTCGCCGAGGTGTAGCCAGCGCCGTGTCGAGGAACTAGCCGGTCAGCTCCGCCCGCAGGCTGGACGCGCTGCTCACGACGAGCATGAGCAGCGTGCCCATCGCCTTCTCGTCGAGCCCGGAGGCCGGGAACGCGTAGCGCAGGGTGACGTCCCACCCGACCTCGCCGCGGATCACCTTCGGTGTGCCGAACAGGCCCTCGCCCGCGCCGAGCGCGATGCGCGTGGGGACGTCCTGCTCCAGCGGCAGGTCCCAGGCCACCACGCACATCAGGTTCAGCACCGGCAGGCCCTCCTCCAGGTCCATGCCCTGCACGACGCACAGCACGCCGCCGTGGGCGAAGGTGAGCGAGCCGTCGTCGTCGACGGTGACGTCGTGGTAGTTCTCCAGCGCCCGCTGCGCGACGGCGAGGCTCATGAGGCGGACTCCGGGGTGTCGAGCGCGCCGCCGAAGCGGCGGTCGCGCCGGGCGTAGATCTCCACGGCCTGCCACAGGTGGCGGCGGTCGAAGTCGGGGAACAGGGTGTCGAGGAAGACCATCTCCGCGTACGCCGACTGCCACAGCAGGAAGTTCGACGTGCGCTGCTCCCCCGAGCTCCGCACGAACAGGTCGACGTCGGGCATGTCCGGCTCGTCGAGGTGGCGGGCGATGGTGCGCTCGTCGATCTTCCCCGGCTTGAGGCGACCGTCGGCGACGAGCTGGGCGATCTGGCGGACCGAGTCGGTGATCTCGGCGCGGCCGCCGTAGTTGACGCACATCGTCAGGTTGAGCACGTCGTTGTCGCGGGTCTTCTCCTCCGCGACCTCCAGCTCCCTGATGACGCTGCGCCACAGCCGCGGCCGGCGCCCCGCCCAGCGCACGCGCACGCCCATCTCGTGCATCTCGTCGACCCGGCGGCGGATGACGTCGCGGTTGAAGCCCATCAGGAAGCGCACCTCGTCGGGGCTGCGCTTCCAGTTCTCCGTGGAGAACGCATACGCCGAGAGCCAGCGGACGCCGATGTCGATGCAGCCGCGCGCGACGTCCATCAGCGACGCCTCGCCGCGGCGGTGCCCCTCGATCCGCGGCAGGCCGCGCGCGTTGGCCCAGCGACCGTTGCCGTCCATCACGAGCGCGACATGGTGCGGCACGAGCTCGCGCGGGATCGCCGGGGGGCGGGCGCCCGACGGGTGGGGGGGCGGGGGGGAGACCACGCCCGGAACCCTACGAGGGGATACTGACCGGCGTGCAGGAGCACTACTTCTCGCCCGCCCCGTCGACGCCGAGCCGCCCGGACTCGGTGCGGCTGCACCTGCCCGATCTCGACCTCACGCTGGCCACCGACGCGGGCGTGTTCTCCGGGGGCCGCGTCGACCGTGGCACCCGGATCCTGCTGGAGCACGCCCCGATGCCGCCGCGCCGGGGCCCGCTGCTGGACCTGGGCTGCGGCTACGGCCCGATCGCGCTGGCACTGGCCACGCGCCGCAGGCGGCTGCCGGTGTGGGCGGTCGACGTCAACGACCGGGCGCTCGCCCTGACCCGCGAGAACGCGGCGGACCTGGGCAACGTCACCGTCGCCCGCCCCGAGGAGGTGCCCGACGACCTGGAGTTCGCCGGCATCTACTCCAACCCGCCGATCCGCTCGGGCAAGGCGGCGCTGCACGCGCTGATGCAGCGGTGGCTTCCGCGGCTCGCGCCGGAGGGACGGGCGTACCTGGTGGTGCACAAGCACCTGGGATCGGACTCGTTCGCCGACTGGCTCAGCGCGTCGGGCTGGCCCACGACGAGGTTGGTGTCGGTGCAGGGATACCGGGTGCTGGAGGTGTCGTGCAGCTCGGAGGTACCGCCCTCAAGCGGCTGAACCGCACGTGGCGGCGCCGCGCGACCATGCAGGTGGCGCTGATGCTGCAGGACGTGGAGAGCCCGTTCAACGTGGGCGCGATCGTGCGCTCGGCCGCGGTGCTGGGCGTCGACCACCTCTACCTGATCGGCCGGTCCGCGGACCCGACCACGCCCAAGGCGCAGAAACTCGCCATGGGCACCGACCGCTACCTGCAGGTGCGCGGCTGCGCCACGATCCGCGAGGCCGTCGACGCGGCCCATGCCGACGGCTACTTCGTGGTGGGCCTCGAGCTGACCGACACCTCCGCCCCGCTGCACGAGCTGGACCTGCACCGCGACGTGTGCGTGGCCGTCGGCAACGAGGCGCGGGGCATGTCGTCGGAGATGATCGCCGCCTGCGACGCGCTGGGCTACATCCCGCAGCTGGGCAAGGTCGGATCGTTCAACGTGGCCTCGGCGGTCACCATCGCGGCCTACGAGGTGCGGCGTCAGGAGTGGGCGCGGTCCCCGGGGGGCGATCCGTCGGAGGAGTAGACGGCGCGGGTGCGCTCCACCAGCGGCAGCGACCGCAGCTGGCGCTCCAGGTGCCACTGCAGGTGCGCGGCGACGAGCCCGCTGGTGTCGCGGCGGGTGGCCGGGCCCGCGGCGTCGGCGGTGTCCCAGTCGCCGTGCAGCAGGGCGTCGAGCAGGCGGTAGGTCTCCGGTGAGGGCCGCACCGACCCGGCCGGGCGGCAGCGGGGGCACACCGCTCCCCCGGCGGCGATGTTGAACGCCGCGTGCGGGCCGGGCTCGGCGCACCGCGCACACTCGGTGATCGCCACCGCCCAGCCGGCGTGGGTCATCGCCCGCAGGAAGAACGCGTCGAGCACGAGCGAGGAGTCCCGCTCCCGTGCCGACAGCGCCCGGATCGCGCCCACCACCAGCAGGTACATCCGCAGGGCCGGCTCGCCCTCCTCGGCCACGAGCCGGTCGGCCGTCTCCAGCACCGCACAGCCCGCCGTGTACCGGGAGTAGTCCTCGATGATCCCGGTGCCGAACGCGTCGACGGTCTGCGCCTGGGTGACGACGTCCAGGGAGCGGCCCGAGATCGCCCCGGACCTCGTGTAGCACTGCACGTCGACGTGGCTGAACGGCTCCAGCCGCGACCCCCATCGCGATCGCGTGCGCCGCACGCCCTTCGCGACCGCGCGGACCTTGCCGTGCCGGCGGGTGAGGATCGTGGCGATCCGGTCGGCCTCGCCGAGCTTGTGCACCCGCAGCACCACACCGGTGTCGCGGTAGAGGGCCACGGTGTTGGAGACTAGTACCGTGCAGACCCAGCCCACCGACGCCGAGCTCGGACGAACCCTCGCGGCGACGGTGCACACGGGGTCGCTGTCGACGATCGGGCGGGGCGGGTTCCCGTTCGGCTCGGTCGTCAGCCATGCCGTCGACGCGACCGGGCGGCCGCTGCTGCTGCTCAGCGACCTGGCCGAGCACACCGGCAACCTCACCGCGGACCCCCGCGCCTCGCTGCTGGTGGCGCAGCAGGACCCCGGTGATCCGCTGGCCCTGTCCCGCGTCACGCTGGTCGGGCCGGTGGCCCAGCCGCCGGAGGACGAGCGCGCGGCCGGGCTGGAGGCCTACCGGGCCGTGCACGGCAACGCCGTGCTGTCCACCGACCACGGCTTCCGGATCTACCGCATGGACGTCACCGCCGTGCGGTTCGTGGGCGGGTTCGCGCACATGAGCTGGGTGCGGGCGCAGGAGTACGCCGCCGCGGCCCCCGACCCGCTCGTCCCGCACGTGGCCCGGATCGTCGAGCACATGAACGACGACCACGCCGACGCCCTCGTCACGTTCTGCCACGTGTACGGCGAGCGGCCCGCCGCCACCGCGGCCGTGATGACCGGCGTCGACCGCTACGGCTTCACCGTCCGCACCGGCGGCGAGACCCTGCGCCTGGCCTTCCCCGCCCCCGCCGACACCCCCGACGCCGTGCGCGCCGCGATGGTCGACCTGGTGCGCGGCGCCCGGGCCACCTGAGCGTTCAGAAGCCGAGCCTGCGCAGCTGCCGCGGATCGCGCTGCCAGTCCTTGGCGATCTTCACGTGCAGGTCGAGGAACACCTTCGTGCCCAGCAACGCCTCGATCTGGCGGCGGGAGTCGGTGCCGACCTGCCGCAGCCGCTCCCCGCCCTTGCCGATCACGATGCCCTTCTGGCTGGAGCGCTCCACGTAGATGTGCGCCATCACGTTCAGCATCGGCTCGGCCTTGGGATGGCGGCCCTCGCGCGGCCCCATCTCCTCGATGACCACGGCGATCGAGTGCGGCAGCTCGTCGCGCACGCCCTCCAGCGCGGCCTCCCGGATCAGCTCGGCGACCAGCGTCTCCTCCGGCTCGTCGGTGAGGTCGCCGTCGGGGTACATCGGCATGCCCTCGGGCAGGCGGGCGACGAGCAGGTCGGCCACCAGCGAGGTCTGGAAGCTGTCGCGCGCGGAGCACGGCACGATCTCCGCGAAGTCCATCAACGCGGAGAGCTCGGTGAGCCGGGTGGCGATCTGCTCGGGCTCGGCCAGGTCGGTCTTGGTGACGACGCCGATCACCGGCGTGCGCTCGGCCACGTTGCGCAGCTCGTTGACGATGAACTCGTCGCCGCGGCCCACCGGCACGTCGGCCGGCACGCAGAAGCCGATCACGTCGACCTCCGACCAGGTCTCGCGGACGACGTCGTTGAGCCGGCTCCCCAGCAGCGTGCGCGGCTTGTGCAGGCCCGGGGTGTCGATGACGACCAGCTGCGCGTCCGGGCGGTGCAGGATGCCGCGGATGGCGTGGCGCGTGGTCTGCGGGCGGCTCGACGTGATCGCGATCTTCGAACCGATCAGCGCGTTCGTCAGCGTCGACTTGCCGGCGTTGGGCCGGCCGACGAAGCAGGCGAACCCGGACCGGAACCCGTCGGGCACGGTGGCGAACGTCATGCGGAGACCCCCAGCGGTGCGATGCGGTCGCCGGTGAGCCGTTCGAGGATCTCCCGACCGATCGGCAGGGCGGCGGTCGCGGCGGGGCTGGGTGCGTTGAGGACGTGCAGGACGCTCCCCTCGCCCGAACCCTGACCGACGAACAGGAAGTCGTCGACGAGCGTGCCGTCGGGTTTCACCGCCTGCGCCCGCACCCCGGCCCCGGCCGGGTGGAGGTCGGACGCCGCGACGTCGGGGAGCATCCGCTGGATCTGCTTCACCATGGCCTTCCGGGACAGGGAACGGCGCATCTCGCCGAACCCGTAGCGCCAGTGCCGCCGCGCGATCCGCAGCGTTCCCGGGTACGAGACGGTCGAGAGGAACTCCCCGGGGCTGATCGCGCCCCAGGAGTACCCCTCGCGGGCCAGCGCAAGCACCGCGTTCGGCCCGGCGTGCACGTGCCCGTCGATGCCGCGCGTGGCGTGCACCCCCAGGAACGGGAACGCCGGGTCCGGTACCGGGTAGATCAGGCCCCTGACCAGCGCCGCGGCCCGGTCGGAGAAGCCGGAGTACTCGCCCCGGAACGGGACGATGCGGATGCCGGGGTCGGCCCCGGACGCGATCGCCAGCTCGTCGCAGCGCAGCCCGCCGCAGACCACGACCTGGGTGCCCAGCAGGTCGCCCCGGGAGGTGCGCACGACGACGTCCGCGGCGCGGCGCACGATCCGGGTCACGGTGCGTCCGAGGTGCACCTCCCCACCCTCCTTGCCGACCAGCTCGCCGAGCTTCTCGGCGATCGCGCGGTAGTCGGTGACGCCGGTGGAGGGCACGTGCAGCGCGGCGATCCCGCGCACGTGCGGCTCGTGCCGGCGCATCCCGGCCCGGTCGAGCTCGTGCACCTCGACGCCGTTGGCCGCGCCGCGCCGCACCAGCTCAGCCATCCGCGGCAGCTCGTCGGCCTCGGTGGCGACCACCAGCTTGCCGCACACCTCGTGCGGGAGGTCGTGCTCGCGGCAGAACGCCACGGTCTCCGCGCAGCCGGCCACCGCCAGGCGCGCCTTGAGCCCGCCCGGCGCGTAGTACAGCCCGGAGTGGATCACATTGGAGTTGTGGCCGGTCTGGTGCTCGGCCAGGCGCGGCTCGCGCTCGACCACGGCCACCGAGCGTCCGGTGCGGGCCACCGCGTGCGCGGTGGCGAGGCCGACGATGCCCCCGCCGACCACCACGACGTCGTACGCGGGCGTGCTCACGACGACGGTTCCCGGAGCACCGCGTCAGTGTCGAGCTCGGACATCGTTCTCCTCCACGCCCTCGGCGTCCTCGTGGTCGCGCCCGATCTCCTCGCCGGGCCCGATCTCCTCGACCAGTACGGTGGTGATCCGGATGCGCCCCCGGGCGTCCTTGCCGCCCTCCGCGAGCAACCGCAGCCCCGCGACCTCCGCGACGGCACCGGGCAGCGGCACCCGCCCCAACCGCTGCGCGAGCAGCCCGCCGACCGTCTCGACGTCGGCGCTCTCCAGCGCCTCGCTGAGCTCGCCCGCCTCGCCGTCGACACCGGGGAACAGCTCGGCGAGGTCGTCGACGGGCAGCCGCGCGGCCACGCGCACCCGTCCCCCGTCGAGCGGTGCGACGTCGGGGACCTCCTCGGCGTCGTACTCGTCGGTGATCTCGCCGACGATCTCCTCGAGGATGTCCTCGATCGTGACGACGCCCGCGGTGCCGCCGTACTCGTCGACGACGATCGCCATGTGCCTGCGCTGCGCCTGCATCTCCTTGAGCAGCTCGTCCACCCGCTTGCTGTCGGGGACGAACGCGGGCGGGCGCATGACGGCGGTGAGGACCGCGTCCCCGGCCTGGTCCGCGGCCACCAGGTCCTTGAGGTACGCGACGCCGACGATGTCGTCGATGTTCTCGCCCAGCACGGGGATCCGCGAGTACCCGCTCTTGAGCGCCAGCCGCAGCACCTTCTCCACGGGGGTGTCCCGCTCGGTCCACACGACGTCCGGGCGCGGGACCATCACCTCGCGCACGAGCGTGTCGCCCAGCTCGAACACCGAGTGGATCATCTGCCGTTCGTCCTCGTCGACGACGCCGGTGGTGCTGGCCATGTCGACGAGCTCGCGCAGCTCGACCTCCGACGAGAACGGTCCCTGCCGGAAGCCCTGCCCCGGCGTGATCGCGTTGCCGACCAGGATCAGCAGCGAGGTGAGCGGGCCCAGCAGCGACGCGAGCGCCCGGATCGGGGCCGCGATCAGCATCCCCACGCGGTAGGGGTGCTGGCGGCCCAGCGTGCGCGGCCCGACGCCCACGAGCACGTAGGACACCACGAGCATGATCGCCCCGGCGGTCAGGCCGGCCAGCCACGGCGGCGAGATCGCCTGGTCGAGCGCGAGCGCGAGGATGACGGTGGCGGCGGTCTCCGCCGCCAGCCGGAGCAGGATCAGCAGGTTGACGTGCCGGGGCCGGTCGGCCACCACCGCGGCGAGCGCCCGCGCGCCCGGCCGCCCGGCGCGCACGAGTGCCTCGACCCGGGCCCGGGACACCGACAGCAGCGCGGCGTCGGCGGCGGCGAACAGTCCCGCCAGCGGCACCAGCACCACGGCGGCGATGATCAGCCCCAGGTTCACGGATCCCCGCTCTTCACGACTCTTCCAGGCCGGCCGCGCCGAGCACGGCGGAGTCCCCGCGGCGCCGGGCGGCCAGGGCCGCGGCCTCCTCGCGGGAGCTGCGCCAGGTGGCGAGCAGCCGGGACTGCAGGCCGAACATCTCCCGCTCCTCCTCCGGCTCGCCGTGGTCGTAGCCCAGCAGGTGCAGCACGCCGTGCACGGTGAGCAGGTGCAGCTCGTCGGAGAGCTGGTGTCCGGCGGTGCGGGCCTGGGCGCGGGCGAAGTCGGGGCACAGGACGATGTCGCCGAGCAGCTCCGGGCCGGTTTCCGGGGCGTCCGGGCGGCGCGAGGTCTCCATCAGCTCGTCCATCGGGAACGACATGACGTCGGTGGGCCCGGGCTCGTCCATCCAGCGCTCGTGCAGCTCGCTCATGACCTCCTCGGTCACGGCGATGATCGAGAGCTCGGCCGCCGGGTTGACGTGCAGCGCGTCGAGGGCGAACCGCGCGACGGACGCGATGAGGGCGGCGTCCACCGACACCCCGGACTCGTTGTTGACCTCGATGGACACGGCGGCCAGCGTAGTCGGTGGACGCGGGTAGCTTCCCCGCGGTGACCGACACGCGCAGCACGACGACCAGGAACTGGGCCGGGAACGTCGTCTTCTCGGCGGGCAGGCTGCACCGGCCGGGCACCGTCGAGCAGCTCCAGGACCTGGTGGCCGGCAGCGACCGGATCCGGGCGCTGGGCACCGGCCACTCGTTCTCGCCCGTCGCCGACACCACGGGCGACCTGGTCTCGGTGGCCGGGCTCCCGCCCCGGGTCGTCGTCGACGGGGCCCTCGCCACGGTGACCGCCGGGATGGCCTACGTCGCCGTCACCCGGGCGCTGCACGCCGCGGGACGCGCCCTGCCCAACCTCGGCTCGCTCCCGCACATCTCGGTGGCGGGCGCGTGCGCCACCGGCACCCACGGCTCCGGCGACGCCAACGGGGTGCTGGCCACCGCGGTGTCGGCCGTCGAGCTGGTCACCGCCGACGGCTCGCTGCGCACCGTGCGCCGCGGCGATCCCGACTTCCCGGGCGCGGCGGTGTCGGTGGGCGCGCTCGGCGTCGTCGCGGCGGTCACGCTGGACACCGTCGCGGCGTTCGACATCGCCCAGTGGGTGATGCTCGACATCCCGTTCCACGGCTTCGACGCCCTGCCCGAACTGCTCGCCGAGGGCTACAGCGTGAGCGCGTTCACCCACTGGGAGCGCGAGGTGTTCGACCAGGTCTGGCTCAAGCGGCGGATGCCGGCCGATCCACCCGAGCCGTTCTGGATGGGTGGCGTCCCGGCCACCGGTCCGCGGCACATGACGCGCGGCGAGCCCACCGGGCACTGCACCGACCAGTTGGGGCGCCCCGGGCCGTGGCACGAGCGGCTGCCGCACTTCCGGGCCGGGTTCACCCCGAGCAGCGGCGCGGAGCTGCAGTCGGAGTACCTGGTGCCGCGCGACCGGGCCGTCGCGGCCCTGCGCGCGGTGCGGGCGGTCGCCGCGCGGATCGCCCCGGTGCTGCTGGTCTCGGAGGTCCGCAGCGTCGCGGCCGACGACCTGTGGCTCAGCGCCGCGTACGGGCGCGACTCCGTGGCGGTCCACTTCACCTGGGTCCCGGACGCGGCGGCGGTGGCCCCGGCCGTGACCGCGGTGGAGGCCGCCCTGGACCCGTTCGACGCCCGCCCGCACTGGGGCAAGGTCTTCACGACCCCGCCGCAGCGGCTGCGTGAGCTGCTGCCCCGGCTGCCGGCGTTCGCCGAGCTGGCGCGCGCCGCGGACCCGACGGGCAAGTTCGGCAACGCGATGCTCGACCGCTGTCTCCCGGCGTGAGCACTACCTGGCAGGGACCTCCCGGGCGCAGGTCGGGTCGGTCTCCGGGAGCGTGCGGTCCACCAGGTAGCGCGTCGTCACCTCGTCGGCGCACGCGTTGATCCCCTGCAGCACCACGGTGTGGCTGTCGTTCTCCACGGTCAGCAGCCGGGCGCCCATCTGCTGCGCGAGCGAGACACCGTCCTCGTACGGGGTGGCCGGGTCCCCGGTCGACGAGGCGACGAGCACCGTCGGCAGTCCCGGTGCGTCGACGGGCCCGGGCTCGCTGGTGGGCGGCACCGGCCAGAACGAGCACAGCTCCAGCGCGGCGGACGGGCCGTAGCCGGCGTCGAGGAACGGGGCCAGCTCCAGGTTGGTGGCGCTGATCTCCCGCGCCACGGCCCGACCGGTGAGGCGGTCACCGTCGACGCAGTTGATGACGGGGAAGGCCTCCAGCAGGTTGCCGTAGCTGCCGTCGGGGGCCCGGTCGTAGTAGATGTCGGCGAGGATCAGCAGGGTCGTGCCGTCGCCCTCGGTCAGCTGCACGAGACCGTCGAGCAGCGGCGGCCAGAGCGACTCCGCGTAGAGCGCCTGCACCAGCCCGTTCACGCCGTCGTTGTAGCCCAGCACGCGGTCGGCGTCGCGGGTCGGGACCGGCTCCTCGATGAGGGGCTTGAGCAGTTCCTGGACCCGCGCCGAGGCGGCGGGCACGTCCTTCCCGAGCGGGCATCCGGGCTGGGCCGCGCAGAAGGCGGCGAAGTTGTCGAAGGCCCGCTGGAACCCGCGCGACTGGGTGGTGCGCGACTCCACCGGCCCCAGCGACGGGTCGACGGCCCCGTCGAGCACGAGCGCCCGTACCCGCTCGGGGAACTGCTCGGCGAACTCCGCCCCGATCGACGTGCCGTAGGAGTAGCCGAGGTAGGTCAACCGCTCGTCGCCGACGACCTCGTGGGCGAGCCGCAGGTCCCGCGCCACGTCCCGGGTGCCGACGTTGGCGAGCACCTCCAGGCCCATCCGGTCGGCGCACCGCTGCGCGAGGTCCCGGTGCTCCGCCTCGGTCTGCGCGACGCCCTCGGGAGAGGTGTCGAGGTCGAGATCGGCACGCTCGGCGTCGACCTCGGCGTCGGTGGAGCAGTCGATGGCCGGCTCGCTGACCCCCACCCCGCGCGGATCGAAGCCGATGAGATCGAACCGCTGCGCCACCTCGCCGTCACCGATCAGGCCGGCCAGGGCGGGGAGGAACGTGACGCCCGAACCACCCGGCCCACCCGGGTCCACGAACAGCGACCCGATCCGGGCCGCCGGGTCCAGAGCGCGCTGGCGCAGCATCGCGATCCGCGCGGACTGCCCGTCCGGGTCGCCGTAGTCCAGCGGCACCTCGAGGTAGGCGCAGTCGTAGCGCGGGTCGGCGAAGGTCTCCCGGTCCCGGTCGGTGCGGGCGAGGTCGCCACAGGGCCCCCACGCCAACTCCTGCGCGAGGTACGGGTTCAGACCGGTCAGTGGCCCGGCATGCGCCGGGGCCACCAGGGACAGCAGGAGCACGCCGGCCAGCACGACGGAACCGGTGACCCGGTGGAGGAACGTCACACCCGCCATCCTCCCGGCGAACGGGCATGGCATCAACGCATACGGAGCAGTGTTGCTGCCCCGAAAGGCTCAACGTCGCCGGGACCGGCGATCCTGCGGGGGGCCGTTGCGGGGCGCGGCGGAGCGCAGGTCCGGTCGCGAGGTCTCGGCGTCCCAGCGCGAGTAGGCGTCGACGATGTCGGCGACCAGCCGGTGGCGCACCACGTCGGTGCTGGTGAGCTGGGAGAAGTGGACGTCGTCGACGCCGTCGAGGATGTCGCGCACGACCCGCAGCCCCGATCGCGAGTTGCCCGGCAGGTCGACCTGCGTGATGTCCCCGGTGACCACGATCCGGGAGCCGAACCCGAGCCGCGTGAGGAACATCTTCATCTGCTCGGGCGTGGTGTTCTGCGCCTCGTCGAGGATGATGAACGCGTCGTTGAGCGTGCGGCCGCGCATGTAGGCCAGCGGCGCCACCTCGATCGTGCCGGCGGCCATCAGCTTGGGGATGGACTCCGGGTCGAGCATGTCGTGCAGGGCGTCGTAGAGCGGCCGCAGGTACGGGTCGATCTTCTCGAACAGGGTGCCGGGCAGGAAGCCCAGGTTCTCCCCCGCCTCGACCGCGGGGCGGGTCAGGATGATCCGGTTCACCATCTTGCTCTGCAGGGCCTGCACGGCCTTGGCCATCGCGAGGTAGGTCTTGCCGGTGCCCGCGGGGCCGATGCCGAAGACGATCGTGTGCGAGTCGATGGCGTCGACGTAGCGCTTCTGGTTGAGCGTCTTGGGCCGGATGGTCTTGCCGCGGCGCGAGAGGATGTCGAGGCTGAGCACCTCCGCGGGCGACTCCCCGAGCCGCTCCGAGCCGGCGCCGAGCATCTCGACGGTGCGGCGCACCGCGTCCGGGGACACCTGCTGCCCGCGCTCGGCGAGCGTGATCAGCTCGGTGAACACGCGCTCGGCGAACGCCACGTCGGACGGGGCGCCGGAGAAGGTGAGCTCGTTGCCGCGGACATGCACGTCGGCGTCGAGGAGGTCCTCCGCCGATCGCAGGCTCTCGTCGCGCCGGCCCAGCAGGGCGAGCAGCGCGGCATCGGGGACGGCCATGCGGGACTGGACGGGGCCGGCTTCGGTCAAGCGCGCCTACCTCATTCGCTGAGCCTGGTGTACTGAGCGGCGGACGCGACCATGCTAGCGCCGCACCCCGACACCGCGCCCGACTTTCCCCGGGGGTGAACTCCCGCACCTTCTCGTGACGCGGCGGACATCCCCCGTTTACCGTAGTCGTCTCAGCTGCGCTCCGAGCAGGACGTCGCACCCCGGAAGGCCATCCCGTGACGCTCGCGCTCGCCCCCGCACCCGCGCGCTACCCGTCGTCGGCGCCCCCACCCGCGCGCACGTTGGTCGACGTGCTGGCCGCGACCGCGCAGCGGCACCCGGGTGCCCCCGCGCTCGCCGCCGCCGGGCGCACCCTCACCTACCGTGACCTCGTCGCCGCGGTCGGTGCCGTCCGCGCCCGCCTCGCCGCCGCCGGCATCGGGCCCGGCGACCGGGTGGGTGTCCGGATCGCCTCGGGCACCGCGGAGCTCTACGTCGCGATCCTGGGTGTGCTCACGGCGGGCGCCGCGTACGTGCCGGTCGACGTGGACGACCCGGACGAGCGCGCCGAACTCGTCTTCGGCGAGGCCGCGATCTGCGCGGTGCTCGATCCGCAGCTGACGCTGTTGCGTGCGCCCGCGGGCCGCGGCCCCGGCACCCCCACCCCCGCCGACGACGCGTGGATCATCTTCACCTCCGGCTCCACCGGCACCCCGAAGGGCGTGGCGGTCAGCCACCGCGCCGCGGCCGCGTTCGTCGACGCCGAGGCCCGGCTGTTCTGCGTCGACGAGCCCATCGGGCCCGGCGACCGGGTGCTGGCCGGGCTGTCGGTGGCCTTCGACGCCTCCTGCGAGGAGATGTGGCTGGCCTGGCGGCACGGCGCCTGCCTGGTGGCGGCCCCGCGGGCGCTGGTGCGCACCGGCGTCGACCTCGGCCCGTGGCTGCGCGCGCAGCGGATCACCGTGGTCTCCACCGTGCCGACGCTGGCCGCCCTGTGGCACACCTCCCCGGGCCCCGCCGAGGCGCTCGAGGACGTCCGGCTGCTGATATTCGGGGGCGAGGCGTGCCCGCCCGAGCTGGCCGAGCGCGTGGCCGTCGAGGGCCGCGAGGTGTGGAACACCTACGGTCCCACCGAGGCCACCGTCGTGGCCTGCGCCGCGCCGCTGACCGGCGACGCGCCCGTCCGCATCGGGCTGCCGCTGGACGGGTGGGACCTGGCCGTCGTCGACGCGGCAGGCCAGCCGGTCGCGATGGGCGAACCCGGCGAGCTGGTCATCGGCGGTGTCGGGCTCGCGCGCTACCTCGACCCCGCGCGCGACGCCACGAGGTTCGCCCCGCTGCCCTCCCTGGGCTGGGAGCGCGCCTACCGCAGCGGTGACATGGTCCGTGCCGAGCCGGAGGGCCTGCTGTTCCTGGGCCGCGCCGACGAGCAGGTCAAGCTGGGCGGGCGCCGCATCGAGCTGGGCGAGGTGGACGCGGCGCTGCAGGCGCTGCCGGGCGTGCGCGGCGCGGCGGCCGCCGTGCGCCGCACGGCGGCGGGCAACCAGGTCCTGGTCGGCTACGTGGCCGCGCCCGACCTCGACGGCGATGCGGCGATGGGCCTGCTCCGCGAGCGGCTGCCGGCCGCGCTGGTCCCGCTGCTCGCCGTCGTCGACGACCTCCCCACCCGCACCTCGGGCAAGGTCGACCGAGACGCGCTCCCGTGGCCGCTGCCCGCCTCGCCCACCCGCCCCGACGGCCTCACCCCGACCGAGACCTGGCTCGCCGCGACCTGGGAGGAGATCCTGGGGGCCCGCGTCACCGACCCGCGCGCCGACTTCTTCACCCACGGCGGCGGCAGCCTGACCGCGGCGCAGCTGGTGGCGGTGATCCGGGCCCGGCACCCGCAGGCATCGGTCGCCGACGTGTACCTGCACCCGCGGCTGCGCGCGCTGGCCTCCCACCTCGACACCATGGCCGGCTCGAGCGCCACCCGCCGCGACGTCCCCCCGGTCCCCCGGCGCACCGGCGTGGTCCAGGCCCTGCTCCTGGTTCCGCTGCTGGCCCTGGTCGGGCTGCGCTGGACCGCGGTGGCCGCGGGCCTGTCGACGGCGGCCTCGGGGCTGCTCCCGTGGGCCCCGGCGGTCCCGTGGTGGACGCTCGCGCTCGCCTGGCTGGTGCTGTTCAGCCCACCGGGGCGGATCGGCGTCGCCGCGGGTGGGGCCCGGCTGCTGCTGCGCGGGGTCCGGCCCGGGACCTACCCGCGTGCCGGGTCCGTGCATCTGCGGATCTGGGCGGCCGAGCGGCTCGCGGAGCTCTCGGGGGCCACCGGGGTGGCCGCGGCGTCGTGGACGCTGCGCTACGCCCGGCTGCTCGGCGCCCGGATCGGCGAGGGCGTGGACCTGCACTCGGCGCCCCCCGTCACCGGGCTGCTCAAGCTGGGCCGCGGCGCGTCCGTCGAGCCCGAGGTGGACCTGGCCGGGCACTGGGTGGACGGCGACGTGGTGCACGTCGGCCGCATCCGGATCGGCGCGGGCGCCCGCGTCGGGTCCCGCAGCACCCTGCTGCCCGGCGCCCGGGTCGGCAAGGGAGCGGAGGTCGTCGCCGGGTCGACGGTGCACGGCGTGGTCCGGGCGGGCCAGCGCGTCGCCGGATCACCCGCCACCCGCACCGGCAAGGCCCGCCCGCTCGCCGATCCGGCCCCGCGTTCCCGGCTCTGGATCGCCGCGTACGGGCTGACCTCGACGCTGCTCGGCCTGCTCCCGGCCCTCGCCGCCGTCCCCGGCCTGCTGCTCGTCGGCTGGGCCGTCGCGGGTGCACCGACCCCGGCCGACGCGCTGCGGCGCGCGCTGCCGCTGATCCCCCCGGCGACCGTCGCCTACCTCGTCGGCTACGCCCTGCTCGTGCTGGTCGCGGTGCGGCTGCTCGGGATCGGCATGGTGGCGGGGCGGCACGCCGTGCACAGTCGGGCGGGCTGGCAGGTCTGGACGACCGAGCGTCTGATGGGCCTGGCCCGGTCGGGCCTGTACCCGCTCTACGCCAGCCGCGTGACCCCCACCTGGCTGCGCCTGCTCGGGGCCACCGTCGGCCGCGACACCGAGATCTCCACGGTGATCGCGCTGCCGCGGATGACCACCGTCGCGGACGGCGCGTTCCTGGCCGACGACACGATGGTCGGCACCTACGAGCTGGCCGGTGGCCGGCTGTCGGTGGCGCCGTCGCGGATCGGCGAGCAGGCGTTCCTCGGCAACTCCGGGATGATCGCACCGGGCCGCTCGGTGCCCGACCGCGGGCTGGTCGGCGTGCTGTCGGCCACGCCCCGGAAGGCCAAGAAGGGTTCGTCGTGGCTGGGCCTGCCACCGATGCCGCTGCGCCGGACCGTCACCGAGGCAGACACGAGCCGGACGTACGACCCGTCGCGCCGCCTGCGGACCGCCCGCGGGCTGGTCGAGCTGTTCCGGGTCCTGCCGCTGGTGATCTCCGCGATGCTGGGCGTGCTGGTGCTCGGCACGCTCGCCGCCGCGGCGTCCACCGCAGGCTGGGGGATCGCCGCGCTGGCGGCCGGACCGCTGCTGCTCGCGGCGGGCGTCGCCGCCGCCCTGGTCACGACGCTCGCCAAGTGGTCGCTGGTGGGGAGGCTGCGCCCGGTCGAGCACCCGCTGTGGAGCTCGTTCGTGTGGCGCGGCGAGCTGGCCGACATGTTCGTCGAGCTGCTGGCCGTGCCGTGGCTGGTCGGCCCGGCGGCGGGCACGCCGGTGCTGACGGCCTGGCTGCGCACGATGGGCGCGCGCATCGGCCGCGGCGTGTGGCTGGAGAGCTACTGGCTGCCGGAGTCGGATCTGGTCCATCTGGGCGACGGCGCGACCGTCAACCGCGGCTGCGTCGTGCAGACCCACCTCTTCCATGATCGGATCATGAGCATGGACACGGTGCGCCTCGACGCGGGAGCCACCCTCGGCCCGAACGGCATCGTGCTGCCCGGAGCCGGGATCGGCACGGGGACGACGGTGGGCCCGGGCTCGCTGGTCACCCGCGGTGACACCGTGCCCGCCCACACTCGGTGGCTGGGCAACCCGATCTCGTCCTGGTGAGCCCGGACCACCTGTGAGCTCGGACTACCTGCCTCGTCACGAGGGCTACCGGGTCTCCCACTACGACCTGGAGCTCGACTACCGGGTGCGGGCCAACCGCCTGTCCGCGCGCGCGACGCTGACCGCGGCGGCCGTGACCGAGCTGCGCCGCGTCGACCTCGATCTGGCCGCGCTGACCGTGGCCAAGGTGCAGGTCGACGGGCGCCCGGCCCGCTTCACCCACCGCGGCGGGGTGCTGCGGATCACCCCGGCCCGGGCCGTGGCGGCGGACACGCCGTTCACCGTGGAGGTCCGCTACTCCGGCAACCCGCGCCCGGTCACCGGCCGCTGGGGCGACATCGGATGGGACGAGCTGACCGACGGCGCGCTCGTGGCGAGCCAGCCGGTCGGCGCGCCGTCGTGGTTCCCCTGCAACGACCATCCCTCGGACAAGGCGGCCTACCGCATCACGGTCACGGCGGAGGCGCCGTACACGGTGCTCGCCACGGGGGTGCTCGTGACGCAGCGGCGCTCGGCCGGCACCCGCACCTGGGTCTACGAGCGGCCCGAGCCGACCGCGACCTACCTCGTGGGCGTGCAGATCGGCAGATACCGGGAGCTGGCGCTGGGGCCCCGGCAGGTGGCGTTCGTGCCGCCCCGGCTGCGCCGCGACGCCGCGCTGGACCTGGGCCGGCACGCCGCGATGGTGGAGGCGCTGACCGGCTGGTTCGGGCCCTACCCGTTCGCCGACCACCAGGTGGTCGTGGCCGATGACGACCTCGACGTGCCGATCGAGGCGCAGGGCATGTCGGTGTTCGGCGCCAACCACGTCGACGGCCGCCGCACCCACGAGCGCCTGGTGCTGCACGAGCTCGCGCACCAGTGGTTCGGCAACAGCCTCACCATCGCCGGGTGGCGCCACATCTGGCTCAACGAGGGTTTCGCGACCTACGCGGAGTGGCTGTGGTCGGAGGCGTCGGGTGGGCGCCCCGCCGCCGCGCACGCCCGCGAGTGGCATGCCGCGACGGCCGCACTCCCCGCCGACCTCGTGCTCGCCGATCCCGGCCTCGCCCGCCTGTTCGACCCGCGCGTCTACAAGCGCGGCGCCCTCACCCTGCACGCGCTGCGCCTGCGGATCGGGGACGAGCGGTTCTTCGGTCTGCTGCGCGCCTGGACCGCCGCGCACCGCCACGGCCACGTCGACACCGCGGCGTTCGTGGCCCTCGCCGGGGAGCACGCCGGCACGGACCTGTCCGCGCTGTTCGAGGCGTGGCTGTACCGGCCGGCCCTGCCCCCGCTGCCACGCTGAGTCACGCCGCGGCCCGGTCCTCCTCCCTGCGCCGGGCCGGGAGCAGCCAGGTGAGGAAGTGGTCGCGGTCGAGCCGCTCCCCGCCCCAGCGCGGTGTGATCGTCCGGTCGTCCACCCCCGGCGACACCAGTGACTCCACGTCTCCGCAGGTGGGCGCCCCGGCGACCGGGACCGGCGCGCCGTCCGGACGCGCGAACGCGAACCCGCCGCCCTCGACGGTCTCCATCCGGTACCCGTGATCGTGGACCAGCGCGTGGTGGAACCCGCAGACCAGTGCCAGATTGTCCAGGTCCGTGGCCCCGCCGTGGCGCCACCACCGCACGTGATGGGCCTGCAGCCGACGCGTGCTCGTGCACCCGGGGTACACGCAGCGCCCGCGGTCCCGCACCCGCAAGGCCCGCAGTTGACGCCGCGTGACCAGCCGCCGCTCCCTACCCAGGAACAACGGATTGCCCCGCCGATCCACCAGCAGGGCCTGCACCGACGCCGCACACCCCAGCCGCTCTGCCACCGGAACCGGGATCGGCGGGCCGCCGTCGATCCACGCCGCAGGTCGGTCGGCGACCGCCTCCGGCCCGTCGGCCCGCAGGTGCACCACCACGGTGGCCGGATTCTCGAGGGTGGCTCCCGCCGCCAGGTCCAGCAACGCGTCCAGCCGCCGCGCCGCCCGCGGATCCGCCACGTCACCGGGCGCCTGCTCCGGTCCCGACGGTTCAGCGGACCCGTCACGCCCAGCCTCCTGCGCGACCAGGGCCTCGATCGCCGACATCAGCTCCTCGCCCTGCTCGGCCGGGACCCGCAGCCGCACCAGCAACGACCCGTCGGCCGCCCGCGACGTCCACAGGCCCCGCCGGGCCCGCGCCGGCCTGGGATCCGTGGCCGCCCGCGCCGCCTGCACCAGGCCCTCCAGCTGCGAGGTGGTGCCGTGCAGCGCCACGCTCAGCAGCCCCTCCTCCGTGGCCGGAGTGGCGATCCGTGTCATCGCCCGCACCTTGGAGTACGACACCCGGCCCGCCGCGAATGCCGCCGTGATCAGCGGTAATCGACGCAGCGCGTGCGCCACCCGCAGGTGGTCGCGCGCGGTGCGCAGGCTCAGGCCGACCCGCCAGTTCAACCATTGCGCGCACGTGCGCAGGCCCGGACCCGCCCACCCCGCGCGCTCGTCGAACTCCGCCAGCAGCTGCAGGAACCGACACGTGCCCGCAGCCAGGTGACCGGCCATCTCCACCAGCTCGGACTCGACCCGGGACGTACTCATCGAGGTGAACATGCGTTCGACGCTAGCGGGCCCCTCCGACATTCTCCGGCGGTTCAGCTGAACCGCCCCGCCGACGGTGGGAGGCTGATCCCCGTGCACGACGACTCCGCCATGGTGGAAGGCCGCATCGCCCGCTTCGTCCGGGAACGGCTCGTCCCGGCGACCTACATGGAACGGGTGCCGCTCGACGTCACCGCGTGGACCGCACCCGGCGAGCCGGTGCCGTTCGACCACGCGCTCCGGCAGCGGTTCGGCCCGCTACCCGCCGGTACGGCGTGGGGGCGGCCGTGGGGCACCGTCTGGTTCCACCTCACCGGCCCCGTGCCGCCCGGGTGGGAACACGCCGAGGTGCTGGTGGACCTCGGGTTCTCCGGCGCGCAGCCCGGGTTCCAGGCCGAGGGGCTGGTGTACGCCTCCGACGGAACGGTGCTGTCGGGGATCGAGCCCTACCGGCGCCACGTGCCCGTCACCGGGCCGTCGGTGGACCTCTACGTCGAGGCGGCGGCCAACCCGGACCTGTCCGGCGGCTGGGAGTTCGCCCCCACGCCGCTCGGTGACCCCGCGACGGCCGGTGACGCCCCGCTCTACCGGCTCGGCGCCGTCGACGTCGCGCGACTCGACCCGCGAGTCTGGGAGCTGGTCCAGGACGTGTGGACGCTGCGCGGGCTGCTCGGCGAGCTGCCGCGCGACACCCCCCGCCGGGCCGAGGTGCTGCGGGCCCTGGAGCGGATGGTCGACGCGGTCGATCCGCACGACGTCTCCGGGACCGCGGCCGGCGGGCGCGCGCTGCTCGCCCCCGTGCTGGCCGCGCCGGCCCACGCGAGCGCGCACCGGGTGCACGCCGTCGGGCACGCGCACCTGGACTCCGCGTGGCTGTGGCCGGTGCGCGAGACCGTGCGGAAGGTCGCCAGGACGGTCGCCAACGTGCTCTCGCTGATGGACGCCGACGCCGGGTTCACGTTCGCCATGTCGTCGGCCCAGCAGTTCGCGTGGCTGGCGCAGGACCAGCCCGCGCTGTTCGCCCGGCTGCGCGAGCGGGTCGCCGAGGGGCGGTTCGTCCCGGTCGGCGGCATGTGGGTGGAGTCGGACACGAACCTGCCGGGCGGGGAGGCGCTCACACGGCAGTTCGTCACGGGCGGGCGGTGGTTCCGGGAGCACCTGGGGGTCGAGTGCGCCGAGGCGTGGTTGCCCGACTCGTTCGGCTACTCGGGCAACCTGCCCCAGATCATGGCCGCGGCCGGGGCGCGGTGGTTCCTCACGCAGAAGCTGTCGTGGAACGAGACCGACACGATGCCCCATCACAGCTTCGAGTGGGAGGGCATCGACGGCACCCGGGTGTTCACGCACTTCCCGCCGGTCGACACCTACGGCGCGGAGCTCTCGGGCGCCGAGCTGGCCCGCGCCTCGCGGCGGTTCGCCGAGAAGGGCCGGGCCAACACCTCGCTGGCGCCCTTCGGCTGGAGCGACGGCGGGGGCGGGCCGACCCGGGAGATGCTGGCCGCCGCGGCCCGGACCCGGGACCTGGAGGGCTCGCCCCGCGTGACACTGTCCACCCCGTCGGCGTTCCACTCCGCGGCGCGGGCGGAGTACCCGCGCCCGCCGGTGTGGTCCGGCGAGATGTACCTGGAGTTCCACCGCGGCACCTACACCTCCCAGGCCCGCACCAAGCGCGGCAACCGGCGGTCGGAGCACCTGCTGCGGGAGGCCGAGCTGTGGGCGGCGACGGCCACGGTCCGCACCGGCGTGCCCTACCCCGCCGACGCGCTGCGCCGGTGCTGGGAGACCGTGCTGCTCCAGCAGTTCCACGACATCCTGCCCGGCACCTCGATCGCGTGGGTGCACCAGGAGGCCGAGCGCCGCTACGCCGAGGTCGCGGCCACTCTCGAGTCCGTGATCGCCGAGGCGCTGGCCGCCCTCACCGGACCCGGCGACGACCCGATCACCGTCAACGCCGGGCCCTATCCCCGATCCGGGGTCCCGGCGCTCGGTTCCGCGCGGCTCCCACGACCCGGCCCGGCGAACCCCGCGACCCGCGATGACGGGTCGGTCGTCCTGGACGACGGGCAGGTGCGCGCCGTCGTCGACCGGCGCGGGTTGCTGGTCTCCCTCGTCGCCCGCGGGCGCGAGGTCATCCCGCCGGGCGCCGCGGCCAACCTGCTGCAGGTCCACCGCGACACCCCCACGAGCTGGGACGCCTGGGACCTCGACGAGCACCACCGGCGCACCGTGCACGACCTGGTGGACCTCGACTCGCTGACCGTGGACGGCGGCACCGTGCGGGTGGTGCGCTCGGTCGGGGCGTCCCGGATCACGCAGGCGATCACGCTGCACGATGGCGCCGTCGACGTCGTCACGGAGGTGGACTGGCACGAGCGGCAGAAGCTGCTCAAGCTCGCGTTCCCGCTCGACGTGCACGCCGAGCGGGCCGCGTCGGAGATCCAGTTCGGGCACGTGTTCCGGCCCACGCACGCCAACACGTCCTGGGACGCCGCGCGCTTCGAGACCTGCGCGCACCGCTGGGTGCACGTCGGCGAGCCCGGGTTCGGCGTGGCGATCGCCAACGACGCCACCTACGGCCACGACATCGGTCGCAGCACCCGGCCCGACGGGGGGACGACCACCACGGTGCGGCTGTCGCTGCTGCGCGCGCCGCTGTTCCCCGACCCCTCGGCCGACCAGGGCACCCACCGGTTCGCGGTCGGCATCCGGCCCGGCGCCTCCGTCCCCGACGCCGTGGCGGAGGGCTACCGGCTCAACCTCCCGCTGCGCACGGTGACCGGCGGTCGTGACGTGGAGCCGCTGGTGTCGGTGGACCACCCGGGCGTCGTCGTGGAGGCGGTGAAGCTCGCCGAGGACGGCAGCGGCGATGTCGTCGTGCGGCTCTACGAGGCGTTCGGTGGCCGGGCCACGGCCGTGGTCACCGCCGCCTTCCCGCATGCGCGGGTGGTCGAGACCGACCTGCACGAGCGCCCGGTGCCCGCACCGGTCGCCCAGGACGGCGACCGGCTGGAGCTGCGCCCGTTCCGGATCGCGACGCTGCGGTTCAGGTCACCGCGCTTCGTCACCTGATCAGCTTCTGCACGGCCCGGAACTGCGGGTGGTTGGAGTTGCGCAGCCACTCGAACAGCACCATCTCGGTGGTCACGACCTCGGCGCCGTGGCGCTGCATCCGGTCGATCGCCGCGGCCCTGTTCGCGGCCGTGCGCGAGCCGACCGCGTCGGCGACGAGCAGCACGCGGTGGCGCTTGGCGAGCAGGCCGAGCACGGTCTGCAGGACGCACACGTGCGCCTCGCACCCGGCGACCACGATCTCCTCGGTGCCCGGCGGGAGCAGCGTGTCGAATCCCGGCTCCGCGGCGGCGCCGAACGTGAACTTGGGCAGCACCAGCTGCGGGAACCCGGCCAGCGCGGCGACGGTGGGGCCCAGGCCGTCGGGGTTCTGCTCGGTGGCGCACACCGGCACCTCGAGCAGTCCGGCGCCCTCGGCGAGGCGGACGGTGTTCGCGACCACCGCGTCGCCGTCGTGGATGGCGGGCATGAGGCGCTGCTGCAGGTCGACCAGCAGCAGCGCGGAGGCGTCGGCGGAGAGCAGCACCCGGCCACCGTAGCGGCCGCGCCGGGATGTGTTCAGCCGCGGGCGAGCCGCTCGACGGCGTCGCGGCACGCGGCCCAGGCGGCGGTGGAGGGGTCGATCACGGCGAAGTGGTCGACGCCGGGCAGCGTCACCAGCTCGCCACCACCGGCCGCCACGAACCGCTCGCTCTGCCGGATCGGGACGTTGGCGTCGTCCGTGCCGTGCACGCACACCACCGGCACGCCGATCGGGACGCGGGCGACCGGGGAGGCCAGCGCGTAGCGGTCGGGGAACTCCGCGGGGGTGCCGCCGATCAGGTCGGGGACGGCCGCGCCGCCGACACGCCGCTGCGCGGCGTCCACGAGGTCCAGCACGCCGGCCTGGCTGACGGCGCCGCGGAGCACGACCGCGGGGTCCGCCCCGGGTGCCCCGGCGGGGAGGCCGGGGCGCGCGGCGAGCCAGGCGGCGAGGTGCCCACCCGCGGAGTGCCCGACGGCGACGACGCGATCCAGGTCGAGCCGACCCGGCGCCGCGTCGGCGAGCCGGTCCAGCGCGGCGGCGACGTCGTCGAAGGTGGCGGTCCAGCCGCCACCGCTGCCGACGCGGCGGTACTCGATGTTCCAGGCCGCGAAACCGCGGTCGGCCAGGTCGACCGCGAGCGGGCGGCCCAGCTCCAGCCCGTAGCCGCTGCGCCAGAACCCGCCGTGGACGATCACCGCGACGGGGGCCGGGCCGCCGGCCGCGGGCAGGGTCAGCTCCCCGAACTGGCTCGGGTCGGCACCGTAGTCCAGGCGCATGGGGTCGGCCCCCTCCGTGAGGTCGTCACTGCCCCCGGCGGGCGCGCACGCGGCCGGTAGGGCCACCAGAGCAGCGAGCCGGACGAGCGTACGACGGGCGATCACGCCCGGCTTTCGGAGAGCGCGCCGCCGGGGTTCAGGTTGCCACGCCGCGGTGGACGTGGGGGGACACCCACCGCGGCGTGGCTCCGCCGGATGAGGGGGGACTCCCCGGCGGCCCACGGGTGCGAACACCCGCGCCTGTGGACCGGTCCTCGCCTCGACCGGAACGCGCGCACCCTATCGCGGCGGATCGGGGCGGGACCAGCGCCGGGTCAGCGCGCCCAGTGCGCCCAGCGCCACGGCCGCCGCGGTGGACGCGCGCAGCACCTCCGCCCCGAGGCGGACCGGTCGGGCCCCGGCCGCGGCCAGCTCGTCGAGCTCCGCACCGGTGATGCCGCCCTCCGGGCCGACGACGAGCAGGAGGTCGCCGGCCGTGGGCAGGATCACCTCGGTGAGGGGCTCGGTGGCGGACTCGTGCAGCACGAGCGCGCCCGCCAGTCCGGTGATCCGGCGGGCGAGCGCCGGGGTGGAGACCGGCTCCTCGACGACCGGCAGCCACGGCCGCCGGGCCTGCTTCGCCGCCTCCCGGGCGGTGCTGCGCCAGCGCGCGAGCGCCTTGACGCCACGCGGGCCGTCGTCCCACCGGGCGACGCAGCGGGCCGCCCGCCACGGGAGCACCCCGTCGACGCCCGCCTCCGTGGCCAGCTCGACGGCCAGCTCGCCGCGATCGCCCTTGACCAGCGCCTGGGCCAGCAGCACGCGGGGCGCCGGCGGCGCGACCGTGCGGCGCGCGGTGATCGCCAGCTCGACGCGGTCCCGCCCGACCGACCCCACGACGGCGTCGGCGAGCCCGCCGCGCCCGTCGGCCAGCAGCACGGCCTCCCCCGCACGCAGCCGCCGCACGGTGGCGGCGTGGCGACCCTCGGGCCCGTCGAGCACGGCGGACGAACCCGGCGGCATGTGGTCCAGCAGGAACAGCGGAGCGGTCGTCACCGGACGGAGCTTGCCGGAGTGAGCACCGTCACCGGCCGAACGAGTCGCGCAGCCGCCCGAACAGGCCGTGGCCGTTGCGGCCCGCCCCGACACCGGGCTGCTCCTCCCCGCGCAGCGCGGCGAGCTGGCGCAGGAGCTCGGTCTGTTCCTTGGTCAGGCCGGTGGGCGTGGTGACCTCGACGTGCACCATGAGGTCGCCGTAGCCGTCGACGCGACCCGTGGACCGCAGCCGGGGCATGCCCTTGCCGCGCAGCGTGCGCACCGCGCCGGTCTGGGTGCCGGCCTCGATGGTGATGTCCTCGGTGCCGTCGAGGGTGGGCAGCGGCAGGGAGGTGCCGAGCGCGGCGGCCGTCATCGGGAGCTTGACCGTGCAGTGCAGGTCGGCGCCGTCACGGGTGAACAGCTCGTGCGGCTCCTCCTCGACCTCGACGTAGAGGTCGCCCGCCGGGCCGCCGCCGGAGCCGACCTCGCCCTGGTTGGCCAGCCGCACGCGCATGCCGTCGGCCACGCCGGGCGGGATCCGCACGCCGACGGTGCGCCGCGAGCGCACGCGCCCGTCGCCGCCGCACTGGTGGCAGGGGTCGGGGATGACCTCGCCGAACCCGCGGCAGTTGGGGCACACGCGCGAGGTGACGACCTGCCCGAGGAACGAGCGCTGCACGCTCTGCACCTCGCCGCGGCCCGCGCAGATGTCGCACATCGTGGGCGTGCTGCCCGGCGCGCAGCCCGAGCCGGTGCACTCGGTGCAGAGCACGGCGGTGTCGACGGCCAGGTCGCGGGTGATGCCGGTGGAGCACTCCTCCAGCGTGAGCCGCATCCGGATCAGCGCGTCGGCGCCGGGCTGCACGCGGCTGCGCGGCCCCCGCCCCCGGCCGCCGCCACCGGTGCCGCCGAAGAACGCGTCCATGATGTCGCCGAAGCCGAACGCGCCGAAGTCGCCCGCACCGCCGCCTCCCCCGCCGCCGTTGCCCAGCGGGTCTCCGCCGAGGTCGACGATCCGGCGCTTCTCGGGGTCGGAGAGGACCTCGTACGCCGCGGTCACCTCGGCGAAGCGTTCCTGCGCCGCCGGGTCGGGGTTGATGTCGGGGTGCAGCTCACGAGCGAGCCTGCGGTAGGCCCGCTTGATCTCGTCGGTGCCGGCGTCGCTCGCGACACCCAGGCTTCCGTAGTAGTCCCGTGCCACGGTTGGGGGCAGTCCTCACTCGATCGTCGAACTCGGGTTCCCGAGCTTCTGCGTTGACTCAGCGTCCGGCCAGGATCTCACCCACGTATCGGGCGACGGCATGCACCGCCGCGATGCTGCCCGGATAGTCCATCCGGGTGGGCCCGACCACACCCATTCCGCCCAGCACGGTGTCGGCGCCGTAGCCGATGGACAGCACCGAGGTGTCGCGCATCTCCTCGGCCTCGTTCTCCTCGCCGATGCGCACGGTGACGGTGCCCGGGTCCTGCGCCGCCGCCAGCAGCTTGAGCACGACGACCTGCTCCTCCAGCGCCTCCAGCACGGTGCGCAGCGATCCGGGGAAGTCGGCGACGTTGCGGGTGAGGTTGCCGGTGCCGCCGAGCACGAGCCGCTCCTCGGGATGCTCCACGAGGGTCTCGATGAGGACGGTGGCCACCACGGTGACGACCTCGCGCAGCTCCGCCGGTGCCGCACCGGGCAGTTCGGCGACCGCCGCCGACGCCGCGGCGAGCGGTCGCCCGGTCAGCGCCCCGCCGAGCAGGCCCCGCACCGCCGCCACGTCGTCGTCGTCGAGGACCTGGCCGAGGTCGACGACCCGCTGGTCGACCCGGCCGGAGTCGGTGATCAGCACGAGCATCAGCCGGGCCGGGGTGAGCGCCACGACCTCGCAGTGGCGCACCGTGGACCGGGTGAGGGTGGGGTACTGGACGATCGCCACCTGCCGGGTGAGCTGCGCGAGCAGCCGCACGCTGCGACGCATGACGTCGTCGAGGTCCACGGCGCCGTCGAGGAAGGCGGTGACGGCCCGCTTCTCGGCCGCCGACAGGGGTTTGACCTGCACCAATTGGTCGACGAACATCCGGTAGCCCTTGTCGGTGGGCACCCGGCCCGCGCTGGTGTGCGGCTGGGCGATCAGGCCGTCCTCCTCCAGCACGGCCATGTCGTTGCGGACCGTGGCGCTGGAGACGCCGAGGTTGTGCCGGTCCACGATCATCTTCGACCCGACGGGCTCGTGCGTGGACACGTAGTCGGCGACGATGGCCCGCAGGACGGCGAACCTCCGCTCGTCGGCATTCATGGCGCACCTCCCCGGAACTCCACGCCAGTCTACGGGGCAGGATGTCGGGCGTGCTGATCCGCAGACCGGTGCTGGAGGCGATCGCGGCGGGCGAGATCACGGCGCTGTTCCGCCGCTGGGACCGGCCGCGGGTGCGGGTGGGCGGCACCCGGCGGACCTCCGTCGGTGTGCTGGAGGTGCTCGCCGTGGAGCCGGTGGCCGCGTCCCGGCTCACCGCGGCCGACGCCCGTTCCGCCGGCTTCCCGACCGTCGCGGCGCTGCGCGCGGCGCAGACCGGCAGCGGGCGGCTCTACCGGATCACGGTGCGCCTCGCAGGCGAGGACCCGCGGATCGCGCTGCGCTCCCGCTCCGACCTGACCGCCGACGACCGGGCCGGCATCGCCGCCCGGCTGGCCCGGCTCGACGCGGCGTCGCGCACCGGGCCGTGGACGGGGACCGTGCTCGCCCTGATCGCGGCCAACGAGGGCGTCCGCGCCCCCGACCTCGCGCAGCGGCTGGGCCGGGAGACGCTTCCGTTCAAGCGCGACGTCCGCAAGCTCAAGGAGCTGGGCCTGACCGAGAGCCTGGAGGTGGGCTACCGGATCTCGCCGCGGGGCCGGGCCTGGCTGGCCGGCGTCCCGGGCTGAGGCGTCACGGGTCGAGCAGCACCCGCTTCCACGCGTCCGCGAGGAACGCGCCGTAGCGCTCGGGTGTCCAGCCGCGCTGGTGCACCAGCAGTGCGTAGAAGTCGGCGGCGTTCATGCTCCAGACGATGTCGGCGACGTCGGTGTCGGACAGGTCGGCGCGCAGCTCGCCGGTGGTCCGCAGGTCCTGCGCGAACAGACCCATGTTCGCGGCCCGCCGCTCGGTGATCTCGGCGTGCAGGGCGGCGCAGGCCGGGTCGCGGGCAGCGGCGTCGCGCAGGGCCAGGAACACCGGAGCCGTCCGAGGCCCCATCCCGGCCAGCGCGGCGGCGTAGAGATCGATCTTCTCGCCCGCCGAGGGCGCGGCCCGAAGCGCCCGTACGTAGTCGCGTTCCTCGGCGGGGACCGCCTGGTCGGTGCCGGAGATCGCGGTCTCCACCAGCTCGCGCAGCACCACCGGCTTGCGGCCGACCAGTGCGTAGACCGTGTCGACGGCGACCCCGGCGCGCTCGGCCAGCTGCGCCACCGTGGTGGCCGCATAGCCCCGGGTCGTGAAGAGCTCACGGGCGGCGTCGAGCACCGCGCGACGGGTGGCAGCGGTCTGCTCGGCGCGCCGCGGGGCGTGGTAGGGCCTGCGGGCCTTGACGTCGTCAGCCATCGGGTCCTACCTTAGCCTAATTCATCCGAAGCCAGTTCGGACCAAACTGGGGAGCCACCGTGGTGTACGCGTACACGCAGGACGTCCCGATCGACGCCGCCCTCTACCAGCGGATCCTCGACGAGCTCGGCCCGGAGCCGTTGGCGGGGTCGCTGCTGCACCTGTGCGTGCGCCGCCCGGACGGCGGCCTGCGCTACATCGACGTGTGGGAGTCCGAGCAGGCCTGTGCGCGAGCGTTCGACGAACGCATCCACCCGGCGGTGGACCGTGCGTTCGGTGGGGTCCGGCCCGACGGCGAGCCGGTCGTCGAGCATCTCGAGGTGCTCGACGCGAGCGGGGCACTCACCCTCGCCGGCCGCCGGTAGCGCCACGCTGCCGGAGTCAGACCGGGGCCGCGGCGAGCAGTGCGTGCACCACGCCGTCGGCCAGCAGGCGGCCACGCCGGGTGAGGACCGCGCGGTCCGCGTCGAGGCGCAGGAGCCCGTCTCCCGCGGCCCGCAGGGCGGCGGCGTGCCCGCCGGCGTCGAGCAGGCCGAGCGGGAGACCCTCGGCCAGGCGAAGGCGCAGCATCACCCGCTCGGTGTGCCGCTCGGCCTCGGTGAGCTGCTCGCGTCCCGCCTCCGGGGACCCCCCCGCGACCAGCGCGGCGGCGTAGCGGGCCGGGTGCTTGACGTTCCACCAGCGCGCCCCGGCCAGGTGCGAGTGGGCGCCGGGGCCCAGCCCCCACCAGTCCCCGTCGAGCCAGTAGCCCAGGTTGTGCCGGCACGTCGCCGCGGCGTCGAGCGCCCAGTTGGACACCTCGTACCAGCCCAGACCGGCCGCGGTGAGCCGGTCGTCGATCATCTCGTAGCGGGCGGCCGCGACGTCGTCGTCGGGGGCAGGGAGCTCCCCGCGAGCCACCCGGCGGGCCAGCGCCGTGCCGTCCTCGACGATCAGCGCGTAGGCCGACACGTGGTCCACCCCCGCGTCGAGGACCGCGTCGAGCGACGCGGCCAGGTCGGCGTCGGTCTCGCCGGGGGTCGCGTAGATCAGATCCAGGTTGACGTGCGTGAGCCCCGCGGCACGGGCCTCCCGGGCGGCGGCGACGGCGCGACCCGGGGTGTGCCGCCGGTCGAGCACCCGCAGCACGTGCGGCGCGGCCGACTGCATCCCCAGCGATACGCGCGTGAACCCCGCCGCCACCAGCCCGGCGAAGAACTCCGGCGAGGTCGACTCGGGGTTGGACTCCGTGGTCACCTCCGCGCCCGGGGCCAGCCCGAACGTCTCCCGCACCGCCCCGAGCACGACGCCGAGCCGCTCGGCGCCCAGCAACGACGGCGTGCCACCCCCGACGAACACCGTGTCGACCGGCCGCTCCCCCACCACGGCGACGGCGTGGTCCAGCTCGCGGCGGACGGCGTCGAGCCAGCCGTCGGGGCTCGCGCCCGAGCCGTCGAGCTCGGAGGCGGTGTAGGTGTTGAAGTCGCAGTAGCCGCACCGGGACGCACAGAACGGCACATGCACGTAGATCCCGAACGGTGGCACGCCGTCGAGTCTGCCAGGCCGGTCAGCGGGCCCGGTCGCGCCGCCGCGCCGACCCGGCAGCCGACGGGAACGGGAGCGCGGCCCGCGGTGTCGCCCCGTGCCGCAGGCCGCGCCACAGGTCCGGACGCCGCCGCTCGACCGCCGGACCGACCTCGGGCCGGCGCGTCCAGCCCTCGTTCAGCCGCACCATCCACCGGACGGGCCGACCGTCGCCCGCCGGCACCGGTACCCCCAGCTCGGGATGGCGGCGCACCGCCGCGTCGGACGCCGGCACCAGCTCCAGCCACGGCGGGACACGGTGCATCACCCTGCGGAACAGGGTGGGCTTGCCCAGCATCTCGCGCCGCGCCCGCGCCTCGTCGAGCAGCACGCCGATCTCGGCCAGGTCCTCCCAGCGCAGGGCGGTGTACTGTGCTCCGCTGCCCCGCAACAGGCGCAGGCCGCGGTCGTCGACCTCCAGCCACCGCAGCCGGGAGCGCGCGGTCGCGGGCAGCGCGATCCACGGGAAGGCGAACAGCGCCGCGACCAGCCCGGCCGCCACCCGCGTCCACCACGGCTGCGCCGGGTCGAGCACCGCCACCGTGAGGATGTAGACGCAGAACCAGCCGCTGAGCGCGACCCCGAGGCCGAGCAGCAGCCAGTGGGCGGGGCCGTTGGCGATCAGTCGCACGCGGGTCGGAGTCACGCCGGAGACGCTACGACGGCGGGTGGGTTCGGCGTGGCGGTTCCGCGGAATCCGCCGATCCGGGCAGCCGCCGGGTGCGCTGCGCCGTCAGCCGGGCCGGGTCGCCCGCCACTCCCGCGGCGACATCCCGTGGGCGGTACGGAACGCCCGGCTGAACGTCGCGGCGTCGGTGAACCCCCAGCGCCGCGAGATCTCGGTGATGGAGCGGCCGTCGGAGCGCGGGTCGCGCAGGTCGCGGCGGCAGCGGTCCAGGCGCATCCGCTGGATCTGCTGCGCCACGGAGCCGCCGCGGTGGGCGAACAGCCGGTGCAGGTGCCGGGTGGAGACGAAGTGCGCGGCGGCGATGCCGGTGGGACCGAGATCGGGGTCGCCCAGGTGCTCGGCGATGTGGGCGTCGATCCGGCGGAGCAGGTCGTCGGCGGCGCGGGTCGGCGCAGCCGGGCGCACCTGCTCGCCCGCGACGGTGGTGACGAGTTCGGCCACCTCGTCGGCCAGCCGCACCGCACCGCCCGCGGAGAGCTCCGGCGGGGCCGCGACCAGCTCGCGCAGCATCCGGCCGACGATCGCGCCGAGACCGTCGCGTCCGGACAGCGCGCGGGCCGTGAGCTGCTGCGACGCCGTGTCGGCCAGAGCGATGCCGGCCCGGGGCCAGGTGAACACCAGCAGCTCCCAGTCGCCGCGGAAGCCCCAGTGGAACGGCCGGTCGGTCTCGTAGACGGCGAAGTCGCCGGGCCGCAGCACCGCCTCGCGACCGTCCTGGGCGACCCGGGCCGCGCCGGAGGCGATCAGGCCGACCTGCAGGTAGGCGTCGTCGTCGCGGCGGGCCAGCCCCGGGGTGCGGCTGCAGCCCTGCGGGCCGGAGACGACCGACGCGACGTTGAGGTGCCCCAGCTCGCTGCACCGGACCGACCCGGCGAACGTGTCGCGCCGGTCGGCGTGGATGTCCAGCGCGACGAAGTGGTCGCGGATCAGGTCGCGCCAGACGTCCAGACGATCGGTGGTGGTGGGGCGATCGGTGGTGGTGGGTGGTGGGCCCATGTGCGCCTCGGAGGTTCGGGGTGTCCTTCGACACTAGGAAGGGTCCCCACGCCCGTCAACGGCCGGGCCGATGTGTCACGCAGCGACAACACGTCTGTCACGCAGCGCCAAGACGGCGGCTCCCGGCACCCGCAGGATGCAGCGATGACCGCGATCGAGGATCTCCCCCTCACCGACGTCACCACCACCGTGCGCGCCGCCTGCCCGCACGACTGCCCGGACACCTGCGCGATGCTGGTGACCGTGGCCGACGGGAAGGCCACCGGCGTACGCGGCGACCCCGACCACCCGTTCACCCGCGGCGGCCTGTGCGTCAAGGTCAACAACTACCCCGAGAAGACGTACAGCCCCGACCGGGTGCTGCACCCGCTGCGCCGCACCGGACCCAAGGGCAGCGGCCGGTTCGAGCAGATCACCTGGGACGAGGCGCTGTCCGAGATCGCCACGCGCTTCCGCGCGACGATCGACTCCCACGGCCCCGAGTCGGTCATGCCGGTGAGCTACCTGGGCACCCAGGGGATCCTCAACGGCCTGTCGGTCGGCGACCCGTTCTTCCACCGCCTCGGCGCCACGGTCACCGAGCGCACCTACTGCGACTCCGGCTCCTGCACCGCCTACTCGATGACGATCGGCGCCACCGCGGGGGTGGACCCGGAGAGCCTCGTGCACTCCCGCTACATCATCATCTGGGCCTGCAACATGATCTCCACGAACCTGCACCTGTGGCCGTTCGTGGCCGAGGCGCAGAAGCGCGGCGCGAAGGTCGTGGTGATCGACCCGATGCGCCACCGCACCGCCAAGGCCGCCGACTGGCACATCCCGATCCGCCCGGGCACCGACGGCGCGCTCGCGCTGGCGATGATGCACGTGATCATCACCGAGGGCCTGACCGACGAGGCGTACGTCCGCGACCACACCGTCGGCTACGACGAGCTCGTCGAGCGGGTGGCCGAGCACACGCCGGAGTGGGCGTCGGAGGAGACCGGGATCCCGGCCGAGGACATCCGCACGCTGGCGCGGGAGTACGCGGCCTCGTCGCCGTCGCTGATCCGGATCGGGGTCGCGATCGAGCGGCACGCCGGCGGCGGCCAGACCGTCCGCGCGATCTCCTGCCTGCCCTCGCTGGTCGGCGCCTGGCGGGAGGTCGGCGGCGGGCTGCTGCAGCTGCCGCTGTGGGCGCACCCGGTGAACTGGGGCGCGCTCATCCATCCCGAGCTGCAGCAGCCGGGCACCCGCGTGGTCAACCAGTTCCTGCTCGGCCGGGCGCTGACCGGGGAGATGGAGCTCGACCCGCCGGTCAACGCGCTGATGGTCTACAACTCCAACCCGCTCGTGGTCTGCCCCGAGCAGGACAAGATGGCCGCGGGGCTCGCGCGGGAGGACCTGTTCACCGTGGTCAGCGACCACGTGCTGACCGACACCGCGCGCTACGCCGACATCGTGCTGCCCGCGACGACCCAGCTCGAACAGCACGACATCATGTTCAGCTGGGGCCACTTCTACGTCACGCTCAACACCCCGGCGGTGGCGCCGGAGGGCGAGGCCGTCTCCAACACGGAGCTGTTCCGCCGGCTGTCGACGGCGATGGGGTTCACCGACGAGTGCCTGCACCGCACGGACGAGGAGATCCTCGCCGAGTCCTACGACTGGTCGGCCCCGGCCATGCAGGGCATCACGCTGGAGTCGCTGCGCGAGACGGGCTGGGCGCGGCTGAACCTCCCGTCGCCCGACGAGTACGCCCCGCACGCCGAGGGCAACTTCCCGACGCCGTCGGGAAAGACGGAGTTCCGGTCCTCGATCGAGAACAACTTCGTGGTGCCGCTGTTCCGGCAGTTGTCGAACGACCACCAGCCCGGCAACCCGATCGACCCGGTGCCGCACTACATCGCACCGCGGGAGACCGCCGACACCGGCTACCGGCTGAACCTGATCTCGCCCAAGTCGCACGCCTACGTCAACTCCAGCGCGGGCGACCAGGACAAGCAGAAGCGCGTGCAGGGCGAGCAGACGGTGATCCTGCACCCGGCGGACGCGCAGGAGCGGGGCATCGCACACGGGCAGTACGTGCGGGTGTTCAACGACCGCGGTCAGTTCGTCGCGCTCGCCGAGGTCAGCGAGGACATCGCGCCGGGCGTGGCGATGTCGCCGATGGGCACGTGGCGCAAGAACGCCAAGGACGACTCGACGGTCAACGCCGTCAACCCGTTCCGCTTCGCCGACCTGGGCAACGCGCCGACGTTCTCCGACACCCGCGTCGAGGTCGAGGTCGTCTGATGGCCCCGTCGCCGGGGGCGGCCGCGGCGGCGTGGCGGGCCGCCCTCGCCGCGGCGGGCTGCCCCGCCGAGGTGGGGAGCGAGCACGTCGGGGTGCCGGACGCGGCGGGTCGGGTGGCGGCCGGGCCGGTCCGCGCCCGGTGTTCGGTCCCGGCCGTGCCGTGCGCGGCCATGGACGGGATCGCCGTCCACGCGGCCGACACGGCGTCCGGCACCATCGCGGCAGGTGCCTTCGACGTGGTCGACACCGGCGACCCGCTGCCCCCGGGCCGCGACGCCGTGGTCATGCGCGAGCACGTGCTGCCGGAGAACGGGCGGCGCCGGACCGACGGGTCCGTCGCCCTCCCCGGGCCCGTCCCCGCCGGGCAGCACGTCCGGCCGGTCGGCGAGTCGGTCCGGGAGGGCGCGCAACTCGTCGCGGCCGGGCGGGTGCTGCGCCCGGCCGACCTGGCCGCCGCCGCCGCGGGCGGGCTGCGCACACTGGAGGTCCGGCGCCGACCGCGGGTCACCATCGTCCCGACCGGCGACGAGGTGCGCCCGCTGGGCACGGACCTCGCGCCCGGCGAGCTGCTGGACACCAACTCGCTCATGCTCGCCGCGACGCTGCGCACCCGCGACTGCGAGGTGACCGTGGCCCCGATCCGGCCGGACGACCCGGCGCTGATCGCCGCCGCCGTCCAGGACGCCGCTGCGGACCTCGTGCTCGTGCTCGCCGGGTCCAGCGCCGGCCGCGACGACCACACGGCCGCCGTGGTGCGCGGGCTGGGCACGGTCGTCGTGCACGGAGTCGCGGTGCGGCCGGGGCACCCGGTGCTGCTGGGCGTGGTGCGCCCGCCCGCAGCCCGCCCGTCCGCAGACCGCCCGGCCGTGCCGGTGATCGGCGTGCCGGGCTACCCCGTCGCGGCCGCGCTGGCCGTCGAACTGTTCGCGCTGCCGCTGCTCGCCGACCTGCAGCGGCGCCTCCCCGACACACCCCGCACCGTCGACGTCCGGGTGCGCGGCACCGTCCCGAGCCGGCGCGACGTCGAGGAGTACGTGCTGCTCGCCCTGCCCGGCGACGGCACGGCGGTGCCGCTCGCGCGCGGCGCAGGGGCGCAGACCGCGCTGGCCGCGGCCGACGCGGTGCTGCGGATCGACGCCGGGAGCGCCGGTCACGAGGCCGGCGACCTCGTCACCGCGCACCTCGTGGACACACCCGGCTGGGCCGCGCCCGCCCCGGCCGGGGAGCGGCGCGCGGCCGGCTGAATTGTCCGCCGCTCCCAGCATGCGGACGTTGTTGGCCCGGCAGCCGGGCAGGTGGCACTCTGAGGGCGTGACCAGGGCCCTCGCGATGCGTCTCGTGGCACGCCGCCACGTGGACCTGCAGCGCGTGAGCAGCGCGGTCTGTCACGGCGCGCGCTGAACCCGCCCCGTCCGTCCCGATCCTGACCCGCCGCGCCACCGTCCTGTCGCGCGGCGCCGTCACCAGCCCGGAGGCCCTGCCTCCGTCCCCAGCCCGGAGGCTGCGCCGTGCCCCCCACCTCCCCTGCCCAGAACAAGCCGGTCCGCCGCACGCGCGGGGAGGGCCAGTGGAAGCTGGGCCACCGCGAGCCGCTGAACCCCAACGAGCGCACGAAGCGCGACGACGACGGGCTCAACGTCCGCGCGCGGATCGAGAACGTCTACAGCAGGCTCGGGTTCGACTCGATCGACCCGGCCGACCTGCGGGGCCGGATGCGCTGGTGGGGGCTCTACACCCAGCGCCGCCCCGGCATCGACGGGGGGCGCACCGCGGCGCTGGAACCCGAGGATCTCGACGACCGCTACTTCATGCTGCGTGTCCGGCTCGACGGCGGCGCGCTGACCGGCGAGCAGCTCCGCGCGCTGGGGGAGATCTCGCAGACCCACGCCCGCGACACCGCCGACGTCACCGACCGGCAGAACATCCAGTTCCACTGGATCGACATCGTCGACATGCCCGCGATCTGGGAGCGGCTCGCGGGCCTGGGCATGCTCACCACGGAGGCCTGCGGCGACACCCCGCGCGTCGTGCTCGGGTCCCCGGTGGCCGGGATCAGCGCGGACGAGGTCCTCGACCCCACCCCGGCGATCCGCGCGATCGTCGACCGCTACGTCGGCGACCCGAAGTTCTCCAACCTGCCGCGCAAGTTCAAGAGCGCGATCTCCTGGCAGCAGGACGTGGCGCACGAGGTCAACGACGTCTCGTTCGTCGGGGCCGTCCACCCCGAGCACGGCCCCGGCTTCGACGTGTGGGTCGGCGGCGGCCTGTCCACCAACCCGAAGATCGCGCAGCGGCTCGGGGCGTGGGTGCCGCTGCACGAGGTGCCCGACGTGTGGGCCGGGATCCTCTCGGTGTTCCGCGACTACGGATACCGCAGGCTGCGGCACCGCGCGCGCATCAAGTTCCTCGTCGCCGACTGGGGCGTCGCGGAGTTCCGCCGGGTGCTGGAGGACGAGTACCTCGGCCGGGCGCTGCTCGACGGCCCCGCGCCGCCGACGCCGGAGCGCCCGATCGACCACATCGGCGTGCACCGACAGGTCGACGGCCGCAACTACGTCGGCGTCGCCCCGTCGAGCGGCCGGGTCTCGGGCACCACGCTCGTCGCTCTGGCCGAGGCCGTCGAGCGGGCCGGGTCCGCCCGGGTGCGGCTCACCCCGCAGCAGAAGATCGTGGTGCTCGACGTGGCCGACGACCGCGTCGACGCGCTGGTCGCCGAGCTCAACGGCCTGGGGCTGCAGGCCGACCCCTCACCGTGGCGGCGCGCGACGATGGCGTGCACCGGCATCGAGTTCTGCAAGCTCGCGATCGTCGAGACCAAGGAGCGGGCGATCCGCCTGGTCGAGGACCTGGAGAAGCGCCTCGCCGACGTCGTGCCCGAGCACCCGATCTCCATCCACCTCAACGGCTGCCCCAACTCGTGTGCCCGCACCCAGGTCGCCGACATCGGGCTCAAGGGCCAGATCGTCACCGACGCGGCGGGCGACCAGGTCGAGGGCTTCCAGGTGCACCTGGGCGGTGGCCTGGGTCTGGACGCCGGGTTCGGCCGCAAGCTGCGCGGGCTCAAGGTCACCAGCGCGGAGCTGGGCGACTACGTCGAGCGGGTGGTCCGCCGCTTCGCCGAGCAACGCGCGGAGAACGAGCGCTTCGCCCAATGGGTCCTCCGCGCCGACGAGGACGACCTCCGATGACCGCACCTCGGAGCCGTAGTGCTGTTCAGGGCACCCCGCACGCGCGTCCTGGCTCCGAAGTGCGGCCGGGATGAGCGAGCGCGCGGTGCCGTTCTACTGCCCCTACTGCGGGGACGAGGACCTGCGGCCGGCCGAGGCGGCGCACGGCGCCTGGTACTGCGGGTCGTGCCTGCGCACGTTCACCCTCACGATGATCGGGATCGGAGTACCGGGATGACCGTCACCACCGGGCGGGAGATCGCCGAGCGCGGCGCCGCCGTGCTCGGGCCGGACGCGAGCGCCGAGCAGGTGCTCGCGTGGGCCGCCGCGACGTTCGGCGACAAGCTGATCGTCGCCTCGAACATGCAGGACGCCGTGCTCGTCGACCTGGCGGCGAAGGCCGCGCCCGGCGTCGACGTGCTGTTCCTGGAGACCGGGTACCACTTCGCCGAGACCATCGGCACCCGCGACGCCGTGGAGCACAGCTACGACGTGCGCATCGTCGACGCGCGGGCCCGGCGCAGCGTCGCCGAGCAGGACACGGAGTTCGGGACGGACCTGTTCGCCCGCGACCCCGGGGCCTGCTGCGCGATGCGCAAGGTCGAGCCGCTGCAGGACACGCTGGCCGGCTACGACGCCTGGGTCACGGGCGTGCGCCGCGTCGAGGCCCCCACCCGCGCGAACACCCCGCTGATCCAGTTCGACGAGAGGTTCGGGCTGGTCAAGATCAACCCGATCGCGGCGTGGAGCGACGAGGACATGGACGCCTACATCGTGGCCCACGGGATCCTGGTCAACCCGCTGGTCGCCGAGGGCTACCCCAGCATCGGCTGCGCGCCGTGCACCGCCAAGCCGGCTCCCGGCGCCGACCCCCGGTCCGGCCGCTGGGCCGGCACCGCCAAGATCGAATGTGGGTTGCACCCGTCATGAGCGCACCGACGATGGACGCCCTGGACGCGCTGGAGTCCGAGGCGATCCACATCTTCCGCGAGGTGGCCGGCGAGTTCGACCGCCCGGTGATCCTGTTCTCCGGCGGCAAGGACTCCACACTGCTGGTGCACCTGGCCGTCAAGGCGTTCGCGCCCGCGCCGGTGCCGTTCCCGCTCCTGCACGTCGACACCGGGCACAACTACGCCGAGGTCATCGAGTTCCGCGACCGGATCGCCGCGGAGAAGGGCCTGCGGCTGGAGGTGGCGCACGTCCAGGACTGGATCGACGACGGGCGGCTGGCCGAGCGCCCCGACGGCACCCGCAACCCGCTGCAGACCGTCCCGCTGCTCGACTCGATCACCGAGCACCGGTACGACGCGGTGTTCGGCGGGGGACGCCGCGACGAGGAGCGCGCCCGGGCCAAGGAGCGGATCATGTCCCTGCGCGACGGCTTCGGCCGCTGGGACCCCCGCAGCCAGCGCCCCGAGCTGTGGAACCTCTACAACGGACGGCACGCCCCCGGTGAGCACGTGCGCGTGTTCCCGATCAGCAACTGGACCGAGCTCGACGTCTGGCGCTACATCCGGCGCGAGGGCATCGAGCTGCCGTCGATCTACTACTCCCACCGGCGCGCGGTGTTCCGCCGCGACGGGATGTGGCTGGCCGAGGGGCCGTGGGGCGGGCCGCGCGGTGCCGAGACGCTGGAGGAGCGCACCGTCCGCTACCGGACGGTCGGCGACGGCTCCTGCACCGGCGCGGTGGAGAGCACGGCGTCCACACTGGACGAGATCATCGCCGAGGTCACGGCGTCGCGGCTCACCGAGCGCGGGGCCACCCGCGCCGACGACCGGCTCTCCGAGGCCGCCATGGAGGACCGCAAACGCGAGGGGTACTTCTGATGCGAGATCTGCTGCGGTTCGCGACAGCGGGTTCGGTCGACGACGGCAAGTCCACACTGGTGGGACGGCTGCTCTACGACACCAAGTCGGTGCTGGCCGACCAGATCGAGGCCGTACACCGGGCCTCGGTCGACAGGGGACTGTCCACACCGGACCTGTCGTTGCTGGTCGACGGCCTGCGCGCCGAACGCGAGCAGGGCATCACCATCGACGTGGCCTACCGCTACTTCTCCACGCCCACGCGCGAGTTCGTGCTGGCCGACACCCCCGGCCACGTCCAGTACACCCGCAACACCGTCACCGGCGCGTCCACCGCCGAGCTGGCCGTGCTGCTCGTCGACGCCCGGCACGGCGTGGTGGAACAGACCCGCCGGCACGCCGCGGTGCTCGCGCTGCTGCACGTGCCGCGGCTGGTCCTGGCCATCAACAAGATCGACCTCGTCGACCACGACGAGGGCGTACTGACCGCGATCGGCAAGGACTTCGCCGAGCTCGCGCTCTCGCTGGGCTTCGACGAGGACGCGGTGGTGACGATCCCGGTGTCCGCGCTGGTCGGCGACAACGTGGTGGACCGCTCCGCCCGCACGCCCTGGTACGAGGGGCCGACACTGCTCGGGCACCTCGAGGCGGTGCCCGTCACGCCGCCGGAGGCCGACGCGCCGTTCCGGATGCCGGTGCAGTGCGTGCTCCGCGAGCCACGCACCGACTACCGGGGCTACGCGGGCCAGGTCGCGTCGGGCACCGTCCGACCCGGCGACGAGGTCGTGGTCCTGCCGGGCGGCACCCGGACCACGGTCGTCGGGGTGGACACCGCCGACGGCCCGCTCGACGGCGCCTGCGCCGGGCGCAGCGTCACCGTCCGGCTGGCCGACGACATCGACCTGTCCCGCGGCGACGTCCTCGCCACCGCCGACGTGCCTCCCCGCGTCACGAACGAGCTGGACGCCACGCTGTGCTGGCTGTCGGACAAGCCGCTGCGACCCGGCGCCCGGCTGCTGCTCAAGCACGGCGCGCGTACCACGCAGGTGATCGTCGGAGCGCTGGGCGAACGGCTCGACACCGACACCGTGTCCTATGTGGACGCGCCAGAGACGTTGAGGATCAACGACATCGCCCGCGTCTCCCTGCGCACCGCCGACCCGCTCCCCGTCGACGACTACGCCGACATCCGGGCCACCGGCAGCTTCCTGCTGATCGACCCCCCGACCGGCAACACCCTGGCGGCGGGCCTGGTGGGAACGCCGCTGTCCCTGCCGAGCTGACGGTGCCCCCCGCCGAGGGTTTGCGATGCGGCATCACTGACGTTCAACGTCAGCAGTGCCGCATCGCAAACCCTTCCGCACCACCGGCGCTCGTCGCCGTCGCGCACGGGAGCCGGGATCCGCGGTCCGCCGCCACCGTTGCCCGGCTCATGGACGAGGTCGCCCGGCAGCGGCGGGGTCTCGACGTGCGGCTGGGCTTCCTCGACCTCTCCGCACCCCGGCTGCCCCACGCGCTGGCCGCCGTCGCCGGCACGCACGACCGGGCGGTCGTCGTCCCGCTGCTGCTCGGGCACGCCTTCCACGCCCGCGTGGACGTGCCGGAAGAGGTGGCCCGCGCGTCCCGCGCCCATCCTGGGCTCGACCTCGCCGTTGCGCCCGTTCTGGGCGGGGACCCGCGGCTGGAGACGGCGGCGCTGCGACGGCTCGCCGCGGTGGCCGGGCCGCTGGAGGACCCCGGGCTCGGGGTCGTGTTGGCGGCCATCGGGTCCTCGCACGGTCCGGCTAACGTGGCCGTGGCGGCGATCGTCGCGCGCTGGGCGAGGCGGTTCGGCTGGGCGGGCGGCGGTGCCGCGTTCGCGACGGCCGCGTCGCCCACCGTCACCGATGCCGTGGCGCGGCTGCGGGCCGCGGGAGCACAGCGGGTCGCCGTCGCCCCGTGGATCCTGGCCCCCGGCCTGCTTCCCGACCGGATCGCCCGGGACGCGCATGCCGCGGGCGCCCTCGTCGCCGACCCGCTCGGCCCGCACCCGGACGTGGCCGCCACCGTCCTGGGCCGCTACGACGCCGCCACCGGGGACCTGGACCATGCCGTCCGCCGACCGGCATGACCACGGCGGACCGGACATTTGCCTGCGGTCCCGCAACGCGGACACCCCTGTTGTCCCGGACCGCCCGACCACGCACGATGGCGTGGTGACCACGACCGCGCACCCGCCGGAGCCAGGCTGCTCCGGGACCGGGACGCGCGATCTCGAGGAGTTCTGGCCCTCGCGCCGCGGCCACGCCTACGACGAGTTCTGTCGCTGATCGCGCTCCCTCGCTGATCCCGCGGCCGGCCGGCCCACCGCTCACCGGTGGAACCCGACCGGTGCGCCCGCGCCTGCTCCTGGAGTCCGTCGTGACCACGCTCGTCCTGCTCGCCCTCGCCGGTTTCGGCGCCCAGCTCGTCGACGGCGCCCTCGGCATGGGCTACGGCGTCACGTCCACCACGCTGCTGCTGCTGGCCGGGCTCTCCCCGGCCGCGGCCAGCGCGTCGGTGCACCTCGCCAAGATCGGCACGGCGCTGGCGTCCGGCTACGCGCACTGGCGGTTCGACAACATCGACCCGAAGCTCGTGCTGCGCCTGGGCGTGCCCGGCGCGGCCGGGGCGCTGGCCGGGGCGCTGCTGCTCTCGTGGCTGTCCACCGAAGCCTCGGCCCCGCTGATGGCCGCGCTGCTGATCGGGATCGGCATCTTCATCCTCGTCCGCTACTCGGTCCGCCCGCCGCGCGAGTCGGTCGCCCGGATCTCGCCGCACGGCCGCCGGTTCCTCGTCCCGGTCGGGCTCGTCGGCGGCTTCGTCGACGCCACCGGCGGCGGCGGGTGGGGCCCGGTCGCCACGTCCACGCTGCTGACGGCCGGGCGCACCGCCCCCCGCACGGTGATCGGCTCGGTGAGCGCGTCGGAGTTCCTGGTGACGGTCGCGGCCAGCGCCGGGTTCGTCATCGGCCTCGGCCACGCCGGCATCGACTGGCTCGCCGTCGCCGGGCTGCTCGCCGGGGGTGTCGTGGCGGCGCCGCTCGCGGCCTGGCTGGTCACCCGGCTGCCCGCGACCGTGCTCGGCGTCGCCGTCGGCGGCCTGATCGTGCTGTCCAACCTGCGGATCGTGCTCGGATCCGCCGGTGTCGACGGCCCGGCGGCCCCGGCGGCGCACCTCGGGGTCGCGGTCGTGTCCGTGGCGCTGGTCGCCGTCGCGGCGCGGCGGCTGCGTGCGGCCCGCACCCCCGGCGTCGACCCGGTCGACGTCCACCTGCACGTCTGATCCCCTCCCATCCCGGAGACCTCCCGTCACGGGCACCCTCGTCGTCCTCGCCATGGTCGGATTCGGGCGCCCAACTCGTGGACGGCGCCCTCGGAACGGCCTACGGCATCCCGTCCACCTCGCTGCTGTGGGGCCGCTCCCGCGTCTTCGACCGCCGGGCCGACAGGACAGGACCCTGCAGCGGCACGCACGCCTGTCGATCGACGAGGCGGTGTGAGGCTGATCGGAGACTGCCCTCCGGCCGCGGCGGCACCTGCCCGCAGCCGCGCACATGGGACACACTGCAGGTCTGGGCTCGGACGGGAGGGACCGTGGGCGGGGTCGGCATCTGGCTGAGCGGGAGCTTCGCGGTGTCCGAGGGCGCCGATCTGGAGCGTCCCGGCCCGGCCGTGGCCACCGGCAGCCGCAAGGCGCGCCGGCTGCTCGCCCTGCTCGCCGTGGTGCGCGGCCGTTCGGTGTCGGCCTCGACGATCACCGCCGCGCTCTGGGGCGGCGCCGCGCCGCAGGATCCTGAGGGCAACGTCGCGACCCTGGTCAGCAGGCTGCGCGCAACCCTGGGGCCGGGCGTGGTGCTCGGTGACCGGTCCGGCTACCGTCTGGGCGGTCCACCGGCGGTGCGGGTCGACCTGGACGCCGCCGCCGGGCTCGCCGCCGAGGCGCGTCGCCGGTGGGACGCGGGCGAGGCGGCCCTGGCCGCCGTCGCGGCGCACCGCGGGCTGGAACTGGCCGGCAGCGGCGAGGCGCTCGCCGGCGAGCCGGACGCGGGCTGGGTCGACGATCTGCGCCGCGAGGTCGAGACGTTGCGCCGGGACCTGCGCCAGGTGCTCGCCGAGGCGGCACTGGCGGCCGGGGATCCGCAGGCCGCGATCGACGCCGCGCGGACCGCGGCCGACGCGGACCCGCTCGACGACCGGGCGCACCGCGCGCTGATCGCCGCCCACCACGCGGCGGGTGAGCCGGACCGGGCACTGGCCGCCTACGAGCGGCTGCGGGTCGCGCTCGCCGAGGGGCTCGGCGCCGACCCCGCTCCGCAGACCCGTGCCCTGCATGCGGCGGTGCTGCGCGGCGAGCCTGCCGTGCCGACGGCTCCCCGCGGCCCGCACGCGCGGCGCCGGGTGGCCGGGCTGGTGGGCCGCAGCGACGAGCTCGCCACGCTGGGTGCGGCCTGGGCCGCCGCCGTGGCGGGCGACCGGGGACTGTGGCTGGTCGCTGGCGAGCCCGGGATCGGGAAGACCGCGCTGGCCGAGGCACTCGCCGGCGAGGTCGAGGAGTCCGGCGGGCTGGTGCTGCGCGCCCGCTGCTACGCCGCGGAGCGCTCGCTGTTCCTGCAACCCGTGCTCGACGCCGTCGGGCCCTACCTGCGTGCGCAACCCGCGGCGACGCTGCACCGGCTCGCCGGACCGGGCGCGGGGGTGCTCGCCGGGCTGCTCCCGGACCTGTCCCCGGCGCTCGGCGAGGCGTCGCCGTCGGATGGCGCGGGTGCCGAGTTGCAGCGTCGCCGGGCCTTCGACGCGGTGCGCGACCTGGTCGCCCGGATCGCCGGCGAGCGTCCGGTGTTGCTGCTGCTCGACGACCTGCACAGCGCCGGGATGGCGACCGTCGAGCTGCTGCACTACCTCGCGCGGCACCTGGCGGACGCGCGGCTGCTGATCCTCGCGACGGTGCGCAGCGAGGAGGGCGCCGACGCGCTCGACGCACTCGCCCGCCGGGTGCGGCTCGGGCCACTGCCCGCGGACGCGGTCACGCTGCTCGCGGCCCGTTCGGGGAGCCCCCGGTTGGCCGAGGACATCCTGCGCCGCACCCGTGGGCACACGCTGTTCGTGGTCGAGACGCTGCGCGCCCTCGCCGCCGGGGAGCGGGGCGTGCCGGAGTCGCTGCAGGCGGCGGTGACCACCCGGCTCCGCCACGTCGGCGAGGATGTCGAGCGGGTGCTGCGGGCCGCGGCGGTGCTCGGCGAGGCGGTGCCGGTGGAGATCGTCGCCGCGATGCTCGGGCGGCCCGCCCCCGAGATCGCCGGGCTCTGCGAGCGCGCAGCACGGGCCCGGCTGCTCGTCCCGGCCGGATCGGACTACGAGTTCGCCAACGACCTCGTGCAGGAGGTGGTGCGCGCGACCACCCCCGAGCCGGTCCGTGGCGCGTATCACCGCCGCGCGGCCGACCTGCTCGCCGACCGCCCCGAGGAGCTGGCCCGGCACGCTGAGGAGATCGGTGACTGGGCGCGCGCGGCGAGGTCATGGCTGGTGGCCGGCCAGCGGGCGATCGCGCGGTCCGCCGCCGCCGACGCCGGCTGGCTGCTGGACCGGGCCGTGCACGCGGCCGAGCGCGTCGGCGACCCGATCCTGACCGGGCGGGTCCGCGTCGTCCGTGCCAGGGGGCACGAGGTCCGCGGGGACTTCGCGGCGGCGGAGGCCGACATGCGCGTGGCCCTCGACGCCGCGCGGTCCGGAGGTGACCGGCGTCTGGAGATGACCGCGCTGCGCCGCTACACCGGTGAGGTCTACGCCGCACTCGGCCTCCCCGAGCAGGAACGCCGCCTGGACGGGGCGCTGCGGATCGCCGAGGAGCTGGTGGACCGGGCGGCCGAGGCCGACCTCTGCAGCTGGCAGGCCGTGGTCGCGGCGAACCGGCTGCGGTTCGACGACGCCGTCTCGCTCGGCCGCCGGGCGGTGGCCGCCGCCCGGGCCGCCGACGACGACGACGCCCGGGCTGCGGGCCTGGACGGGGTCAAGACCGCCTACGCCTACCTCGGCGACGTCGCGGCGCTGGTGCCCGTGCTGGCCGAGCTCGAGCCGCTGGCCCGCCGCCGGGGGAGCCTGCAGGTGCTCTACTGGACACTGTTCGAGTCGGCGCTGCCCGCTGTCGCCGCGGCCGACTGGGACACCGCGCTGCGCCGTATCGACCAGGCGCTCGCGGTCAACCGGCGCAGCGCCATGGCGAGCGTCGAGCCGTGGTTCCTCGCCCACCAGGGTTGGGTGCAGCGGCTGCGGGGACGCACCGATGAGGCGGTGACGGTCGGGCGGCAGGCGGTGGAGCTGGCCAGTGCCGAGCACCCGTGGTGGTGCTGCACCGCTGCGGCGATGCTCGCGGCGACACTGCTCGAACAGGGCGACCCGGCCCAGACGTCCGGGCTGGTGCCGCTGTTGACGCAGGCGCACACCCTCGCGCGCGCCGGCGGCACCGAGGCCTACGTCCTGCGCTGCCTGGCCCCGCTGGCCGAGGCCACGGGCGACACCGACACGATCGTCGCGGCCGACGCGCTGCTCGGGACCGTCCGCACCCCGCCGGGCGGCGCCTGGCTGGCCGGCGGGGACGCCTACCTGTCGGTGGCGCGGGCCTGGTTGGGGCACGGGGACCCGGCCCGGGCACGGGCCGTGCTCGCGCCCTTCCTGGTGGCGGCGGGCCACCACGGCTGGATCCCGTGGCAGGCGGCGGGCGCGCTGGTCGACGGCGCGGCGCTGGCCGCGCTCGGCGAGGTCGGTGGTGCGCGGGCCGCCGCGGACGTGGTCCGCGGGCTGGCCGGGCGGCACGGCATGTCACACCTCGCCGAGCGGGCCGACGAGCTCGCCGCCTCCGTGGCGGGCCGCAGCGGGGCCGCCCGACGCGGGATCGGACCGCCCGGCCCCTGAGCGCGGTGTCCCAGGGCACGGTGTCCCAGGGCACGGTGTCGCCGGGCGGAGCGGCCTACAGCAGCTCGGCCAGCCGCACCGCCGCCCGGACCGCACCCCCCGGGTCGACCGGCCGGTAGTCGACCTCGCGGCCGATCTCCGCGGCGATCGCGGCCGCCAACCGCTCCGGGGTCAGCTCGTCGAAGTCCATCCGCCGCCCGGCCCGGTACCGGTCGAGCCGGTGCGGGACGTGGATGCACTGCTCGAAGTGCCGGCGCAGCGGGACGTAGAGGAACGGGCGCCGGTTGGCGGTCAGCTCCATGGTCGTGGTCAGCCCGGCGTGGGTGATCCCCAGGTCGCAGGCCGCGAGCCGACGGTAGAGATCGGGCACCCATCCGTGCACCTCCAGCCCGGGGGCGGGCGGCACCGTCTCCGGGTCGATCCGCGGTCCGGTGACGACGACCATCCGTAGCTCCGGGACCAGCCTGCGGGCCGCCGGCAGCGCCGCCGCCACCCGCCGCAGCAGCGGCAGCCCTACCCCGGTGCCGCCCGCGGTGACCAGGCACACCCGCTCGTCGGAGCGCCAGCCCAGCTCCTCGCGGATCCCCGCGCGGTCGGCCGGGTCGATCGGGGTGAACCCGGTGACGTAGCCGGGGAACTCGTAGTGCTCGCGGGTCCAGTCCCGGATCGCCGGCAGGCCGGGACCGAACAGCTCGGGCACCACGTCGTCGGGCTCACCGACGAACAGCGCCCGGTCGCGCAGCCGGGGAAAGCGGGCGACGTGCTCGAGCATCTCGGCGTTGTAGTCCGCGGTGAGCAGCGCCTCCGCCTCGCCGCCCCCGGGCATCGGCAGGAACCCGACGAAGTCGGTCAGCCAGGCGTAGGGGGTGTTCTTGAGCTCGGGGTTCTCGTGCAGGAAGTGGTCCAGCTCCCAGGCCTCGTCGCCGACCCACAGGTCGTGGTGCTCGGACCCGGCCACCTCGGCGAGCACGTGGAAGTTGGCCACCATGATCTCGTCCATGCTGCGCAGCGCCTGGAAGGCGGGCAGGTCGTGCTCACCGGACTCGGACTCGATGTGCCCGGCCTCGCTGGCCAGCCACCGCGATGCGGGGTGCACCTGCTCGCCGCGGGCGGCGAGCAGCTCGGTGACCGGGTGCTGGGCCAGCCAGGAGATCTCCAGGTCGGGGTGGAGCTTGCGGAGCTCGTCGGCGATCGCCAGGTCACGGCGCGCGTGCCCGAGCCCGATCGGCGAGCACAGGAACAGCGCCCGCCGGGGCCGGCGGCGGGCGGGTGTCCAGCTCGGCGGGGTCGGCGCCCGCCCCGTCACCGAGCGGGCGAACTCGCACAACAGCAGATTGATCCGCACCGGCTCGCGCGCCGTGAGCATGTGCCCGCTGCCGTGCAGCGTGACCAGGTCGCCACCGGTCCACTCCGCCACCGCCGCCCCCAGCTCGTGGGGTGCCATCCGGTCCTCCGTACCGTGCACGACCAGCACGGGGCAGCGGACCGCGACGTAGCGGGCCCGGGCCTGGTCCGGCGCGGTCGGCATCTGCGAACCGGCGAAGTAGTCGACGAGCACCTGCCCGGTGGTGCCGGTCGACCAGCTCAGCGCGTCCTCCAGCGGCTTGGTCGAGTGCGGGTCCGAGTGGCACATGGAGAAGAACCACCCGACGAAGCCGGCGAAGTCGGCGACGACGTGGTGGCGGTTGAACCGTTCGAATCCGTCGTAGCGATCGCGGACGACCTCGAACCCGGGGTCCGGGACCATCACGGTGGGAGCGATCGCCACCACCCCGGCGACCCGGTCCGGATGCACGGCGGCGAGCTCCAGGGCCAGTCGCGCGCCCGAGGAGAGCCCGGCGGTGACGACCCGTCCGGTGCCGGTGGCGTCCAGCACCGCGACCAGGTCCGCGACCTCCTGCTCGATGCCGTAGGCCGCCGGGCCGACGGGGCGATCGCTGCGGCCGTTGCCGCGCATGTCCACCGCGATCACCCGGAAGTGCCGAGCCAGGATCGGGATCTGCGCCTTCCACTGCCGCGAATGCGCCAGCGGCATCGGGGAGGGCAGCAGGATCGTCGGCTCGTCCCCACGGGTCAGCGGTCCGGCCGGCTCGTAGACCTCGTATCCGATCCGCACCCCCTCACGCACGACCACGTCCTCGACATCGGGGTACCTCGCGCGCATCCCGGCCTCCTTCCCCCGCATCGGGGCTCCAACCTGGCCGACGCCATTGCAGCCGCACTGCAACGGTGTCGCAACGGACTTCGGCACCGTCGCGGCACGCGTCCGCCACAGACGGTGCGGAAACGACGAGGAGGCCGGGAGATGACGACGTACGTGCTGGTACACGGGGGGTTCACCGACAGCTGGTACTGGGGCGAGACCGCAGCGCTGCTGGAGCGCGACGGGCACCGGGTGCTGCTCGTCGAGCTGCCCAGCACCGGGACCGACCCGGCGACGCTGGGCGGGCTCGTCGAGGACGCCGCCGAGACCCGGCGGGTGATCGACTCCGCCGGGGAGCCGGTGGTGCTCGTCGGGCACTCCTCCGGCGGCATGGTGATCACCGAGGTGGCCGACCATCCCGGTATCGCGCACACGGTGTACGTGAGCGCCATGTGGCCGCAGCGCGGTGCCGCCGTCGGCGACGTGCTGGCCCAGATGCCGCCGATGGAGTGGACCGTGCCGAACAGTGACGGCACGGCCGTGGCGGTGACGTCGGACGTCGAGGTCGCCCACCGGTACCTGTGCGCCGACCTCGACCCCGCCCGGGTTCCGGAATGGCACGCCGGCCTGATGTTCTCCGGAACCAGGGGCATGGCGACGCCCAGCAGCGCACCCGACCGCGCGCACCCGACCACCTACGTCGTGCTGGAACAGGACCGGGCGATCCCCGTGCAGGCGCAGGAGGCGATGGCCACCGGGGCCGACCGGATCGAGCGGCTCGGGACCGGGCACGTCCCGCAGCTCACCGACCCCGACGGTCTGGCCGCGGTGCTCGCCCGGGTGCCGGTCCCGGCGCGGCCGAGCATCCCCGTGAACGCCGCCGCCGGCAACGCGGGCGGGTAGGACCGTCGGACGGCCGGCCCGGTGGATCCACGACCCGCCGGGCCGGTCCGCGGCAGTCGAGTCAGTCCCGGCCCTTGCGGGCGAGGTAGCCGGTCACCGCGATCTCGGCGCGCAGCGGGAGACCGGCGCGGATCCGCTCGTCGGCCACACCCACCGCCGCGTCGTGGAAGGCCTGCTCACCGACGGCCGCGATCGCCTCATAGGCCGGCCCGGTCGAGGCCAGCGCGCGCGCGTAGGTGTGCGGGTCAGCGAACTCCCACGCGAAGGGCACGTCGATGCGGCGGACCTCGACGTAGCCCGCCCGGCCCAGCAACTCCTCGCCGGCACCGGGCCGGCCCAGTGCGACCATCGCCGCCTGGTTCGCGACGGCGGGTGGGTCGGCCAGCCGGAACAGGCTCAGCGCCCACGCACCGGGCGAGGCCTTGATGTGCCCCCACACGGTGAGGCCGAGGCGACCGCCGGGCGCGAGCACGCGGCTGATCTCCGAGACCACGTCCGGCGTCGTGCCCCACACGCCGCGGAAGCTGGTGACGACGTCGAAGGACTCCGCATCCCAGGGCAGCGCGTGCATGTCCCCGACCCGGATGTCGGCGCCCGGGCTGCGGTCCCGCGCGACGGCCACGAGCCGCGCGGACGCGTCGATGCCGGCGCAGGCCGCTCCCCGTAACCTCGCGAGCTCGATGGCCAGCCCGCCACCGCAGGCGACGTCGAGCAGCCGGTCCCCGTCGTCCACCCGCAACCGGTGGTGGACGGCGACGTACTCGCGGCAGTTGGCGGGCTCGGCCAGCGTCGCGAAGTCGACCGCCTCCCGGCCCCACCCCTCGTCGACACCGCGCCAGGCCTGTGCGTCGTCGCGGACGGTCATGCGGATCTCCTCGTCGGTTCGTCGGGCGGGCGGGCTCGCCCTGCGATCTCAGGCAGCCTGGGGCGGACTGCGGAGATGCCCCATCAGGTGGGCACACAGCAGCCCCGCGTCGGGCCCGACACCGGCCAGCAGGTTGGATCCGCGGCGGCGGGTGAAGGGCAGCCCGAGCACGTACATCCCCGGTACCGCCAGCATCCCACCGTCGTGGCGCAGTGCGCCACGGTGGTCGAGCAACGCCGGGTCGAGCCATGGATAGCGGGGACGGTGGCCGGTGGCCCAGACGACGGCGGAGAACCGGGCCAGGTCGAGCTCGGTCACCACCGGCGGCATCGGTGTCGGGGCCGGCCGGTCGACGGGACCGACCCGGTCGGCAATGCCGTGCTCGGCCACGTGCGCGTCGACCCGCTCCAGCAGGCGGGCCTGCTTGAGGTCGGTGGCCTTGATCAGGTTGGCCGGCGACCCGGAGATCTGGGCGCGCCGCCCGGACACACCGACGAGGCGACCGCAGATCTCGACGCCCGCCGCGGACAGCGCGGCCAGGTCCAGGGCGCGCCGCTGCGGGGTGCCCACCGGCTGCAGCGACGGCTGCCGACAGGCCCGGGTGAGGTCAGGCACCTCGTCGTAGCTCTCGTGCAGGATGCCCAGGTCGTTCATCCACCGGTAGATGTCGCGGCCGCGGTAGGTGCACGGCACCAGGACGTGGTCGCCCACGGCCACCGTGGCCGGTCGCCCGGCCCGGCGCAGCTCGTCGGCGATCTACACCCCCGACGCGGCGGCCCCGACGACCAGCACCGCCTCCGGCGCCAACTGCCCGGGGCCGCGGTAGCCCGACGCGGCGACCTGCTGGAGGTGGCCGGGCAGCTCCGGGGCGAGGGCGGGCAACCGCGGCTCGCCCTCCATCCCGGTCGCCACGACGACGGCCCGGCAGCGCCGCGGGCTGTCGTCGGTGTCCACCTGGAACCCCGACCCCGTGGGCGCCACTCCCACGATCGTCGTGTGCGGGCGCACCGGCGCACCTGAAGCCGCCGGCGTAGGCGTCGAGCAGGGCGACGACCTCGCCGGCCCGCTGGAAGCCGTCGGGGTCCTCGCCGTCGTAGCCGTGGCCCGGCAACCGGCTCATCCAGTTCGGGGGTGAGCAGCCGCAGCGAGCGAGCGCCAGGACTGCGCGACCGCGCCCCGCTCCAGGACCACGTGGCCGACACCGCATACGGCGAGGTGCCGACTCATCGCCAGGCCCGCATACCCGCCGCCGATCACGACGACGGTGGTGCGCACCTCAGCCGACCTCCACCGTCGCCGCGGGCGGGTTGGTCAGGATGTCGTAGACCGCCGACAGCTTCTGCGACTGCACCACGACGGCCTCGATGTCCGCGCGCGAGGCGTCGGGTGAAGCAGCGCCCGTTGCACTCCGATTGCATTCCACCTGCAGGAGCGGGACGGGCGCGCGGCTGCTAACGACCTCCGCGGCCCGGCGGCGTCACCGGGAAGCGATCTGGGGCCTTCCCTCCCCGCCGCGGACCACCAGCGGCTGCGGTGGCTGGCGAGGCTCACCGAACGGCCACCGGCCGGGAGCTTGCCGAGGCGATGCTCGGGCCGGGCCGCGGCCCGGAGGCCGTCGGCGACCCGGAGGCGCTTGGTCGCGCGGGGCGAGCACCGCCGAGCGATCTCCGCCGGGTCAGGCGGCAGCGGCACGCGCCGCCGCCGGGAGGCTGCGCAGGACGGCGCGGGCGACCGCGTCGTTGTAGCGCAGGCTCTGGGCGTTCATGCCGGGCCGGGTGAAGGCGCCCGCGACCTTCACCGTGGTGTGCGGGCCCACCGCGAACCGCTGCGGGTGCACCTCGCCTGCGGCGTCGATCAGCGCGCCGTCCTCCGCGCGGACGCGGATCAGGCCGGTGTTGCGCAGAACGGTGCCGTCGGGGTCGATCAGGACGTCCTCGCTGACGGCGCCGCGCGCCATCAGGTCGGCGAGCAGCGGGTCGACGGTGCGGGCCGCGCTGGGGTCCGGGAGGCGGGCGTCGACCAGCGCGGCGGCCCGGACCGGCTCGGCGTCGGCGAGCGTGGTGCTGCCGGCCCGGAAGCCGTCGGCATCCACCTCGACCCACATCCCCGCACCGAGGAAGTCGACGAACCCGGCCCGGGACAGCTCGAGCAGCTCGCGCACCCGGAACCCCGGCGGGCCGCTCGCGACGCCGTTGAAGAACCCCTGCCACCAGGCCATGTCCGTGGCCCGGGAGCGCGCCGAGAGCGACCCGGACAGCCGCGTGGTCTCCCCGTAGACCGACAGCATCGCGACGAACGCGCCCAGGTGCGCGGTGTGCCGGTCGTCGACGTGCTGGCGCAGGTCCTCGGCGATGCGCTCGCGCACCAGCGGTTGCAGGGCGGCGAGATCGGGCGCGGTGAGGCCGTCGAGGGGGCGATCGAGTGCGGCGAAGTCGATGCGGTCGACCGGGTCGGGCACGGCCGAGTCGATCAGCGCGAGCATCCCGGGCGAGTCCCAGTCGAGTGCGGCGTAGGCACCGGCGAACTCCGCCCACGGCAGGGCGACGGCGTCGGGGTGCCCGACGAACAGCTCGTGGTACCACCCCCAGGCGATCTCCTTGGCCATCAGGGGCCAGGCCTGCGCGCGCAGGTCCACCTCGCCCGCAGCGATCAGCGGGTCGACGGCGTCGGGCCCGAAGAAGCGCGGCAGCGGCGGGCGCGGCGCCCGGAGCGCGTAGTGGGTCTTCGAGTGGTAGGTCGAGCCGCGCGGGGAGCCGACGACCAGCCGCGGCTCGCGCCCGGACGCCACGTAGCCCGCTTCGGTGAACCGCCCGCCCCGGCCCTCGAACAGCAGCACCACGAGATCGACGAACGCCAGTCCCATGCCGCGCACCAGCACCGTCTCCTCCGGCGCCAGCACCGAAAGGTCCGAGTCGGTGGTCTGCTCGGGCGGCAGGTAGCGCAGGCCCCGCTCGGCCGCGCGGGCGGCGAGCGCGTGCTCGTCGTCGGTGGGGGTGGCGTCGAGGTGGCCCGACGCCAGCACCACGGCATCGACGCGCAGCGGCGGGGCGCCCTCGAGGTGCACGACCTGCGTCCCGCCGTCCTCGGTCAGGCCCGTCGCGCGGGTGCGGTGGACGTGCGCGCGCATCCCGGCGGGCAGGTCGTCGATGACGTGGCGCAGCACCCAGGCCAGGTACTCGCTCTGCAGACGACGGCTGGGGAACGTCGACGCGGTGACGGTGGCCAGCTCACCGCGCAGCTCCGGGGCCACCTCCGGCGACGCGCGCGCCCAGTCCCAGAACGACGGGCCGGGCACGATCGGGCCGTCGCAGACCACCGTGTCGTCGGTGAACATGGTGACGTCGGCGGCCATCGAGTTCATCGCCAGCAGCGGCGACTGTGCGTGCCGCCAGATCCGGCCGGGTCCCGCGGGGTAGGGGTCGATCAGGTGGACGTCGATGCCACCGGGATGCAGCTCGGGGGCGCTCGCGGCCAGGCGTTCCAGGATGCCCGCGCCGCGGGGTCCGGCGCCGACGATCGCGATCTGGGAGGTCATGGGGTCCTCTCGGGAGCGGCCAGGGCGGTCCGTACCCCTACAGCGCGGCGCTGGTGCGGCACAGGTCCACGTGCCACCGGCGCACGAGCGAGCAACCCATGGCGTCGACGGTACGGCGGGCCGCGCGGTCCGACCAGCGGATCGGGCGCGCGTCACGCCGCGTCGATCAACTCTGTCAGTGCGCCGGTCACGGCGGCGGGATCGGTGCCGCGGCGGATCTCCACCATCAGCGCGCTCACCCGGGGGTCCGTGCCGTGGCGCGACAGCGGCACGTACGCACCCGAGAAGGGCGTGTCGAGCGCGACCCCGGCGCCGAACGCCGCGCGGGCGGCCGCGACGAGCCACGCGGGCGTGTGCACCGGGTCGGTGCCCAGGCAGACCGGGGGGCGCGGCCCGCCGCCGTGCCGCTCGTAGGGCAGCGGGTCCGGCGCGTAGGAGTGGACGTCGATCAGCACGCATCCCCCGGTGGCCGCGATCCGCTGTGCCACCAGGGTCTCCACCGCCTCGGCCCAGGGTGCGTAGAAGGCGGCCAGCAGGGCGTCGCGGTGGGCCGGGTCGTCGTCGCGGATGCGCTGACCGCGCGTGCCGTGGGTGTAGACCGCGCCCATCCCGACCGCCGCCATCTCCTCGCGCTCGTCGGGGAAGCGCTCGACGTCGACGACGAACCGCGACACCGGGTTGACCAGGAGCCACGGCCTGGTCCGGGCGGCACGGGCCGCGGCCGCCGCGATCTCGCCGGTGCCGTGGTCGGTGAGCGCGGCGACCTCCGCGGCCAGCGTGGCGTCGTCGAGGAGCAGGTGGGGGCGGGTCCACGCCGGGATGTCGACGCCGGCGTGCGGGACGTGCAGGACCACCCGGCTGTGTGCGGCACCGGATGGCGTCACGCCCGGCAATGTAGTTCACTACACAATCGTGACGATCGACCCGGGTCTGGTGCGCCGCCTGCACATCGACCTGCTGCGCATCTGCGCCACCAGCTGTCGCTGACCGGTCCCTTCCCGTCCCGTTCCCCGTTCCACCCCCAGGAGTAGAGCCATGCCTCTCGTCAACTTCGCCGTCAGCGGCGCCGGGACCGGGGTCGCGCAGACCGTCGCCGTCTCCGGCGCCGACCACGTGATCCGGACCGACGCGTACCCCGCCTTCGGCGGCCAGGACGCCCACCCCAGCCCGCTGGCCTACACGCTGGCCTCGCTGAGCTCGTGCAACCAGGTGACCGCCCAGGTCGTCGCCAAGGAGCTCGGCATCACCATCGAGTCCGTCCGCTTCGACGTGTCCGCCGACCTCGACCCGACCACGATGACGACCGGCCGCGAGAGCGCCGACGCCACGTTCCAGAACCTGGTGATCGCCGCGGAGATCACCACCGACGCGCCGGCCGACCGGTTCGACACGCTGCGCGACGAGGTGGCGCGGCGCTGCCCGGTCAGCGTGCTATTCACCCGCGCCGGGGTGCGGATCACCAACGACTGGACGCAGGTCAAGCCCGCCTGACCGGCGCGGCCCGGCGTCGGACGGCCCGGGATCGGGTCGCCCCGCCCCGGCCGTCCGGCGCCGTCGCGCACAAGTCCTTCCTCCCCGGCGACGAGTCGACCGCGGGCCACCTGCGCGACCGGTTCGACTGGGAACCCGCCGGGGCCACCGATACCGTGCCGACATGACCGAGCTCGTGCACCTCGACATCGCCGCCGGCGTCGCGACGATCACGCTGGACTCCCCCGCCAACCGCAACGCCCTGTCTGCGCAGCTGCGTCACGAGCTGCGCGCGCACCTCGACACCGCGCTGGCCGACGACGCCGCCCGCGTGGTCGTCCTGACCCACACCGGACGGGTGTTCTGCGCCGGGATGGACCTGAAGGAGGCGCGCGCGGCGGGCGACGAGCAGCAGGGGGTGCGCGAGTTCCCGGAGATCCTGGAGCTGGTCTGGAACTCGCCCACACCGGTCGTCGCGCGGGTGGCCGGACCGGCCCGGGCGGGCGGGGTGGGGCTGGTCGCCGCCTGCGACATCGCCGTGGCCGCGCACGAGGCCACGTTCGCGTTCAGCGAGGTCCGCATCGGCGTCGTCCCGGCGATCATCTCGGTGACGGTGCTGCCCCGGCTGCTGCCGCGGGCCGCGCACGAGCTGTTCCTCACCGGCGAGACCTTCGACGCCGGCCGCGCCGCCGCCGTGGGCCTGGTCAACTCCGCGGTGCCCGGCGACGGGCTGGACGCCGAGGTGGCCCGCTACGTGGAGATGCTGCGCCTGGGGGCCCCCGGCGCCCTCGCCGCGACCAAGGAGATGCTGCGCGCACCGCGGGGCACCATGGGCGAGCAGTTCGACGCGATGCTGGAGCTCTCCGCCGGGTTCTTCGCAGGCGACGAGGGCCAGGAGGGCATGCGGGCGTTCGCGGAGAAGCGCAAGCCGGCCTGGGCGGCGACGCCGTAGGCGACCGACGGCGCTGTCGCACAGGCTGCGGCTTCCTCGCACAGGACGCACCCCGTGCGACCGGCCGCAGGGTGTGCGACACGCTCCGGTCAGGGCCCTGTCGAACGTGCTCGCCGTGACCGGCACCGGGACCTCCGCGCCGTACCAGCCGCCGTCGCGGCCCATCTGCGCGACGGCCGACACCCCGTCGAGCACGGCCCGGGCGAGCGGCTCGGGCACGACGAGGCGCTGCCCCGTGGCGACGGAGAGGTCCCAGGCGTGCACGGCGAACTCCGCGGTCATCAGCGAGCCGATCGCGGCGGCCGGCATCGGGGCCCCCGCCATGTGGCTCTCGCCCTCCCAGGTGGCCGGGTCGGCCCACGCGGCGGCGACGGCCGCACCCTCCCGGGCGCAGGCGTCGGCCCAGTCCGCCTCGGTGAGCCCGGCCAGCACCGGGGACGGGCCGTCCACCCATTCCAGCGGTTCGCGCGTGCCGGCGTGATGCGCGAGCCGCAGTGCAGACGCGACGTGGTCGATCAGCAGGCGGACGGTGTACTCGGTGCACGGCGTGGGGTCGTCGAAGCGGGCCGGGTCGATGCCGCGGACGGCGGCGACGGCGAGGTCGACGGTGCGGGCCAGGTGGTCGGCGTGATCCATGGCGCCGAGCCTGCCGCAGCCCGTCGCGGGCGGTCTTGGACGAACGCGACACCACGGATCTCCCCGTTCGGGCCCGCGGAGTCGACCGGATCCGTACCGTCCCGCGCATGTCGCCCGACGGCCTGGCACTGGCCGACGGAGAGATCGGCTGGGCCGGGCTGGCTCGGGTGCCCGCCTACCGCGAGGTGCTCGACCGTGGCCGGCGGCGCTGGGGTCGATCGACCTCGGCGAGGTGGCCGCCGGCCTGGACGCGGAGCGGGACGCGGGCCGGCCCGGCCGTCGGGCCGGAGCGGCCGGCTGAGCGCCTCGGCGCCGGCGCCGATCCGGCTACCCTGGACCTCGTGCCGGTCCTCGACGTCCCCGCGCTCGAGCTGCTGGCCGGGCGCCCGCTGGTCGCACTGACCGGAGCGGGGCTGTCCACCGACTCCGGCATCCCCGACTACCGCGGCCCCGGCTCCCCGCGCCGCACCCCGATGACCTTCCAGGAGTTCCTCACCGGGGAGCCCGCGCAGCGCCGGTACTGGGCCCGCAGCTGTGTCGGCTGGGCCCGGATGGCGCACGCCGCACCGAACGCCGGACACCGTGCGATCGCCGAGCTGGAACGCGCGGGCGTGCTGCGCGGGCTGATCACGCAGAACGTCGACGGGCTGCACTCTGCCGCCGGGAGCCGCGAGCTGATCGACCTGCACGGCCGCATCGACACCGTCGCGTGCCTGCGGTGCGAGCGGCGCAGCCCGCGGGCGGAGCTGCAGGAACGGTTCACCGCGCTCAATCCCGGTTTCGTCGAGGCCGCGCTCGGGGCGGCCGCTCCCGACGGGGACGCCGAACTGGAGGACACCGACGGCTTCCGGCTCGCCGCGTGCGCCGGCTGCGGCGGTGTGCTCAAGCCCGATGTCGTGTTCTTCGGGGAGAACGTGCCCAGGGACCGGGTGGCTCGGGCCTACGCGATGGTCGACGCGCTGGCGGCACCGACCGGGCGGGTCGGGGGCGCGCTGCTCGTCGCCGGGTCGTCGTTGACGGTGATGTCCGGGCTGCGGTTCGTCCGCCACGCCCACCGGCTCGACGTGCCCGTGGTGATCGTCAACCGCGGCACCACCCGGGGTGACGCCCTGGCCACCGTGCGCGTGGACGCCGGGTGCTCGGAGTTCCTGCCCGCACTGGCCGCCGCCGCGGACCCGGTCAGCGCCGCGCCCGGCTGACGATGCGTTCGGACACCCGGTCCATCACCACGGCCACCCCGAAGCACAGGGGCAGCACGACGAGCACCGCGAGCAGCACCTGCAGCGGGAAGGCGAGCTGGGTGACCCACAGCTCCACCGCGTCGTACCAGTCCGCCAGCGCGCGTGCCACGCCCCATACGGTACTCAGCCGCGCCCGGCAGTAGATTCGCACCATGTTCGCCGTCTACGCAGCCGAGCCCAATGCCGACGCTCCGCTCTCCTCGCTCACCGTGGGTGAGCGCCCGGAGCCCGTGGCCCCCGAGGGATGGGTGGCCGTGAAGGTCGCCGCCGCCAGCCTCAACATGCACGACATCTGGACCCTGCGCGGCGTCGGGATCAAACCCGAGCAGTTCCCGATGATCCTGGGCTGCGACGGCGCAGGCACGCTGCCCGACGGCTCCGAGGTCGTGATCCACTCGGTGATCGGCGACCCGTCCTGGAGCGGCGACGAGACGCTGGACCCCAGGCGCACGCTGCTCACCGAGAAGCACCAGGGCAGCTTCGCCGACACCGTGGTCGTCCCGGCCCGCAACGCGATCCCCAAGCCGGCCGGGCTGTCCACGGTGCAGGCCGCCTGCATGGGCACCGCGTGGCTCACCGCCTACCGCATGATCTTCACCAAGTCCGGCCTCCGTCCCGGCCAGCGCATGCTCGTGCAGGGAGCCTCGGGCGGCGTCGCCACCGCGCTGATCCAGCTGGGCCGCGCGGCCGGAATGGAGGTCTGGGCCACCGGGCGCTCCGACGACAAGCGGGCCGTCGCGCAGCGCCTGGGCGCGCACGCCACCTTCGCCTCGGGGGAGCGGCTGCCCGGCAAGGTCGACGGCGTGTTCGAGACCGTCGGTGACGCCACGTGGTCGCACTCGATGCGGGCGCTCAAGCCCGGCGGCATCATCGTGATCTCCGGCTCGACGAGCGGCCCCAACCCGCCCGCCGACCTGCAGCGGCTGTTCTTCCTGCAGCTGCGCGTCGTCGGCTCCACGATGGGTACCCGCGACGAGCTGGCCGACATGCTGACCTTCATCGCCAACGCCGGGATCACCCCCGAGGTCGGTCTGGAGCTGCCGATGGAGAAGGCAGAGGAGGGCTTCCGGGCGATGCTCGACGGCACCGCCACCGGCAAGATCGTGTTCACGCGCTGAGACGGACAGATAGGGCCGTAAGGATTCTTTCTGCACGAACAGCCGCACGTGCATCCGGCGACCGCGTACAGTCTGTCACCGTGTCTGAGCCACGAAGTCGAATGGCGCCGGGGACGGTGTACGCCCCGGCGCCACCTGTGACAGGTCTGGTCGAGCTGCTGGACCGGTTGGACCGCGCGCTGGCCACCGCGCTGTCCCCGGCCACCTCGGCGGAGGGCGTCAGCCGGGACGGCTGGCGGGTGCTGCTGATGCTCGCCAAGGGCGGCGGCCGGAGCATGGGCGAGATCGCCGCCCACACGGCCCTCCCGGCTCCCACGGCGACCCGGGTGGTGGATCGGCTGGTCGCCGCGGGCATGGCGGTCCGGCGCACCGACCCCGTGGACCGGCGTCGCGTCCTCGTCCACCTGGCCGGAGACGGCCGGGCCGTCGTGGAACGGGTCTGCGGGCGGGTGGAACGCCGCGCGGGCGAGGCTCTCGGCGCCTCGCACACCCCCGAACGCGCCCAGCTCGCCGAGCTGCTCGAGACCCTCGCCACCCGACGCAGGAACTGACTCCCCGCCCCGCGACGCGACGACTCAGCCCCCGGTCCGCGCGTCGAGCCAGCGCCTCCCCCGCACTCCCAGATCCCCACGGGCCGCGACGATCCGCGGCAGCAGGTCCGGCCGTCCGGCCTGCGCCGCCATCACCTCGGCGACGGTCACACCGTGATCCGGCCGGTCCAGCACCGTCACCGGGTCGCCGCGCGTGACGGCAGCGGGGCTCTCCACCGAGAGGTAGGCGCCGGGGCGCCCGGCGCGCATGAAGCGCTTCACCAGGTCGGGGGTGGCCCGGAACCCGGCGAACACGCGGCACGGGATGCGCGGCAGCCGCACCACGAGCACCGCGTCACCCACCTGCCAGCGCTCGCCCACGACCGCTCCCGAGCAGTCGACGTCGCGCAGCGTGAGGTTCTCGCCCACCCCGCCGGGTGGCACCGGAGCGTCGAGCTCCGCGCTCCAGAAGTCCAGGTCGGCCGTCGAGTAGGCGTACACGGCCTGGTCCGGCCCGCCGTGGTGGCGCAGGTCGCAGACGGTGTCGCCGGCCAGCCCCTCGGACCCGATCCGCACCGGGCCCTCGACGGGGCGCTTGTCGATCGCGGTGCGCTCCTTGTCGCCGGTCCACGCGCCGGTGCGGACCACGCCGACGTTGACGGACTCGACCCTCCCCCTCATGCCACCCATCCTGCCGTGGCCTCCGCGGCCGCCGCGTACGGGAACGCGGCCAGCAGCAGGATGCCCACGCCGACGACCAGCGCGCGCTTGAACCACGTGCCGCGGGCGGCGAGCCAGCCCGCGACGAACGCGATCGCCGGCGGCACCACCACCTCGTAGACGGCGCCGAGCCGCTGCGCGACGACCTCCCGCGGGCCCTGCAGGTCCAGACCCCCGGTGCCCCCGACCACCAGGCCGACGACGACGACGGCCACCAGCCCGGCCAGCAGCAGCACCCACCGCTGCTTCGCCCACCCGGCCAGCAGCCCGAGGACGAGCACGACCACCAGCACCGCCCCGCCTGCGGCGATGCCCGCGTCCCCCGGCAACGTCACGGGCGGGTGCCGTCCAGCAGCCGGGCGGGCACCACCGTCACCGGGAACGGGCGCCGGGCCGCGTACTCCTCGTCGCCGACGACGTGCGCCACCTGCTCGTAGCCGCCGCCCCCGATCTCCATGGCACGGTGCTCGAACACGGTGAGCGAGCCGGGCTCGGTGGGGTCGAGGAGCCAGTAGACCGGCACGCCCATCCGCTCGTAGTGCGCCTTCTTGGTGTTGCGGTCGTGCAGCTGGGTGCTGCGGGAGAGCACCTCGGCCACCATCACCGGCGGCGTCGGCAGGTTCTTCGATCGCAGGTCCGTGAACCGAGCGACGAGGACGTCGGGCTGCACCTCGTTGTCGAACGCCGTCTGCACGGCGAACGGCGCAATCAGCACTCGCAACTCCCGCGGGCATGCGGCTCTCAGCCGAATGCCTGCAGCGAAGCCCATCTCCTGGTGCTCCCAGCTCGGTGCCGGGCTCACGATGAGCGTCCCGTCGATGATCTCGTACCGGTTGCCGTCATCGGGCATGCCCTCCAGGTCGTCGACCGTGAACGGGCGACCTGTCGGGATCGATGCCTGCTGGCTCGTCATGGCCCTCATGGTCCCCTCCTTCCGTCTCCGGGCATAGACGGAATCGGGGGCCCCGCGGTTCCGCCTACTTCTTCGCCTTGCCGGCGTCCCCGTCGGAGTCGGTGGACAGCGCCGCGACGAAGGCCTCCTGCGGCACCTCGACCCGGCCGATGGTCTTCATGCGCTTCTTGCCCTCCTTCTGCTTCTCCAGCAGCTTGCGCTTGCGGGTGATGTCCCCGCCGTAGCACTTGGCGAGCACGTCCTTGCGGATCGCGCGGATGTTCTCCCGCGCGATGATCCGCGACCCGATCGCGGCCTGGATCGGCACCTCGAACTGCTGGCGCGGGATCAGCTCGCGCAGCTTGGAGGTCATCGCGGTGCCGTAGGCGTAGGCGTGGTCCTTGTGCCGGATCGCCGAGAACGCGTCGACGGCCTCGCCCTGCAGCATGATGTCGACCTTCACCAGGTCGGCGGCCTGCTCGCCGGACTCCTCGTAGTCCAGGGAGGCGTAGCCGCGGGTGCGGGACTTCAACGCGTCGAAGAAGTCGAAGATGATCTCGGCGAGGGGCAGCGTGTAGCGCAGCTCGACGCGGCTCTCCGACAGGTAGTCCATGCCCCCGAGCTGGCCGCGCCGGCTCTGGCACAGCTCCATGACCGTGCCGATGTACTCCGAGGGCACCAGCACCGTCACCTTGACGACGGGCTCGTGCACCTCGGCGATCTTGCCGGTCGGCCAGTCCGAGGGGTTGGTGACGGTGAGCTCGGTGCCGTCGTCGGTCACCACCCGGTAGACGACGTTGGGCGCGGTGGAGATGAGGTCGAGCCCGGCCTCGCGCTCCAGGCGGTCGCGGGTGATCTCCAGGTGCAGCAGGCCGAGGTAGCCGCAGCGGAACCCGAAGCCCAGTGCGGCGGAGGTCTCCGGCTCGTAGGTGAGCGCGGCGTCGTTGAGCTGCAGCTTGTCCAGGGCGTCGCGCAGCTCCGGGTAGTCCGAGCCGTCCACGGGGTACAGGCCGGAGTAGACCATCGGGCGCGGCTCGCGGTAGCCCGTCAGCGGCTCGGTGGCGCCGTGGCGCAGCGTCGTGATCGTGTCGCCGACCTTGCTCTGCCGCACGTCCTTCACACCGGTGATCAGGTAGCCCACCTCGCCGACGCCGAGCCCGATGCTCGCCTTCGGCTCCGGCGAGACGATCCCGATCTCCAGGATCTCGTGGGTGGCCCCGGTGGACATCATCCTGATCCGCTCGCGCGGGGTGATCTTCCCGTCGACGACGCGGACGTAGGTGATGACGCCGCGGTAGGTGTCGTACACCGAGTCGAAGATCATCGCGCGGGGCGGCGCGTCGGAGACACCGACCGGGGGCGGGGTGAGCCGGACGACCTCGTCGAGCAGTTCACCGACGCCGAGCCCGGACTTCGCGGAGACCCGCAGCACCTCGTCCGGGTCGCAGCCGACGATGTGCGCGATCTCCCTGGCGTAGCGGTCCGGGTCGGCCGCCGGGAGGTCGATCTTGTTGAGCACCGGGATGATCGTGAGGTCCTTCTCCATGGCCAGGTACAGGTTGGCCAGGGTCTGCGCCTCGATCCCCTGGGCGGCGTCGACCAGCAGGATCGCGCCCTCGCACGCCTCCAGCGCCCGGCTCACCTCGTAGGTGAAGTCGACGTGGCCCGGGGTGTCGATCATGTGCAGGACGTGCTCGACACTCGTGCCGTCGGCGTTGGCGACCTTCCACGGCAGCCGCACGTTCTGCGCCTTGATCGTGATGCCGCGCTCGCGCTCGATGTCCATGCGGTCGAGGTACTGGGCGCGCATCGCGCGCTCCTCGACCACGCCGGTGATCTGCAGCATGCGGTCGGCCAGCGTCGACTTGCCGTGGTCGATGTGGGCGATGATGCAGAAGTTCCGGATCAGCTCCGGCGGGGTGAACGTCTTGTCGGCGTACGAGGCCACTCACGGTTCCATTCAGCTGCGGGGACCGGTCCATCGTCCCACGTCACCCGCGGACACCCGCTCACGCGGGTCCGGGTGTGATCCGCGCCCCGGGACCGGTGCGGGCCGGGCTTGCCGATCCACACCGCGCACCAGCAGGATCCCGGCATGAGCAGCACGCCACCCCCGCCCCTTGACCGCATGCAGGCCGCCACGGCCGTGCTTGCCGCGAAGCGCCGCGCCGCGCTGAGGTGGGCCGACCTCGGCAGGGCGATCGGGCGCTCCACCGAGTGGACCACGGCCGCCCTGCTCGGCCAGCACCCGCTCACCGCCGAGCAGGCCGCGGCCCTCGGATCCGCGCTGGAGCTCGACCCGGTCGTCGTCGAGGCGCTGGAGCTGCCCCCGGTCCGCGGCGCGCACGTCGTCGACACCTCGGAGCCGGTCGTCTACCGGCTCCAGGAGATGGTGCAGGTCTACGGGCACACCATCAGCGAGCTGGTGCGCGAGGAGTTCGGCGACGGGATCGTCAGCGCGATCGACTTCGAGATGGACCTCCGGCGCGTCGCCGACCCCAGGGGTGACCGCGTCGTCATCACGTTCAACGGGAAGTTCCTGCCCTACCGCAGCTGGTGACCCCCGGCCGACGGCGCAGGCGGGCCCGCGCCCGCACCGCCCGCCGCCCGCCGCGGCGGCCGGGCCGGCGGGTGCTGTCCGGGGCGCATCGGTAGCGTCGGTCCATGGCCCGCCCGTACGTGCTGCTGTCGGTCGCCACCTCCCTCGACGGCCACATCGACGACGCGGGCCCCGACCGGTTGATGATCTCCGGCGCGGAGGACCTCGACCGGGTCGACGAGGTCCGCGCCGGGGTGGACGCGATCCTGGTGGGAGCGGGCACGATCCGCGCGGACGACCCGCGGCTGGCCGTGCGGTCGGCGACCCGCCGGGCCGAGCGGGTCCGCCGCGGCCTGACCCCGTCGCCGGCCAAGGTGACGATCACCCGCGGGGGCGGTCTCGACCCGACCGCGCGGTTCTTCACCGACGGCGAGGCCGACAAGCTGGTCTACTCCGCCTCCGGGGAGCACCCGGAGCTGGCCGGGCTCGCGACCGTCGTCGACGCGGGGGATCCGCTGCGCCTCGACCTCGTGCTGGCCGATCTCGCCGCCCGCGGCGTGGGGCGTCTCATGGTCGAGGGCGGCGGCGCGGTGCACACCCTGTTCCTGGCGGCGGGCGTGGTGGACGAGCTGCACGTCGCCGTCGCGCCGTTCCTCGTCGGCGACGACGCGGCCCCCCGGTTCGTGCACCCGGCCCGGTTCCCGCAGGACGCCGCGCACCGCATGGAGCTGGTCGACCTGCGCCGCGTCGGCGATGTCGCGCTGCTGGTGTACCGGCCCGTCACGCCAGGCGGGTCATGTCCACCGTGACGTCGAGGGCGGCGGCCTTGCCACCGGAGAAGATCCCCTTGAGCGGGGGCACGTCGGCGTAGTCGCGACCGACGGCGACCCAGACGTGCCGGTGGCCGATCTCGATGTCGTTGGTGGGGTCGTAGCCCCACCAGCCCCCGGTCCAGGCCTCGATCCAGGCGTGGCTCTCTCCGGTGACGGTCTGGCGGACCTCGGTCTCCGCGCGGGGCAGCAGGTACCCCGAGACGTAGCGCGCGGGCACGCCCATCTCGCGCAGCAGCAGCAGCGTGAGGTGCGCGAAGTCCTGGCAGACGCCCTGGCGGGTCTCCCACGCCTCCACCGCGTTGGTGTGCACCCCGGTGGTGCCGGGCCGGTAGGCGAGGTGCTCGCGCACCCAGCGGCAGGCGGCGAGCACGGCGTCGGCGGGGTCCTTGCCGCGCTTGAGCGCCCTGGCCGCCCGGCCGAGGTCGCGGTTGCGCACGACGTAGTCGGTGAACTCCAGGGTCTCGGTGAACCGGTCGCGCACCGGCTCGCTCGCCAGCTCCTCCCAGGTGGCCGAGCGGGCGGGGGCGAGCGCGTCCGCGGTCTCGACCACCGAGGTGGCGGTGACGGCCAGTTCGGTGTGCGGGGCGTGCAGGTCGAACGCCGTGACCGTGGTGCCCCAGTAGTCGGCGTAGCGGTAGGACCGCGTCGGCGGCACCGTCTCGACCCGGCTGACGATCACGTTCTGCCGGTTGTCGCTGCGCGGGGTGAGCCGCACCTCGTTGTAGGACTCGTGCACCGGCGCGGAGTAGCGGTACCCCGTCTCGTGCACGACCCTGATGCGCCAGCCCATGTCTAGGAGACCTCCGGTGCGGTCCAGGCGACCCAGGGGGCGGCGTGGAAGTACTGCAGCGACACGGCCTCGCCGACGTCGCGGATGGTGCCCTGCAGACCCATGAGCTGGGTGGGCAGGTCGTCGAGCAACTCCTCGGGCCGCAGGAACTCCAGCTCGGAGCGGGCCCGGCCGAGCAGCCGCAGCGCCTCGGCCTTGGCCCCGATGCGGGCGGTGGGACGGTTGTCCAGCTCGGCCAGGCACGTCTCGGCCTGGCGCAGGGCGTGGAACACCGAGCGCGGGAACAGCTTGTCCATCAGCAGGAACTGCACGACGCGGGTGGCGTCCAGCGCCCCGCGGTAGGTCCGCAGGTAGGTGTCGGCGGCCCCGGCGCTGCGCAGCACGGTGAGCCAGCCCGGCGACGACATGCGGTCCGAGACCCGGGAGAGCAGCAGCCGCACCACCATGTCGACCCGCTCGACCGAGCGGCCGAGCAGGTAGAACCGCCAGCTGTCGTCGCGGCTCATCGTCGACGCCGCCATGCCGGAGAACATGGCCGCGCGGTCCTCGACGTAGGAGAAGAACGCGTGCGGGCCGACCCACCGGGCGTAGCGCTGCCGCTCGGGCAGGGCGTTCCAGGTGGCGTTGAGGCACTCCCACATCTCCGAGGACACCACCTCGCGGGCGCCGCGGGCGTTCTCCCGCGCGCTGGACACCGAGGACACGATCGATCCGGCCTGGTCGGAGTAGCCGACCAGCTCGGTGAGCGACCACGCGTCGAGCGGGTCGCCCTCCGGCGCTTCCACCCCGAGCACGGCGAGCAGGGTGCGGGCGGTGGTGTCGGCGTCGACGGTGGCGTCCTCGAGCAGCTGGTGCACCGACACGTCGAGGATGCGCGCGGTGTCGTCGGCGCGCTCGACGTAGCGGCCGATCCAGTACAGCGACTCCGCGTTGCGGGCGAGCACTAGTCGTCCTCCCCCTGCTGTTGCTGCTGTTGCTGCTGTTGCTGCTGTTGCTGCTGCTGGCTCATCGTCAGCTCCGGGCCGTGCTCGGCCGCGGGCGATCCGGCCGGGGCCGACACCGCGAGCCCGCGCTCCCCCAGCTCGCGCTCGGCCTCGGGCGAGCGCTGCGCGGCGAGCACCCAGGTGTCCTTGCTGCCCCCGCCCTGGCTGGAGTTGACGACCAGGCTGCCCTTGGGCAGTGCCACCCGGGTCAGCCCGCCGGGGAGCACGAACACCCCGTCGCCGTCGTTCACCGCGAACGGCCGGAGGTCGACGTGGCGGGGCACCAGCCGGTCGTCGACCTTCGTCGGCACGGTCGACAGCTGCACCACGGGCTGCGCGATCCAGCCACGCGGGTCCGCCTTGATCGTCTTGCGGGCGTCGGCGAGCTCGCGGGCCGTGGCGTTGGGCCCGAACAGGATGCCGTAGCCACCGGACCCCTCGACCGGCTTGAGCACCAGCTCGTCGAGCCGGTCCAGGACGTGCGCCTTCTCGTCGTCGAGCCAGCAGCGGAACGTGTCCACGTTGGGCAGCAGCGGCTTCTCGCCCAGGTAGTAGTCGATCATCTTCGGGACGTAGCAGTAGACGAGCTTGTCGTCGCCGATGCCGTTGCCGACGGCGTTGGCGATCACGACGTTGCCGGCGCGCGCGGCGTTGAGCACCCCGGCGACGCCGAGCACGGAGGACGGGTTGAACTGCAGCGGGTCGAGGAACTCGTCGTCGATGCGGCGGTAGATCACGTCGACCTGCTGCTCGCCCTCGGTGGTGCGCATGTAGACGATGTTGTCGCGGCAGAACAGGTCGCGGCCCTCGACCAGCTCCACCCCCATCTGCCGCGCGAGCAGCGAGTGCTCGAAGTAGGCGGAGTTGAACACGCCCGGGGTGAGCACGACCACGGTCGGGTCGGCCTCGTTCGCGGCGGCGGCGGCCCGCAGTGCGCGCAGCAGGTGGGTGGAGTAGTCCCCGACCGCGCGGACACGCTGCTTGCCGAACAGGTCCGGGAACACCCGCGCCATCGTGCGGCGGTTCTCCATCACGTAGGACACGCCCGACGGGTTGCGCAGGTTGTCCTCGAGCACCCGGAAGGTGCCCTCCTCGTCGCGGACGAGGTCGATGCCGGCGACGTGGATGCGGACGCCGTTGGGCGGGTTGAGCCCCTGGGCGGCGCGGTGGTAGTGCTCACAGCTGGTGATCAGCCGGCGCGGCAGGATCCCGTCGCGGACGATCTCGGCGTCGCCGTAGATGTCGGCGAGGAACGCCTCCAGCGCCCGCACCCGCTGGACGATGCCCTTCTGCAGCCGGCTCCACTCCCCGGAGCTGATCACCCGCGGCACGATGTCGAGCGGGAAGGGCCGCTCCTGGCCCGACAGCGAGAACGTGATGCCCTGGTCGACGTAGGCGCGGTCGAGTGCCTCGGAGCGGACGGCGAGGTCCGCCGCGGCCGTCGGCGCGATCGCGTCGTGCAGCGCGCGGTAGTGCGAGCGCACGCGGCCGTCGGCGTGGAACATCTCGTCGAAGGCACCCGAGTAGGGGCGGTCCGGTTCCAGGTAGCCGTCGAAGAGGGCGGACCCCTCGACCTCGGTCGGGCGGCGCTCGGGTGCTCTCGTCACGGTCCTCCTCGTCCTGATCCGGGGCCATCCTCGCTCAGCGGACCCGGCCGGGGCCACCTCGGCGTGCTACGGGCGTGTAACGCGGCACGTAGGGTCGGCCGGTGGACGCGCGCAGCGGGTGGATCACGGTCGGGGCGGCGTTCACGTCGATGGCCGTCGTGTTCGGGGTGGCCTACAGCTTCGGGGCGTTCTTCGCACCGATGGCCGCCGAGTTCGGCACCGGCAGCGGCGCGACGTCGGTCGTGTTCGGGGTCACGGCGTTCTGCTGGTTCGTGCTCGGCTCGGTCAGCGGGCGCGCCGTGGACCGGTTCGGGCCCCGTCCGGTGCTGCTGGTGGCCGCCGCGGCCCTGGCCGCGGGGCTGCTCGTCACCGCAGCGGTGCAGCAGCTGTGGATCGGCTACCTGTCCTACGGGCTCGGGGTGGGCGTGGCGGTGGCCTGCGGGTACGTGCCGATGGTGGCCGTCGTCGGCGCCTGGTTCGACGCGCGGCGGGCGATCGCGCTGGCCGTGGCGGTGTCCGGGATCGGGGTCGGGACGCTGGTCGGGGCGCCGCTGGCCGCCTCGTTGATCGGCACGGTGGGCTGGCGGCAGACCCACGTGATCTTCGCAGTCGTGGGGGCCGCGCTGCTGGTCGTGTGCGCGCTCGTCGTGCGCCGCCCTCCCGCACCGACCGGCGCCCTGTCGTTGCCGGTCGGGCAGCTCGTGCGGAGCCTGGCGTTCCGGTCGATGTACGGGGCCACGCTGCTGTCCTCGCTGGCCCTGTTCGTGCCCTTCGTGTTCCTCCCGGCCTCCGCCGTCGCGCTCGGGACGCCGCCCGTCGCGGCCGCGGCGCTCGTCGGCGTCATCGGGGTGGCGAGCGTGGTCGGACGCCTCGCCATGGGCGCGGTGGCCGAGCGGCTCGGGCGGATCCGCACGTTCCAGGCGTGCTTCGCGGTGCTCGGCGCGAGCTTCGGGATCTGGTTCGCCGCCGGGTCGTACCCGGTGCTGGTGGTGTTCGCCGTCGTGCTGGGCATCGGGTACGGCGGGTGGATCGCGCTGCAGCCCGCCGTCATCGCCGAGCTGTTCGGCCTGCGCGGGCTCGGCGGCGTCGTCGGGCTGGTCTACACCTCCGGCGGGATCGGGGCGCTGCTCGGCGCCCCGCTGGCCGGGGTGCTGGTCGACGCGACCGGCGGGTACGCGCTCGCCATCGGCTTCGCCGGGATCTGCGGGCTCGCCTCGTTCGTCGCGCTGCTGCCGCTGGGCCGGGGTGATGTCGTCGTCGCCGCACCCGCGCTGTAGCATTGTCGGTCGAGCGCCCGGCGTGTTCGTCCGTAGTCCTTGTCGCCGCCTGGGCCTTCCGGACACACAGACAGCGCCAAGACCGTCAGCGGCAGAGAAACCCGAGGCATACGCGTGGCCAACATCAAGTCCCAGATCAAGCGGGTCAAGACCAACGAGAAGGCGCGCCAGCGCAACAAGTCGGTCAAGTCCGCCGTCCGCACCGCGGTGCGCAAGTTCCGCGAGGCCGCCGAGGCCGGCGACACCGAGCAGGCCACCGCACTGCAGCGCGCCGCGGCCAAGGCGCTGGACAAGGCGGCCAGCAAGGGTGTCATCCACCCCAACCAGGCCGCCAACCGCAAGTCGTCGATGGCCAAGCGCCTCAACGCCGCGGCCTGACGCACCGGCCGGCCACAACAACGGCGCTGTCCGTCCGAGAACGGCGCCGCCCCCGGAGGGCGGCGCCGTTCTCGCGCGTCGGGCCGGGTCAGTGCTGGTCCACGAGCACCGGGTTGCCGTCGGGATCGCGAACGACGAAGTGCGCGGGGCCGTCACCGGCCGCGGTGGCCTGGTCGGGCACGTAGCCGGCGGCGACGACGGCCTGCTCGACCGCCCGCGCGTCGGGCGGGTTGAACGTCACGATGTTGGTGTCGAACATGCCCTGGAACAGCCCGATCTTGGTCGAACCGTTGGCGAGCATCACCCAGGACTGCTCGACGGCGCCGTCGACCACCGTGAAGCCCAGCGCCTGGTAGAAGTGCAACGACCGGCCCAGGTCCGCGACCGCGAGGCTGACCGAGAACTCTCCGAGATCCATCCGCGCATCCTCTCATCGTCCGCGTGCCGCGCAGAGCAGCAGCACCGCACGCTCCAGCGCATAGTCCGGATCGGGCGAGGCGCCCTTGACGTCGGCGTTGAGCTGCGCGGTGAGCGCCACGGCGGCCGCGACGGCCTCCGGCCGCCACGACCGCACCTGCCCCTGTGCCTTGCGCACCTTCCACGGCGGCATCCCCAGCGGGCCCGCCAGCCGGTTCGGGTCGCCCCGCCCGGCCGACCCGACCTTGGCCAGCGTGCGGATCGCGTCGGCCAGCGCGTCGGCCACCAGCACGGCCGGCACACCGAGCAGCTGCGCCCAGCGCAGCGACTCCAGTGCGCCCGCGCGGTCGCCCGCCACGACCTTGTCGGCGACGGCGAACCCGGTGGTCTCGGCACGGCCGCGGTGGTACCGGCGGACCGCCTTCTCGTCGATCACCCCTCCGGTGTCGGCCACCAGCTGGCTCGTCGCCGCCGCGAGCTCCCGCAGCTCCGACCCGACGGCCTCGATGAGCACCCCGACCGCGTCCGGGGCGATCTTCCCGCCGGCGCGCCGGACCTCGGCGCGGACGAAGTCGGCCCGCTCCTCGAAGCGGGTGAGCCGGTCGCAGCGGGTGACGGCGGCGCCCCTGGCCTTCAACGTGTCTGCGAGGGCCTTGTTGCGCGCCCCGCCGGAGTGCGCGACCACCAGGACGATGCCGTCGGCGGTGTCTGCGGCCTGGTCCAGGATCGCCGCGGCCAGGTCCTTGCCCGCCTCCTGGGCCGACCCCACGACCACGACACGTCCCTCGGCGAACAGCGACGGGCTCAGCGCGTCGGCCAGGTCGACCGGGGTGAGTTCGGAGGCCCGGTAGCGGCGCAGTTCGGCGTCGGGCTCGTGCTCGCGCACCTGCACGACGACGTCCTGCACGGCGCGTTCGACCAGCAGCTCCTCCTCACCGAGGACCAGGCGCACGGGGGGCGGCGGCACCGGCCCATCGTCGCGCACGGCCCCGACATTCCGTGACCCGGCTCCCACATGGCGGACAGGTGCTTGGGATGTGCCTGCCCCGTGTCGTACCGTGCCGGGTGTAGCTGCTCAGCCCACAACTGCACATGGCTCATCCAGAGGGGCAGAGGGAACGGCCCGTTGAAGCCCCGGCAACCGGCGAGACACGTCAGACAGTCCCAGTTCTTGGGCGCGTGCTCGATCACGGTGCCAATTCCGACCCGCACGGTGCGGGGAAGATGAGGAGATCTTCAATGTCGCTGCTTGCCGACGTCTCGGCGTCCGCCGCCACGTCCACCCCCTTCGACCTGGGGCCCGCGCGCGCCCTGTCCTGCCGGGAGTGCGGCCACCAGGTCCCGCTCGCCGCCGAGTTCGCGTGCCCCCAGTGCTTCGGTCCCCTCGAGGTCGCCTACGACTTCGGCGACGTCACCCGGGCCTCCATCGAGGCCGGCCCGCGGTCCATCTGGCGCTACCGCGGGCTGCTCCCGGTGCCCTCGGACGTGCGCTCCCACCCGAACACCGAGCCCGGGATGACCCGGCTGATCAGGGCCGACCGCCTCGGTGCCGCGCTGGGTCTGCGCAACCTGTGGATCAAGGACGACACCGGCAACCCCACGCACTCGTTCAAGGACCGCGTGGTCGCCGTGGCGCTGGCCGCCGCCCGCCAGCTGGGTTTCACCGTGCTGTGCTGCCCGTCCACCGGGAACCTCGCCAACGCCGTGGCCGCCGCCGCCGCCCGCGCGGGCTGGGACTCCGTGGTGTTGATCCCGAAGTCGTTGGAGCAGGCGAAGGTGCTCACCACCGCGGTCTACGACGGCACCCTGCTCGCCGTGGACGGCAACTACGACGACGTGAACCGGCTGGCCACCGAGCTGGCCGCCGAGCACGAGGACTGGGCGTTCGTCAACGTCAACGTCCGGCCCTACTACGCCGAGGGCTCCAAGACCCTGGGCTACGAGGTGGCCGAGCAGCTGGGCTGGCGGCTGCCCGAGCAGATCGTGGTGCCGGTCGCGTCGGGGTCGCAGCTGACCAAGGTGGACAAGGGCTTCCAGGAGTTCGGCCGGCTCGGCCTGGTGGAGCCCACCCCGTACGCGGTGTTCGGCGCGCAGGCCACCGGTTGCTCCCCCGTCGCGAAGGCCTACGACGAGGGCCACGACTGGATCCAGCCGGTGCGGCCCGACACGATCGCCCGCTCGCTCGCCATCGGCAACCCCGCCGACGGGCCCTACGTCCTCGACGCGGTACGCCGCACCGGGGGCGCGATCGGGCACGTCTCCGACGCCGAGGTCGTCGACGGCATCCGGCTGCTCGCCCGCACCGAGGGCGTGTTCGCCGAGACCGCGGGCGGGGTCACGGTGGCCACCACCAAGAAGCTGATCGAGGCCGGGAAGATCGACCCGGACGCCGAGACCGTGCTGCTGATCACCGGCGACGGGCTCAAGACCCTCGACGCCGTGGCCGGGCAGGTCGGCCCGACCGCCACGGTGCCCTCCACGAGCGCGGCGGTGCGGGAGGCGCTCGCGAACCGCTGACGGGTGCCCGGCGGCGACGGGCCGGGAGCGGGTCGCCCCGGGTGACCAGCTCGATGCCGCCGCCGCCGGCGACCACCGCCGAGTCGCCGGCCAGGTCGGTGCGCCGCACGTCGATCCCGGCGCGTTCCAGTCCGCCGATCAGGCCCGGGTCGGGATGCCGGTAGGTGTTGCCCGCGCCGACGCTGACCAGCACCGCGCGCGGCGCCACCGCGTTGAGGAACTCGACGCTGGTGTAGCGGCTGCCGTGGTGGGGCATCTTGAGGATCTCGGCGTGCAGGTCTGCGCCCGCGGCGACGAGATCGGCCTGCGCGGCCAGTTCCACGTCGCCGGTGAGCAGCACGGTGCCCGCGGCGGTGGCGGCGCGCAGCACCAGCGAGCCGTCGTTGACGGCGGTGCCGTCGTCCGGGTCGAGGTACGGGTCGGGATGGCGGGGGCCGAGGACCTCGAGGACCAGACCGGGCCACTCCAGGCGCTGCCCGACCGTCAGCGCGACCAGCGGGGCACCCGCGTCGGTCGCGGAGTGCGCGACCGCGGCCAGCGCCCGGTGCGGGGCGCGGACCGGGCCGACCGCGATCCCGCCGACCGCGCGGCCGCGCAGGGCGCCGTCGAGCCCGCCGATGTGGTCGGCGTGCAGGTGGCTGAGCACCACGAGCGCCAGGCTGCGGATGCCGAGCCGGTCGAGGCAGGCGTCGACGGGCCCGGTGTCGGGCCCGGCGTCGACGAGCACGCCCCGGCCGGGCTCACCGGTGGCGAGCACGACCGCGTCACCCTGCCCGACGTCGCAGGCCACCACGGCCCAGCCCGGCGGGGGCCAGCCGGGCGGGGCGAGCCGGGTCGGCACCAGCACCAGGGCGAGCCCCAGCAGCACCGCGACGAGCACCGCCCGGCCCCGCGGCAGGCGCCAGAACAGCACGAGCACGGCCAGCACCGCGGCGAGCAGGAGCATGCCGGCGACGCCGTCGGGCCACGGCAGCGCGGCGCGCGGGATCGCGGCGGCCCGGTCGGCCACCTCGACCAGCCAGCCGACGGCCGGGCCGGCCAGCCACGCGCAGGCCTGCGCCGCCTGCGGGCTGAGCGGGGACACCACCGCGGCCAGGACGCCGAGCACGGTGGCCGGCGCGACCGCGGGTACCGCGAGCAGGTTGGCCAGCACCGCGACCGGGGCCACCTGCCCGCTCAGCCCGGCGACCACCGGCGCGGTGGCCAGGAACGCCGCCGCCGGCACGACCAGCACCTCGGCCACCCACCGGGGCACCCCGCGGCGCACCAGCGCCGCGGCCCAGCCCGGGGCGAGCAGCACCAGCGCGGCCGTGGCCAGCACGGACAGGGCGAAGCCGGGGTCGACGGCCAGCGCGGGGTCGGCGAGCAGCAGCACCAGCACCGCGGCGGCCAGCGCGGGCACCGCGGAGCGCCCCCGACCCAGCGCCAGCGCCAGCAGCACCACCGCCCCCATCGCCGCGGCGCGCACCACGCTCGGGGACGGCCGGGCCAGCACGACGAACCCGAGCACCGCGGCCGCGCTCAGCCCGGCGGCCCATCGCGGGTCGGCCCGCAGCAGCCGCAGCAGGGCCAGCACCGCGCCCGCGACGATCGCCAGGTTGGCGCCGGACACGGCGGTCAGGTGGGTGAGCCCGGCCGCGCGGAAGTCGTCCTCCACCTCGGCGGTCATGGCCCCGGTGTCACCGACGGCGAGCCCGGGCAGCAGCCCGGCCGGAGCCTGCGGGAGCACGGTGGCCGCGTCGCGCAGGCCGGTGCGCAGCGCGCCGGCGCCGGTCTGCCACCACGGTGGCGCGGCGACCTCGCGGGGCGGCCCGCGGACCCGCAGGACCGCGACGGTGAGGTCGCTGCGACCCGCCGGGGCCAGCAGACCGTCGGCCGTGACGGCCTGCCCGGGGAGCAGGCCCGCCCAGCCCGGCGCCGGTGCGATCAGCAGGACGCGCCCGCCGGTGTCCCAGGTGGAGTCGCGCGCCTGCGCCCGCTCCAGGACGGCGTCGACCAGCACCTGCGCCTGCTCCCCGGCCACGGCGTTGCGGATCGGGCGGGGGTCGTCACCCAGCACGACGCGCACCGTGGCCGCCGCCCCGGCCTCCGCGGCGGCGCGCAGCGGGTGCTGGGCGACGAGGATGCCGTGGGCGGTGACGACGAGCCCGGCGGCGGCGGCGCAGGCCGCCGCGGCGAGCCAGCGCGGACGGGACCGGCGATTCCATGCCGCCCCGGCGGACAGGGCCGTGACCACCGCCCCGGCGAGCGGTCCGAGCCCCAACCCGGCCAGCACGGCGGCCCACGCGGCCAACGCCGCGGGCACCAGGCGCAGATCCGGCGGGCGACGCGGCTCGTCCGGCGCCGTCACGCCACCACCACCAGCTCCCGGAGCTGCGCGAACCGGCGCTCCCCGATGCCCTCGACCTCCCGCAGCTGCTCGACACGGCTGAACCGCCCGTTGCGCTCGCGCCACTCGAGGATCCGTCGGGCGGTGACCGGTCCGACGCCGGGCAGGGCATCGAGCTGGGCCTCGGTGGCCGCGTTGAGGTCGACAGGGCCCTGCGGCGTCGCCCCGGACCCCGGCGCCGACCGGTCCGGGGCCGGGCCCGCGGCGTCCGGGGCGGGCGGCACCCCGACGGCGATCTGCTCCCCGTCGACGACGCGGCGGGCCAGGTTGACCCCGGACAGGTCGGTGCCGGGCAGCGCACCCCCGGCGGCGGCCAGCGCGTCGGCGACGCGGGAGCCGTCGGGCCCCTCGACCAGCCCGGGCCGGGCGACCTTCCCCGAGACCGCGACGACCAGCGGGCCCGCGGGGACGGGCGCGGCCTCCGACGACGGCACCGCCGACGCCTCCGACGGCGCCTCCGTGGTGACGACGACGCCGGGCAGCGCGGCGACCGGCTCGGCCCGCGGTCGCTCGGTCCACACCCCCACCGCGGCCACCACCGCCGCGAGCGCGGCGACCAGGGCCAGCGCGGTGGCCCCGGGCCGCCCGGGATCGACGCGTGCGCCCCGCCAGCCGGCCGGGACGACCGCACCGAGCAGCCGCGCCACCCGGCCGGGCGGCGCCGCACCGGCCGGCGGGGTGCGCGCGTCCGGCAACCGCGTCCGGTCGACGGCCCCCGAGGTCGCGTCGGCGGCCGGGCGCCGCGGCGCCGTGAACAGCAGTGGCACCGTGGGCGGATCCGCGCCGGGCGGCGTCAGCCGCGGGCCGACGGCGGCCGCGAGCCGCGCACCGGCGGAGGGGTCGGGTCGGGCCACACCGCGACGCTAGGACGCCGGGACGGTCCCTCCCGGACGAGTCCCGCAGCTGTGGACGGCCGGACGCCGATGTGGACAGGTGCCCGGGCGGCCGCGGCGCAGGCGTCCCGGGGACTCAGCGGGTCGGCGCCTGCGAGCCGCCACGCGGCACCACGACCACCCCGAGCACGCCGAGGCCCACGTGCGCACCGATCACCGCGCCGACCTCCGACACCAGCAGCCGCGCGATCGCCGGCACCCGCTCCCGCAGCCGGGCGGCCACCTCCTCGGCCCGCTGCGCCGCGCCGAGATGGTGCACGGCGAGGTCGACGGGGCCGTCACCGGCGGCGCGCACCGCGAGGTCGACGAGCCGCTGCGCGGCCTTCGCGGTGGTCCGCACCTTCTCCAGCGGCACGATCCGGCCCTGCACCACGTGCAGCAGCGGCTTCACGGCCAGTGCCGTGCCGAGCAGGGCGGCCGCGGCCCCGATCCGCCCGCCGCGGCGCAGCCGGTCCAGCGTGTCGACGGAGAAGAACACCCGGCACCGGGCCGCCACCTCCGTCGCGGCCGCCTCCACGGCGGCCACGTCCGCGCCGCTGTCGGCCGCGTCCGATGCGGCGAGCACCGCGTACCCGAGGCCCATGCAGGCCGCGCGGGAGTCGACCACGCGCACGCGGTCGGCCCCCACCTCGTCGGCGGCCATCCGCGCGGCCTCCCACGTGCCCGACAGCTCCCGCGACAGGTGCACCGACACCACGGCGCGCGCCCCGGCGTCGAGCGCCTCGCGGTAGCAGGCCGCGAACTGCGCGGGCGTCGGACGGGAGGTCTGGACGTCCACCCGGTTGTCGGCGAGCGCCGCGGAGAGCGCCGCGGTGTCGATGTCGAGGCCCTCGCGGCCCGAGCGCGACCCGAGCCGCACCTCCAGCGGCACGACGCGCACGCCACGCTGTTCGGCCACCCCGGCGGGCAGGTAGGCGGTGGAGTCGGTGACGACGGCGACGGACACGTCGCGGGACACTAGTCGGCTCCGACGAGATCGCCCAGGCCGTCCGCGGTCCACGGGCTCCCGTGGTGCAGGAGGTCGGTCAGGGCGTCCGACACCGGCGTGGCGCCGGTCCACCGCTGGATACCGGCGAACATCGGCGACGGATTGCACTCCAGCACCGCGAAGCCACCGTCGGGCCGTCGCCGCAGATCGATGCCCGTGAAGGCCATCCCGCACGCCGCGGCGGCCCGGACACACGCCGCACCCTCGCCCGCGTCGAGCGTGGTGACGAGGACGGCGCGTTCCGCACCGCGGTAGTCCAGCCGGTCGGAGACGATCTCGTACGCCGCCGCCACCTGCCCGCCCACCACGTAGACGCGGATGTTGCGGCCTGGGACCTCGGCCTGGAACAGCACCGGCGCCCGCGCCAGCAGCCGGAGCCGCTCGGGATCGAGATCGGCCGGGGCGATCCGCCGGCACCGGCCACCGCCGGCGAGGGGCTTGTAGACCAGCGGGCCCCCGGCCTCCTCGGCGAAGAGCCGCACGGCGTCCGGGTCGTTGGTCGCGAGCGTCACCGGGACGGGAACCCCCGCCCGGCGGAGCGTGTCGAGCTGGTCGAGCTTGCGGAAGTGCTGGTCCATGGTGGCGGGCGGGTTGACGAGGACGGCGCCGGCCGTCTGCATCGCAGCGACGAAGCCGGCCACGAACGACCGCCGCTCGCGCCCCGCCGCGTACCGCAGCCGGGAGCTGCGCTCGGCGGCCGGCCCGGCACGGTGGTGCACCCGGAAGGGCAGCGGCAACGGGAGGGTGCGGACGTACCAGGTGCGCACCGCGGCGATGTCCAGGTCCCGCGCGGTCGCCACCCCGTCCCGCACGCTCAGCTGCAGGTCGCGGGGGAACCGTGCCAGGTCGAGGACGACCGGTTCCGTGCCCCGGCTCCGGATGCGGTCCGTCACCGCCGCGACCTGGGGGTCGTCCCGGGGGCCGATGACTCCCGGCATCAGTACGGTTCCGGCGAGTCGTCGGGCTCCTCGGGCTCCTCGTCCTCCAGCCAGCTCTCCTCCTCATCGAGGGGGGCGTCCACCGGCTCCGGCTCCCCGCCCTCCTCACCCAGCGCGAACGTCGTCGCCTCGCCCTCGGGCAGCTCCTCGCCCTCCTCACCGACCATATGAGTCGTCACCTCGACCGGCTCCGGCTCCTCACCCTCCTCACCGACCGCGTGGGTGGTGACGGGCACGTCGAGCGGCGGGTCGCCGGCGACGGTGTCGGGCAGGTCGGTGATGAACAGCTTGTCGAGATCCATGGTCGGCCTCCGCCTCGGGAAGACGACGGTCCGTCCGGCGTCGAGTCCGACGCTACGGACCGACGGGCAGCGCGTGACCCGGGCAACGACCGGGGCCCCCTGGGCCGGCCCGGGGGGCCACGACGTCGGGCGGCCCGCGCTACGGGATTTTCCCTATCCCGTGCCGAGCACCGGCCGCAGCGCATCGGCGCAGGCCCGGCCGACGGCGGCGTGACCGTCCCAGCCCCAGTGCATGCCGTCGGGGTTGCCGTGCCCGCCGAGCACGTGGCCGCCGATCAGCGCGGGCAGATCCAGCAGGCGCACGTCCGTGCGGTCCGCCCAGGAACGGGTCGCCCGCTCGGCGGGGACCCGGCCCGGGTGCACCGGCCCGTACCCGGCAGCCCGGTGCACCGCAGGCAGCGTGGCGACGACCGGTATCCCGGGGCGGATCGTCAGCACCGCCTCGCGCAGCCGGTCCAGGTGGGCGACGGTCAGGTGCGGTGGCAGCGCCACCGGCCCGCCGCCGGGCAGCCGGGCGAACGCCCGGGCCAGCCGTGGCTGGGCCCGCAGGTACCCGCCGCGGACCGCGCGGCGCAGCCGTTCCGGGCGCAGCGCCGGGATCAGCTCGCGCAGCGCCGTCGGCAGCGGGGAGGGCAGCGTGTCCATGCCGCCGACGCCCAGCACGAGCGCGTCGACGCGCGGCAGCAGCGCCCACACCCGCGGGTCGTGGGTCAGCGCGTGCCAGGCGTGCCGGGCCGTCCACCCGATCCCGGCGACCAGCTCCGCCCGTCCGCCCAGTGCGGCGGCGGCGAGGTTGGGCCACAGCCGCGGATCGTCGGCGGGCTCGGCGCGCTGCGGCCCGTGGAAGCACTGCGAGTCGCCGAACACGAGCAGCAGCGGCCCGCGGGCCGTCATCTCAGCCCTCGGTGCCGACGTTGTAGCCGACCAGCCGCCATCGGGCGTGGTCGGGACGGCGGGCCAGCGCCGCCCAGCGGCAGTTGCCGACGCCACCGATCGCGGGCCAGGCCTCGATGGGCATGGCCAGCAGCCCGCACACCAGCCCGGCGATCATGCCGCCGTGCGCCACGAGCACCGCGGTGGCCGATCCGTCGCCGCCGGCGAGCTCGTCGTCGAGCTCCTCGACCACGGGCGTGCAGCGCCGCACGACCTCCAGCCGCGACTCCCCGCCGGGCGGCGCCCAGGCGGGGTCCTGCCGCCAGGTGGCGATCGCACCGGGCCACTGGACCTCGATGTCGGCGACGGTGCGGCCCTGCCAGTCGCCGAGGTGGGTCTCGCGCAGCCGCGGGTCGACCTCGACGCCGACCCCGCAGACCGCGGCCACGACGGCGGCGGTGTCGGCGGCCCGGCGCAGGTCGGAGCTGATCAGCCGCTCGGGCTTGAGCCGCGCGACCTCGGGTGCCACCACCTCGGCCTGCGCCACCCCCGCGGGGGTGAGCACCGAGTCGAGGTGGCCCTGCATGCGCCCGTCGGCGTTGTAGTCGGTCTGCCCGTGGCGCAGCAGGATCAGGTACCGCAGCGTCATGACCGATCCTCGGCCGGGCCGGCCGTCGCCTCGGGGAACTCGATGGGCGGGCAGTCCTTCCACAGGCGGTCCAGCCCGTAGAACCCGCGCTCCTCGTTGCGGAACACGTGCACGACGACGTCGTCGAAGTCCAGCAGCCGCCAACCGCCCTCCCGGCCGCCCTCGCGGCGGGTGGGCTTGGCCCCGTGCAGCCGCAGCTTCTCCTCGACCTCGTCGACGATCGACTGCACCTGCCGGTCGTTGGGCGCCGACGCGATCACGAAGCAGTCGGTGATCACCAGCTGCTCGGAGACGTCGAGCACGATGATGTCCTGCGCCAGCTTGTCCGCGGCCGCGACCACGGCGACCCGGGCCATCTCCAGCGCCTGCTCGGTGGCGGTCACCCGTACCCCTCTCCCGCGGGTGATCCCACCCGGCTACCGGCCCAGTGTCCCAGCCGGGGTCGGGGGCGGGGCCGGACGGGTGGCCGAGCGGGTCAGACGTGCCCGACGAGGGCGGAGATCCTCGTGCGGAACGCCCGCAGCATCTCGTCGCGCTCGGCGGGGGGCAGCGCGGTGGGACGCACCTCGTCGCCCCACGAGTAGTCCTCCAGCCAGGCGGCGACCGGCAGCGACTCCCACCGCAGACCACCGGTGCCGACGAACTCGCGCAGGGCGTCGATGCTGCGGGCCGCGTCGGAGGACCCGCCGGGCCCGTGGGTCGACCGCAGCGTGGGGAGGTCGGCGGCGTAGAGGTCGGCCTTGGACAGGGCCAGCACGAACCAGCGCGGGCGGCGGTGCGCGGCGATCGCCATCTTGAGGTGCGTGAGCGTCTCGTCGAGCTCGGCCTGCTCCTGCGCGCGGTGCTGGGCCAGCAGCTCGTCGAGCGACAGCGCGGCCGTGGCCGGCTCGGCGCCGTCCTCGCGGCGGCTGCGGAACCCGTTCGCGACGACGTGGACCACCCCGACGACGGGCTCGGTGTGCAGCAGCCGCGCCAGCGACGCGTACCGGACACCGCCCTCGCCGTGGCCGGGCACCACCCGGAACCGCACACCCCGGCCGCGCCACAGCGGCTGGTCGATGTGCTCCTCCTGCTCCGAGCGCGCCACCGACGGGGTGTAGCTGCGCAGCCGGGCCCGCTGCAGGTGCTGGGCGAGCACCGTCTTGCCCGAGCCCGCCGCGCCCGTCACCACCACCAGCGGGAACCGCTTGCCCCGCGCCTCCGTGACGGCCTCGACCGCCTCTCGTCCGGCCTCGGCGGCGAGCCGGGCGAGCCCGGCCGCCGCCCCGATGACGGCACCCCCTGGTCTGGTCACGCGTCAACCTTAGGTGCCGCGCCCGGGGTGCGCGTCGGACGGCTCGGCGGCGCGGTACAGGCCGCGCTTGGCGATGTACTGCACCACGCCGTCGGGCACGAGGTACCAGACCGGGTGACCCTCCTCGACGCGCCGGCGGCAGTCGGTGGACGAGATCGCCATGGCCGGCACCTCGACCAGGCTCACGGCGCCGTCGGGCAGGTGGTCGTCGTCGAGGGCGTAGCCGGGGCGGGTGACGCCGACGAAGTGCGCGAGCGCGAACAGGTCCTCCACGTCGCGCCAGGACAGGATCGCCCCCAGCGCGTCGGCGCCGGTGATGAAGAACAGCGCGGCGTCGGGGAACGCGGCGTGCAGGTCGGTCAGCGTGTCCTTGGTGTACGTCGGTCCGTCGCGGTCGATGTCGACCCGGCTCACCGAGAACCGCGGGTTGGACGCCGTGGCCACCACCGTCATCAGGTAGCGCTCCTCGGCCGGGCTGACCGCGCGACCGCCCTTCTGCCAGGGCTGCCCGGTCGGGACGAAGACGACCTCGTCCAGGCCGAAGCGGTCGGCGACCTCGCTGGCGGCCACGAGGTGGCCGTGATGGATCGGGTCGAACGTCCCGCCCATCACTCCGATCTTGCGCTGCACCCGCGGAGCGTACCGATCACCGCTGGTAGGCGTGCCGGAACTGGACGCTGATCCGCGCACCTGCCCGCGCGCACTTGGGAACCGAGTGCTGCCAGGTGCGCTGGCACGACCCGCCCATCACCAGCAGGTCCCCCGGACCGGGAAGGAACCCGACCGACCCGCCGCCCCCGGCCGGGCCCCCGGGGGTCGGGCGCAGCCGGAACGGGCGGGCCGCGCCCAGCGACACCAGCGCGACGACGGCCTCGGGCAGCTCACGGGCCACGCGGTCGCCGTGCCAGGCGACGCCGTCGGCGCCGTCGCGGTACAGGTTCGCGCCCACCTGCGTGAAGGCGACGCCGTACCGATCACCCAGGGTGGCGGCCATCGCGGCCAGCCGCGCCGGGGCGTCGGCCAGGGTCCAGCGGTGGGTGAGGCGGGGCTCGGGCAGCACCCGGTCGTACATCCGCACCTCGCGCCCGGCCCACGGGGTGTGGTCCAGCAGCTCGGCGAACAGATCGTCGGCGCCGGGGCACCAGGCCGGGCCGTGGTCGACCCAGGCGCCACCGCCCAGCTCGGTGCGCCGCACGCCGGACACCCCGGCGATCTCCAGCAACGACGGCTGCCAGACGAGGTCGGCTCCCATCCCGCCGACGATACCCCGAAATCGAACGAAAGTTCGACTCCGGCGCCGTGCGGCACCGGGTTCCCGGTGGACCTCACGGCCAGGTCGAGTGCGGTCGACACGGGTGTCAGACGGGGAGCAGTGCCTCCACGACGTCGGCGAGCTGGGCCGCGGTGCGGCACTCGTGCATGGGGATGACGTCGGCGTAGCGCAGCGCGGCGGAGTCGCCGCTGCCCCACTGGCGGCGCGGTTCGGGGTTGAGCCAGTGCGCGTGGCGGGCCGCGCCGACCAGGCGCCTGAGCACCGTCAGGTTCGGGTCGCGGTAGTTGGTGCGGGCGTCGCCGAGCACCAGCAGCGAGGTCTTCGACGTGATCGCCTCGCCCCAGTGCTCGGCGAACCCACCCAGCGCGCTGCCGTAGTCGCTGTGGCCGTCGAACGCGACGAGCTCGGCCTCGCGCAGCACCCGCTGCATCACCCCGGACAGCTCCGCCCCGGGGGAGAACAGGTGGGTGACCTCGTCGGCGCGCTCCACGAACGCGAACACCCGCACCTTGCTGAACTGCTCGCGCAGGGCCTGCACCAGCAGCAGCGTGAAGTGGCTGAACCCGGCGACGGAGCCGGAGACGTCGCACAGCACCACCAGCTCGGGGCGGCCGGGCCGGCGCGTGCGGTAGGCCGGGCGCATCGGTACGCCTCCGGTGGACATGGAGCGGCGCAGGGTGCGGCGCATGTCGAGGGTGCCGCGCTTGGCGTGCTTGCGCCGCACGGCCAGCCGCGAGGCCAGCCGGCGCGCGAGCGGGTGCACCGTGCGGCGCAGCGCGGTGAGCTGCTCGGCGTGGGCGGAGAGGAACTCCACCTGCTCGGCCTGCTTGGGCACCGCGGTCCGCGCCACCTGCTCGCGACCGCGGGCCTCGGCGGTGCGGCGCCGCACCTCGTCGGTGATCATCTTGCGGAACGCGGCGATCCGGTCGCGGATCTCGCGGCGGCGCACCTCGTCGGCGAACGGGTTGCCCTCCTCCTCGCCGGTGCGCAGGTCGTCCATGATCCGGGCGAGCAACGTCTCCGGCGAGAGCATCCGCAGCGCCTGGTAGGCCGACCAGCTCGGCTGCCCACCCGCCCCCCGGACGGCGGTGCCCGCGGCCCCGGAGGTGCCCAGCGCGTCGACGACGGCACGCGCGAGCTCGGCCAGCGCGTCGGTGTCGCCGTCGCGGAGCAGGTCGGCCAGCACGTCGCGCAGCGCGTCGATGTCGACGGGGCCGTCGGGGGCGTCCCCGTCCTCGTCGCCGACGCGCGGCACCTCCACCTCGCCGACACCGGCCCCCAGCGCGGCCGGGAAGTACAGCTCGAACAGCGTGTCGAATACCTGCCGCTGGCCCGACCGGCGCAGCAGCGCGGCGGCGAGCCCCTCGCGCAGGTGCTCGCGGTGCAGCAGGTCCAGCGCGCCGAGCACGCGGGCGGCGTCGACGGTCTCCCCCGGTCCCACGGCCACCCCGTGGCGGCGCATGGCGGCCACGAAGTCGACCAGGTGCCCCGGCAACCCGTGATCGGAGGCGATCCGAGCGGTGTCCACGCCCCCATCATGCCGCCCCGAGGCGCACTTCGGAGCCACAGTGCAGGTTCCGGCCCGCCCGAGCAGCGTTGTGGCTCCGACGTGCCGGGGTTCCGCGGGCTACGCGCCGGCGCCCGCGGCCAGCGCGTCGGCGAGGAAGCGCAGCTCGCGGTGCATGGCCTGCTGATCGTCGGTGTGGCGCGACACCGAGTGCCGGTAGCTCACGGCCGAGGCGAGCAGGTGGGCGGCGCTGTCGACGTCGGCGGCCGGGCCGTCCGGCCGGGCGGCCTCGATCACCGCGCGGATCGAGGCGGCGAGGCGCTCGAAGCGGGCCTGCAGCTCGTCGAGCACGGCGGGGTGGGTGTCGGCCTCGCGCCACAGCAGGTGCGAGAGCACGGCCGAGGCGTCGAGGTCGCGGTCCAGCACGTCGACCAGCCGGTGCAGGCTCGCCGCGACGTCGCCCGGGACGACCACACTCGCCGGGTCGACGTGGTCGGCGGGCAGGCGCTCCACGAGCGCGGCGAGCAGGTCGCGCTTGCGGGTGAAGTAGTAGTGCACCAGTCCCTTCGGCACGCCGGCCCGCTCGGCGATGCGGGAGGTGGGGGTGGCGTCGAAGCCTGCCGCGGCGAACAGCTCCTCGGCCGCACCGAGGATCCGTTCACGGGCACCGGGTTCGACGGTCACCGGAGCATCCTGACGTGCGGCACGGCCGCGGCCAACCCGGGCCGCGGCCGTGTCGCCCGAGCTGTCAGTGCTGCCCGATCGGCCCCCGGTGCGCGGCGTTGGCCGCGGGCAGTGCCGCCAGCCCGACCACCACGATCAGCACGCCGGCGACCCAGGACGTCCAGGCCGCCCCGGCGAGGTCGGCGTAGGAGAACACCCACGGCGAGACGAACAGCAGCACGCCCAGCACGACGTGGACGTACTCGCTGACCGCCGAGCCCGGCTGCGCCAGCGACCACAGTGCCGTGGCGGCGAAGAGCACGCCGAACACGACCAGCGTCCAGAGCGCGGCGGTGTCGGTCGCCGCCACGATCGGTGTCAGGGCCGTCAGCACGCCGATCACCAGCGCCGCCCAGTCCTGCCACCGCTGCCATGACCTCGGGGTCATCGCGATCACCTTCCCTCATGAGGAGATGCCTCCGTTCTACGCTTGACTGGCCAGCCGGTCAAGACAGTCGACACGGGTCTCCACATCGGCTCCGGGCCGCTCCACAGTTCCGTGCCCCTCGCCCGGTGCCCGCGCGCCGTGATCACCCGCGACGCGCTGCTCGCGCGGGGTGGGGGCGGCGCGCACCCGATCACCTCACGGCCGGGGCCGGACGGCGACCGGCGCTCCGCGAACGCCGCCCGCCCGGCCGCGCGCGACCTGCTCCGCGCCGCGCTACGCCCGTAGGGCGTGGCCGCGCTCCCATGCGGAGCGGCGCTCGGCGGCCACCTCCCGCCACTGCGCGGCACGGACGACGTCCAGGGTCCGGACGACGACCGCGAGCACCAGCAACGACGCGACCCCCGCGAGCACCAGCGTGATCATCGAATGTCCCTCTCGCTCCGACCTCTTCCGACGGGTGTGATCCTGCTCTCGGACGAGCAACCGACGGAGGGCCGCTGATACGCCCGGACGTGCACTTCTGCACGGAGGGCGGTGGAGAGATCAGTTGAGGCGCAGCTCCGCGGCCGCCTTGACGGTGTCGGACTGGTGCTTGAGCACCACGCCCAGCGTGGCGCGTACGGCGTCGTCGTCGAGGGTGTCCATACCCAGCGCCAGCAGCGTGCGGCCCCAGTCGATGGTCTCGGCCACGCTCGGGGACTTGCGCAGCTCCAGCGTGCGCAGCACGCGCACCGTGCGCACCAGCGCGTCGACCATGGCCTCGGTCAGCTCCGGCACGCGGGACGCGACGATGCGCCGTTCCAGGTCGGCGTCGGGGAAGTCCAGGTGCAGGAACAGGCAGCGGCGCTTGAGCGCCTCGGACAGCTCGCGTGTGGAGTTCGACGTCAGCAGCGCGAAGGGCCGCCGGGTGGCGCTGATCGTGCCCATCTCCGGCACCGTGACCTGGAAGTCGGAGAGCACCTCCAGCAGCAGGCCCTCCACCTCGACGTCGGCCTTGTCCATCTCGTCGATCAGCAGGACGGTCGGGTCGCTGCGCCGGATCGCGGTGAGCAGCGGGCGGGGCAGCAGGAACTCCTCGGAGAACACGTCGTCGCGGGTCTCGTCCCAGGACTCCCGGCCCTGCCCGGCGGTGATCCGCAGCAGCTGCTTGGCGTGGTTCCACTCGTAGAGCGCCCGGGCCTCGTCGATGCCCTCGTAGCACTGCAGGCGCACCAGCCCGGAGCCCGTGGCCTGGGCGACGGCCTTGGCCAGCTCCGTCTTCCCGACGCCCGCCGGGCCCTCCACGAGCAGCGGCTTGCCGAGCCGGTCGGCGAGGTAGACGGTGGTGGCCACGGCGGTCGAGGCGAGGTACCCGACGCCGGCCAGCCGCTCGGTCACATCCGCGACCGAACCGAACAGCGGGGACTGGGAGGCACTCACGCGCCTCATCCTGCCCTGCGCCGAGACGAACCGCCCAGGGTGTGCCGCACACCGCAGTCGTCGCACCGGGGTTGTGGCCGCCGCACCAGTGTTGTGGCCGCCGCACCGGCGTCCCGGCGCCGGTGCGGCGCACACTGTGCCTGTGCGGTCACCGGGCGCAGCCCCCAGCAGCGGCCACGGGCCCCGCCAGCACGGCGGCTGCCGCACGAGCGCTGCTGCCACCGCACCGGCGGCCCGGCGCCGGTGCGGTGCACACCGTGCCTGTGCGGTCAGCGAGGGAACAGCTTCCTGGCCACGTCCGTGAAAGTGTCGATCTCCGGCCAGGTCCAGCGGGTCATCCCCAACTCCTCCGCCCGGATGGCGTCCTCGCGGCGCTTCTCCGAGAAGACCACGTCGGCGGGTACCTGGCCGGGGCGCAGCAGCCGCCCGTACTTGACGTACCCGTCGAACTCGCCGACACGGCCGTGCTCGGGCCACGCGAAGTCGACCCGTCCGAGCGTGACGCCGTCGGCGCGGACCACCTCCCACTGCAGCACCGGTACCGGGAGGCCGAGCCGCGCCATCGCGACCCGGCTGCGCGACTCACCCGGGCTCTCCGGGCGCGGGTCCGCGAAGGTGATGACCCGCCGCGCCGCCGGCACACCCGGCCAACGCGACATGCGATCGAGCGCCGCCACGAGCTCGTCGCGCGTGACGAGGTGCCGGTGCAGCGCCGCGTCCACGATGACGACGGCCTGCTCGAAGCGCTCCGTGCGGGCGACATCGGCAAGCGTGCGCGCCGGGCCGGTGACCGCGACGCCGCCGATCCACCTGATCTCGTCGGGGTCCAGCGGTGCGGTGTGCCCGTGCAGGCGGCCCGTGCGCACCCCGCCCGAGCGGCGCGGTCGGGTGGTGTGCACCCGGTCGAGCCGGGTGTTCCAGATCGGCAGGCCCCACATCACCGCCGCGGACACGTGGCTGACCACGGCGTCGGCCGCCACCCTCGGCACCGCCGCGGCGACCAGCAGGGCATGGCGCGACTCGGGGCTGCGCAGCCGCGGGTCGTCCGGGACGACGTAGGCGCCGGCCGCGAGCGGGGCCAGCTCCCGGAGGCGCCGCAGGCGGCGCAGCTCCCCGTCGGTGACACCCGCGGCGAGCAGGCCCGATCTCAGCAGTGGCCCGGGCCCGGCGCTCGGCAGATCCATGGCGGCAGGATCCCGACTCGCGCGGCATTCCGGGCGGCTTCGGGAAAACCCGCTCACCGCACCGGCGTCGCTGTCGCCGCACCGGCGTCCCGGCGCCGGTGCGGTGCACACGACGGCGGTGCGGTGCCGGGACTGTCGGACCCCTCGTGGACCATCGACCCATGACCACCACCGAGACCGACCTCCGCGCCCGCGCCGAAGAGGTGCTCGTCACGCTCGCGGGTCCGGACGCGCGGTTGCGCGAGGACCAGTGGACGGCCGTCCACGCGCTGGTCGCGCTGCGCAAGCGGGCACTGGTGGTGCAGCGCACCGGGTGGGGCAAGTCGGCGGTGTACTTCGTCGCCACGGCGCTGCTGCGGGAGGCGGGTGCGGGCGCGACGGTGATCGTGTCGCCGCTGCTCGCCCTGATGCGCAACCAGATCGACGCCGCCGCCCGCGCCGGGATCCGCGCGGCGACCGTCAACTCCGCGAACACGGCCGACTGGGAGCGCACCTACGACGCCGTCGCGGCCGGGGAGGTCGACGTGCTGCTGGTCAGCCCGGAGAGGCTCAACAACCCCGACTTCCGCGACCGCGTGCTGCCCCGGCTCACCGCGTCCGCCGGGATGCTGGTCGTCGACGAGGCGCACTGCGTGTCCGACTGGGGGCACGACTTCCGGCCCGACTACCGCCGGCTGCGCGCGCTGATCGCCGACCTGCCCGACGGCATCCCGGTGCTCGCCACCACGGCCACGGCCAACGACCGCGTGGTCGTCGACGTCACCGAGCAGCTCGGGTTGTCCGCGGGAGAGCCGTTGGTGCTGCGCGGCTCACTCGATCGGGAGAGCCTGCGTCTGTCGGTCGTGAAGCTGCGCACGGCGGCCGACCGGTTGGGCTGGCTCGCCGCGCAGATGGACGCGCTGCCGGGCGCGGGCATCGTCTACACGCTCACGGTCCAGGCGGCCGAGGAGGTCGCGGAGTTCCTGCGCGAGCGCGGGCACCCGGTGGCCTCCTACACGGGCAAGACACCGCCCGAGGAGCGGCTGGCGGCGGAGGGCGACCTGCTGGCCAACCGGGTCAAGGCGCTGGTCGCCACGTCCGCGCTGGGGATGGGGTTCGACAAGCCCGACCTGGGGTTCGTCGTGCACCTCGGCGCGCCCGCCTCCCCGGTGGCGTACTACCAGCAGATCGGCCGCGCCGGGCGTGCGGTCGACCGGGCCGAGGTCGTGCTGCTGCCCGGCCACGAGGACCAGGACATCTGGCGCTACTTCGCCTCGCTGGCGTTCCCGCCGGAGCCGGTGGTGCGCCAGACGCTGCAGGTGCTCGGTCCCGAACCCCTGAGCACCGCCGCGATCGAGACGCGCGTCGACCTCTCGCGCACCCGCCTGGAGATGCTGCTCAAGGTCCTCGACTCCGACGGTGCCGCGAAGCGCGTCAAGGGCGGGTGGGTGGCCACCGGCGAGGACTGGGTCTACGACTCCGAGCGCCACCGCCGCATCGCCGACGCCCGCAAGGCCGAGCAGCAGGCCATGCTCGGCTACCTCGACACCGACCGGTGCCGGCTGGTGTTCCTGCGCGAGCAGCTCGACGACGCGGGCGCGCAGCCGTGCGGGCGCTGCGACGTGTGCGCGGGCACCGCCTGGAGCACCGACGTCGACGCCGGGGCGGCGGAGGCGGCGGCGGAGCGGATCGCGCGCCCGGGGGTCGAGGTGGCGCCGCGCAAGCAGTGGCCCTCGGGGATGGCCGAGCTCGACGTGCCGGCGTCGGGGAAGATCCCGGCGGGCGAGCTGGCCGAGCCGGGCCGGGTCATCGGGCGGCTGTCCGACATCGGCTGGGGCACCCGGCTGCGGGCGCTCCTCGACCCCGACGCGGTCCCCGACGACGAGTTCGGCCCCGACATCGACCCGGAGACCGGCGAGCCGGTGAGCAGCACCGACCGGCCGGTTCCCAAGGACGTGCTCGACGCCGTGGTGCGCGTGCTGGCCGGCTGGGGCTGGGAGGAGCGGCCGGTGGGCGTGGTCGGGATCGGCTCGCGCACCCGCCCGCACCAGCTCGACCACCTGGCCCGACGCATCTCCGACATCGGCCGCATCCCGCTGCTGGGCACGCTCGTGCCGGCCGGTCCACGGCCGGCGGCGCACGCCAACTCCGCCCAGCGCCTCGCCGCGGTGTGGGAGGCGTTCGAGGAGCCGTCGTTCGCGCTGCCCGACGGCCCGGTGCTGCTGGTCGACGACGTGATCGACTCCGGCTGGACGATGACGGTCGCCGCGCGGTTGCTGCGCCGGGCCGGGGCGGGTTCGGTGCTGCCGTTCGCACTCGCCCAGGCCGGATGACAGGATCCGGTCCATGCCCGCCGACTTCGTGCTGAAGGCCATGAACACCGCCCACCGCGCGCTGCTGAAGATCACCGGCGGCCGCGTCGGGTACGACGCGATGGGCATGCCGGTGCTCGAGCTCACCACCATCGGGCGCCGGAGCGGCGAACCGCGCTCGGTCATGCTCACCGCGCCGCTGGAGGAGAACGGGCACCCGGTGATCGTGGCGTCGCGCGGCGGCGACGACCGCCACCCCGCCTGGTTCCTCAACCTGCGTGACGAGCCGAAGGTGGAGGTCTCGGTCAAGGGCGGTCCGCGCACCCCGATGGTCGCCCGGATCGTCACCGCCGACGAGCGGGCACGGATGTGGCCGCAGATCGCCGGGAAGTACTCCAACTACGCCGGATACCAGAGGCGTACCGAGCGGGAGATCCCGCTGGTCGTGCTGGAGCCGCCGCGCTGAGTCGGCGCGAGCCGGTCAGGGCAGCCGGGCGAGCAGGTGGCAGTGCGCCATCCGCACGGTGGACACGCCGGACGGCGGGGCAGCGGGAGGCGGGGGTCCGGAGACGATCGTGAACCGCCACTCGGGCGCGGCGGGCGCGCCGACCTCGGCCCAGGCCTCCAGCGCCGCCAGCATCCGCCGGGCCTGCGCCGGACCACCGGGACCGTAGGCACGCACCGCGGCCGGCCCGTCACGGACCACCACGACCGCGATGCCGGAGTCCTCGCCCGCCGGTGCGGCACACGCCACGGCCCCGGCCGGGCCGAGCGGGTCGGGCAGCCCGCTGTCCGGACCGCCGGCGACCAGCCGCAGCGCGCCCGGATCCGTGAGCGCCAGCCAGAGCCCGAAGCCGTCCCAGGTGTCGGCCGGGCCCACCACCACCGGCGAGTCGACCAGCGGCCCCGGGTCGGCGAGCGCGGCGGCCACCGCGGCCCGGTCCGGCGCCGGCCCGTCGTCGGGGCCGTGCAGCGCCACGCCGCCGGGCAGGGCGACCGCGGGCCGGGCCGACGCGCCCATCCCCCGCAGCCGGATGAACCCGCAGGTGCGCTGCGAGTGGCTGTGCAGCGTCCCGTCCGGGGCCAGGTCCAGCGCCATCGACAGCTGGCTCCCGCGCAGGGCGAGCGGCAGCAGCAACCGGCCGCCGGGGGCGAGCTGCGCGACCCACGCCGGCCACACGTCGTCGCTGCCGACGGTGAGCACGATCCGGTCGTAGGGCGCCGCCGCCGGATGGCCGAGCGCGCCGTCGCCGCACACGACCTCCACACCGGACACGTCCGCGGCGGCGAGGTGCCCGAGGGTGCCCGCGACCAGGTCGGCGTCGATGTCGACGGTGGTGACGTGCCCGGCCGCACCCACGATCCGCGCCATCAGTGCCGCGTTCCACCCGGTACCGGCGCCGATCTCCAGCACGCGGTGCCCCGGACGCAGGTCCAGCTGCTCCAGCATGATCGCGACCATCGACGGCTGGGACGCGGAACTGGTCGCCGCGCCGTCGACGTGCTGCACCGCGACCGCCCCGTCGGCGTAGGCCGCGGCCACCGATGCCCCCGGCAGGAACAGGTGGCGGGGCACCGCCCGCAGGGCCTGCTCGACGGCCGGGCTGCGGACGCGACCGGCCGTGCACAGCGCGTCGACCATCGCGGCGCGAGCCCGGTCGGCAGCGGACATCGGCCGAGTCTGGCCCCCCGGGCCCTGGTCGGACAAGCTAGAGCGGCACCAGGTCGTCGGCGTGGACGACCTCGCGGCGCAGCTCGGGCGCGAGGTCGCGGGTGCGGCGGCCGATGAGGGCGGGCAGCTCGGCGGCGTCGAACCCGACCACCCCGCGGGCGACGACGACGCCGTGCGGCCCCCGCAGGTCGACGACGTCGCCGGCCACGAAGTCCCCGGAGATGCCGTGGATGCCGGCCGCGAGCAGCGAGCGGCGTCGGTCGATCACCGCCGCGACGGCTCCGGCGTCCAGGTCGAGCGCCCCCCGCACGTCGGCCGCGTGCAGCAGCCAGAAGCGTCGGGCCGAGAGCCGCCTCCCCGATGCCCGGAAGGCGGTGCCGACCTTCGGGCCGTCCACGGCCGTGTCCAGCGCGTCGGCGACGTCCGCGGCCGCCGCGAGCAGCACCGGGATGCCCGAGGCCGACGCCATCGCCGCCGCCATGATCTTGGTGGCCATCCCGCCGCGGCCCAGACCGCCCTGGCCCGGCCGGGCGACCTGTACCGAGGCGAGGTCCGCGGGTGACTCGACCTCGCGGACCAGCCGGGAGCCGGGGCGGTGCGGGTCCCCGTCGTGGAGGCCGTCGACGTCGGAGAGCAGCACCAGCGCGTCGGCGCCGATCAGGTGCGCGACCAGCGCCGCGAGCCGGTCGTTGTCGCCCACCCGGATCTCGTCGGTGGCGACGGTGTCGTTCTCGTTGACGACCGGGAGCACGTCGAGCCCGAGCAGCCGCTCCAGCGTGCGCTGGGCGTTGCGGTAGTGCGCGCGGCGGATCATGTCGTCGGCGGTGAGCAGCACCTGACCGATCGCCCGGCCGTGCCGCGCGAACGACGCGCCGTAGGCCTGCGCGAGCAGCAGCTGCCCGACGGCCGCGGCGGCCTGCTGGGTGGCGAGGTCGCGGGGCCGCCTGGTGAGCCGCAACGGGGCGAGCCCCGCGGCGATGGCGCCCGAGGACACGAGCACGACCTGGCTCCCGGCCGCGCGCCGGGCGGCGAGGGCGTCGACGAGCGCGTCGAGCCGGGCGGGGTCGAGCCCTCCGGCCAGCGAGGTGAGCGACGACGACCCCACCTTGACGACGACCCGCCGAGCAGCGGCGAGCTGCCCGCGCGTCACCTGCGCGGCCTGCGCGGCCCCCGCCGTCACAGCGGGGTGGCTTTGCTCCGACCGGACCGGAGTAGAGCCACCCTGCTGTGATCCGGGTGGGCCCAACCCCCCGGAGGCGTCGGTCATCGGGCCGCGGGTGGGGCCGCCGGGTCCGCGTCGGCGGGCACGGGGTCGATCCAGACGTCCTCGTCCCACGCATCGCCGACCGCGTCCGCGGCGGCCCGCGCGTCGGCGGCCTCGGTTCGTTCCTCGGCCAGGTCGGCGTCGGTGCGGGGGATGCGCCGGGCGTTGCGGGCGACCTTGCGCTCCGCCGCGCCGATCCGGTCGTCGGCGTCGAGCCGGCGGTCGGTGCCGCGCCCGGACATGAGCACGGCGACACCCGCCGGGGTGGAGGGCTCCCAGTCGAACGTGACGTCGCCGATCGTGACCGGGCAGCCCGGCCGCGCACCGGCTCTGGCCAGCGCCTCCTCGACGCCGAGCCGGGCGAGCCGGTCGGCCAGATAGCCCACGGCCTCGTCGTTGTCGAACGCGGTCTGCCGGATCCAGCGCTCGGGCCGGGCACCGAGCACGACGAACCCGCCCTCGAGCTCCGGGTCCTCCTCGATCGTGAAGCCCGAGTCGTCCACGGCGGTGGGCCGCAGCACGATCCGCGTGGCCTCCGCGACGGGCTGCGCAGCCCGGAACGCGGCCACCTGCTCGGCCATGGCGAAGGTCAGCTCCCGCAGGCCCGCGTGGCTGGCCGTGGAGATCGCGAACACCGGCCAGCCGAAACGCTCAGTGAGCTCGGCGGCCACGATGTCGGCCATGTCCCGGGCGTCCGGCACGTCGATCTTGTTCAACGCGATCAGCCGCGGCCGGCCCGCCAGCTCGCCACCCAGCGCGGGTGTGTACTGCGCGAGCTCGTCCTCCAGTGCGAGCACGTCGGCGACCGGGTCGCGGCCGGGCTCGAACGTGGCGCAGTCGACGACGTGCACGAGCACCGAGCAGCGCTCGATGTGGCGCAGGAAGTCCAGGCCCAGGCCGCGCCCCTGCGAGGCGCCCGGGATGAGGCCGGGCACGTCGGCCACGGTGAACACCTCGGCACCCGCGGTGACGACGCCGAGCTGCGGCACGAGCGTGGTGAACGGGTAGTCGGCGATCTTCGGCCGCGCCGCGGACAGGGCCGCCACGAGCGAGGACTTGCCCGCCGACGGGAACCCGACCAGCCCGACGTCGGCCATCGAGCGCAGCTCCAGCACGAGGTCGCGCTGCTCGCCGGGCTCGCCGAGCAGCGCGAACCCGGGTGCCTTGCGCGACGCCGAGGCCAGAGCCGCGTTGCCCAGCCCGCCGCGCCCGCCCTCGGCCGCGACGAACCGGGTGCCGGCCCCGGTGAGGTCGGCGACGATCTCACCGTCGGCCGAGAACACCACGGTGCCGTCGGGCACCAGCAGCTCGACGTCCTCGGCGTTGGCGCCCATCTTGAACCCGCCCTGCCCCTGCTTGCCGTTGCGGCCCAGGGCGTGGGGTCGGTGGTGGAAGTCGAGCAGGGTGTGTACCCCGGGATCGACGACGAGCACGACCGAGCCGCCCCGGCCGCCGTTGCCGCCGTCGGGCCCGCCGAGCGGCTTGAACTTCTCGCGATGCACCGAGGCACAGCCGTTGCCGCCCGCCCCCGCCGTGGCGTGCACGACCACGCGGTCCACGAACCTCGACATCAGCTGATTCTCCTCACACGACGAACGGCGGGCCACCCCTCAAGGGCGGCCCGCCGTCGTCGAGTAAACCTGGTGGTGCGGGCCTCAGACCGAGGCCGGCACGATGTTGATGACCTTGCGGCCGCGGCGGTAGCCGAACTCGACGGCCCCCTCGGCGAGCGCGAACAGCGTGTCGTCGCCACCCCGGCCGACGTTGACGCCGGGGTGGAACTTGGTGCCGCGCTGGCGGATCAGGATCTCGCCGGACTTGACGACCTGGCCGCCGAAGCGCTTGACGCCCAGGTACTGGGCGTTCGAGTCGCGACCGTTGCGGGAGCTGGACGCACCCTTCTTGTGTGCCATGGCTGCGTCTCCCCTACTTGGAAATGCCGGTGATCTGGACCTGCGTCAGGGGCTGACGGTGCCCCTGACGCTTGTGGTACCCGGTCTTGTTCTTGAACTTGTGGATGCGGATCTTCGGACCCTTGGTGTGCTCGACGACCTTCGCGGTCACCGACACGCTCGCCAGGGCGTCCGCCGCGCTGGTGACGTCGTCGCCGTCCACGAGCAGCAGCGCCGGGAGGGTCAGCTCGGCGCCGGGCTTGTCGTTGATCTTCTCAACGGTCAGCACGTCGTCGACGGCCACCTTGTACTGCTTGCCACCGGTCTTGACGATCGCGTACATCGACGCACTGCTCCTAGCTCGAGGGACGAAGCGTGGGTGTCCGGTCCCTGGTCACTGGTACCGGTCACTTCCGCGGGCCGCGACTCGAGGTTCGCAGAGTGCGGCGCAGGGTTCCCAGGGTACTTCAACCCGGTGCGGGGTCGTCACTCCGGGTCGGGTACCGGTGCCTCGTCACCGGCGGGCGGGGGACCGGCCGGGCGGGACGCCGTGCGGCGGGCCCGCCGGGGGCGGCTGGTGGCCGGCGCCGGCTCGGGCTGCGGTGGCACGGCGGCGATGGTGGCTGCCGCTTCCGGCGCTACGGCCTGCTCGGGTGTCGGCGCCGCCTCGGCCGGCAGGGTGACGACCACCGCGGCCGGGGTGTCGCCCGCGACCGCCGTGGGCGCACCCGCGGTGCGGGTGACCCGGCCGCGCCGGCGGGCCGGGCGGGCCTGGTGGCCGTTGCCGTCCTCCAGGTCGGTGTCGACGTCGGTCAGCGCCGCAGCGGGCGGGGCGGCGAGCGTGCGCTCGACCACGGCCTCCTCCACCGCGTCCTCGACACCACCGGTGACGGCCACGTCCGGCTCGACGGCGACGGCGGGCGCACCGACGTCGACCGAGGCGTCCGGCCGGGACGGGGCGTCCGGCCGGGACGGGGCGGAGTGCCCGTTGCGGGACGCCGAGTCGTCGACGGGCGCGTCGGCGCCCCCGTCGCGGTCGGCCCCGCTGCGGTCGGCCCCGTCGCGGTCGGCCCCGTTGCGATCGGCCTCGTTGCGGTCGGCCTCGTTGCGATCGGTCCCGTTGCGGTCGGCCCCGTTGCGGTCGGCCCCGTCCCCGTCGTTGCGACGGCCGCGTCCCCCGCGTGAGCGCCGCCCCGATCCCTCGGCCCGATCGGTCCGCCCGGAGCCGCCGCCGTCGGTGGCGGGCGGCGCGGGGTCGGCCTCGACGAGCACGCCACGACCGCGGCAGTGCTCACAGGGCGTGGAGAAGTGCTCCAGCAGCCCGCCGCCGACGCGCTTGCGCGTCATCTGGACCAGGCCGAGCGAGGTGACCTCGGCGACCTGGTGACGGGTGCGGTCGCGGGAGAGGCACTCGGTGAGCCGACGAAGCACGAGGTCGCGGTTGGCCTCGAGCACCATGTCGATGAAGTCGACGACGATGATGCCGCCGATGTCGCGCAGCCGCAGCTGGCGCACGACCTCCTCGGCCGCCTCCAGGTTGTTGCGTGTGACCGTCTCCTCGAGGTTGCCCCCCGAGCCGGTGTACTTGCCGGTGTTGACGTCGATGACGGTCATGGCCTCGGTGCGGTCGATCACCAGCGTGCCGCCCGATGGCAGCCAGACCTTGCGGTCGAGCGCCTTGAGCAGCTGCTCGTCGATGCGGTACTCGGTGAACACGTCGGTGGTACCGACGTGGCGGTGCAGCCGGTCGACCAGCTCGGGCGCCACGTGCCCGATGTAGTTGTGCAGCGTGTCCCAGGCGTCGTCGCCGGAGACGACGAGCCTGGAGAAGTCCTCGTTGAACTGGTCGCGGACGACCTTGATCAGGAGGTCGGGCTCCTCGTAGAGCAGCGCCGGGGCCTTGGGCTTGTTCGGCCCGGTCTTCTCGGAGCGCTCCTTGACGATCTCCCACTGGGCCTGGAGCCTGCGGACGTCGCGCTCCAGCGCCTCGTGGCTGACGCCCTCCGACGCCGTGCGGATGATCACCCCGGCCTCGCTCGGCACGATCTCCTTGAGCATGTCCTTGAGCCGCTTGCGCTCGACGTCGGGCAGCTTGCGGCTGATCCCGGCGGCGCCGCCGCTGGGCACGTAGACCAGGAACCGGCCGGCCAGGCTGATCTGCGTGGTCAGGCGCGCACCCTTGTGGCCGATCGGGTCCTTCGTGACCTGCACGAGGACCGCGTCGCCGCTGCTCAGGGCCTGCTCGATGCGGCGGGCCTTGCCGCCGAGGCCCGCGGCGTCCCAGTCGACCTCACCGGCGTAGAGCACGGCGTTGCGGCCCCGCCCGATGTCGACGAACGCGGCCTCCATCGACGGCAGCACGTTCTGCACGCGGCCCAGGTAGATGTTGCCGACCATGGACTTGCCGGTGCCGCCGTCACGCCCGGACCCGCCCGCGATGAAGTGCTCCACGAGGACGTCGTCCTCCAGCACCCCGATCTCGACGCGGCCGCCGCGCTCGCGGGCCACCATCACCCGGTCGACGGCCTCCCGGCGCGCCAGGAACTCGGCCTCGGACAGGATCGGGACCCGGCGGCGGCCGGCGTCGCGGCCGTCGCGGCGGCGCTGGCGCTTGGCCTCCAGGCGGGTCGATCCGCGGACACCCTGCACTCCGTCGCCCTCGACGTCGTCGGAGCGTTCACGGGGGGCGCGGACCCGCACGACGGTGTTGGGCGGGTCCGTGTCGCCTCCCGCGTCGGAGTCCTCGCCCGATCCGCGGCGCCTGCGCCGCCTGCGGCGACGCGAGCCGGAGGGCCGGTCGTCGTCGGAGTCGCCGTCGTCGTCCTGCTGGTCCGCGCCAGAGGCGTCCTCGGGCGTCCCGGTGCCCGCGGACCCGGCGGCCCGGGCGCCGGTGTCGCCGGCGCCGTCGGTGCTGTCGTCGTCGGCGCCGTCCTCGTCGGAGCCGTCCTCGTCGGAGCTGTCGCCGTCGGCCCCGCGGCCGCGGCCACGACCACGACGACCCCGCCTGCGGCGCCTGCGGCTGTCGCCGTTCTCGTCGTCGTCGGTGTCGTCGCGGGCCTCGGCGGGCCCGGTCTCGGTATCGTCGGCCGCCTCGTCCGGCCCGGCCGGGGGCTCGGCGGCCTCCTCGGCGACGGGGGGCTCCGCAGCCGCGTCGTCGGCGCCGGACGTGGCGCGGCGACGGCTGCGGGAGGGGCGGCCGGGCTCGGGCCGGGTCGGCGCCTGGAACAGCGGAGCGGGCGGGGCGAACAGCGGGGCCAGTGCCGCATCCGGGGCGGGCTCGCCCGCGGGCTCCGCGGCGACGGCCGCCGTCGCCTCGGTCGGCGGTGGGGCGTCCTGCGTGACGGACGTCTCATCGACCGCGTCGGCCACCGGGGCGTCGGCCGGCACCTCGGCCGCCGGCGCGACCGCCCGGGTGGCACGGCGCCGCCGGGTTCGGGGGGCGGGCGTGTCGGCGGCGTCAGGGGCAGGCGCGTGGGCGGCGGGGGCGTCGGCGGTGGGCGTGGCAGGGGCGTCGGCGGTGGGCGCGGCGGCGGGGAGCTCCGCGGCGGGGCCGTCGGGGGTCGGGACCAGTGCGGACGCGACCAGCTCTGCGGCCTTGCGGTCGACGCTCGACTGTGGGCTCCGGGCGGGGATGTCGAGTCCGGCCAGCGCGGCGAGGACCTCCTTGCTGGTCACTCCCAGCAGCTTGGCGAGCGCGTGCACCCGCATCTTGTCCGGCAGGTCAGCGGGCATATCGGTGTTGGACATCGAGCTCCTCCGCCCCCGGGCGCCCTCCGGGGAAGGCCGCCGCGCAGGGGCTCGTGCGTTCTCTCTCCGCACGGTGCGCGGCGAGCAATCCTGGGACGATCTGCTCGACGACGTGCCCGGGATCCGAACCGCTCAGGTCCGGGTGGTGACCCGAAGTGCTCCGAGCGGATCGGCGAGGTCACCCCGGTCGTCGAGCAGTCCCTGAGCGGTCCGGGTCGCCTTCGCGGGCACCGGTTGCTTGAGGCCTGCGACAACGTCGAGTGCACCCAACACGTCATCGGGTCGAACGGCGGGTGTCGTCTGCCGTACGACCGCCGTCAGTATCGCACAGACTCCCGCGCCCGCCGTGTCGCTCGGACGTGAGTCATCCGACGTGGCGCTCACCTCGGCCCCGCTCACCTCGGCCCGGGCCAGCGCCGCGCGCACGTCGATCTGGCGCCGCCCGGAGGGCGTCACCCGCTCGACGACCAGCGTGTCCAGCCCGAGCAGCGCATCGACGGCCACCCGCAGCACCGAGGGTGCCACGCCGGGCATCTCGACGACCCAGCGCGCGGCGTCGATCCGCTCGGCGAGCGCGGGCGGTTCGGCGGGCGCGGCGTCGAGGACGTCCAGCCCGTCGGGCAGGGCGGCGTCCAGCGCCCTGACCAGCGCGGCCGGGTCGATCTCACGGGTCAGGCCGATCTCGAGGTACTCGGCCTCGCTGGCTGTGCCCGTGGGCGCCGCCCCGACCCACGACAGCCGCGGGTGCGGGCTGAAGCCGTGCGAGTGCGACACCGGCACCCCCGCTCGTCGCACCGCGCGCTCGAAGCTGCGCGCCACGTCGCGGTGTGACAGGAATCGCAGCCTGCCCCGCTTGGCGAACCGGATCCGGATCCGCTGCACCGTCGGCGGTGCCGGGTTGGCCGCCGCACCCGCCTTCACACGCGCCATGGGCCCAGCCTAGGCCGCACCCGACGAGCGGCTCGCATGCCGGCCCGCCCGGATTGCAGCAAGGCCACCTTCACGCAACGAGATTGCGGCAAGGTGGCCTTCCTGCAATCCGGATGGGCCTCGTCGCGGGTCCCGGCCCGGGGGGACGTTCCTGCCGAGGCGGGTGTCAGGTGGGAGGCGGCGGTGCGACCGGGTCGAGGACGAGGAGGGACTCCCCTGCCTCCACGAACCCGGCGCGGCGGTAGAACGCCGTGCTCCCGGGCGTGGGCGCCAGCACCAGGCGCCGGTAGCGGCGGGTGCGGGCGTGTTCGACGGCGTGGGTGAGCAGCGCTCGCGGCACGCCGCGGTCGGCCCAGGAGGCGAGCACGAACGCGTTGCCGACGTGCCCGATCGCTCCTCCGCGTGCCCCCGGCCGCGGCATGTGGGCCATCTCGACGACGTTCAGCGAGCCCACCGCCGTGAACCCGGCCCGGTCCGAGCCCACCTCGGCCAGCCAGAACGTGCGCCGGGGCAGCTCGAAGCGCCACCACTGCGCGAACGTCGCCTCGAAGCCCGGGTCGAGGCGTTCCTCCCCACCCGCCCGCCCGCTGCGCTCCTCCAGCCAGGCCCGTCGCAGCCGGGCCAGCGCGTCGACGTCCCGCTCGTCGGCGACGCGGATGGTGAACGGCGGGGCGTCAGCCACCTTCGGCCAGGGAGTCGGCCCCGGTGGGATTCAGGACCGTCAGCGGCAGCAACGTCGTGCCGCTCGGGCCCACCTCGATGTCGGTGCCGGTGGACGGGCACACGCCGCAGTCGAAGCACGGCGTCCAGCGGCAGTCGTCCTGCTCCCGACCGGCGAGCGCCTCCTGCCAGTCGTCCCAGAGCCACTCGCGCTCCAGGCCGGAGTCGAGGTGGTCCCACGGCAGGATCTCGGCCTGCCCCCGCTCGCGGGTGGTGAACCACTCCAGGGAGACGCCCATCGGCCCCAGCTCGGCCGCGGCCGCCTCGACCCACCGCTCGTAGGAGAAGTGCTCGCTCCAGCCGTCGAACCGTCCGCCCTCGCGCCACACCCGCTCGATGACCGCCCCGACGCGCCGGTCGCCGCGCGCGAGCAGGCCCTCGATCAGCGACGGCTTGCCGTCGTGGTAGCGCATGCCGATGTTGCGGCCGATCTTGCGGTCGACGTTGACCGCGGCGCGCAGCTGCCGCAGCCGGTCGTCGACGACGTCGGGGTGGCACTGGGCGGCCCACTGGAACGGGGTGTGCGGCTTGGGCACGAACCCGCCGATCGAGATGGTGCAGCGCACGTCGTTGCGCCCCGACGCGGCGCGCCCGGCCTTGATCACGCGGTGCGCCATGCCCGCGATCTCCAGGACGTCGGCGTCCTCCTCGGTGGGCAGCCCGCACATGAAGTACAGCTTCACCTGCCGCCAGCCCTGCGCGAACGCCTCGCTGACGGTGCGGATCAGGTCCTCCTCCGACACCATCTTGTTGATCACCCGCCGGATCCGCTCGGACCCGCCCTCGGGGGCGAAGGTGAGCCCGGACCGCCGGCCGTTGCGGCTGATCTCGTTCGCGAGGTCGATGTTGAACGCGTCGACGCGGGTCGAGGGCAGGCTCAGCGAGGTGTTGGTGCCCTCGTAGCGGTCGGCCAGGCCCTTGGTGATCTCGGCGATCTCCGAGTGGTCGGCGCTGGACAGCGACAGCAGCCCGACCTCGTCGAACCCCGAGGCGCGCACGGACGCGTCCACCATCGAGCCGATGCCCTCCAGCGACCGCTCCCGCACCGGCCGGGTGATCATCCCGGCCTGGCAGAACCGGCAGCCGCGGGTGCAGCCGCGGAAGATCTCGACCGACGCGCGCTCGTGCACGGTCTCGGCCAGCGGCACCAGCGGCGCCTTCGGGTAGGGCCACTCGTCGAGCTCGGTGGTGGTGCGTTTGGTGACCGTCGCCGGCACGCGCTCGTCGATCGGGGTGACCGCGGCGATGCCCCCGTCCGCGCCGTAGGTGACGTCGTAGAGCGACGGGACGTAGCAGCCGTCGGTGGCCGCGAGGCGCAGCAGCAGCTCGGCGCGGCCCCCGGGCCGGCCCTGCGCCTTCCACTCGCGCACGACGTCGGTGATGTCGCCGACGATCTCCTCGCCGTCGCCCAGCGCCGCGACGTCGACGAAGCGCGCGACCGGCTCGGGATTGAACGCGGCGTGCCCGCCGGCCACGACGACCGGATGGTCGGCGGACCGGTCGACGGCGTGCAGCGGGATGCCCGCCAGGTCGAGCGCGGTGAGCAGGTTGGTGTAGCCGAGCTCGGTGGAGAAACTCACCCCGAGCAGGTCGAACGCCCCGAGCGGGCGGTGGCCGTCGACGGTGAACGCGGGCACGCCGTGCTCGCGCATCAGCGCCTCCAGGTCCGGCCACACCGAGTAGCAGCGCTCGGCCAGCGCGTCGACGCGCTCGTTGAGCACCTCGTAGAGGATCTGGACACCCTGGTTGGGCAGGCCCACCTCGTAGGCGTCGGGGTACATGAGCGCCCACCGGACGTCCGCGACGTCCCAGTCCTTGAGCTGCGCGTTCAGCTCCCCGCCCACGTACTGCACCGGCTTGGACACGCGCGGGAGCAGGGCTTCGAGATCGGCGAACACGCTGGGGGCAGTCACGCTGTACCAGGGTAGCCCCCGGGCCGGGGGACGGCGCGGTCACCGGGAGGTGCCCGGCGGCGCGGGCCCGCCCGAACCGCGGCGCGGCCGACGGCGAAGGCCGAGCCGATGAACGAGCGATTCTGCCGGGTCGGGGACGTCGAGCTCTGCTACGAGTCCCTCGGCGATCCCGCGCACCCCACCGTCGCGCTGGTCATGGGCCTGAACCTGTCGCTGGACTGGTGGCGCGACGACTTCTGCGCCGCCCTCGTCGCCCGGGATCTGCACGTGGTGCGTTTCGACAACCGGGACGTCGGCCGCTCCACCCACGTCCACGGGGCCGGGATCACGGCGTGGCAGTTCCTGCGCCGCCGCGCGAACCCGGTCTACTCCCTCGCCGACATGGCCGACGACGCCGCGGGCCTGATCGCACACGTCGACCCGCGCGGGGCGCACGTCGTCGGGGCGTCGCTCGGCGCGATGGTGGCGCAGGAGGTGGCGATCCGGCACCCCCGGCTCACCCGGTCCCTCGTCTCGATCATGGGGCGGCCCGGGGACGGGCGGACCGGCAGGGTCCACTGGACCCGCATCCCCGACTTCCTGCGCCCGCCGTCGACCGATCCGGTGGAGGGCATGGTGGCGGCGTTCCGGCGGATCGGCTCCGACGGGCGCACCGCCCGGGACGACGAGGACGTGCGCGTGACCGTGCGCCGCGCGATGAGCCGCGAGACCGGGGACGGCGGCGGCCGCCAGCTCGCGGCGTGCGTCGGCGAACGCGACCGCACCGCCGACCTCGGCCGGCTGACGATGCCCGCTCTGGTGGTGCACGGCGAACGGGACCGGGTGATCGTCCCCTCCGGCGGGCGCGCGACGGCCGCGGCGATCCCCGGCGCGGAGCTGCTGGAGGTGCCGGGGATGGGCCACGACCTGGCCCGCTGGGTGTGGCCGACCGTGATCGACGGGATCGCCCGCACCGCCCGCCGGGCAGACGCAAGGGAGTGACCGACCGCCGTCGCACACCCCTCGGCCGATCGCACAGGGTGCGACGTCTGCGACCGTCCGGGGCGTCTGCGCGAGCGAGGCGGCAGCCGGGGGTCAGATCAGCCCGGCCGAGCGCAGGGCGGCGCGGACGTCCTCGTGGTGCATCTCGTCCAGCGGCACCAGCGGCAGCCGGATCCCCGGCGGGATCAGGCCCATCTCGGCGAGCGCCCACTTCACCGGGATCGGGTTGGGCTCGGCGAACAGCGAGCGGTGCAGGCCGGCGAGGTCGGCGTCGATCTCCGCGGCCAGCTCGGCGTCGCCGTCCAGCGCGGCGGCGCACATCCGGGCCATCGCCTCGGGCGCGACGTTGGCCGTGACCGAGATGTCACCGTGGAACCCGGCGAGGATGCTCGCCCGCGCGGTGGCGTCGTCGCCGGAGTAGAGGGCGAAGCCGGGCAGCTGCAGCGCCACGAGGTCGCGGACCCGGTCGAGGTCGCCCAGCGCCTCCTTGAGCCCGACGATGTTGGGCACCGCGGCGAGGCGCTCCACGGTGGAGGGGAGCATGTCGACGGCCGTGCGACCGGGCACGTTGTAGAGGTACTGCGGGATGTCGACGGCCTCGGCGACCGCCCGGAAGTGCTGGTACAGGCCCTCCTGTGGGGGCTTGTTGTAGTACGGCGTGACCAGCAGGGCCCCGTCGGCGCCCGCCGCCCTCGCCGCCGCCGTGAGGTGGATCGCCTCGGCGGTGGAGTTGGCGCCGGTGCCCGCGATCACCGGCACCCGCCCGGCCGCCACCTCGATGGTGCGGCGGATCACGTCGGTGTGCTCGGCGACGTCCAGGGTGGCCGACTCGCCGGTGGTGCCGACCGACACGATGGCCGCGGTTCCGGCCTCGATCGTGCGGTCGACGACCTTCGCCAGCGCCTCGTGGTCGACCGCACCGTCCTCCCGCATGGGGGTGACCAGCGCGACCAGGCTTCCGGTGATCATCGACATCTCCTCCGACGCGGGGCGGACCGGACGCTACCCGTTCGTGACCGGCGTCCGGTAGCACGATCCGGCGGCGCTGCGGCGGATCAGCCGAAGGCGCCGGATCAGCCGAAGGCGGCGCGCACCGGGTTGGCCGCGGCGGTGACGCGGCGGGCGGCGGCACCCACCACCGCGACGATCGCCACCATGCCGGTGCCCGCGACGATCGGGGTCGCGTCGTTGAGCACGATCCCGGCCAGCGCCCACACCGCGGCCGCCGCATAGCCGACGACCGCCGTGCCGGACAGCACCACCCACATCAGGATCCCGGCCGCGGCGAGCAGCACGACGACCGCCGCCACCGCCGGGAGCGCCCCGGTGCCCGGCAACCCGGCCCACACACCGGTGGCGGCCGTGCCCAGCACGGTGGCCAGCGACACCCATCCGGCGTAGAGCGCGATCGAGCCGCGGAACACGACCCGCTCCAGCACGCCCGTCGCGGGTTCACGGCTCAGCCGTCCGAACACCGTCGCCAGGCACACCAGCAACGCGATGATCAGCAGCTCGGCCAGCGGGATCAGGCGCAGCGAGAACGCGAGGATCCAGGCCGGGTTGAGCACCGCGGACGCCACCAGCCACCAGCCCGTGCGGCGGTGCACCTCGCGGCCGCGCTGCGTGGGCAACAGCTGGTAGACGGCGTACGCGAGGAACCCGACGTAGATCGGACCCCAGATCGCGAACGCCCAGCCCGCGGCCAGCAGCGGCGTGGCGTAGTCGTTCGCGACGACCCCGACCGGTTCCCCGATCGCCCCGCCCCCGCCCAGCGCGGAGACCACGATCTGCACCACGGCGAGCACCGCCACGGCGGTGCCCCGGACGAGATCGGCGGTGGCGGAGCGGCGGGACGTGACGGTCATCCGCACATCATCGGCCCCCCGCCCGGCCCGGGCCAGCCGAGTCGCCCGACGGGCGCAACGGCCCGGCGACTACCGCAGCAGCAGCGCGTCGAGGCGGCGCGAGGCCACCGCCACCCCGAGCACGATCATCACCGCGAAGTAGGCCAGGTTGCCCAGCATCCCGGCGTGCACCGCCCCGGTGGTGAGACCACGCATGAGCTCGACGGCGTGGTACAGCGGCAGGCACTGCACCACGGTCTGCAGCGGCGGCGGGTAGACCGACAGGGGGAAGAACGTGGTGGAGAACAGGAACATCGGCAGCACCACGAGCGTGACCAGGTCGAAGTCCTGCCAGGACCGCATGAACGAGGTGGCCGCCATCCCGACGGCGGCGAACGCGAACGCCACCACCAGCGCCGCAGGCAGGGCGAGCAGCGCCCACGGCGAGGTGAGCAGCCCGAACCCCGCCATCACCGACAGGAACCCGAGCGCGTAGAGCCCGCCGCGGACCAGGGCCCAGCCGATCTCGCCGAGCGCGATGTCGACCGGGCCGAGCGGCGTGGCCAGCATCGCGTCGTAGAGCTTGGCGTAGCGGAGCTTGAAGAAGACGTTGAACGTGGAGTCGAACACCGCCCCGTTCATCGCCGACGCCGCCAGCAGGCCCGGTGCGATGAACGCGGCGTAGCTGATCGGGGCACCGTCCGGGCCGGGCAGCGTGCCGACCAGCGAGCCGAGGCCCTGCCCCATCGCGACGAGGTAGAACACCGGCTCGAAGAAGCCCGACACGAACGTGAGCCAGGTGCGGCGCGACACGATGGCCGAGCGCTCCAGCAGCATCCGGGACCGGCCCGCGTACCCGCCGGCCGGCAGCAGCCGCAGCCACGGGGCGGGCGGGGGCGGGGCCGCCGTCGTCGGCTCGGCCGTCATCGGGTCAGCCTCCGCCGGTAGAGCCGGGTGGACAGCGCGACACCCACGGCGAGCAGCGCGAGCAGGTACGCGACGTGCCCCAGCGCGGCGAGCGGACGCCAGAGGCCCAGCGCGGCGCCGCGGGCGAGCTCGGTGCCGTGCCACAGCGGCGAGATCCACGCGACCGGCTGGACCCAGTCGGGCAGCCGGCCGACGGGGAAGAACGTGCCGGAGAACAGCGTCATCGGGATGACGACGAAACGGAACAGCGCGCTGAACGGCCCACCCTCGTTCTCCACGGTGGCGGCGAACGCCATGACCAGCGACGCGAACGCGGTGCCGGTGAGTACCGCCGCCAGCAGCGACACCACGATGCCCGGGCTCGCGACGCCGCCGAACACGGCGATGACGACCACGTAGATCCCGCCGGTGCCGGTCAGCTTGGCGGTGGTCCAGCCCAGGTGCCCGAGCGCCACCTGCGCGGGGGTGAGCGGCCCGGCGCTCATCGCGTGGTAGGTGCGCTGCCACTTGAACGCCGAGAGCACCGGGTAGGTGGAGTCGAACGCCGCGGTCTGCACGGCCGACACCGCGAGCAGCGCGGGTGCGAGCCACACGAGGTACCCGAACCCGCCCGTGGCGGCCGCGACCTGGCCGGTGCCGGCCACCAGCGACCCGAACCCGACGCCGAAGGCCAGCAGGAACAGCAGCGGCTGGAGCACCGAGGACACGACCGTGGCCCGCCAGTTGCGCCGGTACCAGGTCCAGAAGCTCTCGACGACGAGCAGCACACCCCGCAGGTACGCGGGGACGGCGACGGTGGCGGTGGCGGTGGCGGTGGCGGGCATCAGTCCACCAGCGTCCGGCCGGTGAGCCGCAGGAACACGTCCTCCAGCGACGAGCGCCGCACCAGCGCCGAGAGCGGCCGGTGCCCGGCCCGCGCGACCTCGCCCTGCGCGTGCTCGCCGTCGGCGGTGTAGAGCAGCAGCCGGTCGGGCAGCTCCTCGACCCGGTCGACGTACGGGGCGAGCGCCTCGGCCGCCGGGCGGTGCTCGGGGGCGAAGCGCAGCTCCAGCACCTCGCGGGTGGCGTGGCGCTCGATCAGCTCGGCCGGCGACCCCTCGGCCACGATGACCCCGCCGTCCATCACGACGAGCCGGTCGCAGAGCTGCTCGGCCTCGTCCATGTAGTGCGTGGTGATGATCTGCGTGACGCCCTCGCGCTTGAGCCGGTAGAGACGCTCCCACAGCAGGTGCCGGGCCTGCGGGTCGAGCCCGGTGGTGGGCTCGTCGAGCAGCAGCAGCTCGGGGGTGTTGACCAGCGCGCGGGCGATCGTGAGGCGCCGCTTCATCCCGCCCGACAGCGGTTCGACCGGCTCGTCGGCCCGCTCGGTGAGCTGCGCGAACTCCATCAGTTCGACGGCCTTGGACCGGACGTGCGCCCTGGACAGCCCGAAGTAGCGGCCGTAGACCTGCAGGTTCTGGCGCACGGTGAGCTCGGCGTCGAGGTTGTCGAGCTGGGGCACCACCCCGAGGCGGGCCCGGATCCGCGGGCCGTCGACGTCGGGGTCCATGCCGAGCACCTGCAGCGTGCCCGCGCTGCGCGGCGACACGCACGCGATCATCCGCATCGTGGACGACTTGCCCGCGCCGTTGGGCCCGAGGAACCCGAACACCTCCCCCGGCGCGACGTCGACGTCGATGCCGGCCACGGCCTCGAACCCCCCGAACCGCTTGCGCAGCCCGCCCGCCTGGACCAGCCCGTCCCCCATGGCGAGCACGGTAACCGGCACCCCCGACAGAGTGCGTGGACGTTTCGGACGCCGCTCAGCGCAGCCGCAGGTGGAACCAGTGCGCGTCGCGCAGGCCGTCCGGGCCGGGGCCCAGGCGCAGGGTGCCCGGCCACACCCCGACCGGCGTCCACCCCCGCGCCGCGTAGTACCGGGGCAGGTCGGTGCCCCCGCGCGCCGTGAGCATCAGGAACTCCCGGCCCAGCGTCGTGGCGTGGGCGACGGCGGCGTCGAGCAGGGCCGTGCCGTGGCCGCGGCCCTGCTGGTCGGGACGGACCATCAGGCGCACGACCTCGGCCCCGTGCTCGGTCCGCGGGCCGGCCCCGCGGCGCAGGAACACCGTGCCCACCGGGGCGGCGGGCGGGCCGAGCACGAGCAGCTGCTCGCGACCGGCCGCCACCTCGGCCGCGGCGAGCTGTGCGGCCGCCCGGATCTCGGCTCCGGGGGTGTCCTCGACGAACCCGACCGCGCCGCCGACGCGCGTGACGGCGGTCCAGAGCCGGGCCAGCGCGTCCGCGTCGATCCGGTCGACGAGCTGCGGGCCCGCGGGCCCGCACGTCACAGGTGCGGGAACCAGAGCTTGATCTCCCGGGCCGCGCTTTCGGGCGAGTCGGAACCGTGGACGAGGTTGGACTGGGTCTCCAGGCCGAAGTCGCCGCGGATCGTGCCCGGCGTGGCCTTCTCGACCGGGTCGGTGCCGCCGGCGAGCTGGCGCCACGCCGCGATCGCGCGGGGGCCCTCGACCACGGCGGAGAGCACCTGGCCGGAGGTGATGAACTCCAGGAGGGAGTCGAAGAAGGGCTTGCCGTCGTGCTCGGCGTAGTGCTGGGCGGCCAGCTCGCGGTCGACGGTGCGCAGTTCGAGGGCGACGATGTCGAGGCCCTTGCGCTCGATTCGGGCGAGGACCTCCCCGATCAGCTTGCGCGAGACGCCGTCGGGCTTGACGAGGACGAGGGTGCGTTCGGTCACGCCGACGAGGGTATCGGCGAGCCGTTCGCGGTCCGTAATGCGGCCCGGCGGGCGGCGGCTGCGAGGATGTGCCCGTGACCCGACGGCTGCTGTTCACCTGCGTGGCCCTGCTGCTGGCGCTCACGGGCTGCGCCGCCGCCCCGACCGCCGCGCCCGGCGGCGCCGCTCTGGACTTCACCGCCACCACCGTCGACGGGGCGCCGTTCGACGCGGGTGAGCTGGCCGGCGCCCCGGTCGTGCTGTGGTTCTGGGCGCCGTTTTGATCCACGTGCCGGGCCGAGGGGCCCGGCGTGGCGGCGGTCGCCGCCGAGTACGAGGGACGGGTGCGGTTCGTGGGCGTCCCCGGGCGGGGTGAGCTCGCCGACATGCGCGGGTTCGTCGCCGACACCGGCACCGGGGCGCTGACCCACGTCGTCGACGAGGACGGGGCCCTGTGGCAGGGCTTCGGCGTGGTCGCCCAGCCCGCGTTCGCCGACATCGCCGCCGACGGCACGGTCACGGTCTCGCGCGGTGGCCGCGACGTCGACGAGCTGCGGGCGGCCGCCGACGCGCTGCTGCAGACCCCCTCGGCCGGCTGAGCATGGACCCCGCCGCGCTCGCGTTCGCACTGGTCGCGGGCGCGGTGGCGGCGTTCAACCCGTGCGGTTTCGCGTTGCTGCCGGCCTACCTCGGGCTGCTCGTCGCAGGCGGCGGGCGCACCGGGGCGGTGCTGCGGGCGCTGCGCTTCTCCGCGGGCATGACGGTCGGCTTCGTGGCCGTGTTCGGGCTGGTGGGGGTGGTGCTTGCGCCGCTGGCCCTGTCGCTGGAGCGCTACCTGCCGGTCGTCACCGTGCTCGTCGGGGTCGTGCTCGTGGTGCTGGGCGCGTGGCTGCTGGCCGGTCGGACGCTCGCGATCCCCGGGCTGGCCGGGCACGGATCCGCCCCGACCCGGCGCTGGTGGTCGCAGATCGGCTACGGCGTCTCGTTCGCGCTGGCGTCGCTGTCGTGCACGATCGCGCCGTTCCTGGCCGTCGTGGCCGGGTCGCTGCGCGTCGGCGGCCCGCTGGGCGTCGGGGCGGCGTTCGTCGCCTACGCGCTCGGGATGGGGGTCGTCGTGCTCGCCGTGGCGCTGGCCGTCGCCCTGGCGAGCGCGCGGGCGGTCGGCACGCTGCGGCACGCGGGTGCGGTGATCAGCCGGGCCGGGGGTGCGCTGCTGGTCGTCGCGGGGGCCTACGTCGCCTGGTACGGCTGGATCGAGATCCGGTCGCTCGCCGGCGGGGACCCGGCCGACCCCGTCGTCGCCGCCGCGATCGACGTCCAGGCGGCGGTCGCCGACCTGATCGCCGGGCTCGGGGCGGGCGGGCTGCTGGCGGTGGCCGCGGTACTGGCCACGGGCATCGCGGCCCTGACCCTGCGCCGGGTGCGGGCGCAGTGACGGGCCACCGCACCGGCGTCGTGGTGGCCGCACCGGCGTCCGGATGCCGGTGTCGTGCACACGACGCCGGTGCGGTCAGACCGGCCGCAGCTCCGCCGCCGCGAACGACACGCTGAACCGCTCGCACCAGATGCTCACGCTGGTGAGCGCGTCGAGGTCCACGTCGGCGGGGATCTCGTAGTTCGAGCTGCCGATGTTGCCCTTCAGCTCGCCCAGGTCGACGTACGCGCCGTCGTCGAAGACGTACCAGCCGTCCGTGCCCTCGATCACGGGTGCATCGGTGAGCCACACCTTGAGCAGGGGGCCGTCGCTGGTGTCGAGGTCCTCCAGGCGCAGCACCCGCGACCCGTCGGCCAGCTCCAGGATCACCACCGATCCGCTGCTGGCGTGCTCGTGGGAGATGAACTCGCCCCGCACCAGCTCCACGGGCCCGGTGGCCACGGGTTCGGGTTCGGGTTCGGGTTCGGCCACGACCGCAGGCGGGTCGACCGGCGCGGCCGCGACCGGTGCTGCGGCGACGGGCGGCGCCTCGTCCACCGTGCGGTCGACGAACAGTTTCCAGGGCTGGAACACCGCCAGCGCGACGACGAGCAGCGCGGCGGCGACGGCGAGACCGGCGAGCACCGGGGGGCGACGGAGGATGTGCACGGCGCCGATCCTGCCCGGGAACGGTGGAGGTGTCCCTTACGAGTCGGAGACCTGTTGGCCGGGCAGCTCGCCACGTTCCATGCGCAGCGCCACGTCGCGGCGCAGGAACAGCAGCCCGGCCCACACCAGCACGAAGACCAGGCCCATGATCGCCAGGGCCGGGACGAGGAACCCGCACAGCAGCACCGCGACCTGCAGCGCGAGCGCGAGCGCGAGCCCCCACGGCCGCCGCTGCAAGCCCGCGGCGACGATCATCGCGACGGCCACCGCCGCGATCACCGCGACGCCCAGCGGTGTGGCACCGTCGCCGAACTTCGGCAGCACCAGCAGCGCCAGCGCGACGACGATCGACTCCAGGACGAGGGTGGCCGCGAAGACCCCCCGGATGCCCTTCATCGGGTCGGGCGCGGGGGCACTCACGTGGGTTCCTTACCGAACAGCGTGCGCGTCTCGCCCACCGTGACGACCGACCCGGTGACGACGACGCCGACGCCGGACTCGCCGCCCTCCTCGGCCAGCTCCCCCGCCTGCTCCACAGCGGCGGCGAGCACGGGCTCCACGCTGACCCGTTCCGACCCGAAGATCTCGGTGGCCAGCGCGCCCAGCTCGTCGGCGTCCATCGCCCGGGGCGAGGAGTTGGCCGTGACGACGACCTCGGCCAGCACCGGCTCCAGCTCGGTGAGGATGCCGCGGGCGTCCTTGTCGGCCATCACGCCGACCACACCCACGAGCCGGGTGAACCGGAACTCGCCGAGCAGCGCGGCCGCCAACGCCCGGGCGCCGTGCGGGTTGTGCGCGGCGTCGGCGAGCACCGTGGGCACGCCCGGCCCGGCCGCGAGCCGCTCCAGCCGCCCCGGCGACGCCACCCGGGCGAACGCGGCCCGCACCGCGTCGGGGTCGATCGGCTGCTTCGGGCCCGCCCCGATCAGGGCCTCCACCGCCGCGAGGGCCAGCGCCGCATTGGCCGCCTGGTGCTCGCCGTGCAGCGGCAGGACGATGTCGTCGTACATACCCGAGAGCCCGCGCAGCGCGATCCGCTGCCCGCCCACGGCGACCTCGCGCTGCGCCACCCCGAACTCCGCGCCGTCGCGCGCGACCTGCGCGTCGACCTCCACGCATCGCTCCAGCAGCACCTCGGCCACCTCGCGGTCCTGGGTGGCGAGCACCGCCACCGAACCGGGCTTGATGATCCCGGCCTTCTCGCGGGCGATGCCGAGGACGTCGGTGCCCAGGTACTCGGCGTGGTCGAGCCCGATCGGCGTGATCACGGCGACCGTCGCGTCGGCGACGTTCGTGGCGTCCCAGCGCCCGCCCAGCCCGACCTCGACGATCCCGGCCTCCACCGGCGCGTCGGCGAAGGCCGCGAACCCCATCGCGGTGAGCACCTCGAACTTGGAGAGCCTGCCCAGCTCGGCGTCGACGATGTCGAGGAACGGCTCGACGTCGCGGTAGACGGCCACGTACCGCTCCGGGGTGATCGGCCGGTTGTCGATGTTGATCCGCTCGGTGGCCCGCTGCAGGTGCGGGCTGGTGTAGCGGCCGGTGCGCAGGCCGATCTCGGTGAGCAGGGCGTCGACCATCCGCGCCGTGGACGTCTTGCCGTTGGTGCCGGTCAGGTGCACCACGGGGTATCCGCGGTGCGGCTCGCCGAGCGCGTCGACCAGCGCGGCGATGCGGTCCAGCGAGGGCTCCATGACCGTCTCGGGCCAGCGCCGGTCCAGCTCGGCCTCGACGGCCAGGAACTCGGCGAAATCCACCACGCCGGAGGTCTCGGGGATCACCGAGGGCGAGTCGGCCCCCCGGATGGCGTCGAGAACGTGTGAGATCACCGCCTCCTCGGGGTCGGGGACGTCCCCCTCGCCCTCGGGACGGTCCTCGTGCGGCCCCGTCACGACGACGGCAGGGCGGCGAGGCGTGCCGTGACCCGCTCGATGTCGGCCACCGCGGTGGCGCGCCGCGCGCGGATCCCGTCGACGACGGCGGCGGGTGCGTTGTCGACGAACTTCGGGTTGCCCAGCTTCTTGTCGGCGGCGTCGAGCTCCTTCTGCGCGGCCGCGAGGTCGCGGCCCAGGCGCGCCCGCTCGGCGGCCACGTCGATGGCACCGGACGTGTCGAGCTCGACGTGCACCGTGGCGGACCCCAGTGCCACCTCGACCGTGGCCGTGGCGGCGAAGTCGTCGCCGGGCGCGTCGAGACGCACCAGCGACGCGACGGCGGCACGGTGCGCCCCCAGCCCGGCCTCGTCGAGCCCGACCAGGCGCGCCGCGACGCGCCGGGCGTCGGGCACCCGCTGCTCGGTGCGGAAGCGCCGCACCTCGGTGGCCAGCTTCTGCAGCGCCACGATCCGGGCCGCGGCGCCGTCGTCGACGGGGCGGCCCGCGTCGACCGGCCACGGCGCGACCACGATCGACTCGCTCCCGGTCAACGGCTGCCACAGTGCCTCGGTGATGAACGGCATCACCGGGTGCAGCAGCCGCAGCAGCGCGTCGAGGACGTGGCCGAGCACCGCCCGCGTGCCGTCGGCGGTGGCCTCGTCGGCGAGCTGGGGCTTGGCCAGCTCCAGGTACCAGGCGCAGAACTCGTCCCAGGTGAAGTGGTAGAGCGCCTCGGTGGCCTTGGCGAACTGGTAGTCCTCCAGCAGCGCGTCGACCTGCTCCCGCACCTGCCCGAGCCGGCCGAGGATCCAGGCGTCGGCGTCGGTCGGCGAGGTGGGCAGCGGCAGGGCCGGCGAGGCGTGGTTGGCCAGCGCGAGGCGCGTGGCGTTCCACAGCTTGGTGCCGAAGCTGCGCGCGGCGAGCACGGCGTCGTCGCCGATGGGCATGTCCGTGCCCGGGTTGGCCCCGCGGGCCAGCGCGAACCGCACCGCGTCGGTGCCGTAGGCGTCCATCCACGCCAGCGGGTCGACGGTGTTGCCGGCCGACTTGGACATCTTCCTGCCGTGCGCGTCGCGCACCATGCCGTGCAGGGCGATCGTGTCGAAGGGCCGCTCGCCGTCCATCGCGTAGTGGCCCATCATCATCATCCGGGCGACCCAGAAGAAGAGGATGTCGTAGCCGGTGACCAGCACCGACGTGGGATAGAACTTCTCCAGGTCCGGGGTCTTGTCGGGCCAGCCGAGCGTGGAGAACGGCCACAGCCCCGAGGAGAACCACGTGTCGAGGACGTCGGGGTCCTGCGTGTACCCGGCGGGCGGCTCCTCGTCGGGGCCGACGCAGACGATCTCGCCGTCGGGCCCGTACCAGACCGGGATGCGGTGGCCCCACCAGAGCTGGCGGGAGATGCACCAGTCGTGCATGTTGTCGACCCAGGCGAACCAGCGGGACTCCATCTCCGGCGGGTGGACCGTGACCGACCCGTTGCGGACGGCGTCGCCCGCGACCTGCGCCAGCGGCCCGACCTTGACGAACCACTGCAGGCTCAGCCGGGGCTCGATCGGCTCCTTGCTCCCGCGCGAGGAGTGCCCGACGCTGTGCAGGTAGGGCCGCTTCTCCGCGACGATCCGGCCCTGCGCGGCCAGCGCCTCGCGGACCTTCACGCGCGCGGTGAACCGGTCCATGCCGTCGAACTCGGTGCCCGTGCCCGCGATGCGCCCGGACTCGTCCATGATCGAGGGCATCGGCAGGTCGTGGCGGCGGCCGATCTCGAAGTCGTTGGGGTCGTGGGCCGGGGTGACCTTGACCGCGCCGGTGCCGAACGCCGGGTCCACGTGCTCGTCGGCCACGACCCGGATCATGCGCCCGACCAGCGGCAGCTCGATCTCGCGGCCGACCAGGTGGGCGTAGCGCTCGTCGTCGGGATGCACGGCCACCGCGGTGTCGCCGAGCATCGTCTCGACGCGGGTGGTGGCCACGACCATCGCGTCGTCGCCGTCCCCGTAGCGGATGGAGACCAGCTCGCCGGCGACCTCGACGTGGTCGACCTCGACGTCGGAGAGCACGCTGCGCATCTCCGGGCTCCAGTTGACCATCCGCTCCGCGCGGTAGATGAGGCCCTCGTCGTAGAGCCTCTTGAAGATCGTGAGGACCGCGCGGTTGGACCGGGCGTCCATCGTGAACCGCTCGCGGCTCCAGTCGCAGCTCTCGCCGAGGCGCCGCATCTGGGCGAGGATCGCGCCCCCGTGCTCGGCCTTCCACTCCCAGGTGCGCTCGATGAACGCATCGCGGCCCAGCTCACGGCGGCTGGTGCCCTCCTCGGCCAGCGCCTTCTCGACCAGCGCGTGGACCGCGATCGACGCGTGGTCCATGCCGGGCAGGTAGAGCGTCTCGTAGCCCTGCATCCGCCTGCGCCGGACCAGGACGTCGATCAGCGTGTGCTCGAAGGCGTGCCCGATGTGCAGGCTGCCGGTGACGTTGGGCGGCGGGATGACGATGCAGAACGGCGGCTTGTCGGAGGTGGCGTCCGCGGTGAAGTAACCGGCGTCGACCCAGCCCTGGTACATGCTCGCCTCTACCTCGCCCGGACTCCACTGGGCGGGCAGGTCGGCAGTACGGGGAGGAAGGGTGTCGGTCACCCTGCCAAGTCTACGAGCCACCCCCGACAGGGTTTCCTAGAGGACCAGGCTGACGGTGAACGCCAGCGCGAAACCGACCAGCCCGATCAACGTCTCCATCACCGTCCAGGTCTTCAGCGTGGTCTTCACGTCCATCTCCAGGAACCGCCCGACGAGCCAGAACCCGGAGTCGTTGACGTGGCTGAGCACCGTGGAGCCGCAGGCGATCGCGATGACGATCAGCGCGATCTGCAGCGGGGAGAGCCCCTGCGCGCCGACGACGGGCGCGATGAGACCGGCGGTGGTGGTCAGTGCGACCGTGGCCGAGCCCTGCGCGACCCGCAGCGCGGTGGCGATCAGGAACGCGGCCACGATCGCCGGCAGCCCGATGTCGGACAGGCTCCCGGCCAGCGCGTCGCCGATGCCGCTGGTGCGCAGCACGCCGCCGAACGCACCACCGGCGCCGGTGATCAGGATGATGGCGCAGACCGGGCCGAGCGAGGAGTTGACGATCTTCTCGACCTCGGCGCGGCTGAATCGCTCGCGGCCCAGCACGTACATCGCCACCAGCACGGTGATCAGCAGCGCGACGGGGGTCTGGCCGAGCAGCCGCAGCGCGCCGACCGTGGCCGCGTCCCCGTCGACCACCCCGGCCGTGGCCAGCGTGTTCAGCCCGGTGTTGAGCAGGATGAGCACCAGCGGGAGCAGCAGCAGGCTCAGCACGGTGCCGAACTTCGGCGCGGTGCGCTGCCCGGTCCGTGTCAGGGTGCTCCCGCCGCCGCCGTCGCCATCCTCGTCGGAGAGCAGGCTCGGCACGGGCACGTCGACCCGCCGCCCGATCCAGCGACCGAACAGGTAGGAGGCGATGTACCAGGTGGGCAGCCCGATCAGCAGGCCGACGACGAGAACCAGACCCAGGTCGGTGCCCAGCCCGAGGATCTCCGAGGCCCCGACCGGACCGGGGTGCGGCGGCACGAACGCGTGCATCACCGCGAAGGCGCCGGCCGAGGGCAATGCGTAGATCAGCACCGAACCGCCGAACTGCCGGGCGACGCTGAAGATCAGCGGCAGGAACACCACGAACCCCGCATCGAAGAAGATCGGGAAGCCGAACAGCAGCGAGGCGACGCCCAGCGCGAGCGGGGCATGCCGCTCGCCGAACCGGTTGACCAGCGTGTCGGCCAGCACCTGGGCACCGCCGGTCACCTCCAGCAGCTTTCCGATCATCGCCCCGAGCCCGACCAGCAGCGCGACGCTGGCCAGCGTCGTGCCGAAGCCCGCGAGCAGCGTCGGCACGGCGTCGGCCACCGGGATACCCGCGACCAGCGCGGTGAGCAGGCTGACCAGGATCAGGGCGACGAAGGCGTGCAGCCGCAGCGCCATGATCAGCACCAGCAGCAGGGCGACGGCGCCGACGGCGATGAGCAGCAGGGGCCCGGTGCCGTACACGGGCACGAACTCGTCCTGGGCGAGCACGGTGGTGATCATGGCTTGCCTCCGGCGGCGGTGGCGGCGAGGTAGCCGTCGACGAGGTCGTCGACGGGGCGGTCGAGGTCGAGGGTGAGGCCGTGCTCGTCGGCGCCCAACGGTTCGAGCGTCGCGAACTGGGAGTCGACGAGGCTGGCGGGCATGAAGTGCCCGGGCCGCCCGGCCACGCGGCGGGCGATCACCTCGGGACTCCCGTGCAGGTGCACGAACAGCTGGGTGGGTGCGGCGGCGCGCAGCACGTCGCGGTAGCTGCGTCGCAGGGCCGAGCAGCTGACGACGCCGCCGCCCGCGGCGTGCGCGGCGAGCCACTCGCCGATGCGGTGCAGCCACGGGAGCCGGTCGTCGTCGGTGAGCGGGACACCGGCCGACATCTTCTCGACGTTCTCGGCCGGGTGGAAGTCGTCGGCGTCGGCGTACCGCACGCGCAGGCGCTGGGCGAGCGCGGCGCCGACGGTGGTCTTGCCCGAGCCGGACACTCCCATGACGGTGAGCAGCGGCGGATCGGGTACGGGATGGATGGGCATCGTTGCCTCCTCGGGACGATGCTCAGCATCCACTTTAAATACTATTTATGCAATACTGTATCGATTCACATCGTATTTATGTACACAGGGCGCCCAAAGGTGACATCATTCGGCGCATGACCACCGGTTTGCACGCCGACCTCCTCGACCGACTCGGCCTGCTGGTCGCCTCCGGCGAGCTCGCCGAAGGCGCGGTGCTCCGCGCCGAGGAGATGGAGGCCCACTTCGGCGTGTCCCGCACCGTCGTCCGCGAGGCCGTGCGCGTGCTGGAGTCGATGGGCATGGTCGCCAGCAAGCGGCGCGTCGGCACGACGGTCGCGCCGATCACGGCCTGGAACGTCTTCGACCCCATGGTCATCCGCTGGCGCCTCGCCGGACCGGGCCGCGACTCCCAGCTGCGGTCGCTCTCGGAGCTGCGGGCCGGGTTCGAGCCGATGGCCGCCGCGTACGCCGCGCAGCGCGCCACCGGCGAGCAGTGCGGGCTCCTGACCGGTGCCGTCATGGACATGGCGGTCCATGGCCGCTCGGGTGACCTGCAGGCCTACCTCGCCGCCGACGTCGTGTTCCACCGCACGCTGCTCGCCGCCACCGGCAACGAGATGCTCGCCGCGCTGGCCGACGTCGTCGCCGAGGTCCTCGCCGGACGCACCCACCACGGCCTCATGCCCGCCACGCCCGAACCCGCCGCGATCCGGCTGCACGCCGACGTGGCCCAGGCGGTGCAGTCCGGCGACGCCCCCGCCGCCCGCCGGGCGATGGAGGCGATCATCTCCGAGGCCGCGGACGCGATGCTGGACGGCGACCCACACCCCCGCTGACGGCCGCCCGTGCCGGGTTCGGGTGGGCGCGTCCTTGCGCAGGCCGCCTCTCGCGCGCCGAACCGCGTCTCGCGCGCCACCGGCAGCGCGCGAGGCTCCGTTCCGCACGCGAGACACCAACCGGCGCGCGAAACCCCCGGGGGTCAGCTGGGGAGCAGGGCGGCGTGCAGGCGGTCGAAGCCGAGGACCTGGCGCAGTGCGCGGCGGCGCAGCAGGTCCAGATCCAGCACGCGGACCTGACCGCTCGTGGGTTCGTACACCGTCCAGCCGTCCTCGTGGGCTCCGAGCGCCATCACGTAGTGCCGGGGCACGACCGTGCCGACCAGCAGCGGTACCGGCCGTCCGACCTTGAGCGCCACCCCGACCGCCCCGATCAGGGCGGAGACGTCACGGGCGTCGGCGTCGTCGACCAGTCGCACGCGGTACGGCCCGGCGGACGGGACGTTGCGGCGCAGCCAGGTGACCATGCCCCACGGCGGCGTGCCCAGCGCCCGGGGCCAGAACCGCGCCGACTCGCGGTGGATCTGCTTCTGCCGCGCGTCGTAGCGCACCCCGAACCCGGCGCTGACGCCCGCTGCGGGCGCCGTCGCGATCCCGTACGACCCGCCCACCGCCGCCCGGTCGTCGGTGCCACCACCGTCCGGCCCGTCGAGGCGCCGGATCTCCGCCGGATCCGCCCAGGCCGCGAGCGCGACGAGCACCGCGCTGCCGCAGGTGGTGCCGTCGACCTGGTCGAGCTTCACCCCGGCCCGGCGTTGGTCACCGATCCGGTCGCTCAGCAGCGGGTTGCGCCCGGCGGCCAGCGGGCGCACCGCCGACACCGGCACCGCGGCCGGCCGCCAGGACCGGACGAGCCCCTGCACCCGACGCGCCCACCCGCAGACCGTCCGCATCGCCCGTCTCCCTCCGACACCCACTCCGGACCCAACAGTAAACGACAGCCGGGGCGTCGCGCGCGGCTCCGACCGACGACGCCGGGTGGTCGCCGGCACCGCGCCCACCGCGCCGAGGACCGACCCGATCGCCGGTCGCGGACCCCCGGTGACGCGCACCCTCCGGCCGTGCGCGTATGTCGGGACGTGCGCGGGTGACCGGAAGGTACGCGGCGGGCACCAGACCGCCCGGGGTCTCCGGCACGGGCACCCGGGTGTCGTTCCCTATGCTCACCAGATGGCTGAGCTGACTGCCGAGGTACGCACCTTCCTGTCCGAGGGCACCCGCACCGGCAAGCTGGGCTTCGTCGCCGCCGACGGTCGCCCGCTGGTGGCGCCGATCTGGTTCGTCGTCGACGGCGACGACCTGCTGTTCAACACCGGCCGCGACACCGCCAAGGGCCGGGCGATCGCGCGCGACCCGCGCCTGGTGCTCTGCGTCGACTCCGAGGTGCCGCCGTTCGGGTTCGTGCAGATCCAGGGAGTGGCGTCGACCTCGGAGGAGCCCGCCGAGCTGGTCCGGTCGGCCACCGAGATCGGCGGGCGCTACATGGGCGCCGAGCGCGCCGAGGAGTTCGGGCGGCGCAACGGCGTGCCCGGCGAGCTGCTGGTCCGCCTGACGCCCACGAAGGTGATCGCCCAGCTCGACATGACCGGCTGACCCGGCGGCATCGCCGGCTCTCCCCCGGGGTCCTCCCGCTCCGCCGCGGGCGGCAGCGACGAGCAGCGCGCGCGACGAGACGATGGCGGTCGTGCGCGCAACCGGGCCCGGCCGTCGAACAGGTGCTACCCGCGCTGTTCCTGGTCGTTGGCGGGCACGCCCCGCTCGGCGTCGCTCCCCCAGCCCTGCGCCAGCTTGCTGATCTTCCCGGCGAAGTCGCGGGCGGCCACGGCCGGGTCCTCGGCCCGCCCGGCCGCGACACCGATCAGGAACGCCGTGACCGGCGCGCCCGGACGGCTGACGTCGTGCGCGACGTCCGCGGTCATGTCGAGCACCGTGTCGACGAGCCCGTCGGCCTCCACCGTGTCGCCGAGGCCGAGCTCCCGCGAGACCGCGGCCAGCCAGTCGGTCAGGGCGTTCGCATCATCGCTAGCAGCCATGACCCGACCGTAGCCGCGATCGCCGCACCCCGCCCGCTCAGCTCCCGAACAGCGCCGGGATCTTGATCACGAGTTGGGAGAAGCCGTAGCCGAAGGGCACGACGACCCACAGCCAGGCGAGCGCGGTGAGAGCCGGGTGCAGCCTGCCCTCGTCGGAGCCGCCGTCCGCGGACTGCGTGGAGGTGCTGGTACCGGACTCGGTGCTCATGAGCGTGCTCCCGCCGTTGCGCTGGTCGATGTCTCGGTGGGCTCGTGGAACCGCTCGGACACCGGCCGGATCAGCTCGTTGGCGATGAAGCCGACGACCAGCAGCCCGATCATGATGCTGAACGCGAGGGTGTAGCGGCCCGGGCCCTCCACGCCGGCGGCGATCTGCGCGTCGGCGATCGCGTTGACGATGACCGGGCCGAGCACGCCCGCGGTGGACCAGGCGGTCAGCAACCGGCCGTGGATCGCGCCCACCTGGTAGGTGCCGAACAGGTCGCGCAGGTAGGCCGGCACGGTGGCGAACCCCGCCCCGTAGAAGGACAGGATCACCAGCGCGCAGGCCAGGAACAGGACCTTGTTGGTGTTGGTGGTCAGCGTGATGGTCAGGTACAGCAGGGCGCCGACGCCGAGGTACATCCGGTAGACGTTCTTGCGCCCGACGACGTCGGAGGCCGAGGACCAGATGAACCGGCCCAGCATGTTGGCCAGCGACAGCAGCGCCACGAACCCGGCCGCCGCGGCGGCGAGCGCCTGGGGGCTGGTGGCGTCGGGGAAGAAGTCCTGGTAGATCGGGGCGGCCCGCTCCAGGATACCGATGCCCGCGGTGACGTTGAAGCACAGCACCACCCACAGCAACCAGAACTGCGGGGTGCGGATGGCGTTGTTGGCCGACACGCTCGCCGTGGTGACCATGCTCTTGCCCGACTTCTGTTCCGGATCCCAGCCCGCGGGCTTCCAGCCCTCGGCGGGCACCCGGATCAGCAACCAGCCCAGAGACATGAACACCGCGTAGATCAGCCCCATGACGAGGAAGGTCTGCGCGATGCCGCCGGCGGCGGCGTTCTCGCCCGCGCCGCCGAACGTGACCAGCAGCTGGTTGGTCAGCGGCGAGGCGATCAGCGCTCCCCCGCCGAAGCCCATGATCGCGATGCCGGTCGACATGCCGGGGCGGTCGGGGAACCACTTGATCAGTGTGGAGACCGGCGAGATGTAGCCGATGCCCAGCCCGATGCCGCCGAGCACGCCGTAGCCGAACACGACCAGCCAGTACTGCCCGATGGCCACCCCGAGCGCGGAGACCAGGAACCCACCGGAGAAGAAGACCGTCGCGAGGACCATCGCCCAGCGCGGCCCGTTCTCGTCGACCTTGGTCCCGAGCACGGCCGCCGAGATGCCCAGGATGACGATGCCGAGGGTGAACGGCAGCGCGCTCAGGGTCCCGGCGATCGGGCTGCCCTCCAGCAGCGTCGAGGTCAGGGGAAGCTTGAACACGCTCCAGGCGTAGACCTGACCGATCGCGAGGTGGATCGCCAGCGCCGCCGGAGGGACGAGCCACCGGCTCCATCCGGGCGGAGCGACGATGCGCTCACGCTGCAGAAAACCTGCGGCCATGTGGACCCCCCTCACGAACCTGTGACACGACCGCGCGAACGTAAGTTGCCATGGCAACGGTCGCAACCGCTGGCGACGCACACGCCCGCGACGCCGGGCCCGGCGGTGCGGGCCCGGCGTCGCGGGGATGGATCAGCGATCGGAGGCGGGCGCTCGGGCCCGCCGGAGGTCAGGCCGAACGCTCCTGGCGGGTGCGTCGGGCCGGGGTGCGCGGCACGATCGTGGGGTTGACGTTGCTGCGCACCGTCTGCTCGGTGACGACGACCTTGGCGACGTCGTCGCGGCTGGGGATGTCGTACATGACGGGGAGGAGCACCTCCTCCATGATCGCGCGCAGGCCGCGCGCGCCGGTGCCGCGCAGGATGGCCTGGTCGGCCACCGCGTCGAGCGCGTCGTCGGTGAACTCCAGCTCCACGCCGTCCATCTCGAACAGCTTGCAGTACTGCTTCACCAGCGCGTTGCGCGGCTCGGTGAGGATCTTGACCAGGGCGTCCTTGTCCAGCGAGGTGACCGACGCGACGATCGGCAGCCGCCCGATGAACTCCGGGATCAGGCCGAACTTGATCAGGTCCTCGGGCAGCGTGTCGCCGAAGCTCTCCGACGCGTCGACCTCGTTCTTGCCCCGGATCTCCGCACCGAAGCCGAGACCGCGCCGACCCACCCGGTCACCGATGATGCGCTCCAGGCCGGCGAACGCGCCGGCCACGATGAACAGCACGTTGGTGGTGTCGATCTGGATGAACTCCTGGTGCGGGTGCTTGCGCCCGCCCTGCGGGGGCACGCTCGCCGTGGTGCCCTCCAGGATCTTCAGCAGCGCCTGCTGCACGCCCTCACCGGAGACGTCACGCGTGATCGACGGGTTCTCCGACTTGCGGGCGATCTTGTCGACCTCGTCGATGTAGATGATCCCCGTCTCGGCGCGCTTGACGTCGTAGTCGGCGGCCTGGATGAGCTTCAGCAGGATGTTCTCGACGTCCTCGCCGACGTACCCGGCCTCGGTCAGCGCGGTGGCGTCGGCGATCGCGAACGGCACGTTGAGCAGCTTCGCCAGCGTCTGCGCGAGGTAGGTCTTCCCGCAGCCGGTGGGGCCGAGCATCAGGATGTTGGACTTGGCGATCTCGATGCCGTCGCCGTCGGGCCCCCGGCCCTTGTCGCCGGCCTGGATGCGCTTGTAGTGGTTGTAGACCGCGACGGACAGCGTCCGCTTGGTCTGGCCCTGCCCCACCACGTACTGGTCGAGGAAGTCGTGGATCTCGGCGGGCTTGGGCAGCTCGTCGAGCTTGACCTCACCGGCCTCCGCCAGCTCTTCCTCGATGATCTCGTTGCAGAGATCGATGCACTCGTCGCAGATGTAGACGCCAGGCCCGGCGATCAGTTTCTTGACCTGCTTCTGACTCTTCCCGCAGAACGAGCACTTGAGCAGGTCACCGCCATCGCCGATGCGTGCCATGAGTGCAGACCCCAAATCTCATCTCGCGCGACCATCCGGCGTGCCCGGTAGGCGCGGCCCTCGTGACGGTACCCGCCGAATGCGTCACCGGGGGAGCTTCCGCGTGCTCCGATTCGGGGACGAGTCGACGGACGGTCGGCACCGGGCGGTGAGGACCGGTGCCGACCGGGTGTTCGTTAGGAGACGGCCGACAGCTTCCGGCTCTGGATGATCTCGTCGACGATCCCGTACTCCTGCGCCTCGGTGGCGGTCAGGATCTTGTCGCGCTCGATGTCGAGGCGCACCTGCTCCTCGCTCTTGCCGGTGTGCTTGGCGAGCGTGGACTCCAGCAGCTTGCGGATCCGGGAGATCTCCGCGGCCTGGATCTCGAGGTCCGAGACCTGGCCGTAGGTGCCCTCGGTGGCCGGCTGGTGGATGAGGATGCGCGCGTTCTGCACGGCCAGCCTGCGCCCCGGGGTGCCCGCGGCGAGCAGCACGGCCGCGGCCGACGCGGCCTGCCCGAGGCAGACCGTCTGGATGTCGGGACGGATGAACTGCATCGTGTCGTAGATGGCCATCAACGCGGTGAACGAGCCACCGGGCGAGTTGATGTACATGCTGATCTCGCGGTCCGGGTCGGCGGACTCCAGGCACAGCAGCTGCGCCATCACGTCGTTCGCCGACGCGTCGTCGATCTGCACGCCGAGGAAGATGATGCGCTCCTCGAACAGCTTGTTGTACGGGTTGGACTCCTTGACCCCGTAGCTGGTGCGCTCCACGAACGACGGCAGCACGTACCGCGCCTGCGGTGAGTACATGTTCCCGCTGTTGATCGTCACTGCGAGCTCCCGTCGCCGTTGCTCTCGTTGCCGTCCGGCAGCTGTCCCGCCCGCGTGATGACGTGGTCGACGAAGCCGTACTCCAGCGCGTCCTGCGCCCGGAACCAGCGGTCGCGCTCGGAGTCGGCGGTGATCTGCTCGACCGTCTGCCCGGTGTGCGCGGCGATCAGCTCGGCGAGCTCCCGCTTCAGCAGCCGCGACTGCTCGGCCTGGATCACGATGTCGGACTCGCTGCCGCCCACCCCGGACGACGGCTGGTGCATCATGATCCGCGCGTGGGGCAGCGCGTAGCGCTTGCCGCGCGCGCCCGCCGACAGCAGGAACTGCCCCATCGACGCCGCCATGCCCATCGCGAACGTCGCGACGTCGCACGGCACGAACTCCATGGTGTCGAAGATGGCCATGCCGGCCGACACCGAACCGCCGGGTGAGTTGATGTAGAGCTGGATGTCCGCCGACGGGTCCTCGGCGGCCAGCAGCAGCATCTGCGCGGCGATCCGGTTGGCGATGTCGTCGTCCACCTGCTGACCCAGCACGATGATCCGCTGCTGGAGCAGCCGCTCGTACACCGAGTCGGACAACGTCAGCGACGTGTTGTTGCCGCCGCGGCGCATGTCCGCACCGGTGGGTCGGTCCGCCGTACGCGGGCCGGTGTCTTGGGTACTCACTTCCACCCTGCCTTCTCGTCAGCTCGCGTGTGATCCGGGTCGACCCTACGCGGACGGGCACGGCGCCCGCCGCGTTCGGGCCGGATGTTCGCTCTGGGCGTGTTGGCGCCGGTCAGGCGCCGGTGGGCGACCTGTCCTCCGTCGAATCCGCGTCACCCGCGGGCGTCGCGTCGGCGGTGGCGTCGGCGCCGGCGGCTGCGTCGTCGTCGGCGGCGTCGCCGGAGGGCGCGTCGTCGCCGGCGGCGTCGTCGTCGGCGGTCGTGTCGACGACCTCGCCGGGCACCTCGGTGACCTCGACGCCGTCGTCGTCGTCACCGAGCAGGTCCGACAGGTCGATCGCCGACCCGGAGGCGTCGGTGACGGTGGCCGCACGCAGCGCCGAGAGGAGCGCCTTGGTGCGGCGCACGTCGGCGTAGATCGCGCCGAGCTGGCCTGCCTCCTGGATGCGGCGCACGAACTCCTCGGGCGGCATCTGGTACTGCTGCGCCTGGTAGACGATGCGCTCGGTGAGCTCCTGGTCGCCGACGGTCACCTGCTCCGCGTCGGCCAGAGCGTCGAGCACCAGCCGGGTACGGACCGACTTCTCGGCGTCGGAGCGCACGTCGGCGTCGAAGTCCTCGCGCGACTTGCCGTCGGCGGCGAGGAACTCGGCGAAGCGGTCCTCGTCGTGGTCGAAGCCGTGGACCGCGTCGTGGGTCATCGAGTCGACCTCGGCCGCGACGATGCTCTCCGGCAGCGGGACCTCGGTGCCGTCGACGAGCGCCTCCAGCACCTTGTCGCGCGCCGCGGTGACCTGCTCCATACGCCGGACGCGGCCGAGCCGCTCGCGCAGGTCGGCGGTGAGCTCGTCGAGCGTGTCGAACTCGCTGGCCAGCTGCGCGAACTCGTCGTCGGCCTCGGGTAGCGAGCGCTCCTTCACCGCGGTGACCTTCACGGTGACCTCGGCGTCCTTGCCCTCGTACTCGCCCGCCACCAACGTGGAGGTGAACGTGGTCTCCTCGTCGGCCGACAGACCCTGGATCGCTTCGTCCAGCCCGTCGATCAGGCCGCCCTGGCCCACCTGGTAGGAGAACCCGGTGGTGGCGGCCTCCTCGACGACCTTCCCGTCGACGGTGGCCGAGAGGTCGATCAGGACGAAGTCGTCCTCGGCCGCGGCGCGCTGGACGCCGGCGAGGGTGCCGAAGCGCTCGCGCAGGCTGTGCAGCTGCTCGTCGACCGCCTCGTCGGTGACCTCGACGTCGTCGACCGACACCGAGATCGAGTCCGGAGCCGGCAACGCCAGCTCGGGTCGCACGTCGACCTCTGCGGTGAACGCGAGGCGCTCGCCGTCGGCGATCTCGGTGACCTCGATGTCGGGGCGGCCGATCGGCTTCACCTCGTCGGCGGCGCTGACGGCCTCCCCGTACTTCGCGGGCACGGCGGCGTTGACGACCTCGTCGAGGACCGCGCCGCGACCCAGGCGGGCGTCGATGATGCGGGCCGGGACCTTGCCGGGGCGGAACCCGGGGACCTTGACCTGCTGCGCGATCTTCTTGTAGGCGCGGTCGAAGTCCGGCTTGAGCTCGTCGAACGGCACCTCGACGTTGATCCGGACCCGCGTCGGGCTCAGCCTCTCGACGGTGCTCTTCACTGTGGGGTACTCCTCGATTCCTGGATCAGGTGCGACCCGAGGAGAACCCGGGCCGCGGCGACGCGGCGTGGCCGCGCGTGCGCAGTCCGGGCGAGTCTAGGTGAACCGGCGACGCGGCATCCGTCCGGCCGCCATGGCGGGCGCCGCGGTCACGGCGGGGACGACGTCGGAGAACGTCACCTCGACCCGGACCGGCCCGAGCACGTCGCGCACCGTGGCCCCCACCTCGTCGGCGAGCTGGGGCAGCGGGACACCGAGCCGGGCGACGACGGCGATCTCGACCGGTTCGTCGCCGGTCCCGATCCGGACCCCCACGACCCTGCGCCTGCCCGGCAGGTGGGAGGCGACCGTGCCGAACGGGCCACCGTCCAGCCGGGCGATCCCGGGGTGTCCCAGTACCGCGGCGGCGACGTCCTCGACGGCGCGGTCCGCGGACGCGGCGCGGTCGGGAGCGGGCATGGGCGCAGGGTAGCCCGCGGGTGCGGCGTCCGGGGACGCCGAAGGGCGGCTCCCCCGGCTCGCACGTCCGGGTGAACCGCCCGCGGGCGCTGGGCCCGGTGTCAGCTCCGGTCGCCCTTGAGCCGCTCGCCCAGGTTCGACGCGGTGTCCTTGACCGAGTCGCCGGTCTGCTTGACGTTGCCGCTGACCTGGTCCTTCTGGCCCTCGGCCCGGAGCTCGTCGTTGCCCGTCAGCTCACCGACCTTCTCCTTGACCTCACCGATGACCTCCTCGGCCTTGTGCTTGGCCTTGTCCACGAAGCTCATGACAGTCCCCTTCGGTCGGGGGACGCGGGCGGCCGCAGCGGATGCCGGCGGCTACCGTGTCCCGTGCCAGATCTGACGCCGTCGAACCGACCGCCCTCACGGTGACGCGTGTCACTCCCGGAAACCCCTGATCGGAGCGCGGTGCAGGTGAGCCAGGGAGCGGACGTGCACGCTCCCGCACCCCGCGCCGCCGCCGAGGAGCGTGCGGGCACCCCGACCGGCGAGCTCGACGAGCTGACCCTGGTCGTCCGTGCCCAGGAGGGCGACGTGCACGCGTTCGAGGTGCTCGCCCGCCGCCACCAGGAGGCGCTGTTCCGGCTCGCGCTGCGCGTGATGGGCGACCGGGGCGAGGCGGAGGACGCGCTGCAGGAGGCCCTGCTCGACGCATGGCGGCGGATCGGGAGGTTCCGCGGGGACTCCGCGTTCTCGACGTGGATGTACCGCGTCGTCACCAACCGCTGCCTGGGGATGCTGCGGCGCCGCAGGCCCCTCCCGGTCGAGACGATCGAGACGCCCGCCCCCGCGCAGGACTCCCCCGAGCGGGCCGCCGAACGCGACGCCGGCATGGCCGCGCTCACCCGCGCCGTCCAGGGACTGCCCGACGACCTGCGCGTGTGCTGGGCGCTGCGCGAGATCGAGGGACTCGGGTACGCCGAGATCTCGGCGATCACCGGGGCGGGCGAGGATGCCGTGCGCGGCCGGATCCACCGGGCGCGCACCAGGCTGGCGGAGGAGATGCGCGCATGGCGGTGAACCCCTCCCCCGAACCCGGCGCTCCCGAACCCGGCGCTCCAGAACCCGGTGGCCGCCTCGCCTGCGGACGGGACGCCGCGCTCGTCTGGGACCGCGCCGCCGCGGGCGAGACGCCCGACGCCCACGAGCGCGACTGCCCGCACTGCACGGCCACGGCCGCCGACGCCCGCGGGCTCGACGCGCTCGTGCACCGCATGGCCGCCGAGCCGCTCGAGCCGCCGCAGTCGGTGCTCGACCGCGTCATGGTGGCCGTGCGCACCGAGCTGCGCCCGCACGACGTGATCGTCCTGCCCTCACCGCACGGCCCGGCCCGGCTCTCCCGCGCGGCCGCCGCCGCGGTGCTGCGCCACACCGTCGACGGGATGGGCGGGCTGCGGGCGCGCAGCTGCCGGATCGACCAGGTGGCCGACACCCTGGCCGGCGACCCCGGGCAGCTGCACGCCGTGGACGTCGCGATCACGGTGACGGCGCGGTTCGGCGTCGACCTCGCCTCGGTGACGGCGCGGGTGCGCCAGATGGTCGCCGCGGCGGGCGAGCAGGCACTGGGGGTGCCGGTGCGGCGCGTGGACATCGAGGTCGTGGACCTGTTCGGGGAGGATCGGTGAGCGAGCCGGTGGTGCGGGTGCACGTCGGCGACACGGTGGTGGCGCGGGTGGCCGCCCAGCGCGCCCGCCGGGTGCCCGGCGTGGTGGCGCTGCGCGCCGATCTCGCCCAGGCGCTGCTCGGCTTCGCCGACTCGCTGCTGAACGCCGGGGGCGGCGCGCTCCCGACCGACGGCGTGCACGCCTCCGTGCGCGGCGGCTCGGCCGAGGTGTCGATCACGCTGGCGACGCGGCTGGGGCACAACTGCCGCGACGTGGCCCAGGCCGTGCAGCAGGAGGTGGCGGCGGAGGTGCGTGCCTACACCGGGCTCGACGTCGTGGTGCGGGTGACGGTGGCCGAGGTCCTGCTCGGCTGATCGCCGACCGCCGCGCGGCTCAGGTCAGGCGCAGGCGCTCGACCGGCTGTCCCGTGACCTCCGCGATGAGGTCGAAGTCCTTGTCGACGTGCAGGACGGTCAGCCCGGCCAGCTCCGCTGCGGCGGCGACCAGCAGGTCGGGCACGGACGGCGCACGATGCCGACCGCGGTCGGCGAGCAGCTGCTGGACCTCGACCGCGCGGTCCTCGACCATCGGCGTCAGGTACTCGATCGGCAGCATCGACAGGGGGGGGCGTCGGGCCTCACCACGGAGATCCACGCCGGAGCGGGCCGAGAAGCCGATCTCCAGCCGCGTGGCGGTGGTGATCCGGATGAGAGCCCGCTCGATCCGGTCGATCCAGACCTCGGCGTCCCGCCCGGTTCCCAGCCGGGTGTAGGCGGACTTGTCGAGCAGCCAACTCACGCGTGCCCGTCCCACGCATCCGCCATGACCTCCGGGGCGTCGAGGTCCCGGAACACCTCCGCGGACCGGCGCAGGTCCTCCCGAGTGCAGCTGGCCGCCGACCGGCTCGCGTCCTGGGCCAGCAGGCGGCGCAGGTACTCGCTGCGGGACATGCCGAGCCGCTGGGCGTGCGCGTCCAGCGCGGCGATCGCCTCGTCGGGCACGTCGCGGATCAGGATATCGGTCATGCGGACACCTCCGACCCCATGATAGCGAGCGCTATCACCGGGTCGTCCGGAGCGCGCGGACCCGAGGCCGGGGAAGGGCCGTTCAGCGGCGGGCGGGAGCGTCGGCGAGCACGCAGTCGCCGCACAGCCCGTCGCGGGCGCGGTAGTAGAGGCAGCAGGTACGGCGGCGGTAGGTCCAGTGCCGGTCCGGGGGCTGTGGGGCGAGCAGCTCCCCCAGGTCGGCGAGGGCCGGTTCGTCGAGCAGCCGCCGTGCGACCGCGGCCGCACGGTCCGCGGAGCCCGGCCAGTGCTGCGCCACCATCCGGCGGGCCGCGGCGATCGTCGAGGCCGCGTTGCCCCACAGCACCCGCGGCGACACCGCCGCCTGTGCTCGCACCGCCGTGACCAGCGGGGCGAGGTGCCCGTCCAGCAACGCCGCGGCCAGCCCGGCGGCCGCGGCGTCCACGTCGGGCACGGCCCGACCGGCCGGGTCCGGGCTCCACAGCGCCCACGGCCCGTCCGCCGAGGGGGCCCAGTGCAGCGTGCGCGCGGTGAGCTCGGGCAGCACCGCGTGCACGACCGCCGCGGCGAAGGGGGCCGACACCAGCAGCGCCGCGAGGCCCTGGAACGTGATCGACGCCGCCACGCGGTCGTCGGAGCCCAGCACCCGGCGCACGTGGGCGATCCGTTGCGCCAGCACGCGATCACCCGGACCGCAACCTGACGATCCGCTTGCGATCGCGGCACCCGGGTCGGGCCGCTCGGCGTACAGATCCGCGACCGGACGGCATCCGGGGTCGGGGTGTCGGTCGGGGCCGGTGCGCACGGTGAAGAACGGTCCGGCCCTGGCCACATCGGTGAGCACGGCGGATGGGTCCATGCCCGCAGTCTGCCCCGCCGGGACCGGCGCGACACGGTACCTGCTCGAATCCACGACGGGCGGCTCCGTCGCTGGTCATCGTGCTCACGTCCGCAGCAGTGGCGCATCGTCGTTCCCGCATGCAACGCTGTTCGACGCGCAACCGCACCCGCTGACGCGTGCCTGCGTACGACGCAGCAGTCCCCCGGCCGGCGCCCACCACGACGCCCGGCCGCAGCGCCGCACCCGGGCCCACCACCGCCCGGTGGCGGCGCACCCCGATGCACCCGTTCGGACCAGAACCGGCGTCCGCTCGGAGCCGTCAGATATTCTCCCCCCACTCATCACGTCGTCCCGATAGCCCCAGATCCTGGGTGTCGCCAGTCGGGGTGCACCGAGACGACAGGAGGCACAGTTGGCTGCCAACACGGCGGGCGGGCTCTACGCCCCTGAGTTCGAGCACGACGCGTGCGGTGTCGCCATGGTCGCCGACCTCGCCGGTCGCCGCGATCACGGCATCGTCCGCAAGGCCCTCACCGCGCTGCTGCGCCTGGAACACCGCGGCGCCCGGGGCGCCGAGGCCAACACCGGCGACGGCGCCGGCATCCTCATCCAGGTCCCGGACGCGTTCTACCGCGAGGTCGTGGAGTTCGAACTCCCGGCCGAGGGCACCTACGCCGCCGGCATCGCGTTCCTGCCCACCGACGGCACGGACGCCGCGATCGCCGAGATCGACCGCCTGGCCGCCGACGAGGGGCTGCGCGTGCTGGGCTGGCGCGAGCTGCCCGTCGACCCCGACGGGGCCGACATCGGCCCGAGCGCGCGCGCCGCGATGCCGGTGTTCCGCCAGCTGTTCGTGGCCGGCGCCGCCGGCGAGGCCGGGATCGAGCTGGAGCGGCTCACGTTCTGCCTGCGCAAGCGCGCCGAGCACAGCGAGCGTGCGAAGGGCACCTACTTCCCCTCGCTGTCCCCGCGCACCATCGTCTACAAGGGGATGCTGGCCGAGCCGCAGGTCGAGGCGTTCTACCCGGACCTGTCCGACGAGCGCGTCACGAGCGCGATGGCCGTGGTGCACTCGCGCTTCTCCACCAACACGTTCCCCGCGTGGCCGCTCGCGCACCCCTACCGCTACGTCGCGCACAACGGCGAGATCAACACCCTGCGCGGCAACCGCAACTGGATGGCCGCGCGCGAGGCGCTGCTGGAGTCCGACCTCATCCCGGGCGACCTCACCCGCCTGTCCCCCGTCGTCACCCCGGACGCCAGCGACTCGGCCACGTTCGACGAGGTGCTCGAACTGCTGCACCTGGGCGGGCGCAGCCTGCCGCACGCGGTGCTGATGATGATCCCCGAGGCGTGGGAGAACCACGACGAGATGGACCCGGCCCGCCGGGCCTTCTACGAGTTCCACTCCACGCTGATGGAGCCCTGGGACGGCCCCGCGCTGGTCGCGTTCACCGACGGCACCCTGATCGGCGCCGTCCTCGACCGCAACGGCCTGCGGCCGGCCCGCTACTGGGTCACCGACGACGGCACCGTCGTGCTCGCCTCGGAGGTCGGCGTGCTCGACGTCGAGCCGTCCGGCGTGGTGCGCAAGGGCCGCCTGGAGCCCGGCCGGATGTTCCTCGTCGACACGGCCGCCGGCAAGATCGTCGACGACGCCGAGATCAAGGGCGCGCTGTCGGCCGCGCACCCCTACGCCGACTGGCTGCACGCCGGCCTGATCCGGCTGGAGGCGCTGCCGGACCGCGAGCGCGAGGTCTACAGCCACGCCGCGCTGACCCACCGCCAGCAGTCGTTCGGCTACACCGAGGAGGAACTCAACGTCCTGCTCAAGCCGATGGCCGCGGCGGGCGCGGAGCCGATCGGGTCGATGGGCAACGATGCGCCGCTCGCGGCGATCTCGCAGCGCCCGCGCCAGCTGTTCGACTACTTCACCCAGCTGTTCGCCCAGGTCACCAACCCGCCGCTGGACGCGATCCGCGAGGAGCTGGTCACCTCGCTGGGCAGCGCGCTGGGCCCGGAGCAGAACCTGCTGCAGGCCACGCCCGCGCACTGCCGCACGATCGTGCTGCCGTTCCCGGTGCTGGGCAACGACGACCTGGCCCGCATCGTGCACATCAACGACGACGGCGAGTACCCGGGCTTCGAGTCCGTCACCGTCAAGGGCACGTTCCGCGCGGCCGAGGGCGGCGAGGGCCTGCGCAGGCGGCTGCACGAGATCTGCACCCAGGTCTCGGAGGCCATCGAGGACGGTGCCCGGCTGATCGTGCTGTCCAATCGGGGCGTGTCCAAGGACCACGCGCCGATCCCGTCTCTGCTGCTCACCGGCGCCGTGCACCACCACCTGGTGCGCGACCGCACCCGGACCCGGGTCGGGCTGGTCGTCGAGTCCGGCGACGCCCGCGAGGTGCACCACATCGCCCTGCTCATCGGCTACGGCGCGGCGGCGGTCAACCCCTACCTGGCCATGGCCACCGTCGAGGACCTCGCAGAGCGCGGTGACATCCCCGGCGTCGACCCGGCCACGGCGGCCAAGAACCTGGTCAAGGCGCTGGGCAAGGGCGTCCGCAAGACCATGTCGAAGATCGGGGTCTCCACCGTCGCGTCCTACACCGGCGCGCAGATCTTCGAGGCCATCGGCCTGGGCCCCGAGGTGATCGACGAGTGCTTCACCGGCACCACGTCGCGCCTGGGCGGTGTCGGCTACGACGTGCTCGCCGAGGAGGTCCTCCGGTCGCACCGGCACGCCTTCCCCGCCGACGAGGTGCGGGCCAGCCACCGCGCGCTGGAGGTGGGCGGGGAGTACCAGTGGCGGCGCGAGGGCGAGCTGCACCTGTTCAACCCGCAGACGGTGTTCAAGCTGCAGCACTCCACGCGGTCCGGGCGCTACGAGGTGTTCAAGGACTACACCCGCGCCGTCGACGAGCAGGCCGGGCGGCTGATGACGCTGCGTGGGCTGTTCGCGTTCCGGGAGGGCGTGCGCCCGCCGGTCCCGATCGACGAGGTGGAGTCCGTCGACTCGATCGTGAAGCGCTTCGCCACCGGCGCCATCTCCTACGGGTCGATCTCGCAGGAGATGCACGAGACCCTTGCCATCGCGATGAACCGCCTGGGTGGCAAGTCCAACACCGGTGAGGGCGGCGAGGACGCCGACCGCTTCACCCCCGACGCGAACGGCGACTCCCGCCGCAGCGCGATCAAGCAGGTGGCGTCCGGGCGCTTCGGGGTCACCAGCGAGTACCTGGTCAACTCCGACGACATCCAGATCAAGATCAGCCAGGGGGCCAAGCCCGGCGAGGGCGGCCAGCTGCCCGGCGGCAAGGTCTACCCCTGGATCGCGAAGACCCGCTACTCCACGCCGGGCGTCGGGCTGATCTCGCCGCCGCCGCACCACGACATCTACTCCATCGAGGACATCAAGCAGCTCATCCACGACCTGAAGAACGCCAACCCGCGCGCCCGCATCCACGTGAAGCTGGTCAGCCAGGTCGGCGTCGGCACGGTCGCGGCGGGCGTGGCGAAGGCCTACTCCGACGTCGTGCTCATCTCCGGCCACGACGGCGGCACCGGCGCGTCGCCGCTGAGCTCGATCAAACACGCGGGCGGGCCGTGGGAGCTGGGCCTGGCCGAGACGCAGCAGACGCTGCTGGCCAACAACCTGCGCGACCGGATCGTCGTGCAGGCCGACGGCCAGCTCAAGACCGGCCGGGACGTGATGATCGCGGCGCTGCTCGGCGCCGAGGAGTTCGGCTTCGCCACCGCCCCGCTGGTGGTGTCGGGCTGCATCATGATGCGCGTCTGTCACCTCGACACCTGCCCGGTCGGCGTCGCCACCCAGAACCCGGAGCTGCGCAAGCGGTTCGACGGGCGTCCGGAGTACGTCGTCAACTTCATGCGGTTCGTCGCCGAGGAGGTGCGCGAGTACCTGGCGAAGCTGGGCTTCCGCACGCTCGCCGAGGCCGTCGGGCACGCCGAGATGCTCGACACCGCCGAGGCCGTGCGGCACTGGAAGACCGAGGGTCTCGACCTGTCCCCGATCTTCGCGATGCCCGAGCCGGTGAAGGGCACCGCCCGCCACAACACACGCGGGCAGGACCACGGCCTCGAGAAGGCCCTGGACAACACGCTGATCCAGCTGTGCGAGGGCGCGCTGTCCTCGGGCGACAAGGTGCGCCTGGACCTGCCGGTCCGCAACGTCAACCGCACCGTCGGCACGATGCTCGGCTACGAGCTGACCAGCCGTTGGGGCGGGGAGGGACTGCCCGACGGCACGATCGACGTCACCCTCACCGGCTCGGCCGGGCAGAGCTTCGGCGCCTTCGTGCCCCGGGGCATCACGCTGCGACTGGTCGGCGACACGAACGACTTCTTCGGCAAGGGCCTGTCCGGCGGGCGCCTGACGCTGCGCCCCGACCCGACAGCGCCGATCGTGGCCGAGGACAACATCATCGCCGGCAACGTCATCCTCTACGGGGCCACGTCCGGCGAGATCTTCGTGCGCGGCATCGTCGGCGAGCGGTTCTGCGTGCGCAACTCCGGCGCGCTCGCCGTCGTCGAGGGCGTGGGCGACCACGGCTGCGAGTACATGACCGGCGGCCGTGTCGTCGTGCTGGGCAAGATCGGGCGCAACTTCGCGGCGGGCATGTCCGGCGGCGTGGCCTACGTGCTCGATCTGGCTGCGTCCGACTCCTTCCTGGCCAACCGGGTCAACCCCGAGATGGTCGATCTCGACCCCCTCGACGACGACGACCGGCTGTTCCTGCGCGACGCCGTCGAGCGGCACTACGCGGAGACCGACTCCGCGGTGGCGAAGGCGCTGCTCACCGACTGGGACGACGCGCTGCCGCGGTTCGGCAAGATCATGCCGCGGGACTTCAAGCGCGTGCTGCAGGCACGCGAGGCCGCCGAGCGAGACGGCCGCAACGTCGACGAAGCGATCATGGAGGCCGCTCATGGGTGACCCCAAGGGGTTCCTCACCACCAGGCGCGAGACTCCGCAGCGCCGCCCGGTCGACCTGCGCCTGATGGACTGGCGCGAGGTCTACGAGGACTTCGAGCGCGGCACGCTGGAGCGTCAGGCCGGGCGCTGCATGAACTGCGGCATCCCGTTCTGCCACCAGGGCTGCCCGCTGGGCAACCTCATCCCGGAGTGGAACGACCTCGTCTACCGCAAGGACTGGCGGGAGGCCACCGAGCGGCTGCACGCCACGAACAACTTCCCGGAGTTCACCGGCACGCTCTGCCCCGCCCCGTGCGAGACGGCGTGCGTGCTGGCGATCAACGACGACGCGGTCACGATCAAGCAGGTCGAGATCGAGATCATCGACCGGGCCTGGGACGAGGGTTGGGTGCCGCCGCAGGTGCCGACCACGAAGACCGGGAAGAAGGTCGCCGTCGTCGGGTCCGGCCCGGCCGGGCTCGCCGCCGCCCAGCAGCTCACCCGCGCCGGGCACGACGTCGTCGTGTTCGAGCGGGCGGACCGCATCGGCGGGCTGCTGCGCTACGGCATCCCGGAGTTCAAGATGGAGAAGTCCCGGCTCGACCGGCGGCTCAAGCAGATGCAGGACGAGGGCACCCTGTTCCGTGCCTCGGTCGACGTCGGTGCCGACGTCACGGCCGCGCAGCTGCGCGCCGACTTCGACGCGGTCGTGCTCGCGGGCGGGGCCACCGCCTGGCGCGACCTGCCCGCGGCCGGCCGCGAGACCGAGGGCGTGTACCAGGCGATGGAGTTCCTGCCGTGGGCCAACCACGTGCAGCAGGGCGACATCGACGCGCCGCCGATCACGGCGGAGGGCAAGGACGTCGTGATCATCGGCGGGGGCGACACCGGCGCCGACTGCCTGGGCACGAGCCACCGGCAGGGCGCCCGGTCGGTCACCCAGCTGGAGATCATGCCGACGCCCCCGGAGCACCGCACCGATTCCATGCCGTGGCCGACCTACCCGATGGTCTACCGGGTCTCCTCCGCCCACGAGGAGGGCGGCGAGCGACTGTTCTCGGTGAACACCACCGAGTTCGTCGCCGACGCCGAGGGCAGGCTGTCGGCCATCCGGATCGTCGAGGTCACCCGCGGCGAGAAGGGCTTCGACCCGGTGCCCGGCACCGAGCAGGAACTCCCGGCCCAGCTGGTGCTGCTCGCGATGGGATTCGTCGGGCCCGAGAAGGGCAAGCTGCTCACCGATCTCGAGGTGGAGCTCGACGAGCGCGGCAACGTCGCGCGCGACGGCACGTACATGACCAACGTCGAGGGCGTGTTCTCGGCGGGCGACATGGGCCGCGGGCAGTCGCTGATCGTGTGGGCCATCGCGGTGGGCCGCGCGGCGGCGGCGGGCGTCGACGCCTACCTCACCGGCCGCGACGTCCTCCCCCGCCCCATCGAGCCAACGGACCGCCCGCTGGTCTGACCCCGGGCTCTCGTTCCGGACAGCGGAAACCCCGGCCACCCGACGCGTGGGGCTCGCGCGCCGACCGGGGCTCGCGCGCCGAGTGGGGGTTCGCGCGCCGACTGGGGGTTCGCGCGCCGAGTGGGGGTTCGCGCGCTGCCGACGCCGCGCGCGACCCGGGCCGGCGCGCGAACCCGCCGTCCGCCGCCTCGTTCGGAGGGCCTGCGCGAGGTGCCCGGACCCGCACTGCGGCATCGGTGACACTCACCCGCAGGATCGGGCTTCCGCTCGGCCGCCGGGCTCTGCCACCCTGGGCACACAGACCCCGAGGGGGCCCGATGACCGCGCAACGGGGCGGACCGACACTGATCCGGTCGGTGCAGCGGGCCCTGAGGTTGCTGGAGGTCGTCGCCGAGAGCGACGGACGCGCGCACGCCAAGGAGATCGCCCGGGCCGCCGGACTCCCCCTCGCCACGACCTACCACCTGCTGCGCACCTGCACCCACGAGGGCTGGCTGCAACGCCTCGACGACGGCACCTACGCGCTCGGCCACCGGATCGACGCGGTCCGCCTGCACGGCGGAGCGGCGCGGGGTGTCGCCCGGGCCCGCCCCGCGCTGGAGTGGCTGCGCGACGAGCTCCGCAGCGCGGTGTACCTGGCGCGCTACGTCGACGGCGAGATCGTCGTCGTCGAGATCGTCGACAGTTCCAAGGCCCCGCGGATCGATCTGTGGGTGGGTGTGCACGACGCGGCACACGCCACCGCCCTGGGCAAGTCGATCCTGGGGCAGCTCTCCGACGGCGACCGTGACGAGTACCTGTCCAGCCATCCACTGCACGATCTGACCCCCCGTACCGTCGTCGACCGCCACAGGCTGTGCCTGCCCGAGCCCGACGAGCTGGCCGTCGACGACGAGGAGTACGCGCTCGGGGTCACCTGCATCGCCACCCCGGTCGTGCCCGGCGACGGCGTCGGCGCGATCGGCATCGTCACCCCGCCGGGTGTGCCCGCGGCCCGGGACCGGGCCTGCCGCACCCTGCGCGCGGGCGCCGGGCGGATCTCGCGGGCGCTGGCGATGAGGGTGCCCTGACCGGCCGGGTCATCATCTGAGATCCGCGCACTGGCAGCGGCGTGGCGCTCGTCACAGGATGGGCGGATGGTGATGCCCCGCGCTGAGTTACCCGGTCCCGAGTCACCCGACCCCGGCGTGCCCGGATGGGCGCTCGACGCCCTCTCCGCCGTCTACGACCCGTGTTGCCGCGAGAAGGGCATCTCGGTGGTCGACATGGGGCTGCTCCGGTCGGTCGCGGTGACCGACGGCCGGGCCCGCGTCGAGCTGATGCTCACGTCGGGCTGGTGCCCGTTCGCGGCTCACGTCCTCACCGAGGTGCAGGAGGCGATCGCGGCACGTCCCGGGGTCGACTCGTGCGAGGTGGAGATCGTCTGGGACGAGGCGTGGACGGCCGACCGGCTGTCCGCGTCGGCAGCGCGCAAGCTCCGACTGCTGCCCGACCCCGCGTCCGTCCCCGACCGCGACGCCTACGTCGCGGCCAACCGTCCGGAGATCGAGGAGACCAACCGATGATCGGCGACGCATTCGTGTTCGACGGGGTGGCGCACCCCTTCAACTTCACCCCCAAGAACGCCTTCGGCGCGGCGGGCGAGATGTTCGTCAACCATCTCTACGCCTTCCACCAGGTGCTCACCCCGGACACCGAGCCGAAGCTCTCGGCCGAGGAGTACCTCAAGGACTGGACCCCGTCCGACATCCACGAGATGGTCTACGACCACTCCGACACCGACATGCTCGTGGCGATGCCGCTGCCGCTCACCGACCTGTTCCGGGACGGCCTCTCGCCGTGGGAGGACTGCGCCGAACTCGCCTCCCGCGACCCGGAGCGCACGATCTTCTGGGGCTCGGTGAACCCGCTGGAGGGACGCCGGGCGCTGGACCTGATGGAGCGTCAGGTGAAGGAGTTCGGCGCCAGGGCGTTCAAGTTCTACAACGTCCGCTACGACTACGGCTCGCCGTTCCCCTGGCGGATGGACGACCCGAAGATCGCGTTCCCGATCTTCGAGAAGGCCCAGGAGCTGGGCATCGACCTGATCGGCGTGCACAAGGGCGTCCCGCTCGGCCCGCAGCCGATCGAGGCCACCCAGACCTGGGACATGGACGGGGCCGCGGCGAACTTCCCCGACATCAACTTCGTGATCTTCCACGTCGGGCTGCCGTTCATCGACGAGGTCTGCTGGCAGCTCATCCGGCACCCCAACCTGTACGCCTCGATCGCCGCGACGCTGAACTTCGTGGTCCGCTCGCCGCGCCAGTTCGCCGAGAACCTGGGCAAGCTGCTGTTCTGGTGCGGCGAGGACAAGATCATCTACGGTTCGGAGGCGCCGATCTGGCAACCCCAGTGGGCACTGCGCGCGTTCAAGGAGTTCCAGATCCCGCAGGACCTCTGCGAGGGGTACGGGTACCCGCAGCTCACCGACCAGGCCAAGCGCAAGATCCTCGGGGAGAACCTGCTCCGGTTGCACGGGATGGACGTCGCGGAGACCACGGCGCGGCTCGGGAGGCCGCAGGCGCACTGACCCACACCGCACCGGGAGGGCTCCGGCCGCTCGCGGCCGGAGTCAGCCCTCGTCGAGCTCCAGCTCCCACGCGTCGTCGCCGATCCAGACCCGCAGGCCCTCGGCGTCGTCGGTGAAGAAGCCGTCCTCCTCCTCGCCGAGCTCGCGGGCCGCACCCAGGGCGAGATGGCTGTACCGGATCCGGCCGTCACCCTCGTCGACCGGGCGGTACTCGCGGGCCAGGCGGGCGGTGCGGCTCTCCGTGGCCAGCCAGGCCGCGTTGTCGACGCCGACGTCGGCCACCCAGCTCTCGTTGCGCATGCCCAGCAGTATGGCGGCCATGGCCAGTGGCGCCTTCTCACATTGAGATCCGGCCCGAAGTGTGCGGCAGGCACACGGTCGGGTGTCACGCCGGCGGCTACCGTCGGCGACATGCTTCTGGACGGGCGGACGGCACTGGTCACCGGGGCGGCGTCCGGGATCGGGGCGGCGATCGCCCGCCGCGTGGCGGCCGACGGGGCGCACGTCGTCGCCGTCGACCGCGACGAGGCCGGGCTCAAGGCGCTGCACGACGACCTGCAGGGGCTCGACGACGTCGCGGGCATCGAGACCATCGCCTGCGACCTGTCCGACCTCGACGCCGTCGACGCGCTGCCCGCCGCCGTCGACGTGCTGGTGAACAACGCCGGCATCCAGCACGTGGCGCCGGTGCACGAGTTCGACCCGGAGCGCTTCGGGCTGATCCTGCGGGTGATGCTGGAGGCGCCGTTCCGGCTGGCCCGGCTCGTGCTGCCGCACATGTACTCCCGCGGCTGGGGGCGGGTCGTCAACGTCTCCAGCGTGCACGGCGTGCGCGCGAGCCCGTACAAGTCGGCCTACGTCAGCGCCAAGCACGGGCTGGAGGGCCTGTCCAAGGTGATCGCGCTGGAGGGTGCCGCGCACGGCGTGACCAGCAACTGCCTCAACCCCGCCTACGTGCGCACACCGCTGGTCGAGAAGCAGGTCGCCGACCAGGCGCGCACGCACGGCATCGACGAGTCGCAGGTCCTGGAACAGATCATGCTCACCCCCGTCGCGGTGAAGCGGCTCATCGAACCCGCCGAGGTCGCCGACCTCGCCGCCGTCCTCTACGGCCCGGCGTCCGGATCGATCTCCGGGACCTCCCTGCTCATGGACGGCGGCTGGACCGCCCACTAGTGTCCCCCGCCGGAAGTTCACCACATATCTCGGCGGCCCAGCTCCCCGCTGACCAGGCCGCCGGGCGGCCCGAGTACGCCCGGTACGAGGGCCATCCGACGACCCGGCCAGCGGAGACCTGCATCCACCGATATACGCAACGAACTTCCGGCGGGGGACACTAGAGCTGCCGGCGGCAGCGGCCGAGGACGCCGAGCACCGATGCGCGGTGGCAGTATCGCGGCCGTGTCGCAGATCGCGCTGGAGCTGCTGCGCCTGCTCGCCCAGGATGCGTCCGCGGACCACATCGACGAGCAGGCGCGCCGGCTCGTCACCTCCGATCCGGGGTCCGGCGAGCCGGCGCGCGGCCTCGCGCTGCGGGTACGGGCCGGGATCGACGCGCACCGCAGGCGCGAGTCCGAACTGTCCGCCCTGGTCGACACCGCCCGCGACCTCGCATCGGTGGACGGACCCCGCGGCGTCCTCGACGCGATCGTGCGCCGCGCCCGGAGCCTGCTGGGCACCGACGTCGCCTACCTGACGTTGCACGACGCCGAGCGTGGCGACACGTTCATGCGGGCCACGGCGGGTTCGGTGTCGGCGCGGTTCCAGGCGCTGCGGCTCCCCGTGGGCGCCGGGCTCGGCGGGCTCGTCGCCCAGACCCGGCGCCCGTACTGGACCGCCGACTACCCCGCCGACCGGCGCTACGACCACACCGCGGAGATCGACGGCGCGGTCGGCGAGGAGGGACTCGTCGCGATCTGCGGCACCCCGCTGATCGTGGACGGCGAGTTCGTGGGCGTGCTGTTCGCCTCCCACCGCAGCCGCCGGGAGTTCCGTCGCGCCGAGGTCGCGCTGCTCGGGTCGCTCGCGGCGCTGGCGGCGGTGTCGCTGGTGCAGGCCCGGCGGGCCGCCGAGACCGCCGACGCGCTGGCCGCCCTGTCCGCGGCGCACGCGGACATCGAGCAGGCCGCGGCGGCGCACGACCGGTTCGCCCAGGTGGTGCTCTCCGGCGGCGGGGTGGACGAGATCGTGGCGGTGCTCGGCGAGCTGCTGGACTGCTGGGTCACCGTCCTCGACGTGGACGGCGAGCCCGTGGCCGGGCACGGCGCCGTGCCCGGCACGGACCTGCACGACACCGGGGCGGTGCGCCGGTCGGTGGCGTCGGGTCGCCTGGCCGGCGCGGACGGGCTCTGGGCGGTGGCCGTGCGGGCGGTCGGGCAGCGGCTGGGCACACTCGTGCTGGGCGGGTGTGCGGAGCTCGACGGCGGGCAGGGCCGCACCGTCGAGCGGGCGGCGATGGTCACCGCGCTGGTGCTGCTGTTCCGGCTGCGCGCCGCGGAGGCCGACCAGCGCGTCCGCACCGACCTGCTCGCCGACCTGCTCGCGCGGGCCGAGGGCGAGCTCGACCCGGGGCTGGTGGAACGCGGGCGGCTGCTCGGGCTGCGGCTGCAGCATCCGCACGTGGTGGCGGTGTGCCGGGGCCGCTCCCCCGGCCTGCTGGCGGCCGCGGCCGACTCCGGTGACGGGCGCGGCCTCGCCGGATCCCACGGCGAGGACGTGGTGGCGCTGGTGCCGGGCACCGACCCGTCCGCCGTGGCCGAGGGCCTGTCGCGACGCCTCGGCGACGCCCCGGTGACGGTCGGCGCGGCCGGGCCCGTCGTCCCCGGTGCCGGCCTGCGCGACGCCCACGCGCACGCCCGGCGCACCACCGACGCGCTGGTCGCGCTCGGCCGCCCGGCCGGGTCGGCGCGCGAGCTCGGGTTCGCGGGGCTGGTCGGGCACCCGGCCGACGTCGACGACTACCTGGCGCGCGTACTCGGCCCCGTCGCCGACTACGACCGGCGGCGCGGCAGCGACCTGCTCGGCACGCTGGAGGCGTGGTTCGCCACCGGGGCCAGTCCGCGCCGCGCGGCCGGGGAGCTGCACGTGCACGTCAACACCGTCTCGCAGCGCCTCGAGCGGGTGGCCGCGCTGCTGGGCGCGGACTGGGCCGAGCCGGCACGGGCCCTGGAGATCCAGCTGGCCCTGCACCTGCGCCGCCTGCGGAACCCGTGACCTGCGGGGCATACGGCTGCTCCCGGGTCGCGGACACTGGACGTAGCGGGAGCGATCGGCCGAGGTCAGCGCCGCGATCATCGACTTCGCGGGGTCGCCGGGCGCGTCCCCCACGTGAGGGAGCGGCGCGCCGCCGCGCGCCCGTCGGCCGCCGCCGGTCGCTCGGCGGCGACCGCTGACCGGCCAACCGCCGGTCGACCGGTCACCGATCGTGATCGTCCGCTCGACGGAGAGCCGGAATCTGCCGCACCCCACCGAACCGGGATCCGTTGACCCTCATGACCGGTGCCGGTGGAACGGGGAGCCTCTGCCGGCACCGGTCGATCCAGTCCGGATCAGACCCGCACCGTGTTGCGGCGCACCGCCTGCGCCAGCGCGAACAAGCCCCCGGTCAGCACCGCGAGCACCGTGCCGCCGACGACGCACAGCAGCGGATTCCCGCCCGTCATCGGCTCCAGCACCCGGCCAACGCCGAGCATGTACGCGCCCCACGCCGCGGAACTGATCACCGACCACGGCAGGAAGCGGCGCAGCGACAGCCCGAACCTCCCGGCCGCCGCCGTGCTGACCAGCCTCCCTCCCGGGACGAACCGCGCGCCGACCAGCGCCATCCCGGGGCGGCGCAGCAGGTGCCTGCGCACCCACTGCGCGGACCCGCCGCCGTGGTCGACCGCGACGATCCGGTGCGACGAGCGGCCCAGGCCGAACGTGACGAGATCCCCGGCCACCGACCCGACGACCGCGGCGACGAACAGCGCCGCGACCACGACGAGGTCGTCCTCGGCGAAGGCCACGGCCGCCGCGGTCATCAGGAGCGTCTCGCTGGGCAGCACCGGGAACGGCGCGTCGACGGCGATCATCACGATCAGCACCGGCAGCAGCCAGGCGCTGTGCACGACGGCACCCAGGGCCGACACCACATCCACGCGAGTCGTCCCCTCGTCACCGGCCCCGTTCCCGCTCCAGCCTGACAGACGGCCACGGCCGTCCCCCGCCCGGCCGGTAGCGCCGGGGCCCGCGGAGCACCTGATCCCGGTCCGCCGCTCGGAGGTAGGGGGCCACCTCGTCGTGCACGTCACCGGCGAGGTGGAGGCGATGACCGCACCGCGGTGCGCCGACGCCGTCACCGCGGCGCCGGGCGAGGGCTCTACGACTCGGTCGAGGACGCGACCTCGTAGGGCGACTGGCCCATCCGGCGGAGCCGACGCTCAGTTGGCATAGTGCGCGCCGATGGGTGACAGGGGTGACGCGGTGCACATGCGCCTGCTGGCCGTGCCGGCCGCGGCGTCGCTCGTGCGCGAGCGGATGCGCGGCTGGCTCGGCGCGCTGGGCTGGGCCGAGGCCGACCTGGACGACGTGGTGCTCGCGGTGCACGAGGCCGTCACCAACAGCATCGAGCACGGGTACGCGGGCTGCGAGCCGGGCGAGGTGGAGGTCGTCGGCACCCGCACCGTCGACGGGGGCGTGCAGCGCGCCCGGTTCACGGTGCGCGACGAGGGGCGCTGGCGGCCGCCGCGCGATCCGGGGTTCCGCGGCCGGGGCATCACCGTCATGCGCGGGTGCATGGCCGAGGTCACGATCCGGCCCGGGGAGGGGGGTACCGAGGTGGAACTGCTCAGCAGGCCGGTTCCTGCGCACCGGTCACGGACGTCGGCACCGATGTCCGTGCCGGCACCGGAGGTGCGTTCGGCGGTGCAGCGGTACGAGCCGTGACGACGGCGCCGACGGAGCGGCTGCTCGCGAGCATCGAGGCGGACGGCCACGCGCTGGGCGCGGCGGCCCGGTCCGGCCGCGATGCCACCGTGCGCACCTGCCCGGACTGGACGGGGGCCGACCTCCTGGCACACGTGAGCGGCTTCGCCCGCTACCTCGCCGGCCTGTTCGCCGGCCGCATCCCGCTGGCCGGCCCGGTGCCGGTGGTCGCGGCGCGGGAGGCCGAGCAGGCGTGGGACGCCGACCTCGCCGCGCTGGTGACGCTGCTGCGCGACACGCCCGCCGACGCGCCGGTGCCGAACTGGTCGGTGCTGCCCGACACCGCGTCGTTCTGGACCCGCCGGACGGCGCAGGAGCTCGCGGTCCATCGCTGGGACGCCCGGACGACCGGCGAGGACGAGCCGGATCCGGTGCCGGCCGACATCGCGCGCGACGGTATCGCGGAGTACTTCGAGGCGTTCGCGGCCACCGCTATCGCCGCGGGCATGGCACCGCGGGCGCGGGCGACCGTCGCGCTGGAGCTCACCGACACCGGGGATCGCCTCGAGCACCACCTACCCGATCCCGGCCCTGCGACGGTGCTGCGCGGCTCCGCCTCGGACCTGCTGCTCGCGCTGTGGCACCGCCGCGACCTGCTGGCCCACCACGTCGAGGGAGACCGCCTGGTGCTGGAACGGTGGCCGCGGATCTGAGCGGACGGCGCGCGGGTCGGGTCGGCCGTCAGTCGTCGCCGCGCAGCGACAGCACGACCCGCAGCACGTGCTCGACGGCCGACTCGAACACCCCGCCCCGCAGCTCGCCCCTGGCGGCCAGGTTCTGCGCGGCGAACTGCACCATCGGCTCGTGACCGAGCCGGCGCACCAGCGTCGCGGCGATGTCCTCGAGGTCGAGTCCCGGGTGATCCAGGCGCGTCAGCGCGAACTCCACGACGAGCTGGTCGTCGGTCACGATGCCGGCCCGTGACGACGACGGGGGATCCGGCGCCGCAGCCGACCGGTGCGCGGCCACTGCATGGTCCGCATGCTTCCAGAACGCGACCGGTAGGACACCAGTTCGATGGCCCGGGCGCGGACCCCCTGGGATGATCCGGACATGCTGCCCTGGATCGCGCTCGCGGTGAGCGGCCTCGTCTACGCAGCTGCGGTGTGGTGGTCGACGCTCCGGCTGCCCGCCGACGGCGTGCCCCGGCACTTCGACGCGACCGGCGCCGCGGACGCGTTCGGGTCGCGGTCCGACGTGGTGGGCGGCTTCGTCCTCATCGGCGCGGTGATGCTGGGGATCGGCGTCGCCGCGGTGTGCCTGGCCCGGTGGGGGTCGCTGAGACTCGTCAACGTCCCCCACAGGGCGTACTGGCTGCAGGGCGGGCGGACACCGAGGCTGCGGCGGATGCTCGCCACCGACCTGGGTCTGCTGCTGAGCGCCACGGTGGCGTTCCTCGCCGTGATCCCGCTCGCCACCGTGTTCGCGCTGCGGTCCGAGCCTGCCGGGATCCCACCCGCGCTCCTGTGGGGCGCGGTCGGGGCGTTCGCCGCGGCGGTGATCGCGTGGTGCGTGTGGCTGGGGAGGTACCGCTACCACCCCGCCCGGGACAGGTGAGGGTCCCGCCGTCGCACCACCCGTAGCCTCGGGGGATGACCGCCGCACGGACGCTGTTCGAGTTCGACAACGCCTACGCCCGCGAGCTGCCGGGCCTGTCGGTGCCGTGGACGGCCGCACCGGCGCCGCAGCCGCGGCTGCTGGTCCTCAACGAGGAGCTGGCCGCCGAGCTCGGCACCGACGCCGCGCGGCTGCGGGAGCCGGCCGGGGTGGCGCTGCTGCTCGGGCACGGGCTCCCGGACGGCGCGACACCGGTGGCCCAGGCCTACGCGGGCCACCAGTTCGGCAGCTACGTCCCCCGCCTCGGTGACGGCCGGGCGCTGCTGCTCGGCGAGGTGATCGACACGGAGGGCCGCCGCCGCGACGTCCACCTCAAGGGGTCGGGACGCACTCCGTTCGCGCGTGGGGGCGACGGCAAGGCGGTGGTCGGTCCGATGCTGCGGGAGTACCTGATCGGCGAGGCGATGCACGGCCTCGGGATCCCGACGACGCGGGGGCTCGCCGTCGTCGCCACCGGGGAGGAGGTGCTGCGCGAGCGGGGCCCGCTGCCGGGTGCGGTGCTCTGCCGGGTCGCGGCGAGCCACCTGCGTGTGGGCACCTTCCAGTTCGCCGCCGCCTCCGGCGACCGCGCGGTCCTGCGCGCGCTCACCGACCACGCCGTCGCCCGCCACCATCCGGGCGCCTCCCCCCTGGAGTTCTTCCGCCGCGTGGTGCACGCCCAGGCCGAGCTGGTGGCCCGGTGGATGCTCGTCGGCTTCGTGCACGGCGTGCTGAACACCGACAACACGACGATCTCCGGCGAGACGATCGACTACGGCCCGTGCGCGTTCATGGACGCCTACGACCCGGCCACGGTGTTCAGCTCGATCGACCACGGGCGCCGCTACGCCTACGGCAACCAGCCCGCGATCGTGCAGTGGAACCTCGCCCGGCTCGCCGAGAGCATCCTCCCGCTCATCGACGACGACACCGACGCCGCGGTGGCCGCCGCCACCGCCGTGCTGGGCGAGTTCACCGACGTCCACCAGGCCCACCTCGACGAGGGCATGGCGGCGAAGCTCGGGCTCGCGGCACCGGACCGGGAGCTGGCCGCGGACCTGCTGGAGCTGCTGCACGCCCAGCGGGTCGACTACACGGGCTTCTTCCGGGCTCTGGCCGCGGGCACCGCGCGGTCGCTGTTCGCCGAGCCGGAGCCCTTCGACGCCTGGGCGGCGCGGCGCGCGGCGTCGCTGCCCGCGGACCCCGTCGCCGTCGCCGCGTCGATGGACCGGGTCAACCCGCTCTACGTCCCCCGCAACCACCGTGTGGAGGACGCGCTCACCGCCGCGACCGGGGGCGACCTCGCCCCGTTCCACGAGCTGCTCGACGCCGTCTCCCGCCCCTACGAGCAGCGCCCCGGCCTGGAGGCCCACACCGGGCCGGCGCCCGCGGGTGGTGCGCCGCACGTCACCTACTGCGGGACCTGAGGCGCCACGGCCGGGGTCAGGGCCCCGACGGGTCCCGCGGCCCTCGGCCGTCCGCGTACTGCTTGTCCAGGTACATCGCGGTGTCCGCGGCGGCCAGCAGGTTCTCGAGGGCGTCGGCGCATCCGATGCCGTCGCGCGAGCGATGGCGCCCGGGCCGGAAGACCTGCTGATCAGCACCGCGCCCATCGCCCATCGCCCATCGCCCGTCGTCCTCGACCTCTGCGGGGGACACCTGGACGCGACCCGGACGGCTCGTTACGGTCGCCGTGGGAAATATTTCCGTTCGGACCGAAGGGGCGTCCCCGATGGCCGCAGATTTCGTGCAGGACTACCAGACCTTCGATCTCGGTGACTTCGCGCTCCAGCAGGGCGACACGCTCAAGGACGCGAAGCTCGCCTACAAGACGTTCGGCGAGCTGAACGCCGACAAGAGCAACGCGATCGTCTATCCGACGTGGTACTCGGGCTTCCACTGGGACAACGAGTGGCTGATCGGCGAGGACATGGCCCTCGACCCCCGCAAGTACTTCATCATCATCCCGAACATGCTCGGCAACGGGCTCTCGAGCTCGCCGAGCAACACGGCGCCCCCGCACGACCGGGCGAACTTCCCGCACGTCACGTTCCACGACCAGGTCGAGGCACAGCACAGGCTGGTCACCGAGCACTTCGGGATCGAGACGCTGGCGCTCGTCACCGGCTGGTCGATGGGCGCGGGGCAGACCTACCAGTGGGCCGTCAGCCATCCCGACATGGTGCAGCGCGCCGCCCCGTTCTGCGGGTCCTCGAAGACCAGCGAGCACAACGTCGTCTTCCTCGAGGGCGTGAAGGCGGCCCTGACCGGCGGCGACAGCTTCCAGGGCGGCTTCTACGACACGAAGCCGGAGGACAACCTGCGCAGGACGGGCCGCGTGTACGCCGGGTGGGGGTTCTCCCAGGCCTTCTTCTGGGACCGCGTCTACACCGACATGGGCCACTCGCACCGGCTCGGCGTCGACCTGGCCTTCCCGACGCTCGAGGACTTCCTCGTCCAGTACTGGGAGGGCCACTTCCTCGACCGCCGCGACGTCAACGACCTGCTGTCGATGCTCTGGACCTGGCAGCACGGCGACGTCGGCCGGACCCCCGGGTTCGACGGCGACCACGTCCGGGCTCTGCGGTCGATCAAGGCCCGGCTCATCGCCATGCCCGCCCGGAAGGACCTCTACTTCCCGCCGGAGGACGAGGAGTACGCGTCGCAGTACATCCCCCACGGGGAGGTCCGGGTCATCCCGGGCGTGTGGGGTCACTTCGCCGGCAGCGGTGACTGCGCGGTCGATCGCACGTGGATCGATGGCGTCCTGAGGGAACTACTCGCAAGCTGACACCCCGCGGTCGGCGACGGCCTCTACTCGCCACCGGCGAAGCAGCCACCCGTTCCCGCTGGTCGGGGACGAGCTCGCGGTCGGCGCCCCGTCGCCACGGGTCACGACACGCGCTCGCGGTGCGCGGCGTCGACCAGCTCGACGTACTCGGGGTGTCGGCGGATGTAGGCCGCGATGTACGGGCACAGCGGGATCACCTGGAGCCCCCGGCCCCGGACTCTCCCGAGTGCCGCCTGCGCGAGTCGCCCAGCCAGGCCGCGGCCCTGCTGATCGTCGTCGATCTCGGTGTGGGTGAACACCGCCCGGCCCGATCGCAGCCGGTACTCCGCGAAGCCGGCGAGCTCACCGTCGACGGTGATCTCGAAGCGCGAGCGCTCAGGCGCATCGGCCACAGCCACCTCGTGCGCGTGCTCGTCCATACATCCCTCCTCTCGTGGTCGGATGCCGATCGGCTCCCGGTGATGACGCTGCTGGGTTCGCCGTCTCCTCCGCCGAGGACGACCGTGCAGGCACGTCAGCGGGTGCGGCCGCGTGGCCGCAGCGGCGTTCGCGGCATGGTCGGGGCCGGCATCGGGTCGCCCTCGTAGCCGGTCACGGTGCCGAACCGCTCGCCGGCGACCCAGGCCTCGCGCGCCCCGGCGACCTCCTCCCCGCTGGAACCCAGGAAGTTCCACCACATGACGATCTCCTCGGCGAACGGTTCACCACCCATGAGCAACAACCGGGCCGGGGCGTTGGTGCGCAGCCGCAGCTCGCGGCGGCCGGTGCCGAGGTAGAGCAGGGCCCCGGGACCGAGTCGGGCGCCGGCGACATCGGCGCTGCCGGTCGCGGTGAGGACGCCGTGCTCGAAATCCGGTTCCAGCGGCAGCACCACGTCAGCACCGGCGTCGAGGGCGAGGTCGACCCCGATCAGCGGCGAGAACACCCGGCCCGGCGAGTGCGCCCCGGCCATCTCGCCCAGCAGCACGGTGGCGGTCATCCCGCGCTGGGTGAGCACGGGGAGCGCGGTGTGGTGGGTGAAGTCGGGCGCGATCCCGCGGTCGGCCTCGGGCAGCGCCACCCACAGCTGCGCGCCGTGCAGCAGGGCGGGATGAGCCACCGGGGACTGCTCGGCGTGCGCGATCGCCCGGCCGGCGGTCATCAGGGCCAGCTCGCCGGGGCGGATCAGCGCGTCGCAGCCCGTGCTGTCGCGGTGGTGGATCTCGCCGGCGAGCAGCCAGCTCACGGTCTGCAGACCGATGTGCGGGTGCGGTGGGACCTGCATCCCCGGCCCGACGGCGATGTCGTCGGGCCCGTAGTGGTCGATGAAGCACCAGGCGCCGATCAGGCGCCTGCCCAGGGTGGGCAGCAACCGACGCACCCTGGTGCTCTCGCCGAGGACGACCTCGCGGCCGGGGAGCACCTCGACCACGGGCTCGGCCGGGACGTCGCCGCGGCCGCCGCACACCAGCACGCCCGGATCGCGTTCCAGGTTGCTCATCGCCGTCCTCCAGTCGCCGATCCGCTCAGCCCGCTCGGCCACCCTGCCCGGCGACCCGTATGGAACGTAGCTCGCGGGGTCGAGGCCGGGCCTGCCCACCTGGTCGTCCTCGAGGGCGTGCCCGACCTCGGCCTCGGTGTTCATCACGGACGGGCCTGCCCGGACGATCGGTTCGTGGATCGGGTGGCCACCCAGGGTGACTACGTCCAGGCCAGGCAGCCGGGTCTCCTGCCGATCGGCGCTGGCGACGATGAGCGTGTCGCCGGCGCCACACCCGCGGTCGTTCACCGCGTTGTCCGGGCTGAGCAGGTGGTCATCGGGCCGGACCGGTTCGGCTGACATCTTCGGTCCCCCTCACGCGGCCCGGAACCCGGCGACCGGTTCCCGGGTGAGCAGCGCGCCGCCCTCGCGGCTGACCGGCAGTTCCAGCTTGTGCAGCGATGCGGCCGCGGCGTCGAGGTCATCGGGGTCGTCGACACCGACCCGGATCTCCACCAGGCGGCGCGCCGGGGCCGGCACCAGGCGGAGCTGGCGCCCGCCGTCGGTGGTGGCCAGCCGTCCCCGGCGGGCGCGAGCCCGAACTGCCGGTAGTAGTCGATGGTCTCCTCGACGTTCGGCACGCCGACGGTGATCGAGGCCAGCCGGTGCAGCGGCATCGTCGCCACCTTCCTCTCTGGTGTGCTCTCAGGCCTCGGCCGGGGCGACGAGGCGGTGCCGCATCTCGCCGATACCGTCGACGTAGCTGACCAGCTCGTCGCCGTCGGCGAGAAAACGTTGCGGGGTACGGCCCAGGCCGACCCCGGCGGGGGTTCCGGTGAAGATGACGTCACCGGGCAGCAGCGGGGTGACCGCGGACAGCCGCTGCACCAGCTCGGCGATCGGGAAGACCATGTCGCGGGTCCGGCCCTTCTGCACCTGCTGCCCGTTGATCAGGCAACCCAGCTCGAGGTCGTCGCGGTCGGCGAGCTCGTCGGGAGTGACCAGGACCGGACCGATCGGGCCGAAGCCCGGGTGCGATTTGCCCAGGCTGAACTGCGGCGCCGGGCCGGTGAGCTGCAGGCGGCGCTCGGAAAGGTCCTGGCCGACCGCGAGGCCGGCCATGTGTTCCCAGGCCCTGGCGGCCGGAACCCGGTGCGCCCGGGCACCGATCACGACCACCAGCTCGACCTCCCAATCGACGTCGCCCGCGGGAAGGGTGATGTCGCCGGTCGGGCCGGTGATGCTGGTGACGAACTTGGTGAACACCGGTGGCTGCTCGGGGACGGACAGCCCGGACTCGCCCGCGTGGTCGACGTAGTTCAGCCCGATCGCGAACACCTGCCGCGGTTCCGGCGCCGGGCTGCCCAGCAGCGTGACGTCGAGCGGCGCGCGGTGCGCGGGCTCGATCGCGTCCGGCTCCATCCCGGCGGCCCACCCCGCGAACTCGTCCCAGACCTCGAACACGTCCTGCGGCTCCGGCTCGAACTTGCCGCCGCTCGCCCCGTACACGTCGACGGCCGAGCCGTCGGCGGCCACCAGCACCAGTCGCCCCGCGAGGTTCGCGATCCGCATGTCCTACCTCCTGCAATCGGAATGGACTCCTGTGTACTCGCCCACATTCGACGCGTCAAGAAAGTTTCGAATGTTGCTTCAATGATCGTATCTAGCTACTGTGATGGCATGGTGAGACGGGCGGCGGGCCGCACCAGGACCGACCTGGTGCACGACCGGCTGCGGTCGGACATCCTTGACGGGCACCTACGCCCCGGGCAGCGATTGAAGTTCCCCGACCTGTGCGAGCAGTACGACGCGAGCGTCGGCGTGGCCCGCGAGGCGCTGGCGCGACTGGCCGCGCAGGGGCTGGTCCGCGGGCAGAGCCGCCAGGGCTACCAGGTGGCTCCGCTCTCGCAGGACGACCTGTCCGACCTGACGAGCGCGCGGGTCGAGGTCGAGTCCCTGGTGCTGCACCGCTCGGTCGTCGAGGGCGACGTGGAGTGGGAAGCCACGGCGATCGGCGCGCACCATGTACTGGAGCGGGCCCACTTCACCGCCCCGGACGACCCGCGCCGGGTCACCGACCAGTGGGCGGACGCGCACGCGGCCTTCCACAACGCCCTGCTCGCCGGCTGCACCAACCGGCGGCTGATGCAGACCGCCGCGTCCCTGCGCGCGGAGGCCGAGCTCTACCGGCGCTGGTCGGTCTCCCTGGGCCACGAGCCCGACCGCGACATCAGCGCCGAACACCGCGGGCTGTTGGACGCCGCTGTGGCGCGCGACCCCGACCTCGCCGCGGAGCGGCTGCGCCAGCACATCGCGCACACCGCACAGCTGCTGATCACCTGCGCCGACGAGGATGCGACGGACCTGCGGTGATTGGAGCACACGGACATCGGACGACGATCATGAGGCTCCGGGGTACGAAGCGAGCAGTGTCGCGCCTGGCATCTCGCGGTGACCGGTCGTGCACTTCGAGGGGCGTGGCCGCGGTCGATGTCGCGCAGGAGTATGCGGGCTCTTCGATCTTGGCCGGGAAGTGCAGTACAGACCATGATCGTCCGATCGGCCGAATTGACCGAGGCCTCGCTGCCCGTACGGCGTCAGCCGACCTTGATCTGCTCATCACCGAAGTTCGCCACAAGCTGGAGATCGCCGCCGAGCGCGCTGACGTAGCGATCGAGTACGTCGATCCCGGCCAGCTCGCCGTTCTCGATCTGGCTCACCCGCCCGACCGTCACGCCCATCGCCTGCGCGACCTGACGCTGGGTGAGTCCCCGCCGCTTGCGCATCTCGGCCAGACGATGAGCACGGACCTGCGCGAGCAACCGGGTCTTGCCGTGCTCGACGTCCTGCTCACCGATCGCCTCGACATGCTTGCCCCGGATCTCCGACCACCGAACCGTGCTCATAGCCCGCCCTCCTCGACCTCTGCCGTGCGTTCCTTCAGATACGTCTCGCGGGATCGCCTGCCGATACCACTCGCGCCACCGACCGGACTTGTCTCCCGCCACCAACAGCACCGAGCTGCGCCACGGGTCGAGCGCGAACAAGATCCGCATCTCCGTCGTACCCGCAGACCTCGGACGCAGCTCCTTCAGGTTGTGCAGCGACGACCCCTTGATCCGGTCCACCAGCGGACGGCCGAGGTTCGGACCACTCTCAGCCAACGCCTCGATCGCGTACACCGCCTGACGGTGGCTGTCCGGGTCGTCGGCGGCCAGTCGATCGAGCCACCGGTCGATCTCGCCGGTCAGGTAGATCCCCCACACGACCCCTCCTCGACCGCATCGAGTTTAGCTTCCGCTATACCTGGGCGCTAGACCATAGAACCCCGACCGAGCACGACGGCCTCGGTACGCATCGACCTCAGGAGTCATCCCGAGTTCGCACCACCAGTTGACTCGTGCCACATTTCGCACCACGCGGGGCGAGTGAAGATGGCAATTACACTGCAAAGCTGCAGGTCAAACGTAGAGCGGGCGACGGGAATCGAACCCGCGTAGCTAGTTTGGAAGACTAGGGCTCTACCATTGAGCTACGCCCGCAGCGTCCGGTGAACCGGACTTCCGCAGCCTAGCCGATCCCGTGCCGTGCACACCTCCCGGTCGCCGTGCACAGTTCGGAGCGTGTGCACGGCGACCGAAGAGTGTGCACCGTCAGGCGCTGCGGCTCGCGTGCACCACGAGGTTGTCCTCGTAGCTGCGCTCGCCACGGTCGAACTCCCCCGCGCAGGTGACCAGGCGCAACACGTCGTCGCGCGTGGCGCCGAACACCTCGAACGTCGGGAACTCGTCCTTGCTCACCTGCTCGATGCGGTCCACCGAGTAGACGGCGACGGCACCTCCCGCGGTTCTCACCTCCACGACGTCACCGGGAACGAGGTCACGCAGGCGGTAGAAGACCGCCGGGCCGTCGGGGGAGTCGACGTGCCCGAGCACTACCGTCGGCCCGATCACCCCGGGGCGGCCGCCTTCCCGGAACCAGCCGGCGAGGGCGTAGTCGGCCGGCACCTCCGCACTGCCGTCGGGCTGCAGGCCCAGGTCCAGGAGCTCGGACCCGACCCCGATCGCCGGGATGGCGATGGCGGTGGGTTCGGCGGCGGCGAGGACGTCGTCCGGGATGACGTCCGGGACGGGTCCGGCGTAGAAGGTCACGCCGTCGTGGACCATCGACCCGTCTGCGGCCACGGTGTGCCCCCCACCGTGACCCGGTCCGTGGCCCTCCGAGCCGGCCGTGGCCAGCCCGGACATCAGCAGCCCGGCCGCAGCCAGGGCTACCGCGGACCCGATTGCCTGCGCCAGCACCGACCGCCGGGATCCGGTCGACTCAGTCCGTGGCACGGCGACGCACGGCCGTGATGCCGACGCCCGCCGCACCGAGCAGGGCCAGCGCGCCGAGCGCGGCCGGCATCCACTCGCCGTCCGCAGCCGCCGTGCCACCGGCACCGGTGTCCACGCCACCCATCGGCACGGCGCTGAGCTGCCCACGCATCGCGCCGGGCACGAAGTCCGCCGTGTGCACGTCGGCGTAGTAGCCCGCCGGGTCCGACTCGATCTCGGCCAGGGTGAACCCGTCGCCCGTGTCGGTCCCTTCGGGGGCCACGCCCGTCGTGAACGGGCCCTGCAGGCAGCCGGAACTGGTCAGGGTTCCGTCACCGGCGTCGGTGGGGTTCGGGAACACGATGCGCGGGGGACCGGAGGTGCCGGCCGCCGCCTCGTGGATGTGGGTCGCCGTCCGGGCCGGACTCTCGTACTCGGCGGTGATCCCCTCCACCGTGATGTCGTAGCAGATGATCTCCTGGTCGCTGTTGATGCGGAAGTTCCAGGTACCGGTCGCCCCCTCCGGCCCCGGAACCGCCATCCCGTCGGCGTTCACGACCATGTCCGGCGTCGTCGTGGTGGTGAACATGCTGGTGAACGTGTCGGGCTCGGGCACCTCGGTGTCCTGAGCGAAGGCGGGCCCTGCGGACAGGGCGAACGCGGCGGTGGTCGTCGCGCTCAGGATCGCGACTCGACGGACGGTGGTTCGCATGCGGTTCCTCCCGGGGGATACGTGTCGGTTCGTCCGTTGCTACGCAGGTGAGACCTCCACCGTTCAAGCCCGTCCGACCCTTTCTCGACGTCGGCCTGCAACCCGTTCGGGCAAGCGGCATACACTCCCCCGGACGGGGTGTGGCGCAGCTTGGTAGCGCACTCGCTTTGGGAGCGAGGGGCCGTGGGTTCAAATCCCGCCACCCCGACCAGGTCAGACAGGGCAAGGATGCCTTGCAAGATCGTTTGACAGCGATCGTTGAGAGCAGCGCGGGTGATCGCAGTCCGCCCGTGAGCTGGTCGTCGAGCACGGCGAGCGCGGCGCGCTGACCGTCCAGGAAGACGTGCGCGTAGACGTTCATGGTCATCTCGATGGCCGAGTGTCCGACGATCTCCATCACGACGCGCGGGCTGACACCGAGCGTGCGCAGCAGGTTGACGCACGTGGCGCAGGTCGTGCGGCCGGCCACGGCGCAGGCCGTGCCGGGCGCACGGGGCGTGGGAGGTGCGGGTGGGCGTGCGCGGTTCGAGCGGCGTCCCGACCGACGACGTGAAGCCGGAGGGAGTGTCCCGCCGGCGCCGGGCGTCGGCCCGCCCCGCCTCGTCCCCGACGTCGACCCGATCCGCCGCCGTCCCGTCGACGGGGGTGTCCTTGCTTGCGAGGCGACGAGTTTCGGTCCGCTGTGGCGTCCAATGAGCATGCCGATGACGACGAGAGTGCTGAGTGAGTCCGTTCCGGTGTCCGACCAGAACGCCGCACTGAGGTTCTATACCGAGGTGCTGGGGTGCGACCTGCGCACCGATGTGCAGCTCTGGCCAGGAGCGCGGATGGTCGAGGTCGCGCCGCCGGGCTCGAGTGTCTCCGTGGTACTGCTGCCTCCCGACAGCCAGATCCCGGTCGCGATCCGGCTGGGCACCTCGGACGCTCGACGGGCCCACGACACGCTCCGTGACGCCGGTGTGACGCTGCACGACGCCGAGCTGGTCCTCATGGACGGCGTGCCGGCGATGTTCTCCTTCACCGACCCCGACGGCAACGGCGTGGTCTACATGGAGGAGTACGACCCGCGCGAGCCCCGCTGACCACCGCGACGTTCCGCTGATCGACACGAAGGAGGACCACGATCATGGCGAACCCCGAGGAACTGGACATCACGTTCACCGCTCGGCTGGGCAAGGTGCGCCCGGGTGACACCTGGACCTGCGTCCAGCTACCCGACTCAGCGACGATCTTCGGCACCCGGGGCCTGGTCAAGGTCGCCGGTACCGTCGACGGCCAACCGTTCACCGGGGCGTTCATGGCCCTGGGCGACGGGACCCACAAGCTCCCGGTGGCCGACCCCATCCGTAGGGCCATCGGCAAGAGCGACGGTGACGACGTCGAGATCCACCTCACCGAGCGGCTCAACTGAACCGCATCCGCGGGCGCCCGGGGCCGGGCCGTCACCTCCGGCGGCGATGGCTCGGCCCAGGACCCGGCACCGCCTCGCCCACCGGCGGGGTTGGTCGCGGGGGTGCGACGGCGCTGTCGCGCGATCACGAAGCCGCCCGACGCGAGCCCGCGTTCCGCGTAATTCGGCCGGTCTGGAGATCCTGGGCGGGTGAGGCTGCAGGTCAGGGCGGTGCGGGTGGCTGTCGAACCGAGAAACGCCTAGAGAAACGCCTGGCTGGGTAGCTGCTGCTGGGCGAGCCGTGATG